>JAJYCX010000024.1 GCA_021778015.1 Pseudomonadota bacterium
TTGCTAATTTTGAAATCTTTATTCGCTGTTCATGACTAGCTTTAGTCGTGTTGGCAGTGATTAAACTAGATACTTCACTAGAAGTTAAATCAATGGGGGAAAGTAAGTTATTATCTTTTATTTGAGTAAGGACTGCCTTCTTGATGAGGGGCAAATTATTTATGCTATAAGGCATTTTTTCTAGCGTAATCGAGATCGTATTGCCATTAGGAAGACACATTTTACAGTATAGATTGCCCTTTTTGTGTAGATTGCCCTCTTCAGCAAATAAGAGTATTCTTTTATCTGAAGACTGTAGTTCTTGAGTCTGCCATTCAACTAGCGAGTCCATTAACAGAGATGGGGTGTAAGCGTCTAAACGGGAGTTACAGAAAGCCTCCAGTTTTTTTGAAAAAAGATCTGTTTTTTTTATAGGGCAGGGATACAAGTATTCTGAGTCTACATGATAGACAGTATGTGGAAGTATCAATAAATAACCATCTTTTATGTTTGAAAAATCTGTTGGCATTTCTCTACGTACATGTAGCCGAGTGAATGCCGGCCTACTTTCTTCTTCTTTTTCTTTCCTTCTTGCTGCTCTTTCGTTTAGCTCTATTTGATAGAGGGCGTTAACGCCGTTACCTGCTTTTCCTTTTAGAGCGAGTGTAATTGCATCATCTGTTATATCAGCTGAAGATGCAGTTGTACGCATTATATTAGCTTCGCGCGCGAATTGGTGAAAAAGAAAGCTGTCAGAAGGGTTAGAATGAGCGACATGAGTTAAATCTCTAGGGTCTAAACTACGAGCTGGGTTGGACCCAATTTCAATGCTGCTAGATGTTAGTTTATCTGCAGATAAACTTAGTTCACTTTCTGGTTTGTGTCCCATGCTGCTAGATGTTAGTTTATCTGCAGATAAACTTAGCCCACTTTCTGTGTTGGTTCCTATGCTGTTAGATGCTGGCTTTTCTGTAGATAAATCTAGCTCATCTTTTATATCTTTTTCGCCATTAGCCACAATAATTTCTATTGCTTTCGATTTTGCTTGAGGGGCTGGTACCGGTTCAATGATTGCACGCAAGGATGTTAAAAATTCAAGGTGCATTCTGTAGTGAATAGAATTGTCCAATGCTACACGATCTTGATTCATTTGTTTTTTCTTCATTAAAGAATCAACAAGACGCGCCATTTCTTTATTAAAATGTTGTCTATACGTTTCTACGTCAACGGCTAGGTCTTCACTCTTAGCAATGAGATCAAGTAAAGCTTTACGATATAAGAACAATGTCTTTGGAATTTTCTTTTCTTTTTCAAGATCATCAACTTTATAACGAATTATTTCACCTCCTAGACCAACATCATAAGAGGCGAGTTCGATGATGGATACTATTTTTCTCATACGAAAAGATAATTGCGATAATATTGGGATGGATGGGTCAACAAGAAGGCCATCTACTTCTTTGCGTGCGGTGCGGTAGTAGAGATCCCTTTTTGATTTTTCTATGTTAATTAAACACTCTTGGTATTCTTGAGGTGTAAGAATGGGTAAGTAAGGCTTTGTTTTGCCTTGAACAATTAATGCGATTATCTTTGTTGCTTTAACATCCGTTATTTTCAATTCAGATGCAAGAGCCGTTATTTCTTGCTCGTAGGCAGAGATAAGTCCAAGTTCATTTATCGTGTTAATAGCTTCAGAGTAGAGTTGTATTTCTTCACTTAAGGCAATCCTTTGTTTTACCCATTCCAATACAGTTTTTACATCCCACAGGGTCTCGTCAATCAGTTTTCCTGTAGGGTTAAGGACAGGCGTAATTGCGGTTAATTGTTGCTCTAAGTCGGCTAATTTTTTCTCTAGTGCGGTCATGTGTTCAGCTGTTATTTTATTGAAACCCTCTTTATCTTCTAACCAACGGGGGAAACACATAAGATAATTGATAGGTAAATCGTGCGTGTTGCAAAAATTAGTTATGCTTAAGTCTAAGTTAGCTATATCTTCTTTGTTTTTTTCAAAAGTTTGAGTATTTACTTGGAATGTCTCGTCAAAAGATTCTATTCTTGTATTCGCTTTTTTCTTCCTTTCTTCTCTAGTGGATGAATCGAGCAATGATTTTTGAAAAATGCTTTCTATAGTAGAACGACGGAATGGATCTTCTTCAAAAAGAAAGCGAAAAATATCATCTTTATTCTGCTGTTCCATAAAATCAACATAATCAGAATATGTAATATCTTTGGGTAAACGTCCTCTACATTTTTCAAACAAAGCGGCATTTAAGTTGTCCAATGTGATATTTTGGTATAGCCAAGCAGAAAAGATATTATCTCTAGAAGGACTATTTATCCGTTCCCAAAGAGGTTTGTCTGCTTCAAAAAAACCGGCGGGATGTAATACAGGAGATAATATACCGCTGTCTTTGCATAATTGCTGTGCCAAAATTTCTAAAATAGTGTTGTCGATTTCTCCTTTCGCACTTTTTAGTGTTTCAGACAATGCTATTTCAGTTGCCGCCATGATTTTTATCCTCCGTATTAATTATAAAGGCCATAGGAAATTATTTTTAGGTGGGTGTAATTATTACTATTAAACATAATGACAGTTTACATAGCTACATATTTTAACCGCCGCATTCTAACAAAGATTATGTATTTAAGCTACTCACTTGGTTGCAATGACATCGGGCAGATCAGAAGAGATCCAACGGCTATTTTTGTCCTAAAGGTTTGCTTCTATGCACCAACTCGCATCTACAACTGTAATCGGTATATACTTCCTTTCAAGTTCAATTCTAGGGTGACAACATGAGATGGAGTGACGATAAACGTCAGTGGCGCCGCAGCAAGGCGGGCGCGGTTAAAAA
Organism: Pseudomonadota bacterium; assembly: GCA_021778015.1. GTDB lineage: Bacteria > Pseudomonadota > Gammaproteobacteria > UBA1113 > UBA1113 > VFKP01. The sequence goes on from JAJYCX010000024.1 coordinate 2,835, forward strand.
AAGCTCAAAACAAACGAAGCCTATACTAAGACGTGGTTTGAGTTTGGTCATACTCTCTGCTTGCATCCTGAGTGTGGCAATTTATTTTTTTATGTTGCCCAAATTCCCAGTGCGCCATGTGATCGTTCAACATGGCGATGTGGCTATAGATGAAAATGCCATACGTGCTGCCGTGTCACCGCATTTACGCCACGGGTTTTTTCGTGTGCATGTCAATGGCATTCAAGCGGATCTATTGCAATTACCGTGGATAAAAACGGCGGTGGTTGAAAAAAATTGGCCAGACAATATACTCATTAAACTGAGCATGCATGAAACGGTCGCTAGATGGAATAAAAATGCATATTTGTTAGACAATGGCGTTGTCTATCAACCGCACATTCCACTCACAGCAGCGGCTTTACCGGAATTAAGCAGTGCGCAAAATGATGCGCCCGCAGTATTGGAACTTTATTATGCATTTAAAGCCGATTTAGCGACGGAAGCCTTAAGTATTCAAGCCTTAAATGAAACCAACGAAAAAGAGTATGTCGTGGTTTTAAGCAATGGAATTGTTTTAAATTTGGGCGATAAGGATTTGCAACAACGAGTACATCGTTTTGTTAGAACTTATCCTCTTGAATTAGTAGACAAAGCAAATCGTATCGCCTATGTGGATTTACGTTATGAGAATGGTATGGCAGTAGGCTGGCGCGATGCCAGCAAAGTGAGCACAACCTAGGGTTTGTAGACATTAGATAAAAATAACAAAACAAGCTAGTTTTTTGCTCGGAGTTTTGTTATTCTAATCTTCAATCAAGAGCGAGTCGCTTAAGACGGAGAATAATCGGAATGCCCAAACCAAAAGAATCTAAATTGATCGTTGGCCTAGACATAGGTACAACCAAAATTGTAGCCATAGTCGGTGAAGTTAACGCTGAAGGCGTAATCGAAGTGATCGGTTTTGGTACAGCACCCTCACGTGGTTTAAAGCGTGGCGTGGTGGTAAATATAGAAGCAACTGTACAATCAGTGCAAAGAGCAGTAGACGAAGCAGAACTAATGGCCGGTTGTAAGGTCAATGCAGTGTTTGTAGGCATTGCCGGTAGCCACATACGCGGTATGAATTCTCACGGCATAGTCGCCATACGCAGTCGCGAAGTGATGTCTTCCGATGTAGAGCGCGTCATTGACGCTGCCAAGGCGGTGGCCATTCCTGCTGATCAACAAATCATTCACGTGTTGCCACAAGAATTTATCATCGATAACCAAGAAGGCATACGCGAACCTATAGGCATGTCTGGTGTGCGTTTAGAATCTAGAGTGCACATGGTCACAGGTTCAGTTTCGGCGGCGCAAAATATTGTGAAATGTGTGCGTCGCTGCAATTTAGAAGTGGTCGATATCATTTTAGAACAATTGGCTTCTAGCGATGCGGTGCTCACGGAAGATGAAAGAGAATTGGGAGTTTGTTTAGTCGATATAGGCGGCGGTACAACGGATATTGCTATCTTCAGTGATGGCGCTATACGTTACACGGCAGTGATTCCTATTGCCGGTGATCAAGTCACTAACGATATCGCATTGGCCTTGCGTACACCTACTAAGGCGGCTGAAGCCATTAAGATTAAATATGGCTGTGCTATGGCGAGTTTTGCCAATGCCAACGATCTCATCGAAGTGCCTACGGTGGGCGAGCGCGGTGGCCGTCATTTATCGCGCCGTAGTTTAGCGGAAGTGATAGAACCGCGTTATGACGAAATTTTTTCATTAATACAGGCAGAATTGCGACGCAGTGGTCTGGAGCATTTGTTGGCTGCCGGTATGGTGTTAACTGGCGGTGGCGCTAAAATTCAAGGCGCATTAGATTTAGCTGAATCGATCTTTCAGCTGCCGGTGCGTTTGGGCATGCCGCAAAATATCAGCGGTTTGCCAGATGTGACGCATAATCCTATTTACGCTACCAGTGTAGGTTTATTGGTGCATGGTTACAGACGACAATTGTCTGGGCAAACCGGTACTATTGATTCCGGTAATGGCAATGTGTGGTCGCGTATGCGTCAGTGGTTTCAAGGTAATTTATAGAAAATGATGACTAACTATAGAGGAATAAAATAATGTTTGCTACAGATAATAAAAGTACACATGGAGCTGTAATCCGCGTGATCGGTGTAGGCGGTGGCGGCGGTAATGCCGTGAAGTCTATGTTAGACAGCCATCTAGAAGGTGTGGAATTTGCTTGTGCCAATACCGATGCGCAAGCATTAATAGATTGCAGAACGCGTACCATACAATTGGGCGATCAAATTACCAAGGGCTTAGGTGCCGGAGCGGATCCCGCTATAGGACGACAAGCTGCTGAAGAAGACAGCGAAAACATACGTGAATTTTTAGCCGATACCGATTTAGTGTTTATTACGGCCGGTATGGGCGGTGGTACGGGTACGGGTGCGGCACCTGTTATTGCGCGTTTAGCAAAAGAAATGGGTATTTTAACCGTTGCTGTGGTGACCAGACCTTTTCTGTTTGAAGGCAGGCAGCGTGCGCAAATTGCCGAAGAAGGCATACAACAATTGTATCCTAATGTGGATTCTTTGATCATCATCCCTAATAATAAATTGTTGAGCGTCTTAGGCAAGAACATGACTTTGCTGAACGCTTTTAAAGCCGCTAATAACGTGTTATTCGGTGCGGTGCAAGGTATTTCCGAATTGATCACACGTCCTGGTTTAATCAACGTAGACTTTGCCGACGTGCGTACGGTTATGTCAGCCAATGGTATGGCGATGATGGGTACGGGCATAGGCACTGGCGATAATCGTGCTAGACAAGCGGCAGAAGCTGCTATCTCTAGCCCATTGCTGGAAGACGTACATTTACAAGGTGCCAAAGGGGTGTTGGTCAACATCACTGCGGGCTTGGATATGTCGATTGGCGAATTCGAAGAAGTGGGTGAAGCGGTCAAAGACTTTACCTGTGAAAACGCAACCGTGGTTGTGGGTACCGTTATCGATCCAGAAATGAAAGATGAAATGCGTGTGACCTTAGTGGTTACCGGTTTAGGCGGTGGCCGTGACGAACGCAGTGCGGGTGGTGATGCGCGTGGCCATGCAGCACAAGGCAGTAACACAGCAATGAATTATTATCAGCACCTGCGTAACGATGGCAGTGTTGATTATAACCGTTTAGATCGCCCAGCCATATTGCGACAAAAAGCAGCTGCGTTTAACAACGCTAATGCTGCTGCGAGTCCAATGCGTAAACCTGTAGCGAATGCTCCAGCCGCAGCGCAACAGTCTACAGAGGAAGCTAAACAACGCGATCCAGCCAATTATTTAGATATTCCTGCATTTTTACGTAAGCCTGAAGAAGTTAACTAATTCAGAGTCATGTCGCCCTACCCGGAGTACCGAGTATAGCCTCCGGTTGGGGCCCAGCACATTGTCATCCTCGGCCGAAGGCCGGGGATCCCGTTTCGATTCAAGTTTTTACTGGATCCCCGACTGCGGCCTAGGCTCGGATGACAAAATTCCGCTATACTTTGAAACTAATAGAAAACATGGTAAAATCAAATTAATTATATAAATCAATGCTGGAAAACATAAATATGATAAAGCAGAGAACATTAAAGCATATTATTCAAGCCACGGGTGTGGGTTTACACACGGGCAAGAAGATCTATTTAACGTTGCGACCTGCCCCCGTACACACGGGTATAGTCTTTATACGCACTGATCTAGACCCAGTGGTTATCTTTCCAGCAAAGGCTGAAACTGTGGGCGATACCATGCTAGCCACCACTCTGGTACAGGGCAAAGCACGTATTTCTACAGTAGAACATCTCATGTCCGCTTTGGCCGGGCTGGGTATAGACAATGCTTATATTGAAATCACCGCTCCTGAATTACCCATTATGGATGGCAGCGCCGCTCCTTTCGTATTCCTTATACAATCAGCGGGCATAGAGCTACAAAATGCGGCTAAAAAGTTTATACGCATCAAGGAAAAAGTGCTTATAGAAGAAGGGCAGCGTGGCAGCAAAGATTATAAATATGCCAGCTTAGAGCCTTTCGATGGTTTTAGGGTCGATTTTGAAATTGAATACAAACACCCTTTGTTTAAGCCTCAAGATCAGATCATCTCTATCGATTTTTCGCAAAACTCTTATAGCCGTGAAATCAGTCGTGCGCGTACTTATGGTTTTGTATCTGATTATGAATATCTACGTTCTAAAAACCTAGCTTTAGGCGGCAGCTTAGAAAACGCCGTTGTGGTCGATGAATATCGTGTTTTAAATGAAGACGGTTTGCGTTATCGCGATGAATTTGTACGTCATAAGGCTTTAGATGCCATCGGCGATTTATATTTATTGGGCGCCAATTTAATCGGTGCTTTTCGTGGCTTTAAATCGGGTCATGGTTTAAATAATCAATTGGTACGCAAATTGCTGCAACAAACTTCGGCCTGGGAATATGTCAGCTTCGACGATAGTCATGCTGCGGTTGGCGTAGTTCCACCCAGCTGGATCGGCGACAGCGGTTTGGTGACGGCAGATTCTTAAGCTATTTCATCATTGCTAGCTGAGATAGAATAGTAAGAGCGTCACAACGAACTTCAAAATTTCACGGTACGGTTGTTCTACCGGGGATCCAGCACATTGTCATCCTCGACGCAGTCGGGGATCCAGTTTCAAATCAAGTTTTTTCTGGATCCCCGACTGCGGCCTCGCGGCCTGGTCGAGGATGACACAACTCTGGTCTGTAGTTGCTTGTAGCATTGAACTCGCATCTTGAAGTGTATTAGGTAGATACGGAAAAAGCTATCAATAGATTACTTACCCTTTACAGCAATGACGAGGTTCAGAGCACGCTTATATACCGGCTACATTCGTGTGATCTTTCAGATTGCGAGCAGAGAAAGTCAAAATAACATTTTAAATCAAAGGCTTTCATCTTGACAAAGAACCATCAGTATCCTATTTAACATTCCCTTAATATTCTTTTGTTACACTAGCAATAGCTTGACTATACTATACAAATAAACCTGCAGTAAGGGGGCGATATTATGGGTGATTCAATAGAAAGACCACAAATTCCAGAACAAGTGAGCGGCGATCAAATACCCGCTATATCTTTAATCCGCTATTCTCCTCACTGGGAAAACTCGGAAAAGGCAATTGCAATAACTGCCTTGGATCGAATGAATGAGAAAATAATAGAATATAATGCGCTCATTCAGGCTAAAGGTGAAAACAATAAAGCGGCAGCGCTATTGCTGTTGCAAGAAATAGACTATTATGCCAATTACTTAATAAATGGGAATAACGAATATGCTTGTATACCGAGTAGATCTTGGTATTTAACCAGTGGTATTGCACAACAATTTTTACGCTTTGAAAAGCCTGTATCACATGGATTAGCAGCAGAAATGCAATTCTATACGCTGTCTAATGAACAATTGCAGAAAAAAATGAGTTCATTAGATCCGGCGCAATTATTGGCGCAGGCAAAATCAGTTGGAGTAGATGCAGACACCGTAGAGTCATTGGGCCATAAACTACAATTAGAATCTTATCAAAACAGTCCTGAGAGTCTTCGCAATTACAATATCTTACTACAACTCAGAAGATCCGTATTGCATACATTGATGACAACGGACAATAAAAACCCCGATGCTTTACATGCATTGCTCACAGAAATAAACAGTCACTTATATGCCATTATTCAAGCCGAGCCACAGTTGCAGCAAAGGTATAAGCAACATGAACAGTATTCTGGCCAATTCGATGTGTTTTATGATTCCGCACAGCAGAAAGAAGTGTATGAATTTTTGGCGGCACTCAAAACAAAAAATACTGGTTTAATCAGCAACGCCAGCGACGAAGAAGTACTTGCAGTTTATAAAAGTTCACCCATATTCGGTACTATAGAACAGAAAAGCACAGACCGCGAAATGATAGAAGCTCAGAAAGAAACATGGATTAAAGCTGGAGCAAGAACAAAAGAACAATTAGAAGCATTAATGCCGGCTTTGTTAGTGGATCATGATCTTAAATATTTGTCTGCCGGAAATAATATTACTTGGATCTTGGAACATAAAATCAGTGGGGATAGGATACTCTTAAGGGCTGCCAAAGACAGGCCCTTCAATGCTGATGACATTAGCATTTTAAAGAAAACGCCGGTGGCCGAATATTTTACGCAAGAATATGAGATTATCGCGGGATATGACAGTAACAATGGAGATGACCATACGCTCACGGCCATTGAATATTGCTCAGAAGGTAGTTTAAAAAGCGTAAGAGAGAGCATGTCTGATGAAGATACATCGCTCATTCAACAACAAGCGTGTGATATTTTGTCACAGATCACGGATTTCTGCCTCAAACTAACAGAAGAGAATGCTTATTTAGCCGATATTAAATTGTCTAATTTTCTGGCTAAAAAGAAGGATTCCGGATCGTATCAGGTTAAAATTTCCGACTTAAAAGCGGTTGCTATTTGCGCAAAGGGTACCGATCTGCGTCATTTGAAAGAACGGGAAATTGTATCGTCTGCTACAAAAGACTATGCACCACTGGGGTGGGATTTGGTTTATGAAGTTGTTGAATGTTCTCCTTTGCCCGCGCATAGTGCACATAAAATGGGTGAAATTTATTATGATAGCAAAACGCAACAATTTAGTGTGCTCGGTCACGATGGCGAATTCCACGAAGGAAAATCTGCAGCACTAGGACAAAAGAAGAACTCCGCCGCCGTTAAGGCTCTTACGAGTTCTATGTTATTTGATATGGATAAGTTCATGTCCTATCAAGTGGGATTGGCTTTGTACGATTTTTTAACGGGCTTAACGATTGTCCTGGAGAGTGACGGTGGTGCAGAGCATAACGAGGCTAGGGCCAAAGCGCTTGAAAAATTGCAACAATATAAGATAACAGGCGAATTTGATTATAGCGCTGCAGTATTTCAGGGGCCAGAGGGGCAGGCGCTGCAAGCATTGTGTACGGCTCTACTCAAGACAAATCCTAAAGAACGAATCTCACTGAAAGAAGCCGCAGTTAAATTAAATGCATTAAAGGCTATAAATACGCAGGAATGGACGTATATAAAAGCGAAAGTGATGTTACAAGATGCTATGGAACAATATAAAAAGCACAATGAACAGTTCAACTCAGACCCTAATTTTATGCAGAACTATAAAGCGATGCAAACTTTCCTGCTAGAAGTAGCTGAAGCTAAAACAGTTACTCAAGATGTAGGTTTTTTAGCCCATGCACTAGAAGCAGAGGCTTTACGACTAAGGACGTGGTTACAGCATGCAGAGGCTAAACCCGGAGCAGTAGAACATTTCTATCCACATTATGCTAAGAGTTTATTAAATGAAGGTTTTCAAGCAGATCTACGCAGTTGTAAACATACATTAGCACTAATGAGTAGCAGTAATGTAATAGAAAGCAGACCGTTATTACAGGAAATCACTGCAATTCATGATTCATTAGAAACTAAGATGAGTGAATTTTTGAAAGCGCATCATAATGATGTTGCTAGCACACCTGCTATAGAATTTGCTAAGGTTTTCGATACCTCTGCCGCATTAAAATCGTATGTGGAGAGTTTGAATTCGCATGTGGGTGATATGCAATCGGAAGATCTTCTGGAAATCAAAGAACGTTTATCTACATTAACGCAATCTGCGACAAACGAAGAATTAGCTCAGAATTTAAGAAAAGAAGCGATGTATATACAATATGCTTTTTCTTATCGTAAAAAAGATGAGGAACAAAATATTCCTTCACATTTGATAAGCTTACGCCAAGGGTTGATTCACCACTTTTTTGAGAATCATCAGGGTGTTACCGATAATGTATCTGCAGATCTAGAAGTTTATCTGGATACTTTCTTTGAGGTACAAAATAGCGATGATCCTAAAAAAAGCTTGATAGGTAGAGAGCAACGTTATGAAGAGAAATATAACGATAAAGAATATGGTAAAGCTTATACGGAAGCTTTAGAGTCGAATAAGCAGATTGTGGCGCTTTATACGAAATTCTTGGGTGAAGATGAAGATGATCCTGTAGTGGCACAAATGACGCAGTTAAGAGTAGAGATGAAAGAAGCCTATAAAAGTGGTCTGGTCAGCGCCCAAGGTTCAGCAGAAACCTTACACAAGGTTAATCTAGAATTGGCCAATTCTATAAGCTATCTTGCCGGGCCAAAGTTATTACCCTTTAAGCCGGTACATAAAGAGGAAGAATGGGCTCAGCTTAGAGCAGATAACGTTAACACCGCTTCTCCTAAAAAGAAATGGGCTCATCGTGTATTGATGGGGGTGGGGATGTCTTTGGCTTTGGTATTAGTAGTCGGAACGGGTGGTGTAGCCGCTGCACCTGTTTTAGCGGCTAATATTGCATCCGCGGTATCGCCTACTATAAAAGATTCAGCCGTAGGTTTAATAACCTCTAGTTCCATTGCAGCCAGAGCAAAACGGGTTATGCGTTCCAGTAAGAAAGAAAATGAGAACGCGGCTCACCTATTTAATACGGCGGCGACCATAGCGGATAAGGTAGTACAAAACCCTGTAATCAGCCCAAATAAGCCCGTAGCGCCTCATATATTGACTGCAAGCCATAGCGGAAGCCTATTTCATGAATCAGGCTCAGGCCCTGCTGGACCACACAAGAAAGACGACGATTCAGAGGGAAGAACGGATTCAGGTGGGCATATCGATCCGCACAAGGGGGGATAGTCTAGGGGCGCCTCGCGCGCTGAGAGATTTCCACCAAATATTGAAGAGTTAAACTCGAACGTTAAAATTTCATGGTACGATCGTTACACTTGGGGTCCATCATTGCTGTAAAGGTTAAGTAATTCGTTGATAGAATCATGAGAATATCGATGAAAATAATATAGACCTCTAATCGGGTTCAATTGCGCAGAACTTCGTCGTTGCGAGCCAGTGAGCGTAGCGAACAAGGCGCGGCAATCCATTGCTTTGGTGATGAAATGAACATGATGTTAGGCTATGCCCAATTAGAGCCCAGAAAGGGCTAAATCAGTAAAATAATTGGCCAAACTAATGATTTCCATACAAAATGACCAAGAATAACTCAATATACACTAAAAAGCATCCTTCAGCCATTTGCTCATATTTCCTTAAGGTTCGGTCGGTATAATAGTCTTGATTTAGCAGAAAAATACAATGTAATCACTGCTCCAGACTATTAAGCTAATGGGGCGCGATGATTCAGAAATTGAGCGGGGTTATAATATGAGTACATGTGATGATGCAGTGCGAACGTTTGTTGCTGATGAGCAGGATCGCCAAGCGATAACTGCAGCAGTAGAACAGTTACACGTAATGGCAGAGCCAGATGTAACCAACTTACCCCAAGGAAGGGCCATTGAGAAGGGTGTAGCACTGAGCGCTGCGGTGGCGGTGATGTCTGGTGGCAAAATTGAACATCTGGATCCAACACAAATACAGAATGACAACAATAACTGGCTCGAAACTTCTCCACAGTATGTTTTAGTCAAACAAGCAGATCACGATTATCTTATCAACACCCATGAGCCACTGGGTAGCGGTGCTGCGGGCAAGGTGTATAAGGCTTGTATATTACCTCATGGCAACGAACAAGCAGCCCTGAATCCACCTATAGTTGTTAAAGCGGCAAGTCTTGGAGAAGAAGCAGTTTTAAAACATGAAGTGCAATTTGTTACGAAAGATGTGGTTCCTCATGGGAAGAAAGATGAGAAAATATTGCGTGTAGGGAATCACTCAATTGCCATTTTTAATTATATTCCTGGCAAAAAGCTGGTTAAAGAGATAGGCCCAGAAGGAATTACTGTAGAACACGAATTACTTAATCTGGATTTTGCAGACAGATGTCAGTTGGCTATAGACTTATGCGCTAAAATAGACGAAATGCATAAAGGCGGATTTTGCCACCTAGATCTGAATTGGGACAACGTGCTGGTTGAGATAGATGCTAATGGTCAATATAAGGATTGCCATATCTTCGATCATGGTCAATCTCAGTATGTTAGTAAAGAATCTCTTGTAGCGCCTGTAGGTAAGCTATTCTGGAATTCGAAAGAAGCAAATTTACGTTTTGGTTATGGGATGTATCTTCATCCTCTCTCGCCAATGAGGGAAATAGACATAGTGCCGCTTGGTGTTATGTGTGATATTGTTTTTGCGGCAAAAAAAGGCATGAATCCTAACGATTATAATCCTTTTAAAGGGAAGCAAGAAGCAATCCAGGACAAATCCTTTAACAGACAAAAAGTTGATGCTGTAGTAGGTGCTCCCTTTGTGATCCATAACGATTTTATAAATCCCGCTGACTGGAAACGAGAAATTGCTACAGCCGATAGATTGAATGAGCTCATGCATGTTTTCCTTGAACGCATGGTATCTGACTTTTCAGATGAGCGTCCTACGGCCGTAGAAGCAAAGAGCTTTTTCAAAGCAATAAAAAGATTAAACCTATTAAATAATAGTGAAGAGGTTGCGGATGCACAAGTTGAAGGACAGCTTTTATCTCTTTGCGAGAACTTAGCATTTCAAAATAAAGAAACAAATGGTGTACAACCACTATTAAAAGCTTCTTTTAATCTCAACGATAATTGGTATGCAGGGCGTAGAATTGACTTGCGACTACATATGTTGAGTTATCCTGCTTATTTAATGTGTAGGGATATCGGTTTTTGTCAAAACGAAATAAAGGGTCTCATTTCTCTTTTTAAAGAAGAAAATATTTCCTATAATGTTGGTGATTTACAAAAATTGATGGCTCTATTAGAAGACGACTCAATAGAAAAACAAACTAAAGTCCAGTGTGTTAACGCGGTTGTGCAGATGATGTTGCTTGATAGGAAAAAGAGGCGATTAAGACAGGAGACTGAAAGTCATTTTTTGATGGTCCCACAGCATTTTAGAGCGATAAGTTCATGGGATAGAGAGGATCAGGATGCATTAGAGAGCATTGACGAAGGTGCACTGAATGATCAACTAAAGGATAAAAGTATTGCTGAAATAATGGAGATGGACGATGAAACGGTCCCAATGATAGTTAAAAAACATATTGTGCTCCAAGAGAAAAGACATTTTAAGTATAGAAAAAAAGAGCTTGAAGCAGCTCGTGAGACCATTCTGTCGCAAATAAGTGACAATGAAAAAATCAAAGAAACAAATCAACTTTATTCTCTATTTCAATTCAATGACGAAGACGGCAAGAGTTTTGCCTTATATGGTTCCGGAGATGAAGCTGATTCAGAGGGTGAGAGAAATGCAGGGTTATGGAATGATGGTACAGGCTTAGTTTTGGATCCTGCTCTAGAAAACACAAAAAAAGATAACTCTGAGGGATTAGATGATACGCATGAGGCAGATGAAGAAAAATTCAATGCAGCGCTGTGTGAAATACCTGATGATATTATTTCTCTCGAAAATGCTGAAAAAGAAGGAATTCTTCATAGTGACATACCAAAGGATAGTATTCTCCTTGAAAGTGCTGAAGTTGATGATAAGCATAAAACAGATAAAGAGAAATTCAATGCAGCGATGCAGAATTACAAACAATGTCTTGATGTTTATAAATCCTTATTAAAATCTGTTCTAGATGAAAGTCTGGAATCGGGGGATGGGTTAACAGATGAGATGCTCGTTTCAAAAGAATTTAATCCGGATGAAGACCCGGTTGTTACGAGCGGTACCGATTTTTTACATGCTGCTTGGAATTCTAGAGGAAAAAGTAATTATGCAGATTTAACAACAGCGCTTAACTACAATAGTAGTAAATTGCTTGATTGTATGGGGTCTATATCTTCGAGGTTAAATGAGAAACACCAGAGAGAACACGAACAAAAATGTTCTCAGATAAAATTAGGTTCCAAGAAGCCTACTCTAGACGAGAATGGAGCAGCTTTGACTAGATTAGAACAGAGAGGGGAAACACAGGTAGTTTCGAAGGCGTTATTTGCTTTGGGGGTCATCTTCGGAGTTACTATGCTTGTAACCGCGGGAATAGCCTTAGTAGGACTTTTAGCTGTTACTTGCCCACCCGCCTTACTCGCCTTGCCTGTTGTTGGGCCTATGCTTGTATCTGCAGCATCTACACCTATATTGGCGATTGCCGCACCTGCTATTATGGCAGCTGGCGCTGCGATTTCTTTTGGATTCCGTGCTATGATAAATAGCAACAGTAGGAAAGAAAGAAAAGAATTGGTAGCGTCAGCTAATAATGCAGCGGCAAAAGTAGATCAAAAGAAAAACGACCTCGGGGTCAATGAGAGAAATCCATATGAACTATTTAGCCACCCGACTGCCCAACCAGCTGGTCATAATGAAATTATTTCGAAAAGAGCTCACAGATGAGAAATGAGTTAGAATACAATTGCTACCAGTGAAAATAATAGTCTATATTTTGAGGAGACATTAAAAATGCCAAACGGTTCTTTAGATAGCTCTGCGGAAGAGTATAAAGATTTAGCGGAAAATCAAGAAAAAATAGCTGTTGTAGAAAAATGCATTGAAGAAAACAAACGTACGCGCCTAATTTTACAGTTAGCCTCGCATCTTTTGACTAGGGCGCGAGAAGGTTATGCCGTTATGGATCCCTGGTCCAAAGAACACCGCACTTTAGTTTTGAAAGAGGGTCCTGTAGATGTTTTTGCTGATGCTTTTGTGATGAGGCAAATAGCTCCAGTTCGAGAAAAATTGAAAGCTGAATGTGATGAGGTCATTGGTTTTACCGGGGTTATTTCACAAAATGAGGGTTTGTTAGGGCTGATGGCGCATACTCAATCTTTAAGAGACCGAGCAACCGCAATGGGGATAGAAACCACAGAACGATGCGATCAGTTCTTACAGGATCGCAATGAACTTAATAAAAGATTCCCTATTATTGCCTATTTTCAAGTGAATAGCCGTCTTTCGCAATCATTACGTGATGTGAATCAACTTTTAGGTCAAGTAACCGGTCTTTGGAGTACTTTAAATGTTCTAATTTTGGAAGATAGAAAGTTTACTTTGCCTACACTTCGAGCGCAAAAACAGGGGTTTTTCTCCGCGCCAAGACCCATATTAAAAGATCAATCTATTTCTAGTGCTGAAAATCAGCAAACAGAGGGAGCTATTTCCAATCCTAAGACATGGAGCCGTATTCCATTTGGTAAAGCCATTACTTCGCCATAAAAATATTTATAGAATCCTCAATAAGCTCTAGCCAATTGTTGTTAAGGGAGCATCTGGATATAGTCTGGAATGTAAACCATTTCAAGGCGCGCCCATAGCGATCGTATTTTTGGCGGGTTTAAGATCTTAAATCGGCTGTTTTAGCTGGCTATAATATAACTCGTTACAAACCATATCTACGCCTATAAAACGCCCTAATTCACTTGTGTACTATTATCATAAAAAGCAGAAAAGAGTGGCTTAATATGTTAAGTCATTGATTTTTATGAGTAGAAAAATAAGAGCCAATCCTTAAAAGCATATTTCCCCTTGCTTCCTTAAGAAAACCTTAAGGTTTTTGCGATATAATTGAGCAATTAAAAAAATGATATCTAATAATAGCGGGGTATTAAAATGGCTGCATTCTTCAGAAGTGTATACCATGCCTTTCACAATCGGACAAGCCCACCTAAAAAAACAGAGTCTACCTTTGAACAGGAAAGAATTGCATTTATAGAAAATGTGCGAAAAAGAGAACGCACTCCTTTGGGAGCATGGGGCGAGTCAGCCATTCATTTTATAGATAACGCAGTAAACTCAAAGCAGTTAACATTAGAACAAGCCGCAGAAGCTTTTCGAGTTGCAAATAATATTTTACAGCAAAAGCAAGCTAAGGCTTCAGATGTACAAATTCAACTTCAACCTTCTTCTAAGATAAGCACTAAAGCCGATCTCTTAAAAGTGCTAGATGTTAATTCAAATATTAGGCAGCAGAGCGCCCTTTTTCAGGCAATAGAAGAGGGAAACCTTCAAGCAGTTTACCGGATTATCATAGAAAATCCACAGTTAGTTCACGCTAGAAATGAGCAGGGCCAAACTCCGTTGCATTGCGCTATAGTTGAAAATGAGCCTAATGAGAATAATTTTGAAATAGCGGAGTTGTTAATTCAGTATGGTGCTGCAGTTAATGCTAAAGATAACCAGGATCAAACCCCATTACATTATGCTATAGATTGGGAGGATTCTGAAATAACTGAATTGTTAATTCAGTGCGGTGCTGATGTTAATGCTAAAGATAACAAGCAGAAAACTCCACGAGATTATGCAGAAGAAAAGCAAAAAACTAATCCTGAGATAGCTAAATTGGTATATTGGGGACCATTATATAGGGATGAAGAGCAATTATTCAGGGCTATTTTAAGGATTAATTACCAAAAATTAGGTGTTGATAGATTAATGCGTTCTAATGATAAACTCTTTGATGGTTTTGGACGCGCTATTTACAACATAATCACTATGTCAGTATCCCAAATAGGGGAAGAGGAAGCTATAAATGCATTTAGGATTTCTGCGCAAATTTTGCAATTGGAAGAACGCTTAAGACCAAGGACAGTAGAAGATATCGAAAAAGAAATTAAAAATGAACTTTTATATCTCTATGAAGATCTTTATATTTGTTTTACGGGCACCATAGGTTCTTCCCCCCTTAGAAGCGGGCTTCTCAAAGCTTTTAGCCTCGCTCCTTATATTACCAAAAAATTTACTTCGACCAGGGATTCTTCTTCGATCGAGCTTTGGCAAAAACATGTTAAGGAAAATTTCCCCCCGAATGGCGAGCGAAAGACTGCTGAGGCGATTCGTGAGAGAACAAATAGAAATCGTATCGCAGCAGCAGCTGTGGCAGCTATTAGTATGGAACAACGAGAAAAATTTTTCTGGGCAATAAATCGGGGCGATTTAAGATCAGTAACTAAGTATCTTCAGAGAAATTCACTCTTGGCTCATATCAAAAATGATAAAAACCAAACTCCTTTGCATTATGCTATGGATCAAGAAAACCCCGATATTGTTAAATTTTTAGTTAAAGAAGGCGCTAATATTAATGCCCAAGATTTCTTAGGTAGAACCCCACTACATTATGTCATAAAGGGCAATGATCTTGAAAAAGCTAAGCTACTAATTGCTCATGGTGCTGTAATTAATGTAAAAAATAACGATGGCCAAACCCCATTGCATTATGCTTTAGAAGCGAATCCTAAGATGGCTAAGATATTAGTTGATTATTGTGCCACAAAAAGTGTCCCAAATAAGAAAGGGCGGGATTCGGCAAGCATTCGAAGAATTTTAACTCTTCGGCATGCCACAGTATTTTATGATATACAAGAAAATAATTTTCAGAGATTTGAGCGGTTCATTCATAAAAATCCCTATTTGGTCTTTATCAGAAATAAACAAGGTCAAACCCCATTGCATATTGCTATAAAACTTAACCGTCTTGATATGGTTAAATTGTTAATTGAAAAAGGTGCTGAAGTCAATGCAAAAGATTTTTTTGATAAAACGCCTCTAGATTTTGCTGTAGATGAAAAAGTTATTGAGCTCTTAGCAAAGAATGGCGCTACAAAGGGCGTTATAGAAATTCCAGCAGAAAATCTCCAAAAAGAAGATAAAGAGAAAGAAGAAATAGCTGCTGCTGTTAAACCCCCTGAAGCGATTGAGTTTATAGCTGAAAGACCATCTGTAGCATCACAACCGAATTCTCCATTGTTGCCTAGACATTTGAGTGCCCCGAACAGAATAGGGAATAAAAAAGACCGTAATAGTGATCACTCCTTGTCTGAATTAGAGAACGAGTTAGCAGAAAGCGAAAAAAAAGTGAGTAATGTAAAAGCACCTTCTTCTCCACCGCCTTTTAGACCAATAGATATAGATTTACCTGATAGACTATATAAATTATATGCTTTTTTCTTTAGCCCAATAGAGTCAAAACAGCAATCTGCTTCGCAGTGTCAATCCGAAGTGGATAAGGTGATTCACGCTAGAACGGATTCTTCTATTCTAGGGCAATAAGTAAAAACCAAGGCTATGAATTAACCATAATCACAATTTCATGTATGATATATATGACAACGTTGTGGTATGTGATTGCTTTTAGTCTTAAACTCGCATCTTGAAGCGCATTGGGTATAGCAATTGGATATTTTTTGTAAGAATAAGGGTTCATTATGATAAGCAAACCGGTTGCTCAATTGCTTTTGCGCGTCCGCGAGGATGCGCTTAAGGAAAATATAAGAAGACAAAAAAGTCATCTTGATACTCTTCAGTTAGATCTTTTGGAAGCCAAGGCAGCAGAAGCTGAGGCTAAAAATGTTCTGGACAAACTATTAGCTGCAACTAAAATAAAATCGGGGTCAGAAATATTAGCACTTGTAGAGAGAGCGCAGAAAAATTACAGTGAAGCACAACACAAACTCAGACAACATCAAGAAACATACGATAATCAAAGTTCTCTATTGAAAAATCTAGAGGCGATGTGCGAGGAAGGGAAGCAATTAGAAGAAGTGGTTTCTCACCATTGGCCTCCCAATCCTCGGCCGTGAATGTATATACCCATCGCCAATGAAGATGCGAGATTTAAATAAATATATTGAACTTTAATCGAAGTTTTGCCATCCTCGATACCCGGAGTACCGAGTACAGGCTCCGATCGGGGATCCTGTAAAAAAGTATTAAAACTTAATTTGAAACTGGATTCCCGCCTGCGGCGAGAATGACAATTGCCTGGATCCCCGGCTGCGGCCTCGCGGCCTGGTCGAGGATGACAACGTTCTAGTTTTATATTAAATTTACACTTGATCTCGTATTTTGAAGTGGAATAGGTACAGATAATGAATTACTCACAGGTATCTTTACTCCGCTTTCTTCAAATCCTCTATCATCGCCGCTAAAAATCTTGAACCCTCGCCACCCGTAGCAACGCGGTGATCAAAGGTTAAAGACAAGGGCATAATGCGTCGTGCGACACATTTGTTTGCAATTAATTTTACTTCTTCACGCAATTTGCCACAGCCTACGATGGCTATCATGGGTGGCACTATCATGGGGTTGGCATAACGACCTGCAAACACACCAAAATTGGACAAAGAAATCGTTGCACCTTGTAGATCGGCGGAAGGAATACTGCGGGCACGCACTTCTTCTTTATAGCGATTGATCAGTGCGCGTAGTTCATTTTTATCCAATTTTTCAGCGGATTTAATGACGGGTACAAATAACCCATCACCCGAATCCATGGCAATGCCCAAGTGCACGGTATCAAATAACTGTCTAGAGCCGCTTTTAGCATCGAAATGGCCATTCAGTGCAGGTTCTTGTAAACAAGCAAAGCCGATAGCGCGTATGATGCGCGCGGTGATGTCATTGCCTTCTGCCCAATCGCCTATGTCCGCATCGTCGACTATGGTTACTGCGGCGACTTCTTGATGCGATAGTGCCATGGCTTGTGCCATAGCGCGTCTAACGCCACGTAAGGGTTCATAGCCTGCAGGCGTGGCTGTTTTAGCAGGACTACTACTGTGCGTGCCTAACTGCGATTGAATGACTTGCAATACATCGTCTAGAGTGACTTCACCTTGTGACCCGCTCGCTTTAATATGGGCTAGGTCTAAATTTAATTTCTTGGCAATCAAACGCACTACAGGCAGCGCGCGCGTGATTTTGTCATGCGCAGCGGTAGGTGTAATACCCATAGCGCTTTCTTCTAATACGGTATCGCCCACGATGATATTGCCTGCAACGGTAGCGCCACTTTGTTGTGGTTTTTTCGCTTCTTCTTGCTTAGGTTTTTCGGTTGCTTTAGGCTTTTCGGCCTCGCCTTCAAAACTGATTAAAGCATCGCCGGTGTTGATGATATCGCCTACTGCACCATGCAATTCGGCGATAACCCCATCGAAAGGGGCTGGGACTTCAACGACGGCTTTAGCCGTTTCCATAGATACTAAAGGTTGGTCTATTTTAACATGATCGCCTACGGCTACATGCCACTCGTGAATTTCGGCATCGGGCAAACCTTCCCCTAAATCGGGCAAACGAAATATTTTCATGAGAACTCCAACGTTAGCTTAGCAGCATGGATGATCCGTGCCACACTAGGAATATAACTTTTTTCTAATTTAAAATAGGGCATCACTGTATCGTAACCGGTAACGCGTTGTATGGGGGCCAACAAAGACAATAAGGCTTTTTCGCCAATTTGGGCAGCAATTTCTGCACCTATACCACCGCTTTTTGCAGCTTCATGTACGATGACGCAACGCCCTGTTTTATTCAATGAGTTGATGATAGTCGCTGTGTCCAAAGGCTTAATGCTGGCTACGTCGATGATCTCAGCACTGATGCCTTCTTGCGCCAATGCTTCAGCTGCTTGTTGCGTTTCGTGCATACTCGCACCCCAGCTGATTAAAGTGACATCGCTGCCTTCGCGTAACACAAAAGCTTTTTCTAAGGGTAATGCCACGCCATTGTCCGGTACTTCTTGTTTGACTAAACGATAAATGCGTTTAGGCTCTAGAAAAATAATGGGATCGGGTGAGCGTATGGCTGCTAATAACAAGCCATAAGCACGTGCTGGACTGGAAGGAATCACCACTTGTAAGCCAGGGATATGCGCGTATAACGCCTCAGTGCTTTCTGAATGATGTTCTGGTGCGTGTATGCCGCCACCAAAAGGCATACGAAATACAGCGGGGCAGTGTAATCGGCCGCGGGTACGATTGCGTAAACGTGCGGCATGATTCAAGATATTGTCTAGTCCTGGATAACTAAAGCCCATGAATTGAAATTCGGCTACGGGTTTTAAACCTTGTGCCGCCATGCCTATGGCTAGACCGGCGATCATCGATTCCGCTAAAGGAGTATCCATGACGCGATTGGCGCCAAAACGGGCTTGTAAGCCGTCAGTAGCGCGAAATACGCCGCCATTTAAGCCTATGTCTTCGCCTAATAAAACAACATTCTCATCGTGTGCTAATTCATAAGCCAGTGCTTGCGTTACTGCTTCCACCAAAGTGATTTTAGTCATGATGGCTGTCCCCAAATTGTAATAAAGTATCGCGTTGGTCTTTCAAGGATTCAGGCCATTGAGCATACATGTAGTCGATTATGTCGGTGACAGGAGCGATTTCAATATTTAAATAAGTATCGACTTCTTTATCAATTTCTTTTCTGCATTCTAATAACAGCGCTTCTTCTTTGCTGTCATCCCACACCTTTTGTGCCGTTAAATAAGTTCGTAAACGCACTAAGGGTTCTTCTAGCCATGCTTTGTCTAATTCTGCTTTAGGCCTATAACGGCTGGCATCGTCTGCAGTGGTGTGATCGCATAAACGATAGGTGATGGCTTCAATCAAAGTAGGGCCGCCACCATTGCGTGCTTTTTCTAAAGCGATACGCATGCGTTCATGCACGGCAATCACATCATTGCCATCAACTTGTTCGCCGCTAAAACCGGCGGCAATGGCTTTTTGAGCAATGGTTTGACTGTGGGTTTGTTGATCTCTAGAGACGGAAATAGCCCATTGGTTATTATTCACTACAAAGACTACGGGTAAATTCCAAGCTCCGGCTACGTTCATGGCTTCGTAAAAATCGCCCTCAGAGGTACCGCCTTCGCCTATGGTTGTGACTACAGCGCGTTTTTGTTTACGATAATTTATGGCGGTAGCAACGCCAGTGGCAATGACGCTTTGACTGGCAATAGGAACGCAAATAGGGAAGTCTTCGGCGTTGTTGAAATCGCTGCCGCGTTCATCACCGCCCCAATATTGCAAAATTTTATTGAATGCAACGCCGCGCTGACATTGTGCACCGTAATCGCGATAATAAGGGACTAATACATCGCTGGCATGCATAGCGTGCCCCATGGCTACGCCAATGGCTTCCTGACCTAAGATGCCTGCATAGGTGCCTAGTTTGCCTACGCGTTGTAAGTTGATTGCTCTGCCATCAAAAATGCGCAGCAAATGCATTAAGCGATAGAGTTTTAGCAAAGCGTTGTTATCTAAATCCTTAGGCAAAGGTTGACACAACGTGCCATCGGGTTTTAAATATTGGTAATACTCAATAGCGAAAGTGGCGATAGTCATGCCGTTAATCCTTATGTGTAATCATTAGCGCAGCCGTTCTTCAGCGATACTGTTGGCAACGATATTCGTAGGTTGATTTGATTTGTCAGCCCGTTCACAAATGGTGTAGATAACATTGTAAATTTCTTCGATGTGTTGTGTTGCTTTGGCATCGGAATGGTGAAAATATTTAGCTGCAGCGTGAATGATGCCACCACCATTAATCGCATAGTCGGGCGCATAGATAATACCGCGATCTCTTAATACCTGACCATGATACTCTTTGGCTAATTGGTTATTAGCACCACCGGCCACAATCGGTGCCTTAATGGCGGGAATAGTATCATCGTTCAGTATGGCGCCTAGCGCGCAAGGTGAAAAAATATCGCAGTCTAAAGTATGAATTGTATGGTAATCGACAACGGTAGCGCCAAATTCACGTTTACAACGTTCCGCGGCTTCAGAGTTAACGTCAGCAACGGATAAAACGGCACCCGCTTCGTGCAAATGGCGAGCTAATAAATAACCCACAGCACCCACACCTTGAATAGCAATATGTAAGCCTTTTAGATCGTCTCGTTTGAATTTATATTTAACCACTGCTTGTATGCCACGAAAAACGCCTTGAGCAGTAGACGGTGCAGGATCGCCTTCACCGCCATGTTTACCCATATTGGTTTTTGAGCCTACGTAAGGGGTTATTTCAGCGATACAATCCATATCGGCTAAAGTGGTACCGCTATCCAAGGCCGTGATGTAACGACCGCCTAATTCTTGTACAAACCGGCCAAAAGAGCGAAAAAACGCAGGGCGATCTGTCAAATTATCCGGTTTCATGATAACGGCTTTGCCACCACCTACGGGTAAACCGGCGATAGCTGTTTTATAACTCATGCCTTTTGCCAAGCGCATGGCGTCGATAATAGCGTCTTGTGAGGAATCATAGTGTATGAAGCGACAACCGCCTAAGGCTGGGCCGCGTTTGGTGCTGTGTATGGCGATAATGGCTTCTAAGCCGGTAGTAGGATCCACTTTAAAGTGAAGATCACCGAAACCTTCATTTTTTAGTTTATCAAAGATATCCAGAGCAGCCGCGGTTCTGTTCATTTCAGATACAGTCATGATATATTCCTCTAGTATTTAAGATGGCTACAGAGTACCAGAAAATGGGAATAAGTAAATGGTGTATTGTGTTTTTTAAGCACAAAAAAGCAGAAAAAAAGGGGGGTTTTCGTTAAATATCGTGTATTTTTAGGCATTATGCTACCTTATATATATTACAAACATTTTGGTTCAAAATATGCTGGATAAAATCATTACAGGCGGACAAACGGGTGTAGATACGGCCGCACTGGATGCTGCCATAGCATTGGGAATTCCACACGGGGGTTGGTGTCCTAAAGGGCGTTTGCGTGAGGATGGGACTATTCCGCTAAAATATAATCTGCAAGAAACGGCTAGCCACGATTATAGTGAACGAACTAAATGTAATAGTCGTGATTCCGATGGCACTTTGATTTTTTTGCCACGCGATAAAAAGATTAGTGATGGAACCTTGTTGACGATTGATGAAGTTAAAAAAACAAATAAGCCTTATTTGATCATTGAACATTTTGAAGATGATCAGTTGGTGCGGATTAAACAATGGCTAGAGATTAATGCTATCAAAACGCTTAACATAGCGGGCCCTAGAGAGTCGCAGTCTGTGGGTATTTATAAGCAGTGTTTTGATTTTCTTTTAAAAATTTATACCCACTCATAAATCACCAATGCTGATAAATCGCATTGTTGACAAGTCGTTCCGCAGGGCAAGCATAGATTTTTTTTACGAACTAAGCCTTTGTGTAAATAAAAACACAATTGCGCTTCTACGTCATCCGTAGTCGTGCTGCAGGCTTTGGCCAGGGCATTCAACGATAACCATTTTTTCGCCGATAATATTTCACGAATGTTTTGTAATAAACTCATATCGTGCTCTCTAAGGATTTAAAATGCGGCCTTTGTGCCCAATGTTTTAAACCTAGAAATCCTAGCCATTGAGTGATTACGATGCCTAGAATCCAAGCGATAGCAGATAATGGTGTAGTGAAAATTTGTGTGCTTTGATAAAAAATAACCGCAACCACATACGCGATATCAAAGCTCCATATTGTTGCTAGCCACGCATATTGTTTGCCAATCTCGCGATTCAATACGCCCATAGTAGAAATACAAGGGATATACAACAACACAAACAACAGATAGCTAAATGCGGCAGTACTGGTGCCAAAGGCTTGCTGCATGCGTGTCATGGCGTTGCTATCCATGGCATGATCGGCTTCATTGGCGGTAAAAGGATTTAATTTTTGTGCTGAGAATAAATCATGTATGCCGCTTAGGGTTGTCGTGACAGCGGCTTTTAAGGCCGAACCCAAGTTGAATTCGGTGTCATTTTGCACGGCGTTTTCTTGACTATACAAAGTATTTAAACTACCAACCACTACTTCTTTGGCCATAGTACCGGTGATGAGGCTGACACTGGCTGGCCAATTATCGTGTTGTATGCCCATGGGCGCTAATACCGGGGTTATAGTCTTACCCACCCAAGATAAAGGCGTGGTGTTATTATTTAAATGGATGCTGTTTAAGCTGCCAATCAAGATACATACCGGCACAATCATGCGACCTGCACGTAGTACAAAGCCACGCAAACGTTGCCAAGTGAGTAACCATAAAGTGTGTAAATGCGGAGTGTGATAAATAGGCAGCTCTTGAATAAAGGGGCTAGAGCTGCGTTTGAATACCGTTTTCTGTAAGACTAAACCGGTTAACATCGCCACACAAATTCCTATAATATACAGCGAAAAAATAACCAAGCCGCCGTGTTGTGGGAAAAAAGCGCTGGCAAACACTACAAAAATAGCCAAGCGTGCGCCGCAGGACATAAAGGGCGCCATTAAAGCGGTTACGATGCGATCGCGAGTGGAATCTAATGTGCGCGTGGCCATGATAGAAGGTACATTGCACCCAAAGCCTACAATCAGCGGAATAAATGATTTTCCAGGTAAGCCGACTGCTTGCATTAATCTATCCATGACAAAAGCAGCACGCGCCATGTAGCCAGAATCTTCCAAAAAGGCCATGAATAAAAACATAAAGCCTATTTGTGGAATAAAATTTAACACGGTATTTACGCCTACACCCAGACCATGGGCAAAGATAGCCGTTAAACCCGCAGGTATGCCCAATTGCGCGCCCCAATGCGTGGGGCCGTCGATCAACAAAGCGGTAGAGCTTAAGTCGAATAAAGGTTGGAATAAACCGCCTACATTCATCGACAATTCAAACATCAAATACATGATGCCTAAAAAAATGGGTATGCCTAAATACCGATGCATGACGATTTTGTCAACGTGCTCCGTGATGGTTTTTGCAGTAGTGCTGGGGGCAGCAACGCAATCGTCAACTATCGTTTGAATGGTGGCGTAGCGTTCTTGAGCTAATAATACGTCACTCATTTCATTTTCGTTTCTTTCCAAGCGCGTAATAAATTGTTGAATATAATCTTTATGCGGCTGTTTTTCTAACCACTGTTGGGTTAATACATCTTTTTCCAGCAAAGACAGTGCGCACCACAGGGGTTCGGGATGTGTTTGGCATAACTCAACTAGCGATTGAAAATAAGGTAATTGGCTACTCATGATGGGTAAACGCGGCGTAGTTTTCATCTGCGCGATGGTTTTCTTTAAAGTACCCAGACCCTTTTTTTGATTCAAACTAATGGCAATGACAGGTACGCCTAAGTGTTGCGATAGTTTTTCGGTATCGATGCGTAAACGCCTTTTATAAGCGATATCCATCATGTTTAATACCAGTATGCAAGGAATGCCTAGGGCCGATAATTGCAAGGTTAAATACAAATTACGCTTTAAATTGGCAGCGTCGACGATGTTGATTAAAATATCCGTTTGTCGGCTTAATAAGAAATCCATGGCAATGCGTTCATCTATACTGTGATCTGCTTGCGCTACGGTTAAAGAATAAATGCCGGGAAGATCGGTGACGCTAAAATCGGTATTCGCATAATGAAATGAACCCATTTTCTTTTCAACGGTAACGCCCGGCCAATTGCCAATTTTCTGCTTAGAACCAGTGAGTTTGTTAAAGAGGGTAGTCTTGCCGCAATTTGGATTGCCAGCAATAGTTATACGTGTAGTCATGTTGTGGTTACTCTGAATTGAACCAGCGCCAATTCTCGGGCGCGTAGGCTGACGGCAGTGCCTTGAATAACAATGTGTAACATATCGCCCAAAGGAGCCTTCCGAATGACTTTAAAGTGGGCGCCTGGCACAAAACCCATGGCCAAAAGCTTGAGCTTATAACCTTTATCTATTAAATTATCTAATTTTTCAATGACATACGATAAACCGGGTTGCAACATACAGACGCCTTTTTGTTTTAGGTATAGTTATGGCTATTATATCAAAATTCAGCGACAAAGTAAACGAGAATGATTCTCATTATCAATAAGTCTACAATCCCACATCTTTATTGGTGTTTTTTTGCTTTGGTCCAAAGACCATCGCCAATGTTCTCTCCAGCGAGATTGATGACAGCATCAATATCATCCGGTAAAATATCTTCTAGTTGATTCCACATTAAGGCATTAACATTTTTACCAAAAATTTTATATATTTTTGCAAGGTCCCTGCCAATTAAAAAAACAACATGTTGTTGTTCTAATAATGTTGGGATTAAATTTTTTCCAACAAAGCCAGTGGCTCCAGTTACAATGATTTTCATATTATCTCTCCCTAAAAAATAGTATATAACCATCGCCAATGAAGATGCGAGATTTGAATAAATGTATTGAACTTTAATCGAAGCTTTGTCATTCTCGACGCAGTCGGGAATCCAGTTTCAAATCCAGTTTTTACTGGATCCCCGATTGATGCCTCGCGGCCTGGTCGAGTATGACAACGTTCTGGTTTGTGATTACTTTCAATATTCAACTCGCATCTTCAAATACATTAGGTATAGACAATACTAATATTGACATGGCCTATGAAACATTTCTTGCAAGATTGCTTATATACCCGTTACATCTTCATTGGCGATGAGTATATATAAATAAAACCCTACAACCCCGCATCCTTATCCGCATTTTCTTCACTCAATTGCAGATAACGGAATAAACGCTCGTCGATGAGGCCTTCTACAAATTTACGCTCGGCATCGACCAACAGAGGTTGGCCGTATTCTTTTAACAATCTGCGCGTAGTAGCGGTGACTTCTTCTAGAGGCGATTCTAATAAAACATCGCGCACGTTATCATCGAAAATAAGAAATTCACGCAAAGGAGTACGTTTGCCATCTACTGTAGGCACTAGACGTTGCCAGATGATCAAACGCACTGTCTCGATGATATCCATCGCTCGACCATGGCGTTCATCCGCAGGGAAAGTGGTGATCAAACGACGCATCACTTCAGCAACACCATTACTGTGCAAGGTCGTGTAAACAGGGTGACCCGTTAAAGCAGCTTCCATTACCGCGGCAATGGTTTCTTGATCGCGCGCTTCGCCTACTAGAATGAGTCTAGGCTTGCGTCTTAAGGCATTGCGCACGCCAGCGGCGAAACTGGGTAAATGGCGCGGAATTTCCGCTTGGCTGACGATGGAAGTGGGTTTCACTACACCATCGAACACAAATTCTATAGGGGATTCATAGGTTAATACTTTACGATGGCTGTTTTCTTGTTCCACGATGTGGCGAATGATAGCCGCAAGCAAAGTACTTTTACCGGAACCTGTAGCACCCGTAACATACACTACGCCTTCATCGGGGGTAAGGGCAGCTAATAATCTTTCGCCTATGTTGAGCTGTTCTACAGTAGGTGGCATGCCTGGAATGGTACGCAAGGTGATTTGGATGCCATCATGGCCATCCACCAAGCAACCGCTGCCATTAACACGAAAACGATAACGTTCAGTACGCGTAGGCCGTACTTCGTAATGGGTGTCTACATCGCGACCGCTTAATAATTGTGTGGTGCCGTTGGGGCCGTAAATATGGTTTAACATGTCGCTGACTTCAGAGTTATTCAGTACTCGTCGTGTTAAACGGTGTAGCTCGCCGTGAACTTCGGCAAAAACCGGCTCATTGGTTTGAAAGGTAATATCGGAGGCGCCCAATTTGTAGCATTGTACAATGACCAGATCCATTTCTTCTGGTGTGAAACGTTGCGGCTCTTGTTTTAACAAGTACTTAGACATGCGCGAGATACCCCTTTTTTATGCGCCGAGCTTACCATAATGATAGCTGCTCTGTAACTATTTGCACGGCTGCGGCCTAAATAGCGCTTTTTTTAACCTTTCTGTAGAATGAGATAGCGGACAAAAAAGCTTGCAATTCTTATTGAGAATGATTATCATTCTCAATAACTCAAAACGGGGGAATATTGATGATAGGCGCTTTAATTATTACTTTCAGGGAAATCTTTGAAATTTCCATAGTGCTGTGTATTGTATTGGCCGCTACAAAGGGCGTACCGCATAGAGGAAAATGGATTTTTGCAGGGGTTGCCGCGGGCGCTATTGCCAGCATTCTGATTGGTATTTTTGCCAATGTGTTTGCGCATCTCACTTCTTCTTTCAATCCGCAACTACTGAATGCGATTGTTTTATTGGTTACCGCGGGCTTAATCATGTATACGGTGTTGTGGATGCAAAAACAGGGCAGAGAAATTGCACACCAAGCCAAAAGTATAGGACAAGCCGTTGCCATAGGTGAAAAGCCTTTGCATATGTTAGCTATCATAGTGGGTTTGTCCGTATTACGAGAAGGCGTTGAAGTGGTATTGTTTCTTTATGGCTTGATTGCCAGTAATGAGACTAGCAGCATCCGCGCTATAGAAGGTGCAATTGTCGGTAGCTTGCTGGGTGGCATCGCGGGATTACTACTGTATTACGGCATGCTACGCATCCCAATGAAATATTTCTTTGCTGTTATTCGCTGGATGTTAACCTTTCTTGCGGCCAGCATGATGTCAAATGCTGCGGGCAAATTAGCGAGTATCAATATATTGTCAACGCTAGGTGCGCCCATTTGGAATAGTTCTATGCTGTTAGCGCAAGACAGTATTCTAGGTCGCCTGCTGCATATGTTTTTAGGTTATTTGGACAAACCAATGGGGATTCAAGTGATTTTTTATATTGTAACCATCTTCATTATAATGGGGTTGCCTAAGATATTAAAGAAAGGGTAACTGTATATTGATGGTGATATAACCTATCGCCAATGAAGATGCGAGATTTGAATAAACGTATTTAACTTTAATCGAAGCTTTGTCATTCTCGATGAAGTCGGGGATCCAGCACATTGTCATC
>JAJYCX010000025.1 GCA_021778015.1 Pseudomonadota bacterium
TTACTGTCTCATCTCGCATTAGTCATGTAGAGTACTACACTCCTGACGCTCGAGGGCTCGTCGCCTCGCCTAAAAGCCAAATACTGTGAACACTGTTCTTCGTCTTTCAACACAGAACAAAGGCACCCTGCTGTACGTTATGGCACGTGTGTGTTATTTATACCTAGTTACATTTAAAATACGCGTATCAACAAATCACCGCTGGCTTTGAATCAGAGCTTTGTCATCCTCGACGAAGTCGGGGATCCAGTTTCAAATCAAGTTTTCCTGGATCCCCGCCTGCGGCCTCGCGGCCTAGGCGAGGATGACAACGTTCTAATCTATATCTACGGCAAATATTTTACTCACATTTTTAAAATATCACAGGTACGATTTACCGATTTGCATGTTTCGGCAGGACTTTATATCATACTGCATAATTAAACTCAACTGGGTAAAGAATGAACACTCTAATTAAAACGCCTGAAGCTATTGAAAAAATGCGTGTTTCGGCACGTTTGGCTGCCGAAGCCTTAGAAATGATAACGCCTTATGTCAAACCCGGGGTGACCACGGATGAGCTCAACCAAATTTGTCACGATTATATCGTCAATGAGCAGCAGGCTTTCCCCTCTTCTTTAGGCTATCACGGCTTCCCAAAATCCATGTGCACATCAATTAATCATGTTGTATGTCATGGTATCCCCAGCGATCGCGTCTTAAAAAGCGGTGATATCCTAAATATAGACATTACCGTATTAAAAGACGGCTATCATGGCGATACCAGCAAAATGTTTTTAATAGGTAAAGTCAGTGTCTTGGCAGAGCGTTTGGTGCGTGTGACTCAAGAATGCCTCTATCGCGGCATCGCCGTCGTTAAACCGGGATGCACTATAGGCGATATAGGTGCTGCCATTCAGCAACATGCTCATGCCAACCGTTTCACAGTGGTACGCGAATATTGTGGTCACGGCATCGGACAAAATATGCATGAAGATCCACAAATTTTACACTATGGTGTTGCCGGTCAAGGCATGGTTTTACAAGAAGGCATGACCTTTACCATAGAACCCATGATCAATGCGGGCAAAGCAGGCGTTAAACTGTTAAGCGATGATTGGACCGTAGTGACTAAAGATCACAGCTTATCAGCGCAATGGGAACACATCGTTTTGGTCACCAAAAACGGCCATGAAGTGTTAACTAGACGCAGCGAAGAGCCCGTGCTTTAGCGATGAATGATACCCTGCTCAAACTCACTGCTTTATTAAACGATGGTGAATACCACGATGGAACCTCCATAGGCACCGCCCTGCAGATGACTCGCGCAGGCGTATGGAAGCTCATCAAAAAATTAGAGCAATATGAGATTCCTTTAACTTCCGTTAAAGGTAAAGGCTACCGTTTAGATGCACCGCTTATTTTATTGGATCCGCAAAAGATAAAAAATTTATTAGATACAGAAATAGTAGACATTGAAGTTTTAGAAAAAGTAGATTCCACCAACCAATATCTTAAACGTTATTTGCTAGACAATAAAGATATTAGAGTTTGTATAGCCGAAATGCAAAGCCAAGGGCGAGGTCGTTTAAACAGACAATGGCATTCTCCTTTTGGTCAAAATATTTATTTATCGCTACTCTACCCCTTTCAAAAAGACATCAGTGAGTTATCTGGGCTGAGTTTGGTGATCGCTCTAGCGCTCTGTCATGCCATTGAAACCGTTATTGGGCAAAAAGAGAAAATGGGGATCAAATGGCCCAATGATATGGTCGTTGCAACTCAAAAAATAGCGGGCATATTGATAGAAATCCAGGCTGAATCCAATGGTTTTTGCCAAACTATTATAGGTATAGGCGTCAATGTAAACATGCGAGAAGCTGATGATGACAAAATAACGCAAGCTTGGTCGTCGTTACAACAATTAAGTGGCACTTATATCGATCGCAATGCAGTCTGTGCAGAGCTAATCCATCAAATTCTATTGTATTTAGAGCGCTTTTCTAGCTTTGGCTTAAGCCCCTTCATAACAGAATGGCAACAACGCGATATTTTATACAAGCAGCCTGTCACGCTAATTTCAGGCAACCAAAGCTATAGTGGCATAGGCCAAGGCATAGACACACACGGTCATTTATTATTAAAGATGGCCGACGGTAGTATACAGAGTTTTTCGTCTGGGGATACGACGTTGAAGAAGGGATAAATTCTCGCTATTTGGCTAAGTTCTAAAAGGCACTACGCCTAAACAAGGGGCATCAATCCATTGTTTTAAGGTTGCGATGTTTTCACTACTAGCCAACGTGTCTGGTTCTATACAATTGGCAACCCAGCCTAATAAAGGTACTTTCATCTGTAGTATATTATGATGTGTTAAAATAGCATGATTTAAACAACCCAGTTTAATTGCCACTACTAAAATAACGGGGATCTTTAAATTAGAAATGACATCAGAAAACAATTCTTTTTCATTTAAAGGAACGCTCCAACCCCCTACACCTTCTATAAGATTAATATCGGCTTCAGGTTGTAAATGAGCAGTAATAGTTTCCGTTAATAGAGAAACCGATAATCTTTTACCCATTAATTTTGCCGCCAAATGTGGGGCGATAGGCTCTTTTAAAGCAATGGGATTAACAACTGCATAAGGTTTAAATATTGAAGCTGCTGCTTGCAAGGAGAGCGCATCATCATTGATTAAATTATTATTTTTATCTCTTATACAGCCAGAAGCGAGTGGTTTCATGGCAAACGTTTTATATCCAAGTCGGTTTAACTTTTTCAATAGTAAAACACTGATTGTAGTTTTGCCTACTGCCGTATCGGTTCCGGTTATGAAAACCGTTTTTGACATAAATATATTCCTATGTGATAGGTTAATTTTGGCACCATGCAGTCTTCTACAAATATCTCTCGTACATTGACTCGCTTTAACCCTTTATTATTAACTTTGGGTGAAAAGTTAGCGCCTATTTTTTGCAATGATTTTAAAGCATGGTAATATGACTCGAATAACTGAACGTTTTTATAACTGTAATTCGCTATCAATCTAAACCCACTGTTATTTAAAATATCTATAATGTGTTCAGGTGGAAGCAGTAATGATTTAAATTCTGCTTTCATTTCAGGAAAATTTCCGGTAACAGGCATAGAAAAAGCAAAATATCCATTTCTAGTTAAATAGCGATTGAATAAGGATAATGTTTCCCCTAGGTTCAAAGACCATTGCAATCCCATGTTGCAAGAAATAAGGCCTAAAGAACTATTAGGAAATAACGGCGTATCAAAATCAGATAAAATACAACTCACAGTATTCGGTAATTTACTTGAGGCAATATGTAGCAATTTATCTGAAAAATCAATGGCATAGCATTTCTTGTGGCTTATCTGCCTTATAAGCTTTAAGGTGCTCTCCCCTGTGCCACAGGCAAAATCAGCTATTTTTTCAAAATGATCTGTATGCCGCATTAACAGTTCAAGTGTGCGTTGGCTAGCATCATTCTGTACCACGCAATAATCATCGTAGGTTTTATATGCTTTATTGAAATAATGCTTTATTTTGTTTTTATAAAAGTTATTCATAATATATCTATTACACTTCAAAATACGAGTTGACTGTTCAAAGTAACTGCAAACCAGAACTTTGTCATCCTCGACCAGGCCGCGAGGCCGCAGTCGGGGATCCAGAAAATGAGTATTGCAGATGTCACGCAACCTGGATTCCCGCCTGTGGCGAGAATGACAACGCTTTGATTCGAATCAATAGAGCTCATTAAGATCTCGCATCTTCATTAACGCTGGAGATAAACCGATCAATAGCACAACGATACGACAGAGCATGCGTTAAAAAACCACAATGACCTGCATCCGCTATACGCACAACTGTAATATTACTATTAATCTTACGTAAACTCTGCTCATCCTGTTTCAAAACCGCATCCCTACCGCCAATAATATGTAATATTTCAGTCTTTAAAGAACGATAGTCCTCGCGCAAATCAGCAATTTCTAATGTTTTTAACAAACTTTTTAACTGTTTTGAATAACCATCTAAAAAGAACGGAGCAACATCATTTTCGATTGGGAAGTTGACCTTGTTGATAAATTGTTGTTTCAGTCTGAAAAAATTTTGATATGCAGATTCTATAAAAAAATTCATTACCGGATATTCAATGCCACTATAGCCCGTATCGGCTATAAACCTTGGCTGACTCGCCAACAATATCAGCTTTTTAACTTTCTCAGGAAAAAGGCTCGCTATTCTAATTGCAAACAAACCGCCCATGGACCAAGCGATTAGAATAGAAGGTTGTTTTATAGCCTTTGATAATTCTAAAGCTATACCCTCTATAGATAAATCACTAAAATCAAAATAATCTAACTCAAAACATGTTTTATCTGCCAACGCGCCCTGCTTTAAAATGCCCGCAGAAAACCCCCATCCAGGAATAGTATAAACAAGCTCTCTTTTCATAAATAATATTCACTAATCTTATCCAGAAGAAAAATGATTTCTTTTTTAGCATGCAAACTATTCAGTGAAATTCTTAAACACGCACTATTTTGCGACACGGTGGGTGGACGTATAGCCGCAACATAAATGCCCTGTTTCAACAATTGTTCCTGTAGCCATATCACTTTTTTATTATCACCTAGGATGAAGACCCTAATAGGTGTTTTATTCATAGAAACCAAAGGCAGTTTCCTTGCTAAGGCTTCCTCATTGAAGAAATCAATGTTGTCATTCAATGCGTCTCGTCGCCAAGTTTCTTTTTGAATAATTTGCAAAGTGGCCCTAAGCGCATAACAAAGCGTCGGCGGCAAGGCAGTGCTGTATATATAACTCCTAGAAAATTGCAAAATAGATTCTATTATTTTACTATCCCCTGCAACAATGGCCCCCATGGAATTAAAAGCCTTCCCCAATGGCATCACCATACACAATAATTTAGATTTATACTCGCTTATACTGCGGCCATCGCAACCCAATACACCTATCCCATGCGCATCATCGATCACTAAGCCTGCTTGATGTTGTTCAGCTACAGCAATAAGCTCAGCTATGGGTGCAATATTGCCTTGCATGCTAAAGATGTTTTCGCTCACAATCATATTGGGGTTTGCTTTGCAGGCTATTTTTTGCAAGTGTGCTACATCATTGTGCTGATAACGATAGTGCTTCGCTCTGGATAATTGTATCCCATCCAATAATGAGGCATGGCATAATTTGTCAGAGATAACCGTATCATCCCGCCCTAATAAAGCAGTCATAACACCTATATTGGCTAAATACCCTGAATTAAATAAAATAGCTCGTTCGCAACCTAACCACTGTGCAAACTCTCGCTCAATACTGTCGTGTTCATTAAAATATCCCGCTACCATTGCCGAAGCACCGCTACCCACACCATATTGTTTTATCCCATCGATCATTGCTGCATTAATATCTGGATGCTGAACCAAGCCTAAATAATCATTGCTGGCAAAGTTAAGACAGTGTTTTCCCTCTATATAAATGATGTTATCGCCGTAATGGCGATTACTGATAATATGCCGTTGCCGCATTAAATTATTTTGCTGCCAATTTACCATTCTTTTTTCTTGATTATGGTTTAGCATTATATATTTCAGGAAGCTGCATATTGAGCTTTTGCAATAAGGCATCATCACGCTCCAGTTTAGGATTCTTTGCCGTTAACAATTTATCGCCTATGAATAGTGAATTAGCGCCCGCCATAAAACACCAGGCCTGAGTCTCATCCGTCATGTTTTCTCTACCCGCTGATAAACGGATCCTCGCTTCTGGGAATAAGATACGAGTCAACGCAATGGTTTTAATCAGCTCAAAAGGATCTAAGGGCGGTGATTCTGCTAAGGGTGTACCTGGAATTGGAATCAATTGGTTAATAGGAATACTTTTAGGGCTTATAGGCAATTCATACAAGGTTAATAACATTTTAATTCTATCTATTCTACTTTCTCCCATCCCCAAGATTCCACCACAGCAAACGTTTATTCCAGCAGCCATAACATGGTTTAAGGTATTTAATCTGTCTTCATAAGTACGCGTTTGAATAATCGCACTATAAAATTCTGCTGAGCTGTCTAGATTATGATTATAAAAATCCAAACCCGCCTCTTTTAAGGCTACAGCATCTTCGGCCTCTAATAGACCTAAACTCACACAACTTTCTAAACCTAAATCTTTTACAGCACGGATCATTGCCACTACTTTAGGCAAATCTTTTTGTGAAGGCCCACGCCAAGCCGCGGCCATACAAAATCGTTTGGCCCCATTTCGTTTAGCATCTGTCGCTGCAGCTACAACACTGGCGATATCCATTAACTTTTCTTTTTTTAAGCCCGTATTATAATGAGCACTTTGTGGACAATAAGCGCAATCTTCTGGGCAAGCACCCGTTTTTATACTGGCTAAAGTGCAAAACTCCATATCCCCTACCTTAAAATTTTGCTTATGAGCTGTATAGGCCAGCTGAATGAGTTCAAAAAAAGGTTGATCCAGTAAAGCGAGACATTTTTGTTCATTCCAGAGTAATTCAGTCATTATAATTTCCTATTAAAGATTGTTACCGCGGATAATAGCTGCTAAGATCCCTGTAGTCAACTAATATTATATTTAAGGTTTACTAATGAATGCCGATGAATTGCAACAACTTGACCAAAATTTAAACTGGCATCCGTGTGCACAGATGAAAGACTATGAAACATTCAAACCATTGATTATAAAAAGTGCTTATGGCAGTTATATAGAACTTGCAAACGGTAAAAAAATCATCGATGCCATCTCCAGTTGGTGGTGTAAATCACTAGGACACAATCACCCATTGCTCAAAGAAGCTTTATTCAAGCAAATAGAAAAGTTTGAACATGTACTTTTTGCTCACACCACACATGACACCATCGTACAATTGGCGCAAAAATTAACGGCGCTGTCCCTTAATTTGAATAAAGTCTTTTACGCAGGAGATGGTTCATCGGCAGTAGAAATCGCTTTAAAAATGAGTTTGCATACACGAACGCTAAAAAGCCAAAAGCATCGCCAGCGATTTATTGCGCTTAAGAATGGTTACCATGGAGAAACTATGGGTGCTTTGAGCGTGAGTGATTTAGCCTTGTATAAACAGCCCTATGCCGAGATGCTATTTACGCCTATTTTTATAGAGGCTGCTTATGTGGATAATTTGGATAGCCCATTATGGAATGATGCCAATGCGCATTGGCTAAAAACAGAAAGAATATTAGAACAATATGCAGATAGCACCACCGCTATCATCGTAGAACCTATAATACAAGGTGCCGCCGGTATGAGAATCTATAGCGCCGATTTTTTAGCGCGCCTGGCTTCCTGGGCAAAATACCATGATATACACATCATTGCCGATGAAATCATGACTGGCATAGGCCGTACAGGCAAAATGCTTGCTTGTGAATATGCCAATGTTGAAGCCGATTTTGTTTGTTTATCTAAAGGTTTAACCTCAGGATGGCTGCCTTTTAGCGTGGTCTTAACCAGCGATGCAATTTATCAACTATTTTATGATGACTATGACCGTGGTAAAGCATTTTTGCATTCACACACTTATTCTGGCAATGCCTTAGGTGCAAGTTTAGCTTTAGCTACACTCACGATTATAGAAAAAGATAATTTTTGCGTCAGAGCGCGTGAGTTACAAACTATTCTTTATGCACATATGAAAGAAATCGCTGACAAAACCCATCTATTGCATAATGTTCGTGCCATAGGCGCTATAGTCGCTGCTGATTTTGTCTGGGGTCATAATGAAAAGTATAATCGGCTTTTAGCACAACAAGCAGCACGAATAGGCATCTTAATACGCCCTATAGGTAGTACGCTCTACTGGTTACCGCCGCTGAATATTTCGTTACAAACCTTAACCGACTTAAAGGGGTTAACCTTACAGGCATTGTTGCAGGTAACTCCCTGAAATGAACACGATATCAATAAATTGCGTCATTCGTTGTCTAGGTTTTAAATGACATTCAATACTATAAAAATTTACTATTTTACGAAATGGAACTATACTTAGACAGCATTCTTTTTTGTAAAAATTTCAATACAAGGAGTATTCAAATGAAATCACATGAAAACCAACATTCCGGAAAATCACAGCATAACAAAAATTCTGGGCACTCACAGGATAGCGAAAGGCATTTAGAGGATAGCGAGAAACATCCATATGAACACCCATATGATAGCAATAAGCACTCACAAGATAAAAGCTCTGAGAACTATGGAAAGCCAAAGGGCGATAACAAGGATAGATCTAAACATTAGAATCCAGCTGTATCTGTGCTCGTTTTCAGCGTTCAATTGAATTGGACGCTGAAAATGTGTGTTTTGTGGCTCTATGTTCGTCGCCAATGAAAATGCTGGATCTTAATGAATACTATAGATTTAAATCGAAGCGTTGTCATTCTCGACGAAGTCGGGGATCCAGTTTCAATTCAAGTTTTTCTGGATCCCCGACTGCGGCCTCGCGGCCTGGTCGAGGATGACAACGTTTTAGTACTGTATTCGTAGAAAATATTGCTCTCGCATCTTAAAGTAGAATGGATATATGTCCTATATCCATTAAAATAAGTCCAAAATCTATAACCCATTCTTTCATATATGTTGAGCTGTTTTAGCGTATTATTCTAACTCATTGAAAATATTAAAATTATATTAGATCTTTCTATCCATATGTATATAAATTTCAACTCATAAATAATATAAAACCTTGCTATTTTACGAAATGGAACTATACTCAAACAGTGTTCTTTTTTTAAAAATTTCAATACAAGGAGTATTCAAATGAAATCAAATAAGGAAAATAATCCGAGGAATCCACAGGGCAATAACCCACATGGAGCCTCCTCAGGACATCAACAACAACAATCACAGCAACAACAAACAAAAAAAGGACCTGAGCCTTCGAGATCAGGTAATCCTAATAGACCTTTTGTAAACCCACAGGATAATAAGTATGGTTCGCAAAAACCAGGAAATAATCCTCAGGGCAACAGTAGAGATGATAGATCTAAACATTAAAATAATGTCTGCATCACACCTGTTATCAGCATCCAATTCAATTGGATGCTGATAACAGGTGCTTTTTATGTTACCTTAAGACTCAATAAACGCCACCCTACATGCCATTAGGATAAGTCGCAAAATCTATAACCCCACTCTTACGTATACTTTGAAACGCTTTGGCATATTCTTCTAATACTTTAACCGAATAGGCTAAGCGTTCACGAATGCGCGTATCGTCTTCATTAACACTATCGGGCGTATTGAGAACTTGTTCCACATGACGTACAATGACGTGATTGGGAATATAACAAACATGGCTGTTTTTGTAGCTGCTCATACGCAATTCGGCAATGGGATAAGCGCCCCCCATGCCAGCCGATACGGTAACGAGCAATGCGGGCTTATGTGCTAATTCTTTATCGCAGATTATAAATAAGTTTTTCATGGCAGGCGGAACCATACCATTCCATTCTGGAACCACAAAAATAAAAGCATCGGCTTGATTTAATTCTTTGGAAACGATTTCATTTTTAGCAGCGAACTGTTCTTGCATGCTTTCAAAGTCATCGTGGTCCCATAATTTAGGCAACAAATCTTTAACGCTGTGTATGGAATGTTTAGTAGTCACTAAACTACTGACATATTGTCCTACTTTAGCCGATTGTGCGTTTTGGCGTGAACTGCCGACGATAATGGATATAAACATATTCTTTCCTTTTTAATTACATAATTAGACTAGAGCATTGTCATCCTCGACGCAGTCGGGAATTCAGTTTCAACTCAAGTTTTTTCCTGGATCCCCGACTGC
Source organism: Pseudomonadota bacterium (assembly GCA_021778015.1). Classification (GTDB taxonomy): domain Bacteria; phylum Pseudomonadota; class Gammaproteobacteria; order UBA1113; family UBA1113; genus VFKP01. The sequence goes on from JAJYCX010000025.1 coordinate 9,846, forward strand.
GGCCTTGCGGCCGCGTCGAGGATGACAGACCTCTAGTTTGTGACTACTTTCAGCATTGTTCTCGCATCTTCATTTGCGATAGATACATACTTTATCATAGTCAATACGCACTTAAAAAGCCTCTACAACCCCTATCCCCTGCTCTTGTAATTGACGCACTTGCTCCGCATCGCTGGAGAGCAATCTTATCGTTTTCACCTCCATTATTGTTAACATTTGCGCTGCAGCTTTGTAATTGCGTACATCCGGATATCGCATATCGCAGCAACTATCTTGCGCTAAATACAGTAAAATACCGCTATTATCACTAAAATATTGTATAGACTCCCACAGTTTTTCACCACAAACGCAGGATTCCAATTCCAGTGCACCATTCTTAAAACAACCATGATGCATGGCCACTATGGGTCTTTCCTCAAGGGTAGCTTGTTTAAAAGAAAGCGCTATATGTTCTTTATATGAACACAACCCTTCAAAACTATAAAATTGGCATTCGCCGTTGGTTAGAGGAATACGCACTTTGGTTTTAATTTTAGGGATGGACAAATGCAATATTTGTCTGGTTTTTCGTTTAACATAGACCACAATTATTATCTCCTGCACGATAAGCTATTCATTAAAAAAGTTCAGGGGATAATTTATTAAGTATACAATACATTAAATGTTGAACACTGTCAATAACTTATCATGATTATTCAGTGCTATTCACGTCCCCACCTATATATTGGTATAATGCTCCCTTGTCTCTATACCAATGGACTTTTTGGATAATAGTGTTTAATTTAACCGCAAAACGCAGCCATCACCGCAAAAAGTACCGCACGTATAGGTATTTGCTATTGAGCGTATTGCTATCGCTGTCTAATATTGTACAAGCAGCTTCCACATTATTTGTTTTTACCGTTTCTGGCGTAAAAGAGCCTGTTTCAGAAAATGTACGGAAAAGTCTGGAAAGCTTGCCTAGACGTTTGCCAGATAATGCCAGCGCGCCTGAAGTCGCGGCTGTATTTGATGAAATTAGCAATACAGCGAAAAAGGCATTAGCACCTTATGGTTATTTTACACCCACCATTACCGTCAAAAAGCAGCAAACCAAAAAAAATGAATGGGCTGTGGCTGTCAACATACAGCCCGGGCCACAAACTTATATCAATACCGTACATATTGCTATCACGGGCCCTGGAGAGAAAGATAAGACCTTGCAGCAAGCGCTCAGCGATTTCCCCTTGAAAAAAGGCATGCCTCTGAATACGGATATATATGAACAAAGCAAAAAGAAATTTACAGCACTTGCTAATACTGCAGGTTATATGTCGCCCACATTTACAGAACATGAAATTACGGTTAATAAGACTACACATCTAGCCGACATCAATTTAGTCTTTGATACCGGACCGCAATACTATTTCGGCGCGGTAAAATTTAATCAAAGTTATTATGACAATGCCTTCTTAGAGCGTTTCCCGCAATTTAAAGAAGGCGATGCTTATTCACCCACATCCGTCTTGAAGTTACAAGAAAGCTTGGCTGGAACACCTTATTTTAGTACCATCAGTGTAGATCCTCAGCAAACTACAGACAGTACTGATATTCCTATTTGGGTTGATTTAACCCCCAGTAAAGCCCAATCCTATAATTTCGGTGTGGGTTATGGTACAGATACAGGACCACGATTAACTGCTTCATGGGATCAACGTCATGTAACCGATACCGGCCAATATTTTAAAGCTTTCATGCAATTGTCCACTGTGCAAAGCACTGTCGATCTACGGTATATTATTCCAGGCAAAGATCCGGTCAATGAGCAATACTATATAGGCGCAAGTTATCAGCAACAGTCATATCCTCACAACAATAAAGGTGAAACAGAAAAATTCACGATAGGCAAACAGCAACTATGGGGCACTTGGACTACTAGCTCCAATCTGAGCATACAACATGATCGTTATAGTTTATTAGGAGATCCTTATCGTAACACTTCTATGCTCTTACCCAGTGTTACTTTGTATAAAACCAGTTATGACGATGTGGTTTTCCCCCGAAACGGTTATAGTATTAATCTTACTATGCGTGGCGCCAGCACCGCCACCTATTCAGATACTAATTTCGTGCAGGCAGAATTTGCGCCTAAATTGATTTTAAGTCCTTTTGATTTTAGCCGTATCATCTTACGTTCCGATCTGGGTTATACCGCGGTTGCGGATCCGGCCACCATTCCATTATCACTGCAATTTTTTGCCGGTGGTAGCGACAGTATACGCGGTTACGATTATCAACAAATAGGTCCAGGCCGTTATTTATACGTAGGTAGCGTTGAATACCAACAACACGTTTATAAAGAATGGTGGGGTACTACTTTCATTGATGCCGGTAATGTAGTCAACAATTTTGGCAATCCACAATATAACGTCAATGGCGTGCAACAACCCGATGCCAATTTATCAGAAATGATCAACAGAAGCGTAGGTGTGGGTGTCATGTATGCTTCTCCTGTAGGCCCTATTGAATTGACTGTGGCAAAACCAATTGGAAACAACGCCGGTAATGGATTTTCTGTTCAATTTATAATGGGAGGGAATATCTAATGAAATGGGTGTTTAGCCTGCTGCGTGCTCTACGAGTAGTCCTCATGTTGTTGCTGTTAGGGCTCACTGTACTTATCTATGTGATACTGGAAACCCCATATGGCTTAAAGCTGGTGAATACTTTTTTACCCCTGATCTTACCCTTTACTTTAGAAATCGATGCGCCACGTGGGGCACTATTAGATAACTTATACGCGGATAAAGTCGTGTATCGCGATGAGGTGGTTGAAGTAACCGTTAAAAATCCTTCGTTGCGCTTAGACGCCATACGCTTATTTTCCCGTGAAATTAAAGTCGATAATGTCATCGCTGACGATGTTAGCGTCATTTTGTTGGAAGATGGCCAACGCAGTACCTTGACGCGCGCCAAGCTATTAAACGACTTAACACTACCCTTTTCGATTAAATTAACCAATAGCTCGCTTAAACACTTAGTCGTGGGCGAACATGATCAAACACCGTGGGTGAATTTACAACAAGCCAGCGTATCGGCTTTGATGAATGGCGAGCCGCGTTTTACCTTAAATGCCGAATGGAATGAAGGTCAACTGCATCTTATTCCCGATGTGCCCTTGCACAGTGTCAATGGCCAGTTCAGCATCGATGGCAAACTGCCCAATTATAGCACTTCTTTTAATTCACAGTTACAGTTCGGTACTCAAAAAAATACAGTGGTAGCGCTAATAGGCCAGGGTGATTTTAGCGGTTTAAACTTAAGCACAGTGAATTTACGTCAAACAAAAGATACGGTTGATGCCCCTATGCGAGTTACTTGGTTACCGCATGTTCAATGGACCATTCCCAGCGTAACGGGCAAAATCCACAATTACCCCGTGAGCGGCCATATTGCCATGCGTAGTGATAATGATCATTGGCAAATTGATGACAGCGAAATTAAAGTACACGATGCCTCGTTGCAATTGAATGGGAAATACCAACAACAAGCACAATTTAATTTTAAACTGGCTATTCCGCATATGGAAACTTTAATTGCAGACAGCAAAGGTCATCTTTTTGCTAATGGCGAATGGACTGGCACAGCAGCCAGCCCACACATAGATGCCACCATCAATGCAGGAGATGTATTCATAGATCAAAGCTTATCGCTACAACGTTTGCAAGGACAGCTACAAGCAAGATCCGTTTACCCATTAGATGCGGATAATTATTGGTCACAATTTGAATTTACGACTGAACTCCTTGCTAATCAAGTCAAGGTAGGCGCAGAAAGTTTAGATACAGCCAAGTTGCAATTTAAGGGTTCATTCGATCCGGCACGCGCAGCCACACTGCATGCTGAAGTCAAAAATTTACATGTAAATGATTCGCCCATAGAATCAATCATTCTAGATATCAATAATAAAAATGCCATCCAAAAAGCCAATATGGCACTCGTCTGGGGCAGTAGAAAATTAACGGCGGCCTTAAGCGGACAATATAAAAATCAAACTTGGCAAGGTGCCTTGGATAGTTTCCAAACCAATTTTAATGTGAGCTTACAGAAAAAGAATTCTATTGCAATCAGCAATAATGAATTACAAGTCAATACCACTTGTTTCAACATGAATAAAGCCATGCTGTGTGGTGATGTGAATTGGCAAAAAGATAAAAGTTTGACTGCCAAAATGAATGGTAAAAATATTCCCATTAATACCATTACCCAATTTTTCTTGCCTAACCAAAAAGTAACGGGTACTTTTTCTGTAGACGCCAGTATCTCGGGAGATGGTCATTATATTCAAAATGGTGGTTTTCATTTTTCTTTATCAGATGGCAAAGTGATAGCAGACAGCGATGACAAGCCCATCACTCTACCCTTTCGCGCCAGCCATATCGATGTAAGCCTTTCTCAAAAGGGTTTATCAGCGGACGGCGATTTAAATATGCTAGACCAGCCACCTATACGTTGGCAATTATTAGCACCTAAACTTAATCTAAGCGATTCCAATTGGGCTAATAACCCCATCAGCGGCTATTTACAATTCAGCACCAGACAACTGGGCTTGCTCGCCAAAGCCTATCCACAATTAAAAAACTTAAAAGGACTGCTATCTGCCGATATGAAAATCAGCGGCACGCTGGCTGATCCGCAACTTCTAGGAAATGTGCAACTGAAAGAAGGACAATTGGATGTGCCCGCTTTAGGTTTACATCTGACCCCTATAGAATTTAGCGCACAAGCACAAAATAATAAAATCACCTATAATGGGCGCGTCAGCACTAACCCAGGCATATTAACGATACAAGGATATACCGATTTAAATCCAGACAGTCGTAAAACTGAATTGCAAATCAATGGCAATGCGATTACCGCCATGAATACGTCAGAATATCAAGTCAGCGCTTCACCACAGTTACATTTAACTTGGTTGAATGAATTATTAACGGTAGAAGGTCAAATCACTATTCCTAATGCAAAAATAAGCCCCATCGATTTAGGTGAAACGGTTACTCTATCCAGTGATGTCGTCTTTGTAACGGGTAAAGAAAAGAAAGTAAAAACACGTTTACCCATACGTACCCATGTCAAAATCATTTTGGGCGATAAAGTTTATCTGAGTGTGAAAGGCTTAACATCACGCTTAACGGGGAGCGTGGATGTACAAGAAAATGAAAATAGCTCACAAACAACCGGTATAGGGCAAATTAACATGGTCGATGCCCGTTATAAAGCGCGTGGCGAAGATTTAACGATACGCACGGGCCGTGCTGTTTTTACAGGTGGCCCAGTGACTAACCCTGGTCTGAATGTAGAGGTGACTCGTATAGTTAGTACCTATATAGCGCCCAATAATATCACTGGTTCAGGAGAAAAAAATCCATCCGCCTATAGTGGCGCATTACAAAGCGATGTACTCTTTGGCGCTCGTATTACAGGCACTGTGGATGCGCCCGTTACTATTTTCTTCTCTGAACCCGCTGGATTTACACAATCACAAATTCTATCCTATTTGATATTGGGTAAAGGAGAATCTTCTGGTTCTGATTTTGACACAACTTTATTATTAAAAGCTGTCTCATTCTTAGATATAGGCGGCAAAGAAACAGCCGCAACCAAGAATGGTTTGCAAAAAGAATTAGGCCTAGATGAGATAGCGGTGCAATCGCAGCAAGAATACAGCGCTCAAAGCCAATCACTGGTGGACAATACTTCTCTGGTATTAGGTAAAGCCTTGTCACCTAAATTGTTCGTAGATTACAGCATAGGGCTGATCGAACCTATTAATATTTTGCGTATACGTTATCAGCTGTCTAAACACTTTATCCTGCGCTCGGAATCTAATACTAATGCGCAAGGTATAGACGTGTTTTATAGTATTGAGCGGTGAGCGGTTATTCACATATCTCAGTATGACTAGACCTAGGGCAGAATCGTTATAGTTCATCGCTGGTCGGGTCCTGTCACGTGACACCCCACCAGAGCTATTGCGCTTTGTGTTCAGTAATTCATATCCATTCGTATTTTCGGTGTAACGACTAGAACTATAACGTTGTCATCCTCGACGAAGTCGGGGATCCAGTTTCAAATCAAGTTTTTCTGGATCCCCGACTGCGGGCTCGCGGCCTGGTCGAGGATGACAAATGTGCGAGGCATAGGTTCAAAGCAATCATTGCCGACTATGGCTTTGCGCCCTAATGATATGGGGAGTTAGAGTACACGCATCACTCATCCTGCGGATCGACAACAAAAATACCCGGTGCGTTGCGTAGGTATTCTTTATAATCCATGCCGTAGCCGAATATATAGCGATCTTCTACTTGCAAACCATAGAAGTCAGCTCTTTCTAAACCGCCAGGCTCACGCACATGTTCTTTATCGACCAATACGGCCGTTAATACTTTGGTTGCGCCTTGTTCTTTGCAATAATCAACGATAGCCGCTAAGGTTAAGCCGCTATCCAAGATGTCATCGACGATGAGAACCGTTCTGTCTTTAATTTCAAAACTAGGACTCGCCTTCCATTGTAAATTGCCACCCTTAATTTCACCACAATAACGTGAGGCATGTACATAATGCAACTCTAAAGGAAAATCTAAGCGCAATAATAAACTACCCATAGGCACTAAACCGCCAATCATAACGCACAATAAAACTGGATTGTCATTGGCTATGGCTTGATGAATATCAGTGGCCATGCTATCTATAGCTAATTCAACTTCTTCTCGCCGATATAAGCAAGTGGCGCGTTGATAAACTGCTTTGATATTTTCTGGTAACATAGTATTCATCCTATTTTTATTCCTAATATATCTGTCGTACTCGAAGCTGCGAACTTGAACCCATACATTAATTTTTAACTAAAGCTTTGTCATATTGGTTTGAGCGCAATTTTATAATACTTTCGCTACGATCAAACGTAGCATCTACTGTAACTGCTTCTACACATTCTTGAATACCTGGATGATCATTACATAATAACACCAAATCACAACCCGCGTTCAATGCCCTCTGTAAGCGTTGTGAATAAGTGCCCATCCCTACTGCTCCTCCCATGCCCAAGTCATCGCTAATAATAACTCCTTTAAATTGACATTGCTGGCGCAAAATATCTTGCATCCAAATGGAGGAAAAGCCAGCGGGTTTATCATCTACTTGTGGAAAAACGATGTGTGCTGGCATTATAGCATCTAGCGCATTTTCTTTTATCAATCGCATAAAGGGGATTAAATCATCTGCCGCCACCTGGGCATAACTGCGATCATCCACTGGCAAGCCATCGTGCGAGTCTACGGTCACATCGCCATGGCCCGGAAAATGCTTGCCGCAGGTTTTCATACCGGCTCTATGCACACCCTCACACCAGGCTTTGGCCATAACCGTCACGATATCCACATTTCGATTAAAGCTTCTATCGCCAATCAAGCTTAATTTATTTTTATTTAAATCGATAACCGGTGCAAAACTCATATCTACACCTACGGCCAATAATTCTTGTGCCATGCAAAAACCCCATTCATTCGTTTGTTGCAGGGCTGCTGCAGAATCACTTTCATAAAGAGCACCCAATTGCCCTAAATTAGGCAGACGGGTAAATCCGTTGATAAAGCGTTGCACGCGCCCACCTTCATGATCTACCGACACCCACAACTCGGGTGAACGTAAAGCTTTAATTTCGGCAACCAAAGCGCGCAGTTGCGCCACATCGTTATAGTTGCGTGCAAACAAGATAACGCCGCCAATGAGCGGCTGTTGCAATAGTATTTTGTCTTCGTAGGTTAGCGTTTGTCCTTTGATACCTACAATTAACGGTCCTAGCATTATTTTTTATCCTTCCCGGGGTCTATATAGATGCTGCTGGATAATGGTGTAATTTTGCTTGCAGGTTGCACGCGTGCAGTGATTTTACCGCTGGCGGCTTTTTCAACTTCATCGATACGCAACACGGTATGCATAGGGATATAGGTTCTTTTGACACCCTTGAATTGTTCCTTTAAACGTTCTTCGCTGGGATCGACCACAATGCTGGTGGTTTCACCAAATACTAGGTTTTCTACAATAATAAAGCCAAACATATCTGATTCAGCTACATTTTTGGCATACATTTCAACTACGTTGTCATTTTGTATAAAAGTAATTTTATACAGTATTGCGTTTGTTTTACTCATTTAGTACCTTAAATTGTTTTAGCTTATCAGGGTCACCAAACACCCTTCTTCGACCATATCAAAGAGATCGATTATATCTAAATTACGCATGCGGATACAGCCCCTAGAGCCGGGCTGTCCAATAATTGTGCTATCTGGCGTGCCGTGTATGTAAATATGTCGGTTGCGCGTATCGCGCTGCCCAAAACGATTGTAGCCGGGCTCTAATCCCATCAGCCATAGGATACGCGTTAATATCCAATCTCGCCCAGGTTCCGCTGCTTCTAATTGCGGTGTATAGATTTCTCCCGTAGCGCATCTGTATACAAAAACGGTGTTAATGGGCGCATCGGCGCCAATTTTGCGATAAATCATGTGACGGCCTAAGGGTGTTTGCTCACTACCCATCTGCTGCCCTATGCCATTTTTACCACTGGAAATAATGTACCGTGCTAAACAATCTTTGCCTTCGTGCAACTCTAAAGTTTGTAACTTTAAGTTAATTATAATCTCTTTGCTCATGTATTTTTCCAAAAGGTACTATATACTGTAATCATTGTCAGTTCAGAAGGATCATACCATGAAATCAATTCTTGTTTTATATTATAGCCGCTTTGGCGCTACTAAAACCTTAGCTCAGCTCATTGCGCGCGGCATCAGTGAAATAGATGGTGTTGAAGCGACCATTCGAACGGTTCCTAAAGTCGATGTCACTACCACGCAAATAGAACCCTCTATTCCAGAAGAAGGCGCACCCTTCGTGACTTTAGAGGATCTACGACGCTGTGATGGCCTGGCTCTAGGCAGCCCCACTCGTTTTGGTAATATGGCGGCCCCTTTAAAACACTTTTTAGACAGTACTAGCGGTTTGTGGATGGAAGGCGCCTTAGTGGGCAAACCTGCTATCGTTTTTACTTCAACCAGCAGTTTGCACGGCGGCCAAGAAACAACTCTTTTATCGATGATGCTACCCTTATTGCATCATGGCATGGTGATTGCAGGTATACCCTATACCGAAGCCGCTTTAACTGAAACCAAAACCGGCGGCACGCCTTATGGCGTTAGCCATTATGCGGGCGCTAAGAGTGAAAATCCGATCAGCGAACATGAGAAAACCTTGTGTAGATTTAGTGGCAAACGCTTGGCGCAGTTGACGTTAAAACTTTGCAGCGAATAAATCAAGCGCTTACAATTCAAATGTCAACAGACCCTAATTTTTAATTTTACCTTATCAGTCCGCGGATTTGACACGAACATCAAGCGATAGTACAATTAATGTCTAATATTATATTCGAAGGTGTAGCCCATGGGGAAAAAAAATAAAAAGTCGTTCAGCCATATTTCTGGGCATCACAAACGAAAAGAACGTCCTCAAGACACTGAGGGCAAAGTTCTTCAAGATGCATTGCAATTTGCGGAATACTATCTCAGAGCCAGCTTTGTTGAACAAGAGCGTCAGGGAATAGAAACTCTTCAAAGTGGTTTTTCCCTACTTTATTCGATTTGTTTTGCTGAACTACTCTTAGGTGGTTTAATGGCGAATATTGCTCCCCAGCAGATACAAAATTATATACGAAGCGACAATACAAATGATAATCCTTCGTTGGGAACTCAATTTATTTTGACGATAGCGCATATCCTATATCAAAGATATTCCATGCCACAAATAAGTTCAACCTATGACATAAAGAAAATTGACTCCGACAATTTAGCCAAAATTATCGATCAATATTTATTGGAATTTGAGCTTTCCGGTGACCAAAAACATAGTTTAGAATCAGCGGAAAAGTATTACAAAGAATGTCACAAAAAACTTACCACGTTCGAGCAAACTATTAGTTCTCCGTCCTCTTCCCACCAGCGCAGCGGGCCTGATCTTTTCAGCACTCGCGATATGATTATGGCATTTCTGATACGTATTCTAGTGTATGAAACTCAACCTAATTTAGGGAATATCATACTATCATCAATATTTGTACCTATATTTGCTTGGTTTACCGCGAAATTATTGACGCCCATCATCACCCCTTATTCGTTGATTAAACTATACTTATCCGGGCAAAAACCTTCAGCTTTTATCAAGAATGGAGCAATAGCGCAACAATATAGCGAAATTATTCCTTTCTTAAATGAGCTACTTGCTGAAAATTTTACATATACAATACAACCTAATGAAGCATTAGAAACTCTTAAGAAAGCATTTGAAGAAGATATGGTTTCTATTGTGCAAAACACCAATTTAGTAGGATATAAACACCTTGTATTTTATACAGTTCATATATCATTCAAAAAATTTATTCCCACAAAAGTTTCTATAAAAGACGTCATATCGGAAACAAATTACTTACTAAAAAGTTTAGGTTTCACTACGTATATGGTAAGGCATGAAAGAAAAGCTTACCTTGGTTTAGACATTGTTATCCCAGGTAAACAAGACCTTAGCGGCCTAAATATTCAGAAAATAAGGTCTGTTTTAGCTCACCGTATAGAGCAACGTGCAAAAATTAGTGAATATCAACGGACTGAATATAACTATGAAAAAGGGTTTAGTTTGTTATTAACGAATTTAACCAAAAAAACAGGTTATAATTGGTTCGATTGGTATGAACAAGACAGTAAGAGCGATGCTGGTATACAACTTGTTTTTTGTTGTAAATTAACACATGATGCTGATCGCGAGTTGGCTAAAGAAAGCATAAAAATAACTTTAGCCTTAACAGACAAGGATATCTCAACCGTCTATCTTGAAGAAGATCACAATGACAGATTATTGCTTATTTGCAATGATGTTACTTACTTAAAGAAGATAGACTTTTCAGCCTATGAATTACCGCCTGAAATAAACGATTCTATAAAAAAAGAACCTATCGATATATTGGGCCTTACAACCTCATCAACTCATCCTATACATCCATCTCCTGAAGAAATTGAACAAACAGACAAATCTCGACGCAAGGCTTTCAGAGAAAAGTGGAAAGAATCCTCTCCTAACACGGAAATTGATCTTGATCAGAACCAAGATCAAGCTGAAATAGAAGGCATTAAGCGAGAAGCATCTTTTTTGGGTAAATCTCAATATGTTCTTTTTAAGAAAGATGAATTAGAGCAAATGTCAAAAGATATTAAGGACGGTACAATAGAAAAGAAAATATTAACTCAACTCCGCAGAGGTGAGTTTTTTTCAAATAACACTCGCGAAAAGTTAGGAATTAAGGTGCATTTTGAACGAGAATCTAAAATGGTACTATTTCGAATAAAAGCACATACAAGTAAACGCCCGATATTTCAACTAGAGGAAGGAACCAATGAAGCGCATTACGTCCGTACAAAGTGTAAATAACCGGTAAGCGCAATAGAGTTATGCACGGAGGCACGGTGAGTCATAATACTGAACCCTCGATGTCCGAACCATTAACTCGGCAATGCCGTATAGTTCTTATCGGCTTCGGAATACCTACAAATTTGTCCGCTTTCTATATCAAAAAACCATAAATGCAGGGCCAATTCTTGTTTTTCAATTTTTTCTTTTATCCACGGAAAGGTTAAACAATTGTTATAAGACTGTTGTAATGCTTGTTTAGCACAGTCATCGACACTGCAATGCTCAGCATCGCCAGAATGTATTAGATTAACCCAGTTTGAAATGAAATCATTTTTCCCCACACTGTGGTTATCCATCAAAGCTTGCATACCACCGCACTGACTATGGCCTAGTAAAATGAGATGTTTCACTTTTAAAAAACAGATGCCAAATTCCAATGCAGCGCTGGTACCGTGATGCGCTTCATCGCGTTCATAGGGAGGCACAATATTGGCCACATTACGCACTACAAATAAATCGCCGGGATCGCATTGTAAAATCAATGCCGGATCGACTCTGGAATCGCAACAAGCAACTATCATGATTTGCGGATTTTGACCATAACGCGACAAATAGCGCATGACTGACAAATCGCCTTTAGCGTATTTTTCTCGGAAGTTATGATAACCAACGAGTATATTTTTTAAGCTATTTTCCATGATGACGTCTCACCTTAACTATGATATCTTTAGATTAGAACAAAGTTATAGTCACCAGTCAACAAGGTAAAATTCAACATGGTCAATGCTGTCACCACACCGCTGCCCTTATTCGATTCCATCGATCGTCTGGCTCAACAACAGCATGTTAATACCCTAAGCGCTTCTTATTGTTCAGAAGATATCCAAAAAGCCGCTGCTTTTTTGATGGCCTACAAAGGCAGTTTAGGCACGTTTAATTCCTATCGCCGTGAAATTGAGCGTTTACTGCATTGGTCAGCACTCTACTGTAAAAAATCTCTCAAAGAATTACGTCGCGAAGAGTTGCTGGAATACGTTGCTTTTTGCCAAAAGCCGCCCCAGCATTGGATAGGTTATAGCAAACCTGCCCGTTTTATAGAGCAAGAAGGTGCGCGTATTCCCAACCCGGAATGGCGTCCTTTTGTCGTTACCGTGTCTAAAGCGGCTAGACGTAAGGGTGCTGAACTGGACATCAAGCAATTTAAATTGGCCTCTGGCTCCTTACGTGAATTACTGGCTATACTAAGTAGTTTTTATAGTTATTTGGTTCAAGAAAACTATGCCGATATCAATCCCGTTGCTCTCATACGCCAAAAAAATCAATTGATACGCTCCTTTCAAAGCGCGGCTAAAATCCGTCGTTTGTCGGAGTTACAATGGCAATATGTCATCGAAACAGCGCGTAAATTAGCCGATAGTACTGGCGAACTGCACGAACGCACTTTATTCATTATGTCGGCCTTATATTCTATGTATTTACGTATCTCGGAGCTTGCTGCCAGTAAACGTTGGATGCCGAAAATGAACGATTTTGCTCGCGATGGCGATGGCAATTGGTGGTTTACCACCGTAGGCAAAGGCAACAAAGAGCGACAAATTGCTGTCAGTGAGGCGATGTTAGAGGCTTTAAAGCGCTGGCGCAAACATTTAGGTTTATCTACACTACCCTCCGCGGCCGATTATACGCCTTTATTACCGCGCACCAAGGGACAGGGCCCCATCACCAGCACCAATTATATACGTAAAATCGTGCAATTTTCTTTTGACAGTGCTATCACGCAATTGCAACAAGATGGCTTTGAAGAAGAAGCCGAATTGTTAAACGAAGCTACAGTGCACTGGTTGCGGCATACCGGTATTTCCGACGATGTCAAAATACGGCCGCGCGAACATGTGCGCGACGATGCAGGCCATAGTTCAGGCGCTATCACCGATCGCTATATCGATGTAGAATTGCGCGAACGGCATTTGTCGGCTAGAAAAAAAGTTATTTTTGAAGAGAGTTAATTATTCTTTCCTCATTAAATGAATCTAATAACATAGCTCGTCATTGCGAGCCAGTGAGCGCAGCGAGCAAGGCGAAGCAATCCAGGAAAATGTTTAAAGATGAAAAGAGTTATTGTTATAATAGGAAGGCTAATCAAAAAACGGGTTGTTTAAAAATCTGAGATTTTCACTCCTGGATTGCCGCGCTTACTCGCTAGCGCTCGTAAGCTCGCAATGAGGGAGCATAGAACTGAGTAATTATTTTTAAGAGGAATTATATGGCATTAAGCATAGGATTAATGAGCGGTACGTCTATGGATGGTATAGATCTAGCCTTGTTGGAAACTGATGGTCAGCATCATATCGTCGAGAAAGGCCATTTGCACTATCCTTACAAAGCTGATTTTCAAATCGCTCTTAAAGCCGCCGAATACAGTGTGCGTAAACACAAAGGAGACTTGCAACAAGCAGCACTTCATTTTAAGGCGAATGCCACAGAATATCTAAATACTTTGCAACAACCAATGAGTGACTACTACACCCACTTATCTTTAGAATCCGTTATTGCCGAATCTACACAATTGCATATAAGCGCGGTGCAACAACTATTGCAGCAACAGCATCTTAAATCTAGCGATATTACTGTCATCGGTTATCACGGCCAAACCTTATATCATCAACCACAGCGACACTGCTCTATCATTATAGGTGATGGTCAGGTAATGGCGAATGCGCTCAATATCCCTGTAGTCTATCAATTTCGCGCTAACGATATTGCTGCGGGCGGACAAGGTGCGCCCTTCGCCCCTATTTATCACTGGGCCCTGGCCAAACGCGATGATTTAATCCCTTGTGTCATCTTAAATTGCGGCGGCATTGCCAATGCCACGCTCATTAGCAACGACGATGCTACACAATTAATCGCTTTAGATACTGGACCAGGTAATGGCTTGATCGATGCTTTAGTACGTCAAAAAACGCATGGCAAGGAAAATAGAGATCAAGATGGCCACTATGGTTTAGCAGGTACAGTCAATGATACGGTATTGCAACAATTGTACACGCACAGCATGCAAGGCGATAAAGCCGATTTTTTTACTCAAGCCGGGCCCAAATCATTAGACATAGGCGATTTTAAATGGCCAGCTGCTTTGGAGAATTTATCTCTAGAAGATGCATGCCGTACCTTAGAAGCATTTACTGCCGGTAGCATTATTAAAAGTTTAATGCACACAAACACCCTTTTACCGGAACGATGGATAGTCGCAGGCGGTGGTTGGCATAATCCCGTCATACTGCAAGAATTTAAAACGCGCTTAGCGCAATATTTCCCACAAGCTGTGGTTAAAACTGCAGATGACATAGGCTGGAATGCTGATGCCCTAGAAGCACAGATCTTCGCTTACCTAGCCGTACGCCATTTACAGCAACTACCCTTTAGTTTTCCAGGCACGACAGGTGTGACAAAACCCTTGAGTGGCGGAGTTTATTGTCAACCAAAGGAATAATAGTTCTTTTAATAGCTATTCATTCCAGCTAAACTAGAAACAATACTGAATAATTTAATGCAGTCACCAGCCGTTCGAATAGCGCTAGCAGTCCGGCTAGCCTCTGCGGGAACGACTCGGACCACTAGAACTAGATTGCGGTTTCTCTAGCTTACTGAGTTCTATAATAAAGGCAGCCTCTTCTAGCACGGCGGGTGCCCCCTGCTGCCCAGATGGATGTGCTATATCGTTTCGCATAGCGCGTGCATTTTGTAACACATTATATAATGCCGACCCCAGTTTTGACTCGGTTTCATATGGCGATTGCGTATTTTTTATTGTAAATAATTCACTCATTCGTAGAATCAGTGCTCTAACCAATAATATATGACACTGCACCCATTTACTCAAAAGTTTTTCATCTGCATCTTGTTTATAGCAGGATTTTAACTTTTCTATGAGGGCTATAATTTCGTCATAATCAATATTTCGTTCTAGCTCATTAAAATCTTCGCCTTTTTCAAGACAGACTGAAAGTTCTGCTTTGAACAAACAATCACTTGTAATTTTATCTATATTAATGGGATATGGAATAGAAAAACCTTCTTCCGCCTCAGATAAGATGATAGCTTTACAAAAATTCCCCGCCACTAACCTAACAAAATCATAGTGATTTGGATAATTAAGATTTTTTATAACAATAGCTCGCAATCGCATTAAACTTTGAGGTTCGTGAATATTGCGAAACCATATTGGCACAATAACACCGACTCTCTCAAACTGTTTAACACATTTTGTTAATCTCTCCAATAAGTTAGCAAGAGCAAGGTACAGTTCAAGCAGATTATCCTCATTTTTTACCGCCTCAAGAGATAATAGCCGAAAATTAATTACCTTAACAAGACGACGAATTTCAGTTGTTTCATTTCTTTCATCAAATTTTGGAAGAAATGCGCTTGAACTAGAGCCTATGTTTTGTATTTTTTTATTAAAAAAACGGCCTGTGCTTTTTTGATGTGGAATATTCGCCTTTGGCTTTCTATGCTTTCCTTTTCCAGAAGTCCCCTTTTCTTCTACAATTTTATCTGCTTCACTCTCCTTTTCTTCCTCCTTCCCTTCTTGCAGCTCTTTTTTCTCATCCGCTTCGAATCCTTCGTTCTTTAGAGCCAGGAACTGTTCTTTATTATGCAATTCATCTTTGTATTGCGTTATATCTTGAAGTGGAACGCTAAATTGATTACCTTCCCCTATATCATTTACTGTCATTTTGGCAGCCATTAGGCTTTGTTTTACACAACGCAAAAAGCTACTGCCGCTCAAACCATACGGTTCTATTTCAAATAAATTATCCTCGTTGAGTTTAAAAACAACATTATAATGTTCTTCGCTATAATCCAATTTAATTTCCATAGGATGATATACATTTGCAAGTTGTGACAACCGCTTAAACAAGGATGCTTGCCGTTGATTTATAAGGCGAGCATTATCCAACATCAAACCTGTTGGATTTATTAATGTTATTTTACAAAGGTACTTCCTTTTTCTGCTGTTTTGAATTCTAATGCCTTCCTCTGGCACCTTGATATTTATAAAAAAGGTTTGCATCAGATTCCTTAAAGCAATATTAGACAGATAAAATGGCCTCTCGCCGATTGGTCTATTGATGTAATATTTATCTCCATCTAATTCTAGAATTATTTGCTTTCTTGACTCGTCTTTTTGCAGTGTTAAAGACCCAGAGTCAGAAGAAAGAATCAATTCTTCAAATAACCTCTCTAAATCTTTTGAAATCCCTTCTAATGTTTTACTAGAACCGACTGTTTTTTCTATTGGCTTTGTGTTGTCATTGTAAGAAATTGGTTCGGGGGCAACTGAAACAGCAGCTCGCAATGATTTGCCAGCATTAGAAACATGAGTGCTATTTTGGCTTCCTTGATCTTGAGGCGCATCTAACTTTGACGATAATGCCTTATTAACCGTTTCTAACCATAATAATAAATCCTCATTCATCTCTTTTAGCGTCTTTTCAAAATCAGGTTTAATATATCCATCCTTATCCAAGGCATCAAATGGGAATACAACAGTCCATGGGCGCACGAATTTTTGGTTAAAAACATTCAAAACATCTTCAGGAATATGAAGTTTATTTAGAATATTGAAAGTTAGCACAACACCCTGATCTTTTATTATATCGATTTTAAAGATGGATTTAGAAAGAGTCGGTAAATAACGATTCAACACGGGCATCATTCTTCTTTTTAAATGTTTTTTTAATGATGGGGACTTTTCTTCAAGATTAGAAAAGTCTGCTTTTTCGGCTAAACTCTCTAAATGGCGATTGTAAGCAGCCCTGTCATGCCTATTCATGTATGGAATAATGATCTTAAATCTATCATCAGCCAACCTCCGCACATCTACAGAAACCTTGTCTGTAGATAACAATTCTTTTAATAGATTTATCCTATCGCTAGATCCCAGGAACGCAAGCAACTGATAATTTGTTACTATACAATCATTGTTTTTGTCAAAATCAAATTGAGCCAATTTTAAATCTTGAATTAACCGTTGGGCGGCATAATAACAACCCTGCATTGTAAAAGCACCATTTTTTATTCTTATAGCTAGCCAAATAAATGCTGCAGCCATAAAAATTTGCAATAGTGTTATAAACCCATAACCCGTTGCCGAAGGATTCTCTTCCGCCACAGATTTTTTTGCTGTTTTTTCTGAATATGATCCGTCAAGTTTTGCGCCTATTTTTCTTTCTATTTTCTCTCTGTCTGCTAATATTAATGCGTCAAATTCTTGGCCAAGAGCAGAATGTATCTGTTTTTTCTTCTTATCTACATCGCTTTCTGCATTTGGATGCAATAACTTAAAAAGATGAAGCATAGCGTGCATACGCAACAATTCATTTTTAGGGATTATTGATAGATCGCTCTCGGGTATCTGCAAGATGACCTCCCCCAGAGAGGAAATCAAATAATTTGCATTTCTTGGACGACCATCTGTGGTCGGGGCCAAATTGAGAATCACTCTCTGTCGCCCATCACCACTTATCTCAGCATTCAATTCATAAGATAATTTTGCTATAATTCTATGTAATAAAGGCTTATTACTTGCACTGTGTAAAACAAGATTCAATATTGGTGCTGAATTTTTGTCTTCTAGCAGTAGATACATCAAATACTCTTTATCTTTGAGTGTTACAGCTTCATTGCAAAAATTGATTAATTTATTTGCAAGAAAAATAGCATCCTCTCTAAATCTTAATTCAAAAGCGCTTACTTCTTCTTTAGCTTTAGTAATTTTGTCCATATTCTGTAAAGCTAGCCCGCCTATACCTCGTGTCAGTTCCTGATCAAGAATATTCAACGCAGTTAGCGTACCATCACTGTTCTCATCGTTATTAGATAATTCGGCACTATTAGCAGTAGCCTCTACAGTTAGCCTAGCTTCTGGAAATAGCTCTTCAACTTTCCTGCCTAGTCTTTCTGCTGAAGCCTTTCTCCCTTTTAACATTAACCTATCAAAATCTACGCCAATAGCAGCGCGTATCCTATTTATTTGCTCACTTACAATCGTTTCCTTTTCATTTATGCGATACATCTTGAAATAATGAAGAATAAGATACATGTGCAACAATTCATCCGGAGAAATTTTTGACAGATCATCCTTTTGCATCTGCATGATGACTTGACCTAAAAGAACGATTAA
>JAJYCX010000044.1 GCA_021778015.1 Pseudomonadota bacterium
AGTGGCTTTAGAATACTCAATACATTCTCCGAGCCGCGACCGTGAGGGAGCGGCTCTTTCAAAAAAAAACCGCGCCCTTTCGGTCGCGGCTCGGAATTTTGCATCTTAAACAGAATTCGCGTTTTTATATTTCTTTGCTACTATTAATAGTATGGTTATTAAGATAATAGATCTTAACAAGGAAATGGAGTATACAAATGAATTGGTATTTAAAAGTTCTAAAAAATTATGCGGTGTTTTCTGGTAGGGCACGCCGTAAGGAATATTGGTATTTTTTTCTTTTCAATCTAATCATTATTACGATATTGACAAGTATAGATAATGGGACTTTGCTATTCAGTCAAAGATATGAAATGGGCCTATTCTCCAGCATTTATTCACTAGCGGTGTTCATCCCATCGTTGGCGGTCTTGGTACGTCGTTTACATGATACTGGTCGTAGCGCTTGGTGGTTGTTATTAGCTCTAATACCTATTATTGGGACTATAGTTTTATTGATTTTCGCAGCGCTGGATAGTGACCTAGGTCCCAATGAATATGGACCAAACCCTAAATAGCTTATGAATTTGTGTGGCAAACTGCCTCAATATTATTGCCGTCTAGATCGAGCACAAACGCGCCATAATAATTGGCATGATAATCTGGCCGCAGACCGGGTTTACCATTATCTTTAGCGCCCATTAAAATAGCTTCTTTATAGAATTGATCAACTTGATCACGGCTATGAGCTGTAAAAGCGATATGCGAGTGCTTTGTGAGCGGCTCTCCCTGATGGATCCAGAAAGAAGGAATGAGATCAGCCGGATCTTTTCTACCAAATCCAGCATATCCATCTACGTCCATTAGCAAGACTATACCCAGAGGTTTTAAGACGTGTAGATAAAATTGTTTGCTGTTTTCATCATGGCTAACAAGTAATCCAATGTGGTCAATGATCATGGCGATGTTCCAAAAGAGAAATAACGATTTCATTGTATAAAGAGTTAGTTGAGAATTCTAGTCAACTATAGCTCTTTGACAAATGTTAAAAATGGCTATATACTGGATGTCATTCCCAATTTAGACGCTAAATTGGGAGTGGCATCCATAAAATAGACATCGGACTTATATGCAACTTATTGATTTTAATAGAATTCTACAGCTGCCAGAAGGGTACAGCGCCATTTTGCTTGGACCTAGAGGTGTGGGGAAAAGCACCCTACTAAAAAAACAATTTGCATCGCGTTCCGGCTTATGGATTAATCTTTTGTTGGCGGCTGAAGAAGAGCGTTATTTACGCAATGCAGATACATTATTGGCTGAAGTTGCTGCCATGCCAAGTCAATTGCCTTACGTTGTCATTGATGAAATACAAAAAGTACCCAAACTTTTAGATATTGTTCATCAGCTTATTGAAAGTACAAACAAAATATTTATTTTATCGGGGTCTAGTGCTAGGAAACTAAAAAAAGGAGCCTCCAATCTATTAGCGGGCAGGGCTTTTATTTTTAATCTTGCGGCGTTTACATTTGAAGAACTGCAAGATTCCTTTGATCTGCAAATTGCTCTGACTTGGGGAATGTTGCCTAGTATTTACCAATTTAGTACCGATCAGCAAAGAGCACATTATCTCAAAGCTTATGCACATACTTATTTAAAAGAAGAAGTTTGGGCAGAGCAGTTTATTCGCGAATTAAGTCCGTTTAGATACTTCTTAGAAGTAGTGGCACAATGTAACGGTAAAGTTATTAATTTTAGCAAAATAGCAAGAGATGTAGGGATCGATCATAAAACTGTGGAAAACTATTATTCTATTTTGGAAGATACATTGCTGGGTTTCTTTCTGCCCGCGTACGATGGCTCGTTTCGCAAGCAAATCAGTAAGGCACCTAAATTTTATTTATTTGATACGGGTGTATCGCGGGCGTTGGCACGTATGTTATCAGTGCCGGTGCGTGAAAAAACAGCTTACTATGGCGAACTGTTCGAGCAGTTCATTATTTGCGAAATAAAAAAATATATCAACTATTATCATGATGAATATAGGTTAACGCATTTATGTACCAAGAATGACAAAGAAATAGATCTCATCGTACAACGCCCTGCACAAGAAACGCTGCTGATAGAAATTAAAAGCAGTAACGATGTGCAGTCAGAGCAATTAAAGGCATTGATGAGTCTAAAAGATGAGATTCCCAATAGTGAGGCTATTTGTATTTCTAACGATAAAAATAAAAAGCGCTATGGTGATATTGTGGTCTGGCCATGGCGCGAGGCTATTGTGCACTATTTTAAGTAATCGCCTTGTAATATTTAACCTAATATCGAGTTAACATCATGTGTATTGAAGGCGTTATCCAACGTATGAAAAATTTGATCTAATAGCTTAGAAAATTCCTCCAAGGGCTTTTTATCTCCTACATCATCATATTTATTGGGCGAGAGGTATATAGTTCCTTCTCCATAGCGCATTTTAATGCACGCTTCCCCTAGTTTATCAATTATCGATTATTGGTCTTCTGTTAAGAGTTTTGAGAAGTACTGTGGATGGTTGGTTTTTAAAATCTTTAAAAGGTTAGTAAGATTGTGGCCCTTACGACCCTTAGGGACAGCAGTTTCTGGAGAATATATATGAATAAGTGCTTTTAACATTAACTCTACAGAAAAATGATACATAACAAGACATGGCGTAAGTTCAGAAAGATTTCAAATATCAACTGTTTGAGATCCTAAGTTGACGGGCTTGGAACCATTTCCAAAGATGTGTTTAAAAGATCTGTAAAATTCTTGAGCCATGCTATACTTGAGTCCGCATGAAAATTTCTCTGAGTCTGAAAAAGGAGCAAATTCCAAGTATTTTTTATCCGATTTAGAAAGACCAACAGTAAACATTTTTTTCACCTAGAAGAAACTTAATTCAATCAATAATTTCCGTTCACCATTTCTCAACAATGAACGTCTAAAGCTAAAAACTGCGGAATATCTATCTTCATTCGCGATTTGTTAACTTCTGGTTTTTTTCCACGCCTTATAGCTAGAGTAAAGTAAAACAAATAATATAAATTCTATAATCATTGCAAATATTAGAGCAATGCCCGGCAGTCCAACTAATATGAGAGATAATAATCTGGCTAGTCCACTGAGTAGCATTACCAATGCAATGATCGGAATAAAGTGAGAACGGCCATCAATATCTCTCGCGACCCAAAAACAAAAGACACCATACGCAATCCAAAAGATTGAGAGGCAGCGTAGTTCACTATCTATTGCTGCGCTGGCTATAGTTGTAGCTCCAGGGATGTTTGAAGCGCCGCCAATGAGCACATTTATTCCGGTAAAAAGCGCTATTATAAATACTAAATATAGCGAACATTGTAGCGTTAGTTTCATGGTATCTCCCTTTTATGTATGACCTATGCAGCAATCGGCCAGCACCTATTCTGGTGTCTGCTTAAAAAAAACTCTAACACAATCGTCACTCAGCAGTAAAGCCATTGTTGCAGAGTTGTGTCAAACCGTGAGCGACCGAGCTCCAGGGATAGGTTTACGGCATGTTTGACACAACGGCAGCGATGACTTTGGGCCAGAATCTGTTTCATATCTTGAAGGACGACAGATAGCGCAAAGCACCGCAATACGGTATGATTCGCTCTTCAAAAGACAAAATAGGCTCATTATGATTGCTCAATTTATTCACATTATTTTGCATCTAGACCTTTATCTGCAAACCTTTTTTCAGCAATATGGCCTATGGCTCTATGGTTTGTTATTTGTCATTATCTTTTTAGAGTCCGCGGGACTCCCTTTTTTACCCGGAGATTCGCTCTTATTTGCTACTGGTACGATCGTTGCTGGCAGTGCTTTGAATGTTCATTTATTGGCGGTGCTGTTGATGATAGCAGCTGTGGCCGGATCTACTCTCAATTATGCCCTGGGGGTATGGGCCGGGCCCAAAGTTTTTAATAAACCCAAAACAATCTGGTTCAATCCAGCCCATGTACGCCATGCACACAACTTTTTTGAGCGTTATGGCTGGAGTGCCATCGTGATTAGTCGGTTTGTGCCTATTGTTAGAACCTTTGTGCCCTTTGTGGCGGGCATAGGGCGTATGGATTTTAAAAAGTTTATGCTTTCCATAGGCTTAGCCGCACCGATTTGGATAGGCAGTATTTTGTATACAAGCTATGCCTTTGGGCACTTGCCATGGATAAAAACGCATTTTTCATGGATAGTCGGGGGCATTA
Source organism: Pseudomonadota bacterium (assembly GCA_021778015.1). Classification (GTDB taxonomy): domain Bacteria; phylum Pseudomonadota; class Gammaproteobacteria; order UBA1113; family UBA1113; genus VFKP01. The sequence goes on from JAJYCX010000044.1 coordinate 4,224, forward strand.
TCATGATATCCTTAGTACCCGTGGTGATTGCCTTAATACGGCCACTACTGGCCAAAAAGAGGAAACAGCCCCATGTTGTTGATTAAAATTTTGTTGTGGGTTAAGGCTTTTCACGTTATTTTTATGGTAACGTGGTTTGCAGGCCTATTTTACCTGCCGCGCTTATTTGTCTATCATGCAGCAAGTAGTGATAAAATCAGCCTAGAGCGCTTTAAAGTAATGGAATGGCGTCTATATTGGTGCATTACCACGCCCGGAGCCATTTTAACCACGCTTTTTGGTTTAACCCTCATGTTTGCACGCCATCATTACTATGTCCACGCTATGTGGTTACACATTAAATTGGCCTTGGTGCTGGTTTTGTGGATTTATCATGCCTATTTGGCCTTGTTATTACGGGATTTTGCGGCGGACAGGAACCAGCACAGCGAACGCTTTTATCGTATTATAAACGAAGTGCCGACGTTGCTTTTGATCAGCATCATTCTTCTGGCCGTGGTTAAATAATTAGGCTGTTTTTGCCTTAAAATACGAATTTAACAACAAAAAAGCGAAATTATTGTGAGAACACTTGACACGAGGCCAAAACCTTTCTACAATCCGGCCTCATTTTGCATGTTTGCGCTTTGTGTCTGAGCCTGTTTAGCATAATAAAAACGCAAGGCAAAATGAGTAACTGTTTAGTACCGGATTCAAACTGCGCATATAAAGAGCATATTTTGAGGCGGGGTTGGATGAAAATCCAAGCTAAGTGAGCAAAATATGCGCTGCTTATCATTAAATAGTTACCAAAACGATGACGAATAACCGAATTAGAATGTGACAGACAAGCGTGGAGCTTTAAATATATGGCAAGAATTAGTCAGTTGGTACGTGCCTCATCAAGCACGAAGCGTATCAAACGTAAGGTTAAGAGTAAAAATCCTGCGTTGAAACAATGTCCGCAACGACGTGGCGTATGTACGCGCGTGTATACGACGACCCCTAAAAAGCCAAACTCGGCTTTGCGTAAGGTCGCCAGGGTTAAGCTTACCAGCGGTTATGAAGTCACAGCCTATATTGGCGGTGAAGGACACAATTTACAAGAACACTCCGTGGTATTGATACGCGGCGGTCGAGTAAAGGATTTACCAGGTGTGCGTTATCATATCGTGCGCGGTAGTTTAGATACAGCTGGCGTAAAAGGGCGTAAACAATCCCGTTCCAAGTACGGTGAAAAACGGCCTAAAGCTAAGTAGTTTTTAAGTAGTTTTATAGAGATGAATAGTTTAATGACGGTAGGAAGATAATATTATGCGACGTAGAGCGGCAGAGAAAAGACCCGTAGTGCCTGATCCCAAGTTCGGTGATGAACTGATCGCACGCTTTATTAATGTAGTTATGTTAAGTGGTAAGAAATCACTGGCAGAACGCATTGTTTATGGTGCTTTAGAAGAAGTATTTAAAAAGCAAAAAAGTGCCGAGACAGAGAGCAGTGAAGGCGGTGAAGGTGGCGCAACAGTAGCGATATTTGGTCGTGTTTTAGATCAAGTATGTCCTACGGTAGAAGTGCGTTCGCGCCGCGTTGGTGGTGCAACCTACCAAATTCCTGTTGAAGTGGCTCCACATCGTCGCTTAGCTTTGGGTATGCGTTGGATGATCCAATCTGCTCGTAAGCGTTCTGAGAAAGGGATGATGCGTCGATTAGCCGCTGAAATGGGCGATGCTTTAGCCGGTCGTGGTGAAGCCGTGAAGAAGCGTGAAGATGTGCACCGTATGGCTAAGGCTAACCAAGCTTTTGCGCATTATCGTTGGAATTAATAATTTTATAGATAGAGGATCATTGTTGTGAGTAGAACCACCCCTTTAGACCAGGTTAGAAATATAGGTATTATTGCCCATATTGACGCTGGCA
>JAJYCX010000045.1 GCA_021778015.1 Pseudomonadota bacterium
TGGCTAAAATATTACCGGTAGACACCAAATTATTTTGCACATAGCTGGATTCGTAAATAACTTTGAAATGATCCCCAGGTTTTAATCCACGCTTAAAATTAATTTTTGAGGCGAATAAACGCGTGGCATCCAGTATGATTTTTTGTGGTAAGTGTTGTTCTACGCCTGCTTCATAAAAAGTAGAAGCAATCACGCCTGCTGCTATGGTAGGCATGACCTTAGGTGTTTTTTTAGTGAGCTTGGCATCGAAGTTATCGTCTAATCTAGTGACGGATAAAGTTTGTGTAGGCGATGGGTTGTAAGTGAGATTAGTTAATTCTTGTTCGGCATTGACATGTATATTGACGATTTGTCCTGGGCTAATATGGGCAAGCGTGCGTTTTACCAGAGGTATAGACAACAGTGCCGATATATCTTGGGTTTGTATATTTTGTGCTAGCAACAAGCCGCTTAAAGTATCGCCGCGGCGTATTAATACATTTTTATCGTAAGCTTGTGGTACCGGAGGCGCTACTTCCTCAATAGAATTGATTGCAACGGTATTGGTGGGTGGAGGCGTAAAATCGTTTTGCGCATAACGAGTGTCATCGTATGCAGTGTTAGGGACATCGTTTTGTGGCCAAAAGAAAATAACAGATGCCACCAGTAAAGACAATAACAGCAGCGGATATAAGCCTACACGAAAACGGCTACGAACATCTTTGCGTATGGCTGCCATAGCGCCGCGTCTTTTAGAAGAAGAAATCATATTTTCCACACACACCTACCTATTATACCCTTGATAGACTAGATGCATCGTAACTTGCGCCTTTCTTAAGGGCGACATAGCCACATCCCTGTACACGTTAAGCGCAGTCAGGATGTTTATGTGCCTGGGGAAAACAAGTTTTCACGCAAAAGAACTTACCCAGATCCATAAATATTCTGAAGATAACGCTTTGTGTGTGCATCTACATTGGCGTATATTACCGTATCATCACAACGAGATCAACGCGAATGATTGAAAAAAAGCAGTTTTTTTGCGATCATGTTAGCTCAAAGCGATAATTTAAACAGAAAATAGTCAATATTAGGGGGTGCTGGTGTCTATAGATACAGTTTTAGCCGAATTAAAACGCGGTGCCAATGAAATCTTAATTGAAGACGAATTGCGTGAACGTCTTAAAAAAGGCAAAAAATTGCGCATTAAAGCCGGATTTGATCCCACTGCGCCGGACTTACATTTAGGACATACCGTACTTATTCACAAAATGAAACATTTCCAAGATGCAGGCCATGATGTTATTTTCTTGATTGGCGATTTTACTGCAACCATAGGTGACCCGAGCGGTCGGAATGTAACGCGTAAGCCTTTGTCTAGAGAGGAGGTTTTAGAAAATGCAAAAACCTATGAAGCACAAATTTATAAAATTTTAGATAAAAAAAGAACCATCGTCGAATTCAATTCGCGCTGGATGGGCAAACAATCAGCCGCCGATTTAATTGCATTAGCCTCGCAGGTCACGGTAGCGCGCATATTGGAACGAGAAGATTTTAGTCAACGTTATCAAAATGGTCATGCGATTGCACTACACGAACTTTTATATCCTGTAGTACAGGGCTATGATTCGGTAGCTTTGCAAGCGGATGTAGAATTAGGTGGGAGTGATCAAAAATTTAATCTGCTGATGGGGCGTGAATTGCAGCGCATGTATGGGCAAGCACCACAAGTGGTGATGACCATGCCCTTGCTAGAAGGTTTAGATGGCGTTAGGAAAATGTCCAAATCCTATGATAATTACATCGGTATTGATGAACCGGCAGAAAGTATGTTTGGCAAATTGATGTCTATTTCCGATGATTTGATGTGGCGTTATATCGAGTTATTAAGTTTAAAATCGTTGGCTGAAATTCAACAATGGCAAAAATTTGTGAAAGATGGCGGCAATCCGCGTGATGTTAAAGTGGATTTCGCTAAAGAAATAGTCGCACGTTTTCATTCCGCAGAAGCGGCTAACAATGCGCATGAAGCTTTTGTGGCGCGTTTTCGCGAACACCAATTGCCTAGCGATATTGAAGATATAGAGATCAGTAGTAGTGATGAAACGATGATGATTTGCAACTTGCTAAAAGAAGCCAATCTAGTACCCAGCACTTCTGAGGCCTTGCGTTTGATTCGTCAAGGTGGTGTGCGCGTAGATGGTGAACGCATTGAAGATGGCAAACATTTAGTGCCCATCGATACTTTTCATGTCTATCAAGTGGGCAAAAGACGCGTGGCGAGAGTGAAATGGCGGCATAAGTAAAGCTTTCGCTATTCCTTTGCAGCGTCATCCTCGACCAGGCCGCGAGGCCGCAGTCGGGGATCCAGGAAAAACTTGAATTGAAACTGGATTCCCGACTTCGTCGAGAATGACAAAGCTTCGAACTTCAATCTACAGTATTCATCAAGATCCCGCATCTTCATTTATGATCAGTATATATCTTGTCTAACTCTCTCAAAAAAGCCGTTTTTTCAGCGCTCTTCATCTCCAAACCACGATCTGTAGGTTTGTAAAAGGCTTGCGCTTTCACCTCGATATATATCCATCCCACAATGTTGTCATCCTCGACCAGGCCGCGAGGCCGCAGTCGGGGATCCAGGAAAAACTTGAATTGAAACTGGATTCCCGACTTCGTCGAGAATGACAAAGCTTCGATTAAAGTTCAATACGTTTATTCAAAGCGCACATCTTCATTGGCGATAAATATATCATAGCTTGAATTTTAAAATAAGAGCAACAATTGCATTGACTATGCCCAGTAATAAAAACAAATGCAGTACAGATAAACCTAAACCCAACAATAACATGCTGGCTACAGAAGAAAGCACCATAAAGAGCGCGTTAAAAATATTATTGGCGGCAATAACGCGAGCGCGGTGAGCGGGCTCAGATTGTGTTTGCAACAACGTATACAAAGGTACTACGTATATGCCGCTGCAAATGGCAATGCATAAAAAGTCTAGACTGATACGCCAATGGGCAAAGGTATGAAAGAAAGCAGTAAAATGCAGTAATGCCCCGCTTTTATCAGTGCCCATGGAGCTGGCGAAAAACAAATCGACAATAAAAACAGTCACACCCATAACTGCCCAGGGTACAGAGTTCGTATCAATACGACCCTTTTGTAAGCTTGTACATACATAAGAACCTATGCCTATACCTACGGAGAAAAGGCTTAAAAATAGGGTGACCACCGTAGAATCTGCGTGTAAGATTTCTTTAGTAAACAATGCTAACAGCATTAAAAATGTTGCGCCGACCAACCAAAACCAAGAAATACCCATTATGGTGAAATAAATGCGAGGCTGTTGCAGCGCGTAACAAATTACCTTTATTGTTTCCTGGATTACATTCCACGATAACGGTGTACTGACTTGCGGCACAGTGGTTTTGGGTATAGCAAAAGAAGTGCCTAAGCCTAGAATAGCGACCAATAGTATTAATAATGAAACCACTTCTGCGCCATGAGGAATGCCAATGAATAATCCGCCTAATAGAGTACCGATCAGAATGGCTAAAAAAGTACTGGCTTCGATCAAGGCTGTGCCTGGGATTAATTCATTTTTATATAAATGTTCGGGCAAAATAGCGTATTTCATTGGACCAAAGAAAGCCGCTTGTGCACCAATTAAGAATAAAGCCAGCAGTAACAAATAAAAATTATGGTAACAGAAGCCTATAGCGGCTAATATCATTATGATGCATTCTAAACATTTGCTGTATCGCGCCACGGTAGATTTGTCAAAGCGATCGGCTATATGTCCGGCAGTAGCTGAAAATAAAAAAGAAGGTAAAATAAATAAGGCTCCTCCCAAAGTAACCCATTGCTCTGCACTAGCTTCGCTGGCTAGGCTATAGGTGATGAGAATGAATACGGCATTTTTAAAGAGGGAATCATTCAACGCCCCAAAAAATTGGGTCAAAAATAAGGGCAAAAAGCGGCGTACGCGCAGTAAAGAAAATACAGTATAGCTCATATGCAGGCAATCTTATGGAGTAACAAGCTTTTAATCTACGCTTGCATATTCAGCCTGTCAAGTATAAAAGCCCATTAATTGAACTATACTGTAACAATAAACACTGGGAAGAAACCATGCAAACAATAGGGCCATATGAAATCATAGAAACCTTAGGCGTAAATGGTAGATATCTGATTTATAGAGTAAAAGCCGCCGGTAGTTCTGAGAAATACCTAATAAAAACCTTACGCCCCAATGAAATAGAACAGGGTGACCATGCTCAGTTACAGTATGAATATGCCTTATTACAGGGTTTAGGCTCTCATGGCGGTCATTTTCCTGAAGTTGTGGGTTGGGTAGAAAAAGATAATCCCACGCATTTAATTTTAAAAGATGAAGGCTTTGTATTTTTAAATCAAGCCGTTACTCGAAAATCCTTGAATTTAACACTATTTTTTCCTTTGGCGATTCAGTTAGCGAAAATGTTGGCTGAAATTCACAATGCAGGGATTATTTTTAAAAACATCAATTCACGCAGTGTGTGGTTTCGACCCACAGACAATGCAGTACAAATCGCCGATTTTTCTATTGCCACCAAAATGAATCGCACCATAGTCCCTAATGACCCACCACGTTTATTACAAGGTACCTTAGAATACATTGCTCCAGAGCAAACAGGGCGTATGAATAGACCTTTGATGCAGTCCGCCGATTTGTATTCTCTAGGCATTTTGTTTTACGAGTATTTAAGTGGCCACGTGCCTTTTACCGGTACCAAACCCATGGACATTATATTTGGCCACATGGCAACCGTGCCTAAGGATTTACGTGAATATGACAGTACTTTACCGCTAAGTCTGTGCGCTATAGTGATGAAACTTCTATCCAAAATGAGCGAAGATCGCTATAAAAATGCTTTAGGCTTAATGGTGGATTTGGAGCATTCTTTTAAAGACTGGCAAGAAGGGAAAGGTTATGAAGTATTTCCACTAGGTCTAAGCGATATTGCCACACGATTGCAGCTACCCTCTAAACTCTATGGCCGTGAAAATGAAACCAGAATATTATTTGATGCTTTTGATACTCTGTGTGAAGATAGGCGAAGCGCTCTCATTACAGTATCGGGTCATTCAGGTATAGGTAAAACCTGTCTAGTACACGAGTTAGTCCCCAAGATTGCTTTAAGCAATGGCCTTTTAGTATCCGGTAAGTTTGATAAATTCCAACAAAGCGATACCTATGAAGGTTTAAGGCAAGCTTTAGATAAACTAGTGCGCTATCAGCTCAGTTTACCTGAGGAAGAGTACACTGAATTTAAAGAGCGAGTATTAACCGAGATGGGCAGCGTTTTAGCGGTTATCACTGACTTTGTGCCGCGCTTAAAAATCATTGTAGGCGAGCAAGAAGCTTTACCGGAAGTAGGAATAGCCGCGACCAAAAACCGGTTTGAATTAGCAGTGCAGCGCTTTATCAAGTTGATTGCGCGTTATCATCCTTTAGTCTTGCTTTTAGATGATATGCAATGGGCTAACCTTTCGCTATTTGATTTTTTAAAAAAACTGGTGTTAAGTGAAGATATTAAAAATTTGTTGGTGATTATGTGTTATCGTAGCAATGAAGTGAGCGATGAACATCCACTTATGTTATTTTTAAGCGCTATAGAATCGAAGAAGTCTATAAAAAAGATAATGTTAAAAGGTCTTGATAAAGAAGCTCGGGAGCAGTTATTAGAAAATATGCTTTATTTGCCTGCCAACGAGCTGCAGTTTTTAAGTAATCTCATGGAGCAAAAGACTGAAGGCAATCCTTTCTTTCTGTTGATGTTGCTAGAAGATCTATA
>JAJYCX010000001.1 GCA_021778015.1 Pseudomonadota bacterium
ATGGCCGTCAAATTCGTGTGAATTTAGCAAAAGAACAAACCCAAGGCGGCGAACGCCGTTCCTTTGGTGGTCCTAAGCGTGATGACCGTGGTCATGGCGATCGCGACCGTTACTAGAAAGTAAAAGCTTATAGAGGCGTTGCTTGCGGCGCCTCTGTAGGTCCTCCTCTTTTCGAATATCTCATAAATCCCCTCTTTTCCCAATCAATATATAAACCTCAGGCTATAAGCCCAAGTATTGTTATTTTTACCTAAGAAACCCGAGGGCCCACTTATTGTCATCCTCGACGCAGTCGGGGATTCAGTTTCAAATCAAGTTTTTTCTGGACCCCCGACCTTCGGTCGAGGATGACAACACTCTGGTATGTAATAAATAGCGTTGTTGCTTAACCATTGATTTTGGTCTAGACTTTCTTTAATAAAAAAGGACAGGGAGTACAGGATTTTAATGAATCATCTTTTATTTTGGGTCCCTTCTGTGGGCTTATTTTTTCTCATCATTTGCGCTTGCTTAATTACAGGACATTTCTGGTCCAGGCATAGAAACCAGTATGTTTCTGAGGCCGCACGCTCAGATATGCGCATAGTAGAAACAACCATTTACGCCATCATGGGCTTGTTGATCGCCTTTGCTTTTTCGGGCGCCAATAACAGACTTGATGAACGGCGGTTATTAATTATCGATGAAGTGAATTCCATCTTAGCGACCTATTATACTTTGGATGTCCTTCCTCCAAAAATGCAAGCAGAGGCACATCAAGATTTGAAACAATATGTTGCAGATCGACTAGAATGGTATCGCGTTTATCCCGATCAGACGGCTATGAGTCAGCAAAGACAAAAATACCAGGAAATACAACGAAAATTGTGGAATATGGCAATGCTCGTGTGCAATAAGCCTGGAGCTACACAAACTTGCGCACAACTCCCGCTCGATATAAGCAAGATGATAACCGTTGAAAATAAGAAAACTATGTATAAATATCTACATCCTCCAGTGGTTGTCTATATAATGCTACTGGCTATAGTCTTATTAGGGTCTTTATTAGCGGGTTATACCGTGCGTGGTACTTTCAAAGAAACTAGCGTTCACATGTTACTCTATGCCATCATTCTTTCATTGATGATCTTTATTATTCTCAACTTAGAGTTCCCTCGTATAGGCTCATTCAGTAGTTCTATATTCGACAACTTTAATACGGGCTTTGTATCGCTACAAGCTTTGATGAAATAATATACTCTTCGCACTTGATTTTTAAGGGGTGTTGCCTGCGCTCATCTCACACAAGTCATGTAGAGTACTACACTCCTTGTGTTCGAGAGCTGGGCGCCTACCTTAAAAACCAATTGCTGTGAGTATAGACTCTTCGCGCGCAGAAGCATATATTTTCGCTTTCCGCTCCCTGACGGTTGCGGCTCGGAATTTTGCATCTTAAACAGAATTCACGTTATGAAGAAACTTGCACATAAGAACGGTGGCCACAGCTACAAACTGGGATTTCGCTTACACCGCTAAAATGAACTACCTTTTTGCATTTCTCGCATTGCAATGCATCCAAACCGGTTAAATCCCCTGCCATAAAAATCATAGGGTCATCCTTAGCGTCTAGGCCCAGTTTATACCATTCTACAGTAGTGGGATCTTCTACTTTAGACAATAAGTTCCATAATTTATACGTAACATAATCGCTGTCTCGCTGAACAGCGTCCTTAATCCCTTCTTCGGCAGCGACGCCATACTGGCTTAATACCCGCAGATCGCGTGCCAAATAATGGGCTATTTTTTGTACTTCATGGGCCGTCATATCCTGTATGGACACATCGACTTCCATACTCGCTTCCCATAATTTCTCCAATGCCGGCTTGGTACCATACTCCACTTTATTGCTTAGCTGATGTAATCTTTGAATAAGATGTATATAGGTATCTTTTAGACGCTTGTTCATGTTGATTTTCCTTATTAGGTCAAAATATGCTATTCTAGGCGCTCACAATGAGCAGGAATCCTACACATGAGCCATCCCAGCTATGATGCCAGTACTATAGAGTCTAAGGTACAACAATACTGGCAAAAAGAACAGAGCTTTAAAACGACTGAAGACCCCAAGCGGGAAAAATTCTATTGCTTGACCATGTTTCCTTACCCCAGCGGTCAATTGCATATGGGCCATGTGCGCAACTATACCTTAGGCGATGTCATTGCTCGTTATCAGCGCATGTTGGGAAAAAATGTATTACAGCCCATAGGTTGGGATGCCTTTGGTCTCCCCGCCGAGAATGCTGCCTTAAAACACCAAGTAGCGGCCTCCACTTGGACTAAACAAAACATAGATCACATGCGCCTACAATTTGAACAATTGGGTATGGCTTACGATTGGGATCGGGAAATCGCTACCTGCGACCCTGAATATTATCGTTGGGAACAATGGTTGTTCATCCAACTCTTTAAACGCGGCTTGGTTTATAAGAAAAAATCCGTGGTCAATTGGGATCCCGTGGACCAAACCGTATTGGCCAATGAACAAGTGATCGACGGCCGTGGCTGGCGTTCCGATGCCTTGATCGAACGTAAAGAAATTGCCCAGTGGTTTTTGAAAATCACCGATTATGCCGAAGAATTATTGTGTGACCTAGATAAATTATCCGGCTGGCCACAAGAAGTGCGCACGATGCAACAACATTGGATAGGCCGCTCAGAAGGTGCAGAAATTCAGTTTAAAGTAGAAAATAGCGCAGAAATGCTGACGGTATTCTCTACTCGTTTAGATACGCTGGCTGGCGTCACCTACCTAGCCATAGCCGCCGCTCACCCTTTAGCGACAGCAGTAGCAAAGGACAATGCGGCTATACAAGCCTTTCAAAAAGAATGTGCTCACCTACAAGTTGCCGAAGCGCAATTAGCTACTATAGAAAAGAAAGGTATTTTCAGCGGTCTGTATGCATTACACCCCATCAGTGGTGAACGTTTACCGATTTGGCTCGCTAATTTTGTCATCATGGAATACGGTAGTGGTGCTGTCATGTCGGTCCCGGCACATGATCAACGCGATTTTGAATTCGCCCAAAAATACGATCTCCCCATTCATCCGGTGATACAACCCAAAGATGGCAGCGATTGGGATTTTAAAAAACAAGCTTTTACCCCTTATGGCACGGTTACTGCTCCACCCTTTTGTGCGGGCTTATCTTCAGAGCAAGCTATCAATCAATTGCTTACAGAATTAAATGCTGCAGGCAAAGTGCGCGCTAAAATTCATTATCGCCTACGGGATTGGGGTATTTCCAGACAACGTTATTGGGGCACACCCATTCCGATGATCAACTGCCCACATTGCGGCAGCGTACCGGTGGCTGAAAAAGATTTGCCGGTTATCCTACCGACTAATATTACTTTAACCAAGCCGCAATCGCCTTTAAAGGATTTGCCAGAATTTTTAAATACAACGTGTCCTCAATGCCATGAGGCGGCAATTCGTGAAACGGATACCTTCGATACCTTTGTGGAATCATCCTGGTACTACGCCCGTTACGCGAGTTATAACCAAAACGATGCGATGTTAGACGACAGAGCCAATTACTGGACCCCTGTAGATCAATACGTAGGCGGCATAGAACATGCGATCTTGCATCTACTCTATGCGCGTTTTTTCCATAAAGTCATGCGCGATATAGGTTTGCTGCACTCCGACGAGCCTTTCACTCGTTTATTGACTCAAGGCATGGTATTAAAAGATGGCGCCAAAATGTCTAAATCCAAAGGCAATATCGTCGATCCTAAAACTTTAATGGAAAAATATGGTGCCGATACTGTGCGTCTTTTTATTATTTTTGCGGCCCCTCCAGTCACTAGCCTAGAATGGTCTGATAGCGGTGTAGCTGGCTCAAATCGTTTTTTATATAGACTGTGGGATTACTGTCAGCAGCAAAAAAATGTTTCTAACGAGAAAACCATAGACTGGCAAAATGCAGACAAAACACTACAAGGCAAACGCCGCGAATTGTATTTAATCTTGCAACAGATTAACCACGATTATGAACGTCAGCAATTTAACACCGTGGTGTCTGGCGCTATGAAAATATTAAATCTTTTAGAAAAAGAACTGGCTTCTACACAACAACCAGCAGAAAAAGCATTGTTACATGAGGGTTTGAGTATAATATTGCGCGTGTTGGCCCCAGTAGTACCGCACATCACCCACGTATTATGGCAAGACTTGGGCTATGGTAAGGATATTTTACAAAGCCCATGGCCTAAAGTCAGCCTAGAAGCATTAGAATGTGATGAAATGCAACTGATAATACAAATCAATGGTAAATTAAGAGGCAATTTAAGCGTGCCTAGCGACAGCAGCGAAGATCATATTAAAGAAATGGTTGTAAAGCAGCCTGGCCTACAACACCATTTAAACGGGCAGAATATTAAAAAGATTATTTATATTCCGCGCCGTATCATCAATATCGTTTTAGGAGCATCCGATGAAACATAAAAAATATTACATCCTCTTTTTATTGATATGTTTTATAGCAGGCTGCGGCTTTCATTTGCGCGGCAATTTTAAATTACCTCCCAATCTGCAGAAATTGTATATCGCTTCTGACAGTCCTTATGGGCCGGTAACCATACAATTAAAACAAATCTTAGGCCACTCTGGCGTCCAATTAGAAGATCAACCTGGGCCAGGGGTTATCACCTTGGATGTGAAAAATCAACGTTATCGTCAAACTACTTTTAGCCAAAGTGCGAGCGCTAAAACTACCCAATACACCTTATATTTTAATCTAGATTATGAATTGCAAGATAACAACGGCGTAACGTTGTATGGTCCTAAGACGGTGGGCGTTCAAGGCAATTACACCGTCAACCAAGATGCGGTGTTAACCACCAGTACCCAAGAAGACACCTTGCGTACTGAGTTACAGCGACAAGCGGTTTATCAATTGATAGAACAATTGAATTCACAAAACGTGGCTAATGCAGTTAAGACTATGCCTAAAAGTACAAATGCGGTGACAAGTACGGCCAAAACTACGCCCAAGAGTACTAATGAAAATTAATTTAGCGCAACTACCCTCGTTGTTACCTCGAGGGTTATCGTCTTTTTATTGGCTAAGCAGCGATGATTCCGTGTTGCAAGAAGAAGCGTTATCGCTCATTTTAGACGAGGCGCAAAAAAATGGCTTTAATGAAAAACAGCATTTTGTGTTGTCCAATCAATTTGACGATGATGCTTTGTGGCAAAGTCTGCACAATCGTTCTCTATGGCAGCAAAAGAAAATCATATTAATCCATTTGAATGCAGGAAAATTAACGCAAAAAGGGGCTGGCCATTTTGTAGAGTGTTTGCGTTTGCTTAATAGCGATACGTTAATGATCATTCAAAGTTTGAAGTTAGAAGCCAATCAGTACCAAAGTACTTGGTATAAAAGTTCCGATGCCAAAGGCGTCTTTCTGCCCTTATGGCCGTTGACGGAAAAAGAATTGCAAAAATGGTTACAGGATAGAATAAAAGCTTTTCAACTGAATATAGATACTGCCGGTATACATGCTTTGCTAACAAATTTTGATGGCAATTTATTAGCCGCCAAAAATGCCCTACACACTTTAAAGCTCGCTTATAAAGAAACTGCTATAGGGGAAAAAGAAGTCTTGGCCTTGATCACACCCCAAGGCGATTATAATTTAAACCAATTAACCGATGCCATTTTACAGGCGCAAGGAACAAAAGCCGAACGTATCTTACAGCACTTGCGCTTACAAGGTTTAGAGATCGTATTGATACTATGGACCGTATTACGCGAATTGCGTTTATTAACTTTATTGAGCGATAAGCCTATGCCCAGCGATCAAGAGCTCATTTCTTATCGTTTATGGCCACAGCGTAAAGCTGTACTATTACAAGCAGCGCAGCGTTTACCTAACTTTCAATGGAAAAAATTATTTAATATGGCATCTGCCTGCGATAAGATTATCAAAGGTGCGGAACCAGGTAACCCTTGGTTACTGCTCAGCCAACTGGTTTGCAGCATGAGCACGGCCAATAATCCGTTAGCAATGGAAACATAAATGCATAAATATCATGAAGATGCGGGAACTACACTATATGCTAATTTTCAACTAAAGCATTGTCATCCTCGACGAAGTCGGGGATCCAGTTTCAATTTAAGTTTTTTACTGGATCCCCGACTGCGGCCTGGCGGCCTGGTCGAGGATGACAATGTTCGCATCATCCTGTGTAACAAGCGTATATATAAAGGATTTCAAAATGCATAAAATAATAGGAATTTTAGGTGGCACTTTCGATCCCATCCATTATGGTCATTTGCGTTTGGCCTTAGATTTTCTACAGATCCTCAATTTAGAACAGGTACGTTTTATTCCTTGCAAGTTGCCTGTGCATAAAGAAGCTAATATAGCCACACCAGAACAACGTTTAGCCTTATTAAATTTAGCGATACAGGACATGCCGCAATTTTGTATAGACGATAGAGAAATCAAGCGCGATAGCCCTTCTTATATGATCCACACCGTCAAATCCTTACGCAAAGATTATCCCGACGCGTCTTTATGTTTATTGTTAGGCAGCGATGCGTTTTTAGAGCTAGATCAATGGAAAGAATGGCGGCAATTATTGGACTACGTGCACATAGTCGTAGGTTTACGTGCGGCTACACCATTCTTATTAAATGAAACATTAACCCAATTTTTGTCTGAAAAACAGATGGAAGATGCAACGGACTTGCAACAAAAACTACACGGAGGAATTTACATTCAAAATATTAGCCAACTGGCTATTTCCGCCAGCGATATACGCAGTCAAATTGCCGCTCACTTGAATGTGCGCTTTTTGCTGCCGGATAGCGTTTATGATTATATATTACAACATCAACTTTATAGGTAGACACATGACATCAGATCAACTATTAGCGACTATATTAGCCATTCTAGAAGATAGCAAAGCTATCGACATTCAAACCTTGGACGTACGTGCATTAACCACCATCACTGACATTATGATTGTTTGCAGTGGTAACTCTGCACGTCATGTCAATGCCATCGCCGAACATATATTGGATGGCTTAAAAGATCATAAAAAAGAAATCTTAGGTGTAGAAGGCAAAGAAGACGGCGAATGGGTATTAGTCGATTTAGGCCGTATTGTGGTGCATATCATGCGACCCGAATCGCGTGATTTTTACCAATTAGAAAAACTATGGGAAGCGACTCGTAAGGCTAGAGATCAAGAGGATTAAAATCGTTCATTAAAGAATGATGAAGCCTATTGATATGATGTGTGTATTGAATTGCATTGAGCTTCGTCATTGCTGTAAAGGTTAAGTAATTCGTTGATAGAATAGTAGATGAACCACAACGAACTCCAAAATTTCACGGTACGGTTGTTACACGCGGAGCCCGTCATTGCGAACAAGCGAGTAGCTAATCTATAATAGAAACTAGGCATGGCAATGATAACTGAGTTATTAAATTCAACAAAACTAGACGAGCGCAGTATGGCAATCCAGTAAAATGCCCAATTTATATATTTCACAGAGGCTTATACGTTTCACTGTACATAGCATTCATTTTCATTGTTAAAACGATGGATTGCCACACTGCGCTCATCTGGTTTCGCGCAACTTTATCATTTTGTGAATACTATCATATAGCGAGACTATTATGGTTCAATTACTCGCTTGTTCGCAATGACGGCCGGGTAGTTCTACGCTATCGTAACTTACTCAGAGGTGCGCCACCCGAAAAGTTTGCTGAAACTTATCAACGAATTACTTAACCTTTACAGCAATGACAGACTAATGAAACTCTTGCTGCTTCAAACTCTCAATCTCATCGCGCGCGGCAATGGCTTTTTCAAATTCTAGGTTTTTAGCGTGTTCCAACATTTCTTTTTCCAAGGCTTTGATCTTTCTTCCCAAAGCCGCTGGGCTTAAACGTTGAATTTGCACTGTATTGGGTGAAGTATTGGCCAAACGCACCGGCAACGGTGCATGTGCGCCTTCCATGATATCGTGTATGTTTTTGGCTATGCCCTTCGGCGTTATGCCGTGTTTTTCATTATACTCTATTTGCTTCGCGCGTCTACGATCCGTTTCAGCTAGTGCCCGCTCCATAGAACCCGTGACCTTATCCGCATATAAAATAGCACGACCATTGATATGACGGGCCGCACGGCCTATGGTTTGTATCAAAGAGCGTTCAGAACGCAAAAATCCTTCTTTATCGGCATCTAAAATAGCCACCAAGGCTACTTCCGGTAAATCTAAACCCTCACGCAATAAGTTGATTCCGACCAGCACATCAAAAACACCGAGACGCAAATCGCGTAGAATTTCAACTCTCTCTACCGTATCCACATCGGAATGCAAATAACGGACTTTTACGCCGTGCTCGTCTAAATATTCCGTCAAATCTTCAGACATGCGCTTAGTCAATGTGGTCACCAATACCCGCTCTTTGGCCGCTACGCATTTGCGAATCTCCGATAACAAATCATCGACTTGATTGCTCACGGGCCGTATTTCCACCATAGGATCGATTAACCCCGTAGGCCGCACCACTTGCTCAGCCAGACATTCCCCTTGATTGCGTTCATAGTCACCAGGAGTCGCCGAAATATAAATAGTTTGCGGTGAACGAGCTAGAAATTCATCAAATTGTAAAGGCCTATTGTCTAAAGCCGATGGTAACCTAAAGCCATAGTTGACCAAGTTTTCCTTACGTGCCCTATCGCCTTTGTACATACCGCCTAGTTGCGGAATAGTGACATGCGATTCGTCTATAAACAACAAACCATCTGCAGGTAAATAGTCAAATAAAGTCGGTGGTGGCTCGCCTTCACCACGACCCGAAAGATGGCGCGAATAATTTTCGACTCCACTGCAATAACCCAATTCTTGCATCATTTCTATATCAAATTTAACCCTTTCGGCCACACGTTGTGCTTCTACCAATTTATTGTTTTCATTAAAATACACCAAGCGCTCGCGCAATTCGTCTTTAATGGCTTTAATAGCACTCACCACTTTGCTGCGCGGTGTCACATAATGGCTTTTAGGGAAAATGGTCGCCCTAGGAATGCGTTGTATCACTTCAGCCGTTAAGGGATCAAAATAATAAATATTATCGATTTCATCGCCTAGCCATTCTATGCGCACGGCTTCTTTTTCAGAGTCTGCCGGAAAAATATCCACCACATCGCCGCGCACCCTATAGGTACCACGCTTAAAATCAATGTCGTTGCGACTGTATTGCAATTCGGCTAAACGTCGCAGAATTTGATATTGGTCTATCAATTCTCCACGGCTCACATGCAACACCATACTAAGATACGATTGCGGATCACCCAAACCATAAATAGCCGATACCGTCGCCACAATGATCACATCTCTACGCTCTAATAAAGCTTTAGTCGCTGATAACCGCATTTGCTCTATGTGTTCATTAATAGAAGAATCTTTTTCTATATAGGTATCGCTAGAAGGCACATATGCTTCGGGCTGGTAATAGTCATAATAGGAAACAAAATATTCCACTGCATTATTTGGGAAAAAGGCGCGCATTTCGCCATATAATTGCGCTGCTAGGGTTTTGTTCGGTGCCATGATCAAGGTAGGGCGCTGGCAATGGGCAATGACACTGGCCATGGTAAAAGTCTTACCCGAGCCGGTGACTCCCAATAAGGTTAAGCGCGCTAAACCCGCATCTATGCCCTTTGTTAAAGTGGCAATGGCAGCTGGTTGATCGCCTTGTGGCGAAAAGGGTGAGACTAATTGCAATGATCGTTTCATAGCTGGTATTATATACCCATCGTACTTGAAGATGCGAGCTCAAACTTAAATCCAATACAAAATTAGAACGTTGTCATCCTCGACGAAGTCAGGGATCCAGTTTTAATTAGGGCTTTTTCCTGGATCCCCGACTGCGGCCTCGCGGCCTGGTCGAGGATGACAAAGCATTGGCTAAAAATCAGCGTATGGCACAAGTTCGAATACTGATATGTGAATATATACCTAATTTAAGGACCTTATCATGACCATTGCTACAGCAAATAGACTAAAAAAACTACAGCCTTCGCCTACTATGGCTATGAATGCCAAGGCCCGTGCCTTAGAAGCCCAGGGCATAAAAATCTTGAGTTTAAGCGTGGGTGAACCCGATTTTGATACCCCGAAATACATCTGCAAAGCCGCCATTGAGGCCATAAACAGCGGTTTTACTCGCTATACTGCCGCCGATGGCATCGCTCCGCTTAAAGCTGCGATTCAAGATAAATTTAAGCGCGACAATCAATTAAGCTATAACGCAAACGAAATTATTGTAACCTCAGGCGCCAAACAAGCCTTAGCGAATGCCTTCTGTGCGATATTGAATCCAGGTGACGAGGTTATTATTCCAGCGCCCTATTGGGTGTCTTATCCAGACATGGTGATATTGGGCGAAGGCATCCCTAAATTTATTTACGCCGATCACACACAAGATTTTAAAATTACCGCTGAGCAATTAGAAGCAGCCATCACACCGCGCACGCGAATGTTTGCTATCAATAGTCCCAATAACCCTACCGGCATGATTTACAGCGCTGAAGAGTTAAAAGCTCTGGCCGAAGTATTAAAAAAACATCCCAATATCATCATTCTATCCGATGACATTTATGAACATTTAATCTGGAGCGATCTACCTTTCGCTAATTTACTCATGGTTTGCCCTGAATTAAAAGATCGCATTATCGTCGTCAATGGCGTTTCAAAAAGCTATGCCATGACCGGCTGGCGCATAGGCTATGCCGCAGGTCCGGCTGAAGTGATCAATCAAATAAAAAACATACAAATGCAAACCACTTCTGCGCCCAATTCTATAGCACAAATGGCCGCATTAACTGCCATCACTGGCCCTCAAGATAGTATTCCGTTAATGAACAAACAATTTAAATTGCGTCATGATTTTCTAGTCAAAGCATTGAATGCGTTGCCCGGCGTAAAATGTGTGCCCGCACAAGGTGCATTTTATCTATTGCCGGATTTTAGCGATTGGTTAAAGCAACATCCAGAAATCGGCAACGATGAGCAATTGGCTGAAACTTTACTGACAGAAATTCACATCGCTACCGTCGCAGGTACACCCTTCGGTGCACCTAACTGCATACGCTTATCTTTTGCGAGTAGCATGGATACATTGGAAGAAGCAATGCGACGGTTAGAGAAGTTTGTGAAGAGATAAGGTAATTACTCTCTGCGACCGTTAGAGCATGGTGGAGTAAATATTTACCTTCTAGTCTGGCTTGATTCTCTACAGTATTTTGTTATAATGGACGCCATCGATAACCTATGGATTTGAACCTTATGTGCATTAGCCCATTGATTACTAAGAACATTTTAAACATCGCCGCCTACCGTTTTGTGGACGTAGACCAGCTGCCGGAGCGTAGGGAGATTTTATCCGCATTGTGCCAAAATCTGTGCTTAAAGGGCTCTATACTGCTGAGCGCTGAGGGTATAAACCTCTTTTTGGCTGGTACCGAGGACAATATCAATACTTTTATAAGCTATTTGAATGGAAATCCCTTCTTTAAGCCACTGGGTATGGCTGCTGCTACCTATAAAAAAAGCTGGTCAGCAACTCAACCCTTTAACCGCATGTTGGTCAAGTTAAAACAAGAGATTATTCCTTTAGGGTTGCCGGAGATCCGACCCAGTCAGCACACAGCTCCCGCCCTACCACCACAGCTGTTAAAGCAATGGCTGGATGAAGGCATCGATTTTACTTTATTAGACACCCGCAACGATTACGAAATACGCTTAGGTACCTTTGAAAAAGCAACTGTATTGGACTTACAGCATTTTCGTGATTTTCCCAGTGCTTGTGCGGCTCAACTGCCCGAAGACGCTAAACAAAAACCAATGGTCATGTTTTGCACAGGAGGCATACGCTGTGAAAAAGCCTCCGTTGCCTTAGAAGAACAAGGTTACACCCAAGTCTATCAACTGGAAGGTGGCATTCTAAATTATTTCGAACAATGCGGCGGCGCGCACTATAGCGGCGATTGTTTTGTATTCGACAAACGCGTGGCATTGGATCCCAACTTAGAAGAAACTAAAGCGGCACTCTGTTATCGCTGTTTAAATCCATTGACTGAAGCCGAACAACAAAGTCCAGACTATGTGGTGGATGTATCCTGTCCTTATTGCATAGATCAGCAGAAAAAGAAAGCATTGTAATGATCCATGTTAAATGAAACGCAGATCATAAACCAACTCAAAGCACATTTCCCGCAATACATAGGCGATGATGCCGCGGTTATCCCGGCCAGTGGCGATCAAAGTTATATCATCAGCAAAGATTTGTTAGTAGAAGATATACACTTTTGTACATCTTATTTTAGCGCTGCGAATCTAGCCCACAAAGCCTTACAAGTTAACTTAAGTGATATCGCGGCCATGGGTGGCAAAGCACAATTTGTATTGTGTGGCATTGCCATCCCAATGGAACAAGCTCAATATGCACAAGACTTTCTCGCAGCATTGGTAACCGCCTGTAAAGATGCGAATGTCATATTAATAGGCGGTGACACCACTCGTTCTACCGATAAATTATTTATCAGCATCAGCGTCATCGGCAGTAGCATCACAGACAATATCAAATATCGTTCTATGGCTAAAATAGGCGATGCAGTTTGTGTGGTAGGTAATTTAGGCTATGCGCATTTAGGGTTGGTTGCTTGTGAACATTCTCTACCCGATCTACAAAATTATAAAAATGCATTTTTATGCCCAACGGCTAAAATGCATGAAGGCTTATGGTTGGCTGAAAAACCTGGCGTTAATAGCATGATGGATATTTCAGATGGACTGTACATCGATTTAAAAAGATTGTGTGAGTCATCTCAGGTAGCAGCACATATTGAGTTAAATGATTTACAACCCTCAGCTGCATTTAAAAATGTGTGTGACCGTTTGCAACTCGATGCCGTTAACGTTATGCTAACCGGCGGCGAGGATTATGGCTTGTTATGCTCTGTGGATAACGTACATTATGCCCAACTTGCTGAAGATTTCAACCACAAATTTGGTTATCCTCTACAACATATAGGCAATATTGCCGCTGGCGCCAATGTTCATTTCACCGAGAATACAGTGCCTAAACAGCTAGCGTTAAAGCCGTTTTCACATTTTGGTGAAGAGTCGTAATCTTTACTTATCATGGTAACTATCTACGGTCACCGCCATAGTTGCCACCATAGCCTCCGCGATAGTAATCATCACGGTCACCGCCATAGTAACCGAGGCCAACAGGATTAACGACAGAGTAAACAACGGGATTAACAGTAGAGTAACCACTGAGGCCACCGCCATAATAACCATTATTATTCCAATAAACGTTATTTGGGGTTCCCCAATAGTAACCACTCGTACCAGCATAATAGGGCGTATAGTTACTATTGTTATAATACCCAGGCGTACTAACGACCCCTGGTCCACAGCCGACTTGCAGCAAACAAACAATACTTAAAGTCCCTATTACCAAACCCTTCTGTATATTCTTATACATAATTCGCTCCTTATTTTTCTATTTAGCGAAACAACCCCTAATCCATTGATATAACAGACTAGGGCTACTTGAGTATGGTCTTTTTTTGAACAAAATACAAGCGAGACATCTCCTTCGATAACAATAGATTCTCTGCTTTTAAGCCTCTCTTCATTTTTAAAATGAATTTGATAAAAAACATTGCTGAGGAACAGTGGACACTTAGGAAAAGTCGGTTAGAATGAAAGATTATGTTTACATAGACGAAGTATAGGTCACCTGATTCAAGTACAGAGCATTGCCAGAACCGCGTTACCCTAAGGCATTTGCCTTAGGGTAACGCAGGCATATCTCGCTTAAGCAGCGCTACCTTAGAAATTATCTTCCATAGTAGTAGTGATAAGTAGATACTTCACCTACTGTCTTAGGCACAACTTCATAACATTGGCCATTGCCACAGTCATGATAAAAGTGACCACTTTCATAGTAGGTACTAAAGGGTTGCGCAGGATTAGCCCAGCTTTCATTAGGAGCCTGTGGTGTTGGCACCATATTCTCACACATAGCGAAACCGGCTAAAGAAAATGCGCTTAAAACCATTATGGCCAAAAGCCTTTTAATATTTTTACACATGATTCACTCCTTACATTTCAATTTATTCAGAACCATCCCCAATACTTCAACAGACTGGGGTTATTTTGAGTATGGCCTTTTTTTGGCAATATGCAAGTTTTTTAGACAAAATATAGGCTTTGTTACTATAATTATGTTATGGCGCAAATCTGTTTAAGAAATTTATGTATAAATGGCTTAAAAATATCCAATATATTCTCCAAGCCGCAACAGGAATTCAGCTACGCTTAAGTTTTGTGCTTTGAGTAAAAATAGACTATATTTAAGACAAGTTTCTATTAAGAGAACGGCAGATGTATGCCCATCGCCAATGAAGATGCGAGATCTTAATGAATGCTGTAGATGTAAATCGAAGCTATCATCCTCGATACCCGGGGTACCGAGTACAGGCTCCGATCGGGGATCCAGCACATTGTCATCCTCGACGAAGTCGGGGATCCAGAATCAAATCAAGCTTTTTCTGGATCCCCGACTGCGGCCTCGCGGCCTGGTCGAGGATGACAACGTTAATGAGTATAGATTCTAGTAAATTAAAAATTTTACTTTTTCCAATAAATTCCGGTGAATGTCACCATCGCGCCGCCGCAAGCATTATTATCTTCGACCACCAACAGATTCTCAACGCGCTGCATGCGAACGAGACAAAGCCCTTGATCATCACTTGATTTATTAAAAGGACTAGTACCGTCATCGGCAAATTGCAACAGGTTGTATGCGGGCTTAGCTTTTGCTTCAATAACACCGGTATGAACATTCTGCGCCGCATCATAAAATGCCTCACCACTTACACTGACAGCACCGTTTTTGCTTGGCTTAATCATGATGTTTCCACCACCGTGGATCCAAGAACCAATCCAATCAGCGCTGAATGGTGCTGAGTCAGGCAATACCGGTGTTATACTGGCAGAAGGCAGCCAACCATTGTGCCAGTTTGGTTTAGGGTTGGTAATGGATTGATAAGCAACACAAGTAAAAGCGCCGTCGGTTTTACCCACCAACACCAAATTGCCAGGAACGAGGTAAGCTGTCTGTGTACAAGCTGCATTATTTGCTGGGCAATTCGCATTGTCAGATGCATTCTTGAGAAAATGAACTTGTGGCTGAGTAGTGAGGAGCTTGGCAACACCGATCGGATGTGTCAAGTTAAATTCAATACCAAAACAATCGCCTGGCGCTTCATCCGCCATAGCAGTGAATGATCCCATGACAAGCAATATTATTGAGATGAGGGAAATGTTAAAACGTACGAGTGTAGTCATGTTTATAATCCTCGAAAATGGTGGGTCGTGATGGATTCGAACCATCGACCAACGGATTAAAAGTCCGCTGCTCTACCGACTGAGCTAACGACCCATAGGAGGAGCGACTATTTTACATGAATTTCTAAAAAAAACAATACCCTTAATGCCCTTAATTTACACAATTATACGCTTGCATCTCATCCCGCTTTTAACTATGCTCTACCCATTCATTTCTTTATTATGGCGGCATAATGAGTTCAAATTTTAAACGAATCGGCTTAGTGGGTCGTTATAGACAAAGCAATATGGCTTCCACGCTGGTTCTGTTGGAAGACTGGTTAAATAAAAATCACTATAGTGTAGAATTAGAACAACACACAGCCGAAAGCTTGCAGCGCACTAACCAAGGCTTAGCCATTGATCAACTTTGCCAAAAGGTGGATCTGATCATCGTCTTAGGCGGCGATGGTAGCTTGCTGGGCGTAGCTCGTGCGGCGGCCGATCATGGCGTACCGGTATTGGGTATCAACCACGGTCGCTTAGGCTTTTTAACTGACATACACCCTAAAACTTGTATTGAAGAAGTAGAAAAAGTTTTAGCGGGACAGTATATAGAAGAAAAACGCTTTTTATTAGAAGCACTTTTTCAACATCAACCTACCCATCAAGAAACTGCCTTAAACGATATCGTGTTGATGCCAGGGCCTCTGCCCCACATGATTGAATTTGAAATTTACATAGACGATGAATTTGTTTGCAGCCAACGCGCCGATGGTTTGATCACCGCCACACCTACAGGCTCTACTGCTTATGCCTTATCCGGCGGCGGCCCTATATTATCACCCTATTTAAATGCCATCGTGTTAGTACCTATGTTCCCACACACTTTATCGAGCAGACCTATAGTCATCGATAGCCACCAGAAAATCAATATCATCTTAACGGACAAGAATGAAGAAAATGCGCGCGTCAGTTGTGATGGCCATGAACGCATTGTATTACCCATAGGCGAAACTTTAACCCTACAAAGAAAAAAAGAAGAATTGCGTTTGATCCATCCTAAAAATTATCGTTATTTCGATACCTTGCGCAGTAAATTAGGTTGGGCCCATAAACCTACGGATATAGTGGAATAACATCTAATGTTAGAGCATCTTCACATCGAAAATTTTGCCATCATCGAAAACCTAGATTTAGATCTATCTACAGGCATGACGGTGATTACCGGCGATACCGGTGCAGGCAAATCGATTGTCATCGATGCTTTAGATATTGCTTTGGGCCATAGAGCCGATAGCAAATTTATACGAACAGGGGCGACGCGTTGTGAGATTAACGCCAGCTTCGATACTACTCATTGTAAAAATGCACAACTTTGGTTACAAGACAATGAATTAGAAAATGACAACACTTGTATTATTCGCCGCGTGATTACAGCCGATGGTCGCTCTAAGAATTATATCAATGGTTGCGCCGTAACCTTACAGCAATTACGACTTTTGGCGCAAGAATTGATTCAAATTCACGCTCAACATGAACATTATGCTTTATTGAAGCGCGATGAACAACGCCATATTCTAGACCGTTTTGCTCAACACGCCGATTTATTAGCGGCAGTCAAAACCAGCTATCTAGCATGGCGTGAAAGCTACGATGCATGGCAAGCTCTATTGGCCTTAGGCGAAAGCGATCGCGGTAAAATAGACTTTTTAACCTATCAATTACAAGAAATTAAAACCCTACAATTACGCGATAATGAATTAGATGCATTACATCAAGAACAAAAGAAATTAAGCCACAGCCAAGAATTGGTGCTGGCCTTATCCACTGCGATGGACGCCATTCACAAAAACAGTGACAAAACTGTAGTCTCTACGATATTACGTTTGCACCGCGACTTAAGCGCTTATCAAAAGATACTGCCCGAACTAAGCAACACTTTAAATTTACTCAACGGTGCAGCAGTACATTTAGAAGAAGCTTCTGTTGAATTGAATGCGCTGCTAAAAGACATGCCACTTAATCCCAAACGTTTGCAAGAAGTAGAAACTCGTTTGCAAAGCATACACAATTTAGCGCGAAAGTTGCATGTGCCTGCGGAACAGTTATTAGAATTGCAACAAAGGTTAACGCTAGAGTTAGATTCTTTACAAAACTTAGATGAAAAATCTCTGCAATTAGAAAAAATTGCTACAGAGCACAAGGCGCAATATTTAGTATCAGCAGAAAAACTCAGCGCGTCTAGATTAAAGGCCGCCAAGAAATTAGACGAACAAATGAGCGCTTACCTACAAAAATTGAGCTTGCCGCATGGCCAATTTAAAGTAGTGTTTTCTGAACCGGCTACTCTGCCTACGGCCTATGGTTTAGATCAATTAGAATTTCACATACAAACCAATGTAGGGCAAACGCCACAACCCCTGGCCAAAATTGCTTCCGGCGGCGAATTATCGCGCGCGAGCTTAGCTTTGCAACTCATTTCATCTCAACAAGACAACACCCCTACCCTCATCTTTGACGAAATCGATGTAGGCATAGGCGGTAAAACGGCCGATGTAGTCGGCCAATTATTACGACAATTGGGTGAAAAAACGCAGGTCATCTGCATTACGCACCAACCGCCGGTAGCAGCACGAGGTCATCATCATTTGCGCATTGAAAAAGAACATGGCAACGCCACCACATCGCGTTTAATAAAATTAGATCCCGAACAACGTACCCAGGAAATCGCGCGCATGCTAGGCGGTAAAACGCATACCGCCGTAGCACATGCTAAAGAGCTGCTGGAATTGGCGTAATCAATTCTAATAACCCGGCCTTGGCGGCTGTGATAATTTAGCAGCATCGTTATCCGTTAAAATAATATGCCAAGCATTACAATGTTGCGCTGGAGGACAGGCTCGTTTAGACGAACCTGGATTAGACTGGCTATGAATACTATATGACATGAGCAAATCAGGTAGCCTTTTCACGATCTCTGGATCATTACTCCATACATAGTAATTATTATGACCGTCTTCATCCGTACCTAAAAAGACTTGCACAGACACCCCATTATTCGTAAAAAACCGGGATAGCACTCCCTGATTTTGAGCGGCTAGATCCACATGATTCGGCGACATTGCTGAAGGACCAAAAAACGACGATGAACCGCACTGCGACTGAGGAGGCACTATAGGCAGTGGTGATGAAACATGGCTAGGCGCAGAAGGTTGGCTTAGTGGCGGAGCATAGCTAGGCACACGAGGTTGGCTAGGCAAAGGAGGACGGCTAGGCAAAGGAGGTTGACTAGACAAAGGAAGATGGCTAGGCACAGGAGGTTGGCTAGGCACACGAGGTTGGCTAGGCAAAGGAGGACGGCTAGGCAAAGGAAGATGGCTAGGCACAGGAGGTTGGCTAGGCACAGGAGGTTGACTAGTCAAAGGAAGATAGCTAGGCACAGGAGGTTGGCTTACAGGAATACCACCACTAGAGAAAAAACGAGCATTCTGTTGCGGCAACGAAAGGTTGGAACTAGACGATTGTGAATACCCAGAGCCAAAACTACTATTAGATGAACAGCTTGACTGGCTCGGAGATAGCTGAGGTAGCGGTGGTGGTGGTGGCAAATGCTTAGTTGACGGTACATATCCAGGCACAGCAGCAACATGGGCCTGCTTTTGATCATGTAGGGCCTGAGATAGATGAATCAGCGTGCGTGTGAGTTGAGCATGCAAGGCTGAAGTTGAGCTTAAGCTGTTTGGATTAATAGGATTACTTCTTTGCCAATTAAGAATTTTCTCACAAGCAGCTTGCATACTATTGGGATGCATGGTCATCGTAATTTGTTCAAGCTCAGCCACTAACGCTCGCAATGGTTCCGGTAACTGCATTGCCTTTAATTGCGCACAATCCTGTTGTAATTGCACTAGGGGTGCCTGTATCAAGAAATTAAAAGCGCAATAACCTTCTATTTGTTTTTGGTAAACTGTATACAAACGCCCTAGCTCCGCCTTTCCTTTATCATCCAGATGCGTTGCAATAAAGGTCTGTGTTTTCATAAAGCACTCGAGTGCTTCTAATTGTAATATCCATTTTTGTATAAGCTCATTCATCTGAGCTGGCATTATATTCATTGCTAAAATAGACTTTAGTATCTGAATACTACCCTTAATCGGATCTCCCTGGTTTAAAATCTCCGGAATAGATTGCTTTTTCCCAGAACCTATATCAAATTGTATACCCAGTGCATTTACAAACCCAAATAATTCAAAAACAGCACCTAACGTTTCTTCTTTTTCAAGCAAATGCATTTTGGCCATGAGATTCATATGTGGCACCTCTCCGCCACCATACGCATTCGCACCCACAGTATTACGAGCCGCTAAAACATTCTGTAGTGCGTTACTCCCTTGTGCTTTTGCGGCATTTAGAATAGCCAAACCGATGGTATATTCTTGATTCCAGAAGGCGAAATGCAGCGCCGTATTTCCATGAAAACTAGCTTCGTGGAAACGAAAATCAGTTTTGTTATGCTCAATATATTCGAGAATAGCCTTGCGTTTTTGTATTTTTGCTTCGGGACTAGAAATTATGCTCAGCTCATACAATAGATTCATTAAGGGCGTATTCCAATACGGCTCGGTATGTTGATTACATACCGCAGTATTCACCGTTAATGCTCTTAGTAAGAGTTGTTTCTGAGAATCCTGTAACATTAAGTTCAATCGTACATTATCTACCAGATTTTCGCCTACAGTTGTCCCCCCTACATGCTGATGATTACGAACACGAAGTAAAGGCTCTAACTGCCCACGTTCTTTGGTCTTACCAATGATCGCCATCAATATGTCTGGAAAACCCCACCAAGCCGCGTTGTGTGCGGCAGTACTACCGCGCACATCTTGTTGGCAAAAGTTAATCTCCGGATGGTTTATTAAATAATACGCTATTGCCTCTAATTGCTTAACTCGAATTGAATTGCTTTGCTTCCGAGCTTCTCTCATATAAAATAAAACCGCATGCAGTGCAGTACCGCCCGTTTTATGATCCACCGCATTGATCAATGCAGGAGCTTTGCTCAAAACTATTTTCAAAGAGTCCATATTTGCGCATTCTATCGCAGATAGAATGGGCGTTATATCCTTCGATACAACAAATGATATGCTATTCATAGACGCACCAATATGACGCCCTTGAGAAGATTCTGCTACAGCCTTTCTAGCAGCATCATCCGTTACAGATACATGTCCAGAGCGAGTATATTGGGGGTTGCTATTGAGTAATTCCACACTCTTATAAAGCTCCATTTCGGCTCTTAATGCGCTATACTCTCGCGGTAAATAACTCATCAAAACATCGATTTGATAAGCACTGTCTTGTTGTAATTTTTGTAATGGCGTCTTGTTGGCATTTTGTGATTTAAACACTGCTCTTGCGTTTTCTCGTCTTTGTTCTAACTGTTTCAATTTAGCGTCCTGCGCTAACCACGCCCGATGATCATTCTCATAATCTGCTTGTTTTTTATCACAATCTGATCTGCTTTAGGGACAATACCTCTTCGCCCAGAAGATGGGGCGCTTATCTTTTGATATTCAATACCCAGTTCTTCAATAACCTTAGCCTCGTCAAAGCCTGGTATGTAATTAGGATCTTTTGACTTAAGTGATTCTTTTGCATAGTGTGATTTAATATCTTCAAATTCGTTACGAACATATTCACTTATCAATAAGCTATTTTGCGTATAGGAAAAAGGGCTCGATCCTACTGCAACATTAACATCATGGATTAGGACAGTTGTTATAGGACTATTTCTAGGTACTGTAAAAAATACACGTCGCGAAAACCCATAAAATAAATTACGCATTGTGAGACCACTCGCTTGATGCCGTCCATCTATACCTGTATAACTTACCCCCACAAAAGCTTTTTCATGCCTACCCTGCATCTGTTGAACCAAACACACAGCCTGGCCCATATCTTCATCTATGTCTTGTCCAGTACGAATAAATCCCTGAGGGGTTGAGAATCGCTGAGCTAGATCTTGCATAAACTGTGTATCACCATCAGTGCCTACAGAAAACCCGAGCACTATTGGCAATTGTGTACAGGGCACAGCTTCTGAACCAAAAGATAAATTAATTGAAGGGAAATCGTTCCTAGTCCTTATATGCTTAAAAGGAGCTAAGCCGCTGCTTTCCCGCATACTGGTGACAAGCTTATTTACCGTGTCACCAGATCCTCCATTGGGTTGTCCATCTGTCAATACCACCATGGTTGTACGATTAAATTCCGCTTGAGGAATGACCAAATCGAGTGGGTGAGCTCTAAAGTGTGCAGCCGAGCCCGCTATAGCTTCTAATAAGGGCGTACTTCCTGGAGCTGGAATAACTGGAAGGTATTCTTTTAATTCCTTAGCGGGTTTTCGCTGCGCAATGGTAGGAAGATTAAGCGTTTGAATAGACACTAAGACATTATCATCCAATGAATGAATTAATGTTCTTAAAGCCTTATTCAAAGCTTCAATTTTTTCACCGTCCATAGAAAAACTATCATCAAGCACTAAAACTAAGTGTGGGGTATCTTTTTCAACCGTAGCTGGTTTACAAGATCCTATTTCTATGGCAATCAAATCCTTCTCTTGAGTTAATGGCAGACGGTCCACTTGAGTAACAGCAACAAAAGATTCCTGCTTTGCAGTAGCAACCGTTCTACCTTGTTCGACTTCTGCCAAAATAGCTTGGGTCCTATCCATTTTCCCTTGATATAAATCATTTATCACTTTTTCATAGGAATAAGGATGATATTGTGCTACAGACAATAAGGCTTCGATATATCGATGCGGCACCTTAACCGCCATGGTTTGAGCCGTTTTATATTCATGATATTGATTTTGATAACCTGGTAACTGTTCTATTGTTGCTATCGTAGGTATTTGATGTGCTGACAAAGCATTTTGAAACTGAATTGCTTCTTCCCGATTTTTCCAATAAAAGCATAAGCCGCCGTTAAAACTTAATTCCACAAAAGGAATTGATGCTACCGGAATTCTCTGCAATTGTGCGAAATGCCGGCCTAAGTTTGTTGAAATACCGGCTTCCTCTGAACCTACTTTATGTAATAATACGATCTGTGTATAGCTTGGGGTATATTGGGAAGATTGCACATAGTGGCGATATGCCTGAATCTGATTTTTTAAGAAATGTTTATGTCGTTGATAGTTCTCTTCTGGAGTTCTCCTTCCATCCTCTAACGAGGTATCTATAATACTAGGTAGTAATGTATTTGTTTCTTTGGCTATAAATTTTGCATGCTTTTCAAGAAAATCTCGCTGCATTTGTAAATCCATGAGTTCTTTTATTTGCTCAGGAGATAATGAATAATGGGGTGCGGATGATGATGAACTTTGTGGAAGTGGGTGATTGTGATTAAAAGACATGGGAGCTCCTTCATTAATTATTAAAAATACCGCTATTTATTGAGATGAATCCCAATTTATAGCGCGGTATGCTATCAAACCAATATCATGTTTACAACTCTAGTTATAGTTAAACATCGCTAAAGATTGGCGTAACTTGCGTATTTATGCTAAAGTGGCGCAAAAATAGCATAGAGATTGCGCATTATGCCGAATCAAACAACTCCTTTAGATTACAAAGCCGCTGGCGTCAATATTGATGCAGGCAATGAATTAGTCAATCGCATTAAACCCCTGGCCAAAAGCACGCATATTCCGGGCGTATTGGGCGGTTTAGGTGGTTTTGGCGGTTTATTTGCCTTAGATTTAGAGCAATATAAACAGCCTATTTTAGTGTCCACTACCGATGGCGTAGGCAGCAAATTGTGCTTGTCCAATGAATTACAACGCTTCGACACCATAGGCATAGACTTGGTTGCCATGTGTGTCAATGACCTTATCGTTTGCGGTGCTAAGCCTTTGTTTTTTCTGGATTATTTTGCAACAGGCCATTTGCGCGTTGAGCATGGCTATGACATAGTAAGCGGTATTGCTGCAGGCTGTAAAATGGCAGGCGCTGCTCTACTCGGCGGCGAAACCGCGGAAATGCCGGGCTTATATCAAGGCGAAGATTACGACTTAGCAGGCTTTAGCGTGGGCATAGTTGAACGCGAACAGATGATGCACGCGAGCAACGTAAAAGCGGGTGATGTCATCATTGGCCTAGCTTCGGATGGTGTGCATTCCAACGGTTTTTCCTTAGTACGTAAAATCATTGAAGTGAGCGGGAGCGCGCTCCATACCCCCTTTATGAATAGCACTTTAGGCGATTGCTTATTAACCCCTACACGTATTTATGTACAACCTATTTTAAAAGCCTTAGAACAACTTAAGATCACCGGCATGGCACACATCACCGGCGGCGGGTTACTCGAAAACATCCCACGTGTATTGCCGCAAGGCGTCAATGCAGTGATCCACAGCAACAGTTGGACTTGGCCCGCTATTTTTACTTGGTTACAACAACACGGTAATGTGGCAACACAAGAAATGTTGCGCACTTTTAATTGTGGTATAGGATATGTCGTCATCGTGGCACAGAATGATGCCGACAAAGCCTTAAAATTATTTGCAGAGCTGGATGAAAGTGCTTATCGATTAGGTGAGATTGTAAAAGCGAAAGAAAATACTCCACCTGAGGTTATCTTTGCATGAAAAAAAAACTGCGCTTAGTGGTATTGTTATCCGGCGATGGCAGCATCTTCGAAGCCATCATTGCAGCCATTGAAGCGCAGCGTTTAAATGCAGAAATCTTAATGGTGATCAGTGATAATCCCAACGCTTATGGTTTAACTCGCGCGCGTTTGCATAATCTCAATACACAAGTCATTAATGCTAAAAAATATAATGATAAAAATGAGTTTCAACGCGCTTTGAAAGAAACGTTAATAGACTTAAATCCAGATTTTATAGTTCTATCTGGCTTCATGCGCATTTTAGCCGCGGATATTATACAAGCCTTCCCTAAGCGTATTCTAAATATCCATCCCGCATTATTACCCAAGTATCCGGGCTTGCATACGCATGAACGCGTATTGGCTGCAGGCGACAAGCAACACGGTACCACGGTGCACTTCGTAGACGAAGGTTTAGATTCCGGCCCTATCATCGCGCAAAGAGAATTAACGATTTTACCTGAGGATACAGCTGAGAGCTTGCAGCAACGCGTTAAAGAGCTGGAGAAAGTGTTGTATCCTGAGGTGTTGCAAAGCCTCAACACACCGCCCACATTGGAATAAACACAATCTTTTGCTCTGCATCAAAAGCAAAATCACCATTATAAATATAATAGCAATAATCAACCAAGGGCTCATATTCCTTAAAGGCCAATAAATTTCTTATTTTTTTCTTTTCAATATGCGATGTATAAGTAATTTCAAATGGATAAATTGCCGCACCTTTTTTAACGACAAAATCAACTTCTACACCGGTGGCCGTGCGCCAATAATAGATTTCACTTCTAACCGGACTTTGACTCAACCAAATCGTTAATTCATTTAAAAGCCAATTTTCAGCCCTAGCACCAATTTTTCCACTTTTAACCAATAGTTCTAAATCATTCATCCCCTGCAAATAAGCTATTAAGCCATTGTTGATCAAATATCCTTTTGGAGATTTTACTAGGCGCTTTAAATTAGAATTGATATAAGGATAGACTTCCTTATACATCAAACTTGCTTCCAAATAACGCCTATATTTATGCAGGGTTTCTCGATGGCAAGACAATGCTTGCACGATACGACTATCGTCACGAATAGAGCCCGTCTGCTCACTCACAATATCCATTAGTTGGCGATATAATATTAAATCTGAAATAGCAGCACTGGATAAAACATCTCGTTCTAAATACGTTTGCAAGTAACTTCCTAAATAATTAAGACGTGCATCGGTCTGCTGCAAAGACAATACTTCTGGCAACCCACCCCACACTAATAATTCTTGCTGACTAGAAATCAGATCATGTCGTAACGGCTTTAAAGAAACCATATATTCTTGCCATGTTTCTTCATTCGCAGCAGATTCTATTAAATTAAAGATACTTTCTTTTATTGTTAAATTCCATTTTAACTGTAAGGTTTCAGTCAAACCAAACGCCGATAAATGAAATAATTGTATTCTACCTGCTAAGCTTTCGGTGCTTAACCTATGCAATTCTAAACGTGCTGAACCCGTTAAAATAAATTTTATTGCATTTTGATCTTTGTATTGATCGTATAATACTTTGATTTGTTCAAATAGCTCTGGGCACTTTTGCGCTTCATCTATAAACACCCACACGCGCAAATTGGGGCTCAGTGGACTTTTGATGGTAGTTAAGATTAAGTCTTCCAACCGCCCTGCCTGTACTTCAGCCCGCTCTGCCATTTTATCCATATTCAATTCCGCTACAGTCGATTGCGGAAATCGCTTTAGAAAATGTTGTATTAAGGTAGATTTGCCCACGCGCCGTGAGCCCAATAATCCGGTAATAAAGGGTCCCTCAAAAGCAGTAAATAGAGCAGATTCCAGTAAACGGTGGCTATAATGCACAATAAATACCCTATTTTATGGTGTTTATGTAATTTTAACACTACAACAGCGAAATTACAAGGTAATTTTCACGCTGCAGCAGCGAAATTACAAGGTAATTTCACCACAGCGCTAGCTATTTTGCAGACTTTTGGGTGCGTTGCGCCACTTTCCACGCTATTAGAGCCAATAGCGCTATGCTAACTTGAGTCGCAGCCAAGGGCAATTGTGTCTTTTCATGCAACAGCGCTATGAAAGCACTGATTAAAGCGCCGCTAGAAATTTGTAAGGTTCCATAAACCGCACCGGCGGAACCCGCTATATGACCAAAGGACTCTAAGGCCCCTGCACTGGCATTTTGAAAGGTTAAGCCCGCGCCCATACAAAATAAAGCCATGGGCAGTACGATAACCGCTATATTCAACACGCCAAAGCAGCCTATAATCAACATAATGGCGGCACCCGCAATCATCCCGCTCACACCGGCAAATAACATTTTGGGAATACCATAACGAATCACACAATGACTGTTAATCATGCCGCTGCTAAAAATACCGATGGCGTTTAACAATGCCAACCAACCAAATTGTATCGGCGATACATGCAATGTACTTTGTAATAAAAAGGGTGAGGCAGTTATATAAGCAATAATGCCGCTATAAGCGATAGCACCACAAAAAGCATTGCCCATAAAAACGGGATTCCTAAATAATTGCCCATAATTATGCACTAAGCCTTTAAAACGAATGGCGGATGGATCAGGGTTTTGATGCGTTTCAGGCAAAGCGTACCATAACATCACCAATACACTGCTGGCATATACAAACATAACCAAAAAGCTCACTCGCCAAGAAGTATAATTTTGAATATAGCCACCTATAGTAGGCGCAACCGCTACTATAAACGAAGATGCCATACCCATCTGCCCCGCTAAACGCGACAAATAATGCCCTGAAACCAAATCTCGAAGCAGCGAACGGCCTACTGAATTACAAACGCCAGCACCCAAACCTTGTAATAGGCGCCCTGCAATTAAAACATGGATATTAGGTGCCACACAGCAAACTATACCGCCAACAACCGTTAGACTAACACCCGTTAACAACGGCCGCCTACGCCCTACTGCATCCGACCACGGACCATAAAATAATTGCGATATGCCTAGTCCAAAAAGAAAAACAGCTATCGTTATTTGTACTGTGGAATGACTTGCCTTAAAAGCATGGCTGATAGCCGGTAAAGACGGTAAATAGAGATCGACAGAAAGCTGCCCTATAGTGGCAAACATGAACAAAAGGAGGAATAAACGCCAGGGCACTTTGCCTGTTGCGTTAATTTCTTGTATATTATGAGTTCGCATGATCTATCTCTTCTCTTATAGGTCGATTGTAGCACGAAATTATCGTTAATGGAGGCATTTTGACCAAAATAATACTAGCGCAATCCTTATGGGATAAATTTATATCCAGCGTTTTGCCCTTCTTGCCGCAACTTATCACGGCACTACTTATAGTGGCCATAGGTCTACCTGTAGCGCGCTATTTACAAAAAAAATGTATTAAAAAGATACAGGGTAATGGCGATCCCACTTTAAAACGCTTTTTGATCAACCTTATTTATATACTCACCGTGGTGTTTATCGGTATCAGTGCCTTAACTACCGTCGGCATTGCCTCCGTCTCGTTGTTAACCGTACTCGGCGCAGCAAGCTTGGCCATAGGCCTTGCTCTGAAGGATTTTCTATCCAACATCGCCGCCGGATTTGTGCTGATTTTTTTACGGCCCTTCAAAGTTGGGGATTATATCGGTGTGCAAAGTGCCGCTGGCACCGTGACTGAAATCAATTTATTTATGACCGTGTTAAATACACTGGGTAATGAGACCTTATTCATCCCCAATAACCAGCTCGTCACCAATTCCATCACCAATTTCACACACAATAACGTGCGTCGTTTAGATATCAATGTAGGCATAGATTATGGTGCTGACATTAAAAAAGTACGTGAAATTTTATTGCAAGAGATGACCGCACACGAACAGACCCAAAATGATCCACCGCCTATAGTAGTGGTACAAAACCTAGGTGACAATTCCATACAACTCATCGCGCGTTTGTGGGTGGAAAAAGATTATTATACGCAAATCAAATATGACCTATTGGAACGCTTTAAAATAAGCCTAGATGCAGCCAATATTACTATCCCCTTCCCGCAATTAACGGTGCATTTATCTAAAAATGAGAATGAATATTCTCCCAAAATAAATGAATCGAGCCGCGACCGTTAGGGAGCGGATATTAAAGGGTACTTTAATGTACTGAATATGCGCCTTTATTTTAATAAGGCGCGAACGATTAAAGATGAGGAAAAAAATGAAAAAGAATAAGGATATAACGCTGGATGCCAATGCCGAATGTTACAATGGGGAATTATTTCAACCGGCTTTCTTAGACCAAGATTTTTTATTAGCCAGTGAATGCAGACCACTACGCTTACAAATGGAATTATTAAAACCTGAAGTGTATCTCGCTAAGGCTGGCGTGCATTCCACGGTAATGGTCATCGGCAGTGCGCGTATTGCCGAACCGGCTAAAGTAGAACAAGAGTTAGCAGAACTTAAAAAAAATCATCCAGAGGATAAAGCAGCCATTAAAATAGCTGAAAATAAATTAAAATATAGTCACTATTATCATGAAGCTGAAAAATTGGCTTTTTTGGTTACGCAATATAGAGGAAAAGGCGAGATAGATCGCTTGCACATCGTCACCGGCGGTGGACCTAGTTATATGGAAGCGGCCAATCGTGGCGCGCAACGTGCGGGCGGCCCCAGCGTAGCTTTAGGGGTGGCTTTACCACACGAACACGGCCCCAATCGTTATATCACCCCCGAACTCACTTTTAAATTTCATTATTTTGCCATGCGTAAAATGCATTTTTTAATACGTGCCAAAGCCATGGCGGTTTTTCCCGGTGGTTTTGGTACTTTAGACGAATTGGTTGAAGCCTTAACCTTAATGCAAACTGGAAAAATGGAACCCTTCCCCATTTTAATTTTCGCACGCTCCTTCTGGGAAAAATTAATTAATTTTGATTGGTTAGTGGAAACTGGTGTAATAGCCGCTAGTGATTTAAAATTATTTCAGTACGTAGAAACTGCAGAAGAAGCCTGGCAAGCGATTGTGGATTTTTATAAGTTATAGCCATTACACTTCAAGGTGCGAATTTAATATTGAAAGCAATCACACACCAGAACGTTGTCATCCTCGACCAGGCCGCGAGGCCGCAGTCGGGGATCCAGAAAAACTTGATTTGAAACTGGATCCCCGATCGGAGCCTGTACTCCGTACTCCGGGTCAGTGGAATAAACGAATCCACATCGATGGCACCGTTATATCTAATTAAAAGGATGTATGTTTTCTAACAAAGTAAGACACGGCTGGATCCAGCACCCGATAATAACCATTTTCATCCTGATAAATCATATCCAATTACGGTTGCGATAACTATATGATTTATATGAAAAAAATCAGCACAAACTCTTCAACGCCACCACTATATCCTCGCAACTGGGCAGTACCGCTTCCCAGGCTTTGCCCAGGGGAATAAACGAATCTGCGCCGACAACGCGCTTGGTAGGTGGCATAGGGTTGCAGTTTTCATAAAGCAACGTAAATATGGCTTCGCTGATACTGCCTGTTTTTCTGGATTCATCGACGATTAAAATGGCTTTAGCATTTTTTACTTGTTGCAGAATGGCTTCTGTAGGTAATGGTGCTAACCAACGTATGTCCACCACTTTAACCTGAATACCCTGCTCTTCTTCTAATTTGCGCGCGGCTTGCAGAGATAAATAAAAACCATTACCGTAACTTAAAATAACGATAGGGCTATCCTTGGGACCTCTCACCCCCACCTCACCCCAGGTAATTTTTTCGTTTGGTGATGGATAATCGCATAACCATAAATTATCGCCTGATGCATATAGATCTTTAGTCATGTATAACGCTATAGGCTCTAAAAATACCACCACGCGTTGCTCTATTAAGGCTTTGTCTATAACCGTGCGTAACATTTTGGCCGCATCGCTGCCATTGGATGGACAAGCTATCAACACGCCAGGAATATCTCGTATGGCTGCAAATGAATTGTCGTTATGAAAATGGCCGCCGAAACCTTTTTGATACGCCAAGCCCGCAATACGAATGATCAGTGGATTAGTATACTGGCCATTCGAGAAAAAGGACAAGGTTGCCGCCTCGCCGCGCAATTGATCGATGGCATTGTGTAGATAAGCTAGAAATTGAATTTCGGGTATAGGTAAAAAGCCATTTTGCGCCAAGCCTATGGCTAAACCCAGAATAGTTTGCTCATCTAATAAAGTGTCAAACACGCGACGCTGACCAAAACGCTCTAATAAGCCGGGCGTAACTCTATACACTCCACCCTTTTTAGCCACGTCTTCGCCGAATACTACAATACTGTCTACGCTCAACATTGCATCGATCAGCGCGAAATTAATGCATTGTGATAAATTGCGTTTCAAGAATAATTGCGAGTATAAATCGCCGAATACGGCTTTACGTTGCTCTTCAGTCACTGTTTTGATTGCCCATTGCTTGCGTGCAGGTGGAATAAGCGACGCCATAATTTCAGTTTGAGTGGTTAATTTAGGACGCAATACAGCTTGCTGGGCCTTTTCTGTAACCACATTGCGCCAATGTTCATACCTAGCAATAATGGCGTCGCTGGTCATTAACCCATTGGCGATGATTTCTCTCGCCGCATGCAACAAAGGATCGTTGTGTTCGCGCAAGCTTATTTCAGCTTCTGTTTGGTATTGTGTTTCTATGTCTGAGCCCGCATGACCTAATAATCGCACCGTTTTTAAATGCAAAAATACTGGCTTTTTTTGTAGCCGTGCAATATTCGCAGCCAAAACACTTTTGGCATAAACATCGATAGGATTCAAACCATCAGCTAGGATATAGTGCACATCTGCAGAATGACTCATGCTGTCCACTATCCAGCGTTTAGGCGTAGGCACGGAAATGCCTATACCATTGTCTTCACAAACAAACACCAAGGGCAACGGGTAATGCGTATGCGCAATCCAGGCAGCAGTATTCAACGCTCCTTGTGCCGTAGAATGGTTAAACGAAGCATCCCCAAAACTGCATACGACTACACTGTCGTATAAAAAAGTGCTGTTCAGCTTTAATTCCTTAGCGCGAGTCAAAGAAAAAGCCGTGCCTACAGCCTTAGGTAAATGCGAGGCGATGGTACTGGTTTGTGGCGGCACACACAAAGGCACGCTGCCCCATACTTTGTGGCGTCCGCCCGCAATAGGATCTTCTTTGGAAGCAACTAAAGACAATAAGGTATCGTAAATCATGTCGATTTCAGGCAAGTATCTGGCGCGCTCTATCATAAAAGCACCGCTGCGATAATGTAAAAAAGCGGGATCAGTATGACGAAAGGCGGCTGCTACCGCGGCATTGGCTTCATGACCACTGCTGCCTATAGTATAAAAACCTTGTTGCTTTTCTTTTAAGTCGCGCGCGATAAAATCCAAATGACGGCTTATCATCATGGAATCAAATATGTTTAAAAGCGCTTGTGGCGTTAAGACGGCTGTTGCTAATGAGGTGTCTGACAAGGCAGTGGGGAAATCATGCGCACGGACTTTATTGCTGAAATTTTCATCTACAATTTGCGTACGATCAAGCATAAGTAATTAATTGTCCTTTAGCAGGTGTAATATCAGACCAATGCAATAAAGGAAAGGAAATGGCGTATAATTCGCTGACATCTAAATTGCTGCCTTGCACTTGCGGGCATAAAGTCTGCGCGACAACGCTTAAGCCCGGATTATGGCCTATCAGTAATACCGTATGCCAGGTATCATCAAAACGTTTAATAACCTGGAAGATAGTTTCTTCCGATGCGTTGTATAAGGGGTCTTCTAATATAATTCTATCGACGGGATAATGGATTACCTCGGCCACAGCAATGGCACTAGATGACGTTCTGAGTGCAGGGCTACTGACGATGGCATTACACTCAACATTGTATTGCTGCAACATTAAACCGCGGGCTTTACATTGTTCCACGCCCGCTTCGGTCAAGGGTCTATCGAAATCACGCAACGCCGTCCCTGCTTCGCCGTGACGCATTAATAGGACTGTTTTTTGCATCAAAAATTACCCGCCGCTATTCGAACTATCCGCATTCGAACTATCCGCATTCGAGCCATCTGTATTCGAACCATCTCCATTATTGCTATCATCCGATGTTTGCTCAACTACCGTCGCTACCGTCAAGGTACGGCGTTCACCATCTTTATACAAGACTATACCATTATCATTAATTGTGCTCACTACAGAATCATCGGGTAGATGTGAACCCACTTTAACGGTAGCGTATTGTCCTCGTAAATTTAACACGGCACTCCACACGCCATTCTTTTTCCCTACGTAAACCAAAGACACGCCGCTTAAAGATTTATCGACATCGCTAGGGCCTTGCTGTCCAGGTAATAGTATCCCTAATTTAGTGGCTTGTTGTTCGGACTTGGCCGTTTCCAATTGTGTTTTAATCAAGCTAGATTGCGAGGTAGCAACTTTGTTTTGCATTTCCATCAATTGATATTGATTCACCAATTGTAGATATTGCTGTTGCACCTGACGACGCTCTTCTAATAGGTTTAGCTCTTCCGGAGTCAATTCACGTTTAGGCATTTCCACCACTTGTGGTACCGCATTGACTGCCGAGGAGGTGTTGACCGTACTGGCGGCAACACCAGCCGTGCTATTGGCATTCACCGCCAAATCAGAAGCGGCATTATTATTAGCGGCGGGCGGAGCTTGCTGTGGCTTAGCTGCGGTTACCGGTGCTTTTTTGACGGGTGCAGGTGCAGGACTAGTGCCCGCAAAAAAGACCCTATACACCATGTAGCCAATAATGATAAAGATGATGATGGTTGCAATCAACACCCCTTTCTGCTTGGGCTCCATATCTGACCATGCCATAACTATGCTCCTATTAACTGTATTGTCAGTTGTCCTGATATTAAACCGTTGCTCACTGTCATTGTGGCAGTACTCAACACGGCTGGCAATCCTTTTAACACATCCGCTAATACCATTAAACTATCTGGGGATTGGTTTGTAAAGCTAATGTTAATGGCACTTTGCTGATAGTTGCTGTTCTTGGCTATCGCACCTATCGCCACTGTACTGCCTGGAAACTTAGCATTCAATTCATCATAAAAATTAGCCAATAGATCGGGTAATTTATAAATGACCTCGGGCGTAGGTCTAGGGGCAACTTGTATCGTATACGTTAGCACCGCTGTTCCTGTGTTAATACTCATCTGCACATTCGGATGATTGCGTTTCCACGCCAATAAAATACCCGCATTACCACCGTCTTTGTTTAAAGATACCGTGGCAGTACTGCCCGCTAAAGCTAAAGATTGTGGCATCCAACCGGGTATGGTGTAAGCATCACTTAAAGTGCCAATGAGATTCTGTAAAACTGCATCGGGCGCTGGCGTCATCAACGCTTGTTTAAAGGCTGCATAGGGATCCGGTGGTGGAGGTGGGGGCCCTTCCACTACTGGCGGTGGGGGCGGTGGCGCAGGCTCCGCGAAATACCAGATGATAAGGCCCAGTACAGCTAACACAGCTACAATAATGGTTAATTTTTTTAAGGCTATTCCGGTATAGCCCAAGCTGGCAAAAGCTTGTTTCACTGTACCTAAAGCATATTCTTCTTTAGGGGTTAGTGCTAAAAATACGGAAGATTCTAGGTATTCTAAAGAGCTGACATTTTGCGACGGAAACTGGAACTGTGAACTGCCCTCGCCTATAGGTAAATCGCCAAATAGCTTAATTTTATAGGCAGTACTACCCAAAGTCAGCGCCATCAATTCATCCATTATATTGCGCATGTTAACTTCAGTATCTAGAAAAACCGTGCCGCCACGAATCACCACCAACGCGACACTGGTTCCACTCGGTAATTCTTCACAATAAATTAAATTATCGGGCTGATCAAAATAATCCCACACCGATT
Source organism: Pseudomonadota bacterium (assembly GCA_021778015.1). Lineage (GTDB taxonomy): Bacteria > Pseudomonadota > Gammaproteobacteria > UBA1113 > UBA1113 > VFKP01. The sequence goes on from JAJYCX010000001.1 coordinate 33,993, forward strand.
CAGCCAGTAAATAGCCACTGTCTCTAGAAAAAACAGCCTCTACCCCTTGCTCACGCTGAAAACACTTCACATATTGGCCATTTTCTGTAGCCAATAAATTAATTTCGCGCTTCATCATGCTAGGCGTGGCCGCAGTCAACAATTCGCGGTAGGTTAAGACAACAAATTCTACGTCATCATAACGGATAATCTGCGTCATTTAGAAATTATCCCCATTCAATATTGTCGGCGTAATGAGCACCACCAATTCTTCGTTGTTAGAACTTGCCGCCAAGCCACCCAAGGCCGTTAAACCCGCCACTGAGTCTTTTTGATTAGCGTCATATAAATTTTTAAAGCCCGCTAACACCAAGGTCTCGCCATTACGCAACACGCTACGTTGATTGAAGTTCTTCTGCCCCATTTGAGGCACTTGAATGGCGGCGGTCGTAGTATCTGGTATTGTACTGCCTTGTGTATATTGCTGGCCTGTTTGAGTAACCGTACTTAAAGATAAGAGTTGCGACAAAGTACTGCTAATTTGCAGGTAAATCTTATCATCTTGGATCTTCGGCAGCAGGTAGAGTTGCAAGCCCGTATTGATAATGCCGGGGGTCAAAGCCTGTTGAGAAAAACCAGAGGCCGTATTATTTGCACCCGTAAGAGTAGTAGTCTGCGAAGCCAAATAAGTCTGCTGTGTTAAAATAGAAATTTGTGCCATTTGGTCATTTAGCGTAGTCAGTGAGGGTTGATTAACTATGGCCACCTTGCCTTGTTGTTCCAAAGCCTTGATAAAAATATTCGTGGTACTCCATTTGCTGTTTTTTCCCCCTAGATAGTTTGCCGCTGCTGGCGTTCCCGCACTTAATATGCCGCCACTAGCCTGTGTAGCAAAATTAGCAGTAAAATTAACACTACCACTACTGTTGCTTATATTGTAGTTGACTTTCGTCCAATCTATTCCATACTGAAATTGCTTATTGAGCTGTACATCCAAGATCTGCACATCAAAATGCACTTGTTTGGATAAAATTTTATTCATTTGGTCTAAGTAACGACCTATATCACTCACATTGGAAGGATGATCGCGTACGGTGATGGTAGTGGTGGCTTGAGACACGCTCAATCTCCCTTTAGGGGATAATAAAGTCGTAATGGTCGCCTTCATATCGTCCCATACTGATAAATTATCATTGCCTAGATTGCTATATTCTCCCGTTGCCGTGATATCAATACCAGATGATGTAGTTGTCGTTGTGCTACCAGAACTACCGCTGCTGCTACTACTCGCAATACTGCCCGCACTATTCGCAGCATTACCAACGCTGTATTTAGATACGCCTGGAATAAAGGAAATATCGAAGGTTTTGGTCTGTAAGGCAGACCAGGTAATCGTATTTTTGTCTAAATCGTAATCATAATAATAACCAGACTTGGCCGCTAATTCTTCCATAGCCCCTTTAACCGTACCGTTATAACGCAAATTCACTGCACGGGAGGTATTTACACCCGGATCCATAGACACTTTTACAGGCGTATTGCCTAATAATTGCGTCACATAAAAGCTAAACGGTAAACCGGAAGCATTGATTGTTACCGGAGCGGTATACCAATCCGGTTCGCGGGTCAAACTGACGGGACGCGTGTCTACATAGGGGTCCTGTTTATTACGGGTCACCGGGGGGGGCGGTACTTTAAGATTGGCATTTGCATCTTTAATGGTGTCACTATCTTTGGCGTGTTCCACATTAGTTGCATGCCATAGTGCTATTGAATCACAACCGGCGAGGAATACAGACAATATCAATAGGCTGAGCGTAATTTTAAATAAACGGTTCATTAAATGACTCTCCTTGCTTGTACGGAGACGATGTGATTTTTATCGTAGAAGGTGGCTTGCACGGGATATTGCGCCAACAATTGTGATATTGCACCTTGTACGTCGGGAGCGGTGATGGTCATGGTACCGTTCCAGTTATAATCTATAGGTAAATTCCACACTACGGTACCCCAATGACTTTGCGCCACGATGCGTTCTACATTCGCTTTCAGTGAACCAGGCATCGCCACTACGGTGAACATGGGTTTAGGCGGTGGAGGTGGAGGTACGGGTTTAACTAAGACTGTAGGTTCAACCACTGGCGTTACTACAGGTGTAGTGGTTGGTCTAGTTAAGGGTGGTTTGCCGCTGCTCGTTGTAGTATCGACGTGTGCTAAAGGTTGTTGTTTTGCGGCTTGATCATTTCTAATCGGCACTACTACAGGTGTAGGCGCTGGGGCTGTTTTTACTGTGGGTGCAGGCGCTGCCATGGGCGGTGCTATTGCACTGCTACACGTTAACGGCGGAATAGGTCCTTTACCATCGTAATATAATCTACAATTACGCTGCCCTGCAGTATTATTTGCAGCGACCACATTGGCTGGATAATTAGCATCCGCTTGGTAGGTTGCTGGTGGTGTTGCGTCGGTGCCCATATAAATACCGGCCGATAACGGCAATGCATACGCTGTTATCAACAGTCCTAGCCATAGTTTATTGCCCACTTCAGATCCCCTTTTGCGTCTTATCATACCCAGTACCACCGCTACATGCAGTGTCCCTTTACTAGAAATACCACATTCTATCGTATGGTGCAAGATTTTCCATTGTTTTAACAAGAAAAAAAGTTTATCTAGATTAAGGGATAAAGTATGGCCAAAAATACTTGTCTATTCGTACGATTTTGTGTCACTATTGACCCGTATACTTTTTTTATGAGCTATAAAATGACCAACGTTGATACACAAGAAATCGCTAAATTTTCCAAACTAGCTAACGACTGGTGGGATGAAAACGGCCCATTGCGCACCTTGCACGATATGAATGCACTGCGCTTGGACTATATTCTCAACCATACCCCTTTAACGGGTTTAAATGTTTTAGACGTAGGCTGCGGTGGTGGTTTATTAAGTGAAGGCATGAGCTCACATGGCGCCCATATTTTAGGCATAGATTTAGACGAAAAAAGTATAGCGGTCGCAAAAGAACATGCGGCTCAATCTGGCTTACACATCAATTACCAATGCATCGCCATAGAAACGTTGGCGCTAGAAAAAACACAGCAATTTGATGTCATCACTTGTTTGGAAATGTTAGAACATGTACCCGATCCCGCACAGATCATTCAAAATTGTGCGCGATTGTTAAAACCCAATGGCTTTTTATATCTATCCACGATCAATCGCAATGCTAAAGCCTATGGCTTAGCCATTGTGGCAGCTGAATATGTCCTAGGTTTATTACCGCGCGGAACGCACGATTTTGCGCGTTTTATCAAGCCTTCGGAATTAACCGCCTATTGCCGCGCAGCCGATTTAAGCTTGTATCATCTGCAAGGATTACAATATCAACCCTTCAAACGACAAACGCGTTTTTGCGACGATTTGAGCGTGAATTATATAGCGTTGTTTAAGGGGTAGATACGATAACCACAGCTTCCTTGCGGTGGTTATTATGATTATCAGAGTTCAGGGCGTCGGCTAGACGAACTCGAACTGCTAGACGAACTTGAACTGCTAGATGAGCTTGAACTGCTAAATAGACTAAAACTACCTAACCAATTTGAAATTCTCTCACTAACAGGAGCAGGTGCAACCGCGAGTTCCGCAACCACTTTAGCAAGCTCCTGGCAATTAAGTCCCGTCTGCGCTGAAGTTTCAATATAGCCATCGTATTTAAATTTGCTTGCCATATCTTGCCCTTGCTCTGATGTCATCATTCTCTTCCTTCCTTCATCGCATTGTGTGGCTACTAAAATAATCTTAACATCCGGTTTAGCCCATTTTTGAAGATATTTCGGCTGATTCCTGATTGAAGGGAAAGAACTGCTATCTGCAACATTAAAACAGAAAAGAAAGACTTTTATGCCTGAGTCTAGCTCAGGAGTCAAACCCATACTTACCTGACTTCGTTCTGTATCATAAATCATTAGCCTTACTCTTTTCCCTTGAGCCAAATCCACTATTTTCACTCTAGGGTTAGCGCTATGTCTTTCATCATGTTGTGAAAATGTACCTTCCGACATGCGAAGCAGTAATTTGCTTTTACCAACGCCCCACTCACCAGCCATCTTGCATTGTACAATAATTTCATTTTCTGGCTCAAAGATCGAGACAGACTGGGATTGCAAGGGTGGAACAGCACTCGAGCGGCTAGACCGGAATTGCATGGGCGGAACAGCACTCGAACTGCTAGATGAAGATGAAATAGGACTGCTGCTAAATCTCGCTAGAGAATCCTCAAAGTTGCGCGCACGCTGCTTGTCTATTACGTTTGTTATCTGTTTAAAGCGAGAAGCCACAAATAACTGGGCAGATGTAACATTCGATAATGTAATTGCTACATTGGTAACCTTACGTAACTTACCTTTATCTTCGTGCTCATAAGATCTATAGTTTCCTCTCTCAAGATGGTAGTCTAAGCCAGAATTATCCAATGTTGACCTGATCACGCGAATATCCTCATCCAAACTCTCACCACCACCCAAACCTCTTTTTGTACCATGATACGGTGGACACGCTTCTGAGACAAAGTCTTGGTCGCCAACTCTAGAAAACTCAAATTCATACAATTGATATGGTCTATGGGAGCTTAAGCTAATTTGAGTAAGCTCGCTTAGGCTATTCAAATATCTATCTAGGCTTTGTTCTATTGGCTTTTGATTTAATGCATTAACAGGGCCCTCTATATCACAATATCTTGCCGTGGTTTTAAGCTGAGAATTAGGCGCTAAAAGATCTATTTGAACATTGATTCTTGCCAACAATTCATCCGCCAGTACTTTTTGCTTAGTAGAAACACTTGCTATTTTTTGGTACGCCCTAAGTTCCGCGGATAGATCAACTAATTCCTGTAGTCTTTCTCTTTCGGCAACCGATAGCGTTCCGACAGAAGAACCAGAGTTTGACGATGCACTATAAACACTTTGATAAACATCATGGTAAACGCTATTGCTGGGCAGAACTGATCGCGATATAGGTGTAGGTGCTGCCGCGGGAGGATTAGGCGGTACAAATGAGTTTGACGATGCGCTATATGAAGATGATTGGTGATAGTAACCGCTGTTGCTGGGCAGCAGTGATCGCGATATAGATGTAGGTGCTGCCGCGGGAGGATTAGGCAGAACAAATGGCGTATCAACCACTGGGCTGAGAAGCTTCCCATCCCTCAAGTTTTCTAAATCCGCTTTTATTCGAGTTTGTAATTCAGTATTAGGCGTTAAATTTTTATTTATCAACGAAGCTACAGTCAAAGGAGAAGTTTTATGAGTTTCTAACCACTTTGCTATTGCAGTACGTTCATAGGTATGTCCATCCGCCGCTTTTACTGGATCCCGCATAATATCTTGGCTAATAGAGCATATATAACCTCTATCCGAAAAGTCTTTATTAGCATTGTAAATTGCATCCTCACCTATTTCTTCTACAAGAGCCTCTATTTCTTCACTAACACTTTCAAAAACTCGCGTTACCGGTGTTTGATTAGAACCTGCAGGTTCTTCTTTTTGTGATACTGCGGCCTCTACTACTGCCGGCGCTTCGGCCTTTCCTACTGGTCCTTCGGCTTTTACTGCAGCTTCTAAACGTTCTAAACGCAGCTTTTCCTTAAAGTCTTTTAAGGCTTTTTGTCCAGCTTCTTTTAAGGCAAGATTTGGGATTAAAATGTAAGGCTGTGGTAATACAGTATTCGTTGTAGGATTGGTCCCACTAATTTTCAGCCACGCTTCTATGGCTTTACGCTCATAGGTTTGCCCTTCGATAACAATTACCGGATCATTCATAAAAACATAACTAACGGGGCAAACTAAAGCTGGATTCTCATCCTGAAAACGGTCCAGTTCATCCGAAGATAGTTCTGTAATTTTCGCTATTTCCTCGCTTATTTCAGCAGCTATCTCATCAAAACTCACAGCCATAATTTACCTCACATTTATCTTATTAATATTTAAAAACTATATTTAGCCTATGTTATTTCAATTCTAGCCGTGACCAATAGGCCCGAGTTTCAACTTGGAATTGGCCAATATTATAACAGAAAAGATTAAGGCTGCATATGATATTTGATGCAAAAGAGCTAAATTTTATAGACAATAATCTTTTTTAAAAGAAATAAAGATTCCCATATGGATAACTCTATATAAAATAAGGGGGAATTTGTATATGTTTGCAAATAAGTGGCTCACGAGCCGCTTCTACAACGTTCCAATGCTCGTTTTGTAGAGGGGATTCATGAATCGCCCTCTACACAATCTGTAAAAGACAGTTACTTTCTTTGTAGATTGGCTCTTTGTTCATTTCGTGGTTGCGCTAGCTCTGCAATTTTCGCGCCCACTGCCTCAACTTTCGTCCTCAATTCTCTGCTAAGAATTTTTTCTTTTAATTTCGTGTCCACAAGCTTTCTAGCGTCATCTAATGATTGAGTGCGATTCAATGAATCCACAAATTTTTGTCGCTCACCCATCACATCGCTTATTTCACCAAAAAATGTATAAGCAGACATGGGCTTGGATTCATCATTTAAAGTAGAATTAAATACTTCTATTAATTGACCTCTTTGTGTGCCGATATACGTTTGGTGCGCTAAATCTGCTGCCTTAATTGCTGCATCCGCTATGGCATTGTTATAGCGTACAATAGCATTGTTATAGCGTTCAGTTGGTATAGCATGATATATTTCAACTAAAACCTTAGCAATCTCAAGCTTACCTCCCGATATAGCTATATTAACCAATCGGTCAGTAAATCCACCTCTTTCAAAGAAATGACCATGGCCGTCCACGGGAAGGCTGGTATTTACTCCTCTCTCATCAGGGAAAAAGGAACATTTACCCTCGCGCAAAATCTGCTCAAAGGACCCGGATGATGAAAGAAATATCTCGAAAGCATTTCCCGTTGATATCACAAGCTTGCCATTTCTTTCATCCATTCCCCCAATGGGGGGGAAATCGTTAATCGTAAACTGTCTATAATCTGCAGCCATCATTTACCTCTCTATACTATGTTGTTTATACTTAAAAACTTTAAGTTCACTTTCTTCCAATTCGGCCCATGGCCGTGCTAAGTAAATTAACATGGAAAGCTTAACGAATTATTAAGGACCCTATAAAATTGAGCGCCAGCGAACTTAATCTTAAAAAAATATTGCAAAAACACATAAGTCCTTAAAATGTATGCAAAAACACCCCCATAGCGCCTCCAATGGTCTATACTGATTAAAGAAAAGACAAAAGGGGGCATGTATGTCAGACCTACTTAGCAATTACCAACAACGCTTTGATGCGCGTCATCAAGAAGAAATGAGCTTGATGGAATATTTGGAATTATGTAAAAAAGATCCTACGGTCTATGCCAATGCCGCTGAGCGGCTGTACAAGGCCATAGGCGAACCCAAAGCCGTTGATACACGACGCGATCCGGTGTTAAGCCGTATTTTTTCAAATCGCATCATTCAAGTGTACGATACCTTTAGTGATTTTTATGGCATGGAAGAAACGATCATGCAAATCGTTGCTTACGTAAAACATGCTGCACAAGGCTTAGAAGAAAGAAAACAAATTCTGTATTTACTAGGCCCTGTAGGCGGCGGTAAATCGTCGCTGGCAGAACGTTTAAAATTATTAATGGAAAAAGAACCCATTTATGCCATTAAAGATTCGCCCGTACAAGAAAGTCCTTTGGGTTTATTTTCTAAGCATGAAGATGGGGAATTATTAGAAGAAAAATATGGTATTCCAAAACGTTACTTAAATACCATCATGTCGCCTTGGGCTGTGAAGCGTTTAAACGAATTCAACGGTGACATTACAAAATTCCGCGTCGTTAAGATCTACCCTTCTATTTTAAATCAAGTCGCCATCAGCAAAACAGAACCTGGCGATGAAAACAATCAAGACATTTCGTCCTTAGTCGGTAAGGTGGATATACGTAAATTAGAACATTTTTCACAAAACGATGCCGATGCGTATAGTTTCTCGGGTAGCTTGTGCCGAGCTAACCGCGGGTTGATGGAATTTGTAGAAATGTTTAAGGCACCCATTAAAGTATTGCATCCTTTGTTAACTGCCACTCAAGAAGGCAATTACAATGCCACAGAAGGCATTTCATCCATTCCATTCGACGGCATAATCCTCGCTCACTCCAACGAAGCTGAATGGTATACCTTTAAAAATAATAAAAACAATGAGGCTTTCATTGACCGCGTGACCATTATTAAAGTTCCCTATTGCTTGCGGGTTTCTGAGGAAATTAAAATATACCAAAAATTAATCGAACACAGCTCTTTGAAAAAAGCACCTTGCGCACCAGATACATTCAGCATTATGGCCGAGTTTGCCGTATTGTCGCGTTTGAAAGAACCCGAGAATTCCAGCATTTACTCAAAAATGCGTATTTACAATGGTGAGAATTTAAAAGACATCGATCCTAAAGCCAAGTCCTATCAAGAATACAAAGACTATGCGGGCGTCACCGAAGGCATGAGTGGTTTATCCACTCGTTTCTCCTTCAAAATATTGTCTAAGGTGTTTAACTTCGACGCTAATGAAGTGTCTGCTAACCCGGTACATTTGTTTTACGTCATAGAAAGACAAATAGAGGAGGAGCAATTTCCAACTGAAACTAGAGATCGCTATTTAGGTTTTCTAAAAGAATATCTAGTACCACATTATATAGAATTTGTAGGCAAGGAAATACAAACGGCTTATTTAGAGTCTTATTCTGAGTATGGTCAAAACATCTTTGACCGTTACGTAAGCTTCGCCGATTTTTGGATCCAAGACCAAGATTATCGAGATCCAGATACAGGTGAGATTTATGACAGAAGCACGTTGAATAATGAGCTGGAACAAATTGAAAAACCATCTGGCATTTCAAATCCTAAAGACTTTCGTCATGAAATCGTTAATTTTGTACTGCGCGCCAGAGCCAACAATAAGGGTAAAAACCCCGTTTGGCATAGTTATGAAAAATTGCGCAGCGTCATTGAAAAGAAAATGTTTTCAAATACAGAAGATTTACTGCCCATTATTTCCTTTAATCCTAAATCTTCTGAGGAAGAAAAGAAAAAACATGATGAATTCATTCAACGCATGGTGAACAAGGGTTATACTACTAGACAGGTTAAGTTATTGTGTGAGTGGTATTTAAGAGTTAGAAAATCAAACTAAGAGACAACCATGTCACAATTCATCGATAGGCGTACCAATGGAAAAAATAAAAGCACGGTCAGCCGCCAACGTTTTCTAAATCGCTTTAAAAAACAAATTAAAGAATCTATCTCTAAGGCCTTAAGCCAACGCAGCATTACCGATATCCATGTGGGTGAAAAAATAACCGTTCCAAAGAAAGACATCAATGAACCCTTTTTCCACTATGCTCCCGGCGGCAGCATCAACCGTGTATTTCCTGGCAACAGAGAATTTAGCGTAGGCGATACAATTCCCAGACCACCTTCTACACAACAGCAAGGCCCGGGTGGAGAAGCGAGTGATCAAGGTGAAGGTACAGATGAATTTACCTTTGAAATTAACAAAGATGAATTTCTAGATTTTTTCTTTGAAGATCTGGAATTACCCGATTTGGTCAAAACCGAATTAAAAGCCATGCCACAATTTCAAAATGTTAAGAGTGGCTTATCGCTTTATGGCTCTCCCAGCAATATTAACATTACCCGTTCTTTTAGAAAAGCCCTAGGGCGCAGAATTTCATTTGGTACCGATAAACGTAAAAAATTAAAAATAGCTGAGGACAGACTGTCGGGATTAAGCAAAAAGATTGCGGCCAACTCCCCTAGACGCTTACGTTTAAAAAAATATATCGCTTTCATGAAAGAAAAAATTACAGCCATTCCATTTGTAGACACTTCTGATATTCTATACAACCGAACCACAAAACAAATCAATCCTTCTACACAAGCGATTATGTTTTGCGTTATGGATGTTTCAGGCTCCATGGACGAAGCCAAAAAAGATATGGCAAAACGTTTTTTTATTTTGCTCTATTTATTTTTAACCCGGTCTTATCAAAAAATACAAATTATTTTTATACGCCACCATACCAGTGCCAAAGAAGTAGATGAACAAGAATTCTTTTATTCTAGAGAAACGGGCGGCACCGTGGTTTCCAGCGCCTTAGAGTTGATATACGATATAATAATCGATCGATATGCTACCAACGACTGGAATATCTATGTGGCCCAAGCCTCCGATGGCGACAACTGGAATGCCGACTCACCCTATTGTCAAAGCCTATTGAAAGAAAAGATAATGCCTTTGGTGCAATATTATGCCTATATTGAAATTATGCCTAGGCATCATCAAAGCCTATGGAATTCCTATTTAACTGTAAAAGAAGAAAACAGCAATTTTGCTATGCAAACCATTTCTAAACCCAGTGAGATTTTTCCGGTACTGCATGCACTGTTTAAGAGAAAAGCGTCATGAAAACGAAAAGTACGCTATTGCCGCAAAGTTCAGAATGGACTTTTGAATCCTTGCTATTGTATGAAAAAGCAATAGGCGACATCGCCAAAGAATTTCATCTAGACACCTATTCCAATCAAATTGAAGTGATTTCTTCTGAGCAGATGATAGACTTATATGCTACTACGGGTTTACCTATCCATTACCCACACTGGTCGTTTGGCAAACAGTTCGTCAACACAGAGAAACTGTATCTCAAAGGTTATACCAATTTATCATATGAAATGGTGATCAATTCAAATCCTTGCATAAGCTATTTACTAGAAGAAAATTCCATGACCATGCAAGCGATTGTCATCGCCCACGCTTGCTACGGTCATAACTCTTTTTTCAAAAATAATTATCTTTTTAAGACATGGACCAACGCCGAATCCATTATCGATTACATGGTTTTTGCTAAAAACTATATACACAAATGTGAACAAAAATATGGCGCTAATGCCGTAGAAGAATTATTAGATGCTTGTCATGCCTTAAGAAACTACGGCGTTGACCGCTATAAACGACCACAGAAAATATCTTTACATGAAGAAGAGGCTAGACAAACAGAACGTGCTGCTTATAGGCAAAGCCAAGTAAATGATCTATGGCGAACTATACCCGAGAATTTCAAAAAAAAGCAACACCTAGGCAGTAAAAAACATCGTTTACCTAAAGAGCCTGAAGAAAATCTGCTGTACTTTTTAGAAAAAAATGCCCCTTTATTAGAGCCGTGGCAACGTGAAATCATACGCATCTCCAGGAAGATTGCTCAATATTTTTATCCGCAGAAATTAACCAAGGTTATGAATGAAGGCTGGGCTACTTTTTGGCATTATACTATCATCAACGAACTATATAATAGAAATATGGTTTCAGATTCTTTTATGATAGATTTTATTAAAAATCATACCAACCTTGTTTATCAATTACCTTATGATAATCCAAATTATTATGGCATTAACCCCTATACTTTTGGTTATAGAATGTTCTCGGATATAAATCGCATGTGCACCGCGCCTACAGATGAAGATAAATTATTTTTCCCTGAGTTAACGCTAAAAGAACCCCTAGAAGCACTTGATTTTGCTATGCGTAATTTTGAGGATGAAAGTTTTATCTTGCAATATCTTTCGCCTAAATTGATGCGCGATCTAAAATTATTTGCCATTTTAGATGATGAAAAAGCCCCTAATATTAAAGTAACTGCTATACATAATAGCGCCGGTTATGAATCATTGCGACAATTATTGAGTCAACAATATAATTTAGCCTTTGTAGAGCCTAATATTCAAATTTACGATGTAAATGTTAACGGCGATCGCTCTATTATATTACGTCATGTACAAACCGATCACAGGCCCTTAGATGAAGAATCAACCGAGAAAGTATTACATTATTTTCATGCTTTGTGGGGCTTTGATGTTGTACTAGAAAGCGTCTCCGCCGAAGGCACTGTACTGAAGATATTTCGCTGCCCTGCTATTGAGCGCCCATCGACTTCTGAGTCGCCTTGAATAATGGTTCTAAGTCGCGACCACTAGGGAGCGGAGATTAGGAGAAGGTTCACCGAACTGTGTGATTCTGGGTGTAAAATTAAGATGAAGATTCCAGTGCTCATTTGATATCTTGATAGGAGATGTGACTAAGATAAATGTTACGGCAATTTAGGCTTTTTAATCTTCGGCATGGCAATGCGCTGTGGAGCCGTGACATGTCTTAACACCCAATAACCCACTACGCCCGATAAAACAGAAGCGGCGAAAACACCCACCTTAACCATGAGGTGATAATTACCTACTGGAAAAGCCAAATTCCCCACAAAAAGACTCATTGTAAACCCTATACCGGCTAAAATAGCGACGCCATAAATCATCCGAAAATCAACGCCATTCGGTAAATTGGCTGCTTTCGATTTAACCGCTAACCAACAAGCGACAAAGATTCCCAAAGGCTTACCAAAAAATAACCCCGCAAAAATGCCCAGTGTGATGGGATGGTATATACTACTTTCGGTCACTTTCGATAGCGGTACGCCTGCATTCGCAAAGGCAAATATAGGAAGAATGGCATAAGCAACCCAGGGGTGTAGATAATTTTCAATCTTACGCGAAGGTAAATAGAAATGATTGCGCTTATCATGTAGCGGATACGCAAAGGCCAAGGCAATCCCCGCCAAGGTGGCATGCACACCTGAACCCAATACGCACAGCCATAATATAAAACCCACGATGGCATAAGGGGTAAAACGCATTATGCCAATGCGGTTAAATAGGATCAAAACGGTAATGCAGAAAAAAGAGGCGATCACCAACAACCAAGATAAGCCAGTCGTATAAAAAACGGCAATCACAACAATAGCGCCTAAGTCATCGATAATAGCCAGCGCGGTTAAAAAAACCTTCAACGACGTAGGAATACGCGATTTCAGTAAGGACAATACTCCCAATGAAAAAGCTATGTCGGTTGCAGTGGGAATAGCCCAACCTTGCAGATACTCGCTGTGTCCCTTATTAACCAGTAAATAAATTGCCGCAGGTACAACAATACCCCCTAAAGCCGCCACTAAGGGTAATAAGGCATTAGACCAATGGCTCAATTCACCTACTACCAATTCACGCTTGATTTCCAAACCCACTAGCATAAAAAAGATAGCCATCAAACCGTCGTTGATCCAATATTGTATGGGTTCACTGATGCTCAATGCGCCTATGCCAAGACTAAGGTGTACATTGACAAAGAAATTATGGTACCAAGCTTGCAGTGGCGTATTACTGATGATCATAGCCGCGATGGCAGCAAAAAATAACAGCCCACCACTTAAGGATTCTACCTGATTAAAATGCTTAAAAAATGATTGCTTCCTCATACCCTATCCTTAGTTAGTCATCCGCCCAAATCACTTTAGCCGATTGTTGCTTCATTTTGTTGAGATATTCTTGATGTTCCTGTTGTTCTGCATCATTAGCACTATAAACTGGTAAAGACTGCATTTCAACAGGCATAGCATTGCTCTGTGCGACGGATTCGGCAGTTAATGCTGTTAAAGGGTTGTGATCCGCAAACAAGCTGTATTGACCGCTGGTCATAGCCAAATAAACCTGTGCTAATAATTGCGCATCGATTAAAGCACCGTGATAATGTCGTTGGCTGTTGTCTATAGATAAGCGTTTACATATCGCATCTAAATTATTTTTTTGCCTAGGATATTTTTGTCGCGCCATCACCAAGGTATCGATAATGGACCAGCCCGTTTCTAAACGCTCGGGGCGTCTACACAATTTTAATTCGCGTTGCAAAAAGCCTACATCAAAAGGCGCATTGTGTATGATAAGTTCCGCATCTTCAATATAGGCCATTAAATCACTGGCAATGTCAGCAAACAACGGTTTATCGGCTAAGAAAGTATCGCTTAAGCCATGCACGGCCATAGCACCCGCATCTACAGCGCGTTCAGGATTAATATAACAATGATACGTTGAACCGGTGATGCGGCGGTCGATAATTTCAACGCACGCAACTTCAATAATGCGATGCCCATCTTTAACATCTAAACCCGTTGTTTCTGTATCGATGCTAATTTGCCTGCTCATCTACTTCCCTTATAATAATTCATCGATCGCTTGACGTGCTAAACTATCTGCGCGTTCATTATGTATATTGCCTACATGTGCCTTAACCCAATGCCAATGCACTTGATGACGAGCAGCTTCTGCTAACAGACTTTGCCACAGATCCTGATTTTTAACCATCTGCCCCGCAGCCGTACGCCAATTGCGGCGCTGCCAACCTATTACCCATTCTTTAATACCCTTTTGTACATATTGCGAATCGGTGTATAAATTGACTATACAGCTGTGCTTCAATATTCGTAAACCCATAATGGCCGCGGTTAATTCCATACGGTTATTGGTAGTGTCTTTTTCTGCGCCCTGCAAGGTCTCTTCCTCGCCATCGCAGGAAAACCAAACACCCCAACCACCGGGCCCAGGATTGTGCCTACACGCACCATCCGTATACATAATGACTGTTTTCATTGTTTATATTCTTCGCCTTTCAAGCTGTGACTGTGCTGTATGCTTAACGGATTGTTTATATCCTGATTTGATGATGAAGTTGCTTGTCTTCTGGGTATATTCTGCATCGGTAATACTGGCTCTTTATTGCTTAAACTCTGTTTCTGCCATTTTACCTCAAGTGGCGTTAAACGTACCATATGTTTACGCGCAAAAATTAAATAAACCCCACCCCAAGTCGGACATACTCCCTGCCCCAAAGTTTCCACCAAATCGCGACGACGCACACTGCCTAAAATAGTAGATGAAAATGAAAATAAAAAGGTTTTGATCGACTCTACCTCGCAATCCGCTTCTTCCAGCCATCGCCTAACCCGCCCTATGCGTTGCCATTTTAAGCCCCAAGGCAATTCGTCCCGACTCCAGGCTAAAACTTGTTTAATGGGCGTAAAAACACCTACCGGATTAAAACCCAAAATCAACATCGTTCCTTCCGGCATTAAAGCGTCTGCCGCAGCATGAATCACCGCTTCCGGATCGGCAGACAAATCTAGGGTATGTGGTAAAACAAATGTATCTATGGAATTCTGCGCTAAAGGCAGCTGCTCAAAATCACAACATAATGTCGTGTCATGATTGTTGTTGTGGTGCTGCGATATACACCAAATATGATTGCGTATAGGGCTAGGGTGCAGCGCCTTTAGTGAATGACTACCTCCCAATTGCAGCAAATAATAGCCAAAACATTGCTTTAAATAATCCGCCAGCCATTCAGACTCCGCAGCATAAACATAACGACCCAAGGGTGTTTCATACCATTGTTCCAGGTCAAGATAAGTGTATTTTTTAGTCAAATTATCCCTCGTTCTCTATTGTTTTCCACCCTTATTATCCCTATAATGGGCACCACGCCGGAGTAGCTCAGTCGGTAGAGCAACTGATTCGTAATCAGTAGGTCGTGTGTTCGATTCACATCTCCGGCAGTAGGGAAATCAATGAGTTACGTAAAAAAACCGGACTTCATCAATCCTTTCAGGGACATTGATGGGGCTCTTCAAAATAAATACCTACAATCTACTACCCAAGATCATACCGACCAATATATCTCTGAGGAGTGTAGCACTTCGGTTGATTGTCTGCAAAACAAAAATAGTAAAGAAGCTAAGGGAACTTAGTGCCTATTTAAAACTCATACAATTGTTCATTAGATGAACTTATTAGAAGGCTAGAAGTGTTACAGCAAGATGGCTATATTTTTCGTGGCCAGTCTTGCGCTCAATACGGGGACTCCTCTCTTTGATATAAAAACTCACAAGATTTTAAATGAACCTTGTCTGGAACAAGCCTTAACAGGTTACGATAAAACATGGCCTCAACATTATGGTCATCCTATTGCAGCTTTAGATTGGTCAAAAGATCCTTTTGTAGCACTTTATTTTGCCAATCAAAGAGTATATTGATTCAGACTTAAATACTACAATTAAACAAAGTGAAGAAGCTATTTCTGAAAGTACACTGGCGGAAATATTAGCGACCAAGAGGGTTAATCGGACATAGTATTATTTGTACTATTGTAAAGACTTGTATTTAAAAGAAATGCTATTTATGATACCAAATTTGATTACTATAAAAATTCTTGTGGTAAAATTAGATATACTCAACATCATATTTTTTGTGGAATCAGTATCAATTTATTCGGAGGTAGCCTAAACTACCTCCGAATAAGTTTATGTTGCTTTGAAAAAAATAAAATAGTTAAATAGGAAGTAAGGTTTTCATGAGCTGATCCCTCCATGCTGGTGACCCGTGATTATATTATACCACAATGACATAGTGCGTAATATATTATCCTGGTGAATATGCTACAATGTGGCCAATTTAAGATACCAATTGTTTTATTCTTAATTTACCGTTCGAGCAGTTTAAATATAGAGGTGCACATGAGCAAAGAAGATAATAATCAAAATATATTAGAAAGCAATGCAATGACATGGACAAATAAAGATAATTTAAACTACTATGAAAATATTCCCATTGAGTTACTTCAGCAGTATGCTGTTATCGGTGGATTTGATAATGGCTGTGATGTGGATGTAGTCTACAATGACTATATTGCACTCTCTAAATCTATTATAGATGTTGGGGCGGGCTATGGCCGAGTTTTACAACATCTTTTAGATCGTGGCTACACAGGTAAACTAATCGCGATAGAAAGAAGTAAAAAGCTTTATAATTTCATGCGTAAAAAATTTTCAAATGAAATTGAACTTTTTAATTGTAGTGTCGATGATTTTGTATGTAAAACACCAGCGGATATTGTTTTGTGGATGTGGTCAAACATATCGGAATGGCCTCAGCAAGAACAAGCTGGAGTACTAAAATTACTATCGGGCTTTTGTAAACCAGGTGGGTTTTTAATCTTAGATACGATATCTCATTTAATGACTCCTATGAACGTAACTGCCTATAGCACACAATCTTATGTAGCAGAAACAGAATATGGAACAGCTTATGGATATATTCCATCGTTAGATGAGATCGATCTCTATGCAAAAGAAATAGGTGTCGTTAGTATAAAACATATCCCCTATAAAACTTCTACAGGACGAGATCGTTTTATTCATATATTAGGTTTTTGATTTTCTTGATATACGCACACATCCGCGTAGAAAGGCGCTTTTGGCAGGGAATAACTCTTTTTTACTTTCTGATACATTGAAATATTTATCTTCTAGGACTAGATCTTCTGGATTTTTTATCCCTGTTAGTCTTTCAAAGTCAGTATGGTAAAAATTAAAATCAACCGTTTCTTGTAGCCTAGAGAATGGTGTTTCCTCAATACGTAGATGTTGGTCAGTTAGACCAGTTAAGTATTTCTTTACATAGGACTGCGTTAATACTAAATCGTCTAATTTACTTGAATCATTTCTAGGTTTATTGGAAAATTCTAAAGTACCTGGAAGTGCAAACGAAAAATACACGGAGCGGTCTGAACTTTCTGAGAAGGTATAAGGTTGCATAATATTAGGTGTATAAGGAAGATTGTAAACAGAGGCATAGAGTGACTGCAAGCGACGAATCGGCCCTGCTGTATCATCTATGGCAGGAGCATATCCCGCTAATGCTCCAACAGCCATATTCAAGATATGCTTGACGGTATTATGGATATAAGCTGAAGTCTTTAAGCCACGATTCGTTTGAATGACTGAAAAAACCAAATTCCAAATAAGTTGATGTCTCCAATAATTGCTAGCGTTCCAAGCCGTTTCAAGTAAATAGAGTTTAAAGTCTTTAAAGGCGGGATCATTCATGTGATCAAACCACTTGTTCCCAAAAAAGGCAATTACACAAGCCCATTGTTCACCAAACCCAGGGTGGTTGGCTATTTCCCTAAAAATTTCCCAATGTTCTAAAAGATTTTTAGGGGGCTCTTGTTGTAATCCCAATTCTTTGGCTATTCTCTTATGTGCGGTTGCTTTTGATATCTTAGGTAGCATAAACAATGATCTAGCACCAGAAGACATGTGCCATGTAAAAACTGGGCTTAAAGAGGGATTGTCACTTAATACTTTCCAAGTACTCAATATTTTTCCCGGTGGAATTAAGCCATACAAAGAGACAGTATGCTCCCCTTGGATAATGAAAATTTCAGCAGAGCCTTGGAGTATTATGCTGACTGGATTTGTTCCTAGGTTGTAGGACAAAGAATCTTTGATGTTTTTGCTGATCTGTGAACTATAAATGGAAGCTAATTCACCACTATCGGTTGGGATTTGCAAACATCCCTCTTTTAGCATTTCTTCGCCAAAAGCATAAGATGCTTTGAACATTTTATAGCTGGAATCTGGGCTAATATCATCTATTATGGCGGTTAGTTTAGGGTTAACTTTTTCAATGCCTTTACGTACATCTTGCCAAGATAGCTCTTCAATGCAGTTCTTTACTTCTTTCATCCATTCGATCCTTATCAGGCCTCATAGCCTTTAAAGCCTATTCTCGCACCACCGTGCTTAGGGAGTCAACCTAAGACAATGCCTCAAGCGACTCCCTTTACAACAGTTCCCAGGGCAGGGTATAAAATTGTGTATTATTTACGATAGAACATGGGTCTCAATGATCTTCCGTATAGCATAGGTGTCCTTAGGTTTATTATAAAACCCAGTCATTCCCACAGCATAACAATGTTCTACATATTCAGGTTCCATGTGCGATGTCATGGCAACAATAGGAACATTTTTAACATGTTCCAAAGACAGTATAATTTGAGTGACTTCAATACCACTGATGTCGGGCAAATCAATATCCATCAATACAAGATCATAACGTTTGCTTGTATTAACTAGTTCAATAGCACTATGGCCATCGGCAGCCATATCAAAGCTGCAGCCTAATTCTGTTAACATAGCTCTAACGGCAAATTGAATGAGTCGGTTATCTTCAACAACAAGAATGCTAAGGTCTTTAGGAATTTCTTTTTGTATTGAGTCAATAGAAAATGAATGCTGTTGTTCATAGCGGCGTTGGGTGTTGAGTGTGGTTTTTTCAGAAATAGCTTGCATGGCCTTAAATCTCCTTATTGGGTAAATGTTTTAAACACAAGTACATTAAAGACCAAGATCTTGTTATATGTAACCCCGGACGAAACAGTTGATTTTTTACCAGGAAAAGGTCGGGGGTAAAGATTGAACCGACCGTAAAGGAATATGACTATTTTTCAATGAGATCTTTTAGGCTATAACGGTGAGCCAGTGGGTATAGGTGGTGAATTTACAAAGGAGATTTTTTTATATTTGAGAATTTAAAACCTTTTAGATGTATAAATTAAGTTCAGCATACTTACGCCGATTGATATATTATTCTCATTAGCCATTGTTTGAAGACCTCCTTAGTGCCTACTATCTCCACAGATTCGTCTTCGCCAAATCGATCACATCTGTGCCACGGCCATCTATAATCGCTTTCAATAAATAGAGATTAAAGCCTTTCACTTCTTGCATTTTTATCTTCGGCGGCATCATTAATTCCATACGATTGGTAACCACATCAATTAATACTGGGCCGTTATGGGCAAAGGCTTTTTTCAACGCGCCCTCAATTTCATTGGGATCTTCGACTCGAATACCCAATACACCCATCGCTTCCGCCATTTTGGCAAAATTAGGATTAATTAAATCGGTGCCCGTGTTTAAAAAACCACTGGCTTTCATTTCCATTTCGACGAAACCCAAGGCACCATTGTTAAAAACCACCACTTTCACGGGCAGTTTTTGTTGCGTCAGAGTAATAAAATCGCCCATCAACATCGTAAAGCCGCCATCGCCACACATCGCCACCACTTGACGATCCGGATGAGATACCTGAGCACCGATGCTTTGCGCAAAGGCATTAGCCATAGAGCCATGATTAAATGAGCCAATTAAACGGCGTTTACCATTCATTTTTAAATAGCGCGCCGCCCAAACCGTTGGCGTACCCACATCACAAGTAAAGATAGCATCTGCCGTTGCAGTTTCACTGATCACCCGCGCTAAGTGTTGCGGATGTATAGGCGCCTTTGTGCCAAAAGCAAGATCATCCAACGACTTACGCGCTTTTTGATAGTGCTCATGCGCTTGCTTTAAATGCGCATCATCCGATTTGGGGGTTATCAAAGGCAATAAGGCACTGATGGTCGCTTTAACATCGCCGACCACACCATATTCCAAATCACAACGACGTCCTAATTGTTCACCACGAATATCGATTTGAATAATTTTGGCGTGGGTTGGATAAAATTGTCGATACGGGAAACTGGTGCCTAACAACAGCAAAGTATCGCAAGCTTCCATCGCGTAATAACCGGAAGAAAATCCAATAAACCCAGTCATACCTACATCATACGGATTATCATATTCTACATATTCTTTAGCGCGCAGTGCATGCACCGTGGGGCTTTTGAGCGCACCACAGAGTGCCAACAATTCAGCATGCGCGCCCGCACACCCACTGCCACACAGTATGGTAACTTTTTCTGATTGATTGAGAATATCCGCAATTTTCTTCAATTCGGCTTCGTTAGGAACGATGATCGGTTTGGATTGACGAATGCTCTGTGGAATCTGTGTGATGGTAGCTTCTTGCAACGCAATATCCCCTGAAATCACAATCACTGCCACGCCACGCTGACTCAGCGCTGCTTGTGCGGCCATCGCTAAAATCCGTGGCATTTGATCGGGAGAATTGACCACTTCACAAAAATGGCTACATCCTTTAAATAAGGCTTTAGGATCGGTTTCTTGAAAATAGCCCGTACCGATTTCACTGCTGGGAATATGTGCCGCAATCGCCAATACTGGCACACGATTACGATGACAATCGTAGAGACCATTGATCAAATGTAAATTGCCTGGTCCGCAACTACCGGCACACACCGCGAGATTACCTGTTAAATGTGCTTCAGCTCCCGCGGCAAACGCGGCTACTTCTTCATGGCGGGTATGAATCCATTCAATGTTCTTTTTGGCGCGCAGCGAATTGGTAATACCATTTAGCGAATCACCCACAATGCCATAAATGCGTTTAACGCCAATAGAGCTTAAGGTATCTACTAATACATCGGCTACGATAGTCATAAGGGTCTCCTACTCAATAAATTCCTTGAACTGTTTTGTCTATACTCAATGTACTTCAAGATCTCGCCTCTTCACTGGCGATGAGTGTATATTACTCAGCTTCTTTGCAATAAGTCTCTTTAATAAAATACAACAACAATCCAGCAGCCAGCATTTCTAATGGCAGAATCAGTAAGGCGTGTTGATAATCGCTTAACCGATAAATACGACCACCATCTTGCATAGCCCCATTCCATAACAAATCTAAAATGGTCCCCACTACAGGCGGTAATATTGCCCCACCCATGCTTTGTATCATATTCATAAAGCCCAATGCAGCACCCGTTGCCTTAGCCGGTTGCAATTCGCGGGCTATAGAAAAAGAAGATAAAAACGCTCCTGAAAAAATACCAAAAAACAGCATTATAGTTCCCAGCATAAAGGTTGAAGGCATATGTACGTAGATTATGATAAACAAACAAATGGTGCCACCGACACTAGCAATATAAAGCGGCGGCTTACGCAAACGCATTCTATCCGATACCCAACCAAAGACAGGGCAACCAATGGCCCAGCCTATAAAGATTAAGGAAATTATACTGCCCGCTTGGGTCATTGGCATATCATAAGCTGCTATTAAAAACCCTGCTCCCCAGGATGCTCCTAAAGTTAGAGTGGGAGTAAACATCAGCAGACCATAGGCAGCCAGCAACCAAGGCTGTGGCTGACGTATAATTTTAGCTACATTGCTCAGTAATTCTTTAAACGATTGCGATGTGATAAGCCTATTTTTGCCCATAGGATTTTTACTGTCCTGAATCACAAACCAGGTCAAAATGGCATACGCTATACCCAGCACGGTCAAGACATCCAAGCTTTCACGCCAACCTATACTTTCAACCATCACCGCCATAGGATGCTGCCCACTCACGGCACCCAACATGCCGAAGGTTAAGACAAAGCCACTCAATAGACCAAAGCGATTCGTTGGAAACCAGTTTGCGGCCAACACAAATGAGCCCAATACTGCAAAAGCCGAACCTATTCCTGTAGCAAAACGTGCCAATTCCACCAATGCCCAAGTATTGGCATGAGCGGTTAAAAAAGAGCCTAGAGCGCATATTAAAGTGGCTATGACAATAAGCCTACGGGCACCAAATCGATCCAACAAGGTACCGGCCGGAATTTGCATCATCGCGTAACCTGCATAATAAGCCGTGGCTAGAAAGCCGAATTGAGCGGCAGTAATGCCAAAATGCCGCGTTAAATCTGGCATCATGACATTGGGTGCTACCTGGATAAAGAACTCGTAAAAGTAAAACAGGGTCCCTGTAAGCCAAACCACCAAAGAATAGACACCTGGCTTGCCCTGAGTGCTGCTGATGGATTCAACATTTTGACTAACTTGCATGATGTTACTGTCCCTTTAGTAATAGATAGCTAGTCTAACACTTTTTTTATCTGCTGCAAAAGGGTATTATACCCATAGTATTTAAGGAGCCATTCGCCTATGAGCACGATACAACTCCCCCCAGACTCAGAAAATTCGATAGTCATGACTCGCAGCTTAACCTTTTTGTTGGCCTTGGCATGTGGTGCCATTGTGGCTAATCTCTACTATGCCCAAACCCTGATTACCTTAATCGGCAGCGATTTGCACTTAAATTTAAAATTAAGTGGCTTTATTGTCACCTTGACTCAATTAGGCTATGGTGCCGGATTATTATTTATTGCACCTTTGTCCGATTTGCTTGAAAACAGACGCCTCATTATTGTGTTACTGGCCTTAACTTTTTTATCCCTCTTAGGCATTATATTTTCACCGACTAGCTCTACCCTATTACTATTCTGTTTTCTATTGGGCCTAACCTCTGCTTCTGCTCAAGTCATCATTCCCTTTGTGGCACACATAACCCCCATAGAAAAACGCGGCCAAGTTGTTGGCACTGTCATGAGCGGGCTTTTACTGGGAATTATGCTATCACGTCCTCTAGCCAGTCTATTCACCCATTTTTTTTCATGGCAAGCAATTTTTGTATTTTCAGCTGTTTTTATGTTGTTACTCATTTTTTTATTGCATCACTTTTTTCCTACAAGACGACCAAAGCACAATCTATCCTATGTTAAATTGATCGCTTCTTTTCCGTTGATCTTTAAGTCGTATCCGGTACTACGTAGACGAGCCCTTTATCAAGCTTCATTATTTTGTGTTTTTAATTTATTTTGGACTTCGATTGCAATGCTGTTGATGGGACCATTCTTTAATTATTCCCAGGAAACCGTAGCTTTGTTTGCCTTCGTCGGTGCGACCGGTGCCTTGATGGCGCCTATTGCCGGCCGTCTTGCAGACAAAGGCCATACCCAAATCGCTACTGGTGTAGCCATTATTTTAGTAGGGCTCGCTTGCATCATCGCAAGATGGCATAACGGTCACTCTATGATTGCCTTGGTAATCTCAGCTTTGATCTTAGATATAGGTGTTGCTTCCAATTTAATTTTAGGGCAAAGAACCATCTATGCTCTAGCCCCAGAGATCCGCGGCCGCTTAAATGGCTTGTATGTGGCAATATTCTTTATAGGTGGCGGTATAGGCTCTGCCTTATCGGCTTATTTGTATAGATTGGGAGGCTGGAACTTTATTACCTATGCAGGTTTCATCGTGTCGTTGTTTGTGTTTTTTTATTTTATGACGGAATGTGTGCGGAATAAGAAAGTGTAGAGCTCTATACCCGTCGCCAACAAAGATGCGAGATCTAGCTGAATACTATAGATTTGAATTGAAGCTTTGTCATCCTCGACGAAGTCGAGGATCCAGCACATTGTCATCCTCGACCGAAGGTCGGGGATCCAGGATCATATAGGCTTTTTTCTGGATCCCCGACTGAGTCAAGGATAACACTCTCCTTTTTTCTTTTTGCTGCTTCTACTTCACTATCATTTCCACCATTTTTATCTGGTATCCAGAATTGAAAAGCGTCTGTGCGTGTACGCTTTCTACTGTTATCTTCTATATCTTTTTTGCCATTGCGGTTCCAATTCAAGGGCAGTGGAATTAAAGAATTCTCTGGGGACGGTGGTACAATACCAAATTCGCTGCATAGCTCATTATCAAATGAAATAATAAATTCAAGTGCCAGTTTTTTTGTTTTTGTGATTATCTCTTCCTGCGTGAGCGATCTGGATTCTGTTTGTAAATTTTTGAAATAATCATCTAGTTGTTCTAGCTTCTCTAGAAAATACTCATCTTCAATTTCATGTTGCCCATAGATCAACCGAGCACATGTAGCAACTAACGTCCATAGACTATGAATAATACGATATTGGCCTAAACATAAAATAGCCGTGTTATCACATTCTTCTTCTTTTTCTTCGTCAAATAGAAATTGACTTAAATATTCCGGTGTAACCGTAGGCCTTTCTTTAAGAAGATCATAAATAGAGGTAATACCATCTAGATCAATGAAACTTACTTTCTTTTCCGTAGGGTTATAACACACATTTTCAAGTTTTAAATCACAATGTACTTTTTCATATGCTTTAAATATAGACTTAAACTCTTCAATTAGAAGATGTGCTATTTCTGCTCTATCCTCTTCAGAATAATCTCCGTACATAACAAGATTAACCAGGTCTGTGCCCAAATTAGGCATCATAAATCCATACTGAGAAAGTGGAGATTTAATCTCGCATAACGGCTTTGTTTTGCGATAAAATAATTTATATAGACCAACTTCTTTCGAAGCTTTATCAATTTCTTTTGAAACATTAGCTTCATTCTGTGTCTGAATTAAAAAAAATGAAGCCCATACATAATTAGGGGCAGGCTTGTAAAAATTACATCCATCTGCTTTAATTGAAATTTGCCAATCTACGGAATATACTTTTTTCCCACAACCAGAAGCAAACTCGTTTGCAGAAACACAAATAATCCGATCATTCCCTTTATTACTTTTCACCTTTAAAAGTGAGCCACCGACAAAAGAGAGCGTGCGTTTTTCACCTTCTTCATTGTAGAAAACATATTTTACGCTATTCTCACTGGGTGCGGGTGTTTCATCTCTGTCACTCAGTGATACTACGTCATCGCTGGAACTGAGCTTTTCTGTGCTATTGCTCAGCACTTCTGGCACGTCGCTGAGGAGGTTTTCCGAGCTATCGCTCACTGTTTCGTGCTTGTTGTTGATCGATACTGTAGATTCATGACTCGCTATAGAAGCCTCAATACTTTTAAAAAGATGAACTAAGGCGTCATACTTTTCTTTAGGTTTTTGGGTTCTTAGAATTTCTGCTACTTCCACAGATTTTATCTGTATATCCGTCATAATTTTACCTTCTACTTTCTCGCCCTAACTGAGCATTTTTTATTAAATAATTGCAGCTACTTTATTTAGCTTTTAAACCATATAAAGTTGCGGGGCAAATTATAATCAATTACAAATAAAAGGTCAATGGACCGGTCGGGACTATTTTAGCTATAAGTTGTTGTAAAAATATACTTTTTGAGGTGGCCCGCATTTTTTAGCAAGAGCAATAGCTTATGCTACCGCTGGGGCAGATTGTTTTTTTGTTCTGGGGCTAAGCAATATCGACTAAGGACGCTCTATTGTGAAACGCCCTAGCCTCGATTGGTATAACATAAGCGTTTCGATGGCTGTGATTCACCAATAGCATCCATCTCTATAATATTCAAGTCTCTATTCTTTCTCTTGACTCCAGATTCTGAATAGCCATCTTCTTGACCCTCTAGTTTATTTCTTACCGCAAACATTGCATGCACATTGGAATGGCTATTTCTTTTATCTTCTTTATTGCCTTTAATTAGCTGTTGTAGTGCTTTATGCAGAGAAACAGATAACCTATCGAGATGCTGAGGGTCATCCTCTTCTGATTCTGATGCTGGCTCTTCTGATCTAAAATCTTCTATCGATGAATCTTCTAACTCTGAATATTCTAACATTGAACCTTCTGATTCTGACTCTAAACGATCAATCTCCATCAGATTCAATGCTTCTATTTCTTTTTTTAACTTATCTACATTACTGGCCATAATTTTACCCTCTATTTTCATACTCTATATTGAGCATTTCTTATTAAATAATTGCACTCTGCTTTATTTAGCTTTTACGCCGTATAAAATTTACGCGTAAATTATAACCAATTGCAAACGAAAAATCAATAGATCGGTCGGGATTGTGTTTTCCGTAAGTTATTGTAAAACAGTACTTTTTTGAGATGCACTCGCACTTTTAGGACTATGGTGAGGGCATAAAGCAAAATGGCGGCTTAATCAGCCTTGTTTTTAACGCCTATCGTGTAATAAAAAATCGATGCCTGATTTTCGGCTATGGGCATTTATGCTTTTGTTATAATGATTGTCAAACTAATGCTTGGATCTATTTTTAGGGGCAAACATGATACCGCTAGAGTTAAAGAATGAGTATTATCAGGCACTTTTGGATAAAAATACTGAATATGAAGGTCTCTTTTATGTATTCGGCCCTGTAAGCGATGCCGGCTACTATCCCATCTAGCTGAGGTTTCCAAGTTAGTGAGTACACTAGTGGAAGCCGTTGAAGTAAATCCTGAAAAGAGGTGGAAGGATAGAGATGCTTTTTCAAAAATTATGGGAGCTACTCCTACTCGTGCCTTTGTAATAAGGGCGCTTCACGAGCTGAGTGATCTCCACGAATTTAGTCAAGCTACGTTTCTGATGTATCTGTGAAGCAAGTTCTTATAGCAAAAAGCTTCCCGTACCGTCATTGCTGTAAAGGTTAAGTAATTCGTTGATAGCTTTCTCCGTATCTATGAATAGATTTCGATAGCGTAGTTCTACCCGTTCCGTCATTGCGAACAAGCGAGTAGCTAATTTATAATAGAAACTATGCACGGCAATGATAACTGAATTATTGAATTAAACGAAACTAGACGAGCGCAGTGTGGCAATCCAGTAAAATACCCCTTTTATACATTTCACAGCGGCTTATAAGTTTCACTGTACATAGCATTCATTTTCATTGTTTAAACGATGGATTGCCACACTGCGCTCGCTTGATCCTATGCAACTTTATCATTCCGCAAACACCATCTTATAGTGACTCTGTTATAGATCAGTGACTCGCTTGTTCGCAATGACGGAGTTCAGCGCAACTGAATCCGATTATAGCATTCAATAAGGTCTATATTGTTTTCGTCGATATTCTCTCTATTTTATCAGCGAATTACTTAACCTTTACAGCAATGACGGGCTCCGCGTGTAACACATGTATCGTGAAATTTTATAGTTCGAGCTTAACTCTTCCATATTCGTGGGGATCTCTCAGCCTAGTCCGCTCAAGGCAAAACATCAAGATAAAGACTTATTCCACCGAACTGCGCACTAACACTTCGCGGCCGCCGTTAGAGCCTGGTCTGCTGACCACGCCAGCAGCTTCCATGTCTTCCACTAGACGGGCGGCTCGATTAAAGCCTATCTTGAAACGTCGTTGTATGGATGAAATCGAGACTCTGCCGCTGTCGATCACTAAGTTGACGACTTCATCGTACAAAGGATCGGCTTCGCCCGTAGATTGTGATGAAGCCCCGCCGCCTTCACCGCCATCGTCATCCGATTCTAAGACTTCAACCAAGTATTGCGGTTCGCCATAAGCGCGACGTAATTCGCTCACTACACTGTGTACTTCTTCATCGGCTACATAGGCGCCATGTACACGTATAGGCACGCCCGTTCCAGGCGGCAAATACAACATGTCGCCATGCCCTAATAATTGTTCTGCACCTTGTTGGTCTAAGACCGTGCGTGAGTCGATGCGCGAAGACACTTGGAAACTCAAACGCGTTGGAATATTGGCCTTAATCAAGCCCGTGATCACATCTACCGATGGTCTTTGCGTTGCTAAAATTAAATGTATGCCCGCGGCACGTGCTTTTTGCGCTATACGCGCAATGAGCTGCTCTACTTTCTTGCCTACCACTAACATCATGTCGGCAAATTCATCGACGATTACCACCACTGCGGGCAAAGGCGCTAAAGGATCGCGCGAACCATCTGGAAATTCCGGCTGCACCATATTCACTAGAGGTTTGCCCTCTTTGATGGCTTCCTTAATTTTTTGATTGTAACCCGCCAAATTGCGCACGCCTAAAGATGCCATCAATGCATAACGCTTATCCATCTCCGTCACACACCATTTCAAGGCATTGGCCGCTTCGCGCATGTCCGTCACCACAGGTGTTAATAAATGTGGAATACCCTCATAAACCGACAATTCCAACATTTTAGGATCAACCATGATGATGCGCACTTCGTCGGGTTTGGCCTTATACAATAAACTTAAAATCATTGCATTTAAACCCACCGATTTACCGGCACCCGTTGTACCTGCCACCAATAAATGCGGCATCTTGGCTAAATCGACAATGATCGGCAAGCCAGCAATATCTTTACCCAAAGCCATGCTCAAAGGTGATTTCGATTGTTGATATTGTTTAGATTCTAAAACTTCACGCAAACGCACCGTTTCGCGTAGTTCATTTGGCAATTCTAAGCCTATAAAGGATTTACCCGGGATGACTTCTACTACCCGTACACTCACAACCGATAAAGCTCGCGCCAAATCTTTAGAAAGCCCCGTAATTTTGCTCACCTTAACCCCAGGGGCTAAACTCATTTCATAACGAGTCACCACCGGTCCTGGATGCACGCCTTCTACTTGTACTATGACGCCAAAATCGGCTAAATGGCGTTCTACTTCACGCGATTTTTCTTCCAAAGCCTGACGAGAAAAGGGCAAAACTTGTTTGGACTCGGGCTGTTCTAATAATTCCAAAGACGGTAAACCATCGACCAAACCCTTAGCACCCGTTATTTTAGGCGCTTTAGGTGGCGGCGTTACCGCAGGCACTTTCGGCGCTTCAATACGTACAGGCGGCGCTTCGACTTTAGCTTCTGTAATCACCGGTCTTTCAATTTTGATAGGCTTGGGTTTTTGAATAATGGGTTCTGGTTCCTCTTCCTTTTCCCTGGGCGCTCTCATGGCTTGCCAATATTGTGCTAAGCCTAGTCTAAAGGCCTTAAACCAAGCCAGCAATTTAACACTGCTGCGATGCAGAAATTGTCGCCAAATTAGGCCCGTGAAAAAAGTAACGCCTATAAAGAACAAAGCCAATAAAATGACGCTGGCGCCAAAGCCGTTAAAATAAGAGGTCAATAAACCCGAGAAAGCACTACCTAAAATACCACCTGGAGGAGCAGGAAAATTGGCCGCATGGTGGGTATCCCATAAATTTAATAAAGCACTGCCTGCAGCAACAATCAAACAAAAACCCATCCATTTGCTGCTGAGTAGATGCCAGTTGGCTTCACCTGAGATAACTGCTTTGTCTTTAATATTAAACCAAGCAGCGGCAGCTATCATGGCGGGCAAGCAATAAGCCCAATAACCGACGAAGGAAAATAAGATATCCGATAAATAAGCACCTACACGTCCGCCTGCATTGGCAATGTCCTGTGTGCTGCCTGTGCGCGACCAACCTGGATCGCTGTGGTGATAAGTAATGAGCGCTAATAAAACATATAAGGCAAAAGCAACTGTTAATATAAGGACGCCTTCACGCAGACGGTGTAGCAATTCCTGAGGTAAGGGGGCTTTAGTAGGTTCTTCTTTTTTACTACGCCCTTCCTTTTTACGTTCTTCTTTTTTACGTCCTTTTTTTGCAGCCACTTACGCTGTAGTCCCTGTAGTTTCAGGTTGATACACCGGCAAAACCTGGCGCTTGCTGTGTTCAAATGCAGTTGTCCAAGGTTGGCGATTTTGATCTAACACCTGGCCATCGAGTTCGTCAGCGAGTTGTGCAGCACAATCGACCATTTCATTAAAAGCATGACGTGGACGAACTGCTTTTCTAGGATAAATAAATAAACATAGGCCTGGAGTAATAAAATCACCCATATTGGTTAAATCAATGGTACCGGCACCAGCAGCAGAAGCAACGCTAAAAACAATGCGGCCTTCTTCGTCATAACGATGAACTATGTCCATAGGGCCTGCTTGCAAGCCTTGTGCCATTAAGCTTTGCATCAATTCATAACCCATGAATTGACCTTTTTCGCCTGCGGCTACATACATCACTAAAAGTTCGCTATCGTCTATATCAGCTCTTTCCGCGGTGGATACTTCGGTTTCTATCGCTTGGGTTTCATGCGCATGTGGTTCATATTCTTCTGCGGACACAACACGCACTGGACCCACAACGCCATCGTCTAAGGCGGCGGGATGTTCCCTGTAACTTTGCCCATGCGTCACGCTATCTTTGTCATGATTGCGACGCATCAAAGCATATAAACCAAAAATTGCTGCTACGCAGATTGCAATAATTAGATAAACTTCCATTCTATTCTCCTCGTTTCAAAAAAAGCCCATATTTGGTGCATCTTATACAACTTAAATCTATTTAGCCAAAAGGCTCATTTTCATCAATCTTCTGCCATCGCCAAGGCTTCTTCCATATCGACCGATACCAGTCTCGATACGCCAGGCTCTTTCATGGTCACGCCAATCAAGTTTTCAGCCATTTCCATCGCCACTTTATTGTGACTAATGTAAATAAACTGTAATTCTTTGGACATTTCCTTAACCAGATTACAATAGCGAAATACGTTGTTGTCGTCTAGTGGGGCATCTACCTCATCCAGCATACAAAATGGGGCTGGATTTAAGCGGAATATAGAAAACACCAAGGCTATGGCCGTCAATGCTTTTTCCCCGCCCGACAATAGATGAATAGTAGCATTACGCTTACCTGGTGGTCTAGCCATAATGGAGACCCCCATATCCAATAATTCTTCACCGGTGGCTTCCAGGTAGCACTCGCCGCCACCAAATATCTTAGGAAATAACTGTTGTAAATGGCTATTGACTTGGTCAAAGGTCTCTTTAAACAAGGCCTTGGTTTCGCGGTCGATCTTCTGAATGGCTTCTTCCAAAATGGTTAAAGCCTCAACCAAATCGTCGTTCTGTTTGTCTAGGTAAATCTTGCGCTCGGATTCGCTTTGGTATTCTTCTATGGCCGCCAGATTGATAGCGCCTAAACGTTGAATGCGATCCAGTACTTTTTGCAAGGCTTCTTCTAGCAGTAATTCCGTCATCTCGGGGTCTAATATCGCCTGCGTTGCCTCTACCGAAATAGCGTGTGCTTCTATCTGCTCTTGCAAGCTTTGCTGACGCACCACTACCGTTTGTTTGTCTAAGCGCGATTTTTCCAATTGGTTACGTATACCTTCCAGCTTACCTTCAATGTCGTGACGACTTTGCGTCAATTCACGCATCTTAAACTCAACTGCTTCTAATTGCGCGCGGGTAATTTGTAAGGCTTTGTCGGCTTCGGCTCGTGCCGCCAAGGCATCTTGTAATTCTTGTTGTAAATCTTCTAATGGCGCTTCACTGTTGTTTAAAGACTTTTGCAATTCGCCGTGCTTTTCTTCTACTATTTTTAATTGTTGTGCCGTGCGCTGCAGATGTTCTGTTTTGGCAGTCAATTCGCTCTTTAGGCTTTGTTCTTTAATGCGCAAAGTTTGCATGGTGTCATGCGTAGTCTTAGCCTCTACCCTTGCACTCTGCACTTGTTGTTGTAATGTTTCTTTGTTCATCAATAAAGTTTGTCTAGTGCTAGATTGACTATCCATAGCACTCATGGCTTGTTGCCATTGATGACGTGCTGTGGCTAAATCGCCGGCGAAAGATTCTAAACGCGCTTTTTCGTCTGCTTTATCTTTCTCG
This sequence comes from Pseudomonadota bacterium, assembly GCA_021778015.1. GTDB lineage: Bacteria > Pseudomonadota > Gammaproteobacteria > UBA1113 > UBA1113 > VFKP01. The sequence continues at coordinate 65,849 of JAJYCX010000001.1, forward strand.
TTTTGTGCCAGGCGTTGTTTTAATTGTTCAATACGATTTTGTTCAATGCGAAGATTGGCGCGCGCTTCAGCAATTTGCTGACCCAATTGTTGCAAGGTACGTTGCGACTCTTCTTGTGTGGCTTGTAATTGCTGCCGTTTAGCTTGTATTTCGTTTATCTCTTGATCTAATGTGGCTACACGAGCTTCATTTTCTTGCAAGCGAATTTGCAATGCATTGATTTGCCCTTCGCGCTTTAATACACCTTCTTCATTGCTGCTCGCTTTAGGAACGCTGATGCCATACTGCGAGATCCAAATGCCTTCTTTGGTAATAAAAGAAGTTTCTTTGGCACTGTTTTTGATTAAGGCTAACCCTACACTTACATCGGAAACAACATAAATGTTTTGCAATAAATGAGCCCATTCCTGGCCACTTTGCAATAAACTGGCTAAAGAGGGTTGATTGCTAATCGATGCATTCGCAGCAGACACGGCAAGTGGCGGATACAATAATTGCAAATTGTTAGGTAATGCATTCTGCTCTACAGCGGCACTCAATGCCGCTACATCTTCTAAACAAACTGCTTGCAATTGCTCACCCAATACAGCTTCTAAAGCGGTTTCGTAACCAGCAGCTATACGCAATACTTGTGCTAAACGTGCTTTGTCGGCAAAGCCTTGTGCTTTTAGCCAATCTACTGTTTTGCTATTATCCTGACCCAATGCCGCTTGCTGCAAGGTTTGCAGAGATTGTAATTGCCCTTGTCCTTTCCGCAATTCTGTTTTTAAGGCATCTAATTCGCTGGCCATCGTTTGGCGTTGTTCACGCAAACGTGAGATTTCATTTTGTTGCTCGGTCTTGGCTGTTTCTAATGTTTGTTTTTGTTGTTCTAAAGCCTGTATTTGCGCGTCGGCTATAGTATTGGTATCGCCATTACTATTTTGTTCGCGTAAACGACTATTGTCTGCCTCTAAACGCTCGATGCGATTGCGACTGCTTTGTTGCTGTGCTTCTAAATGACGAATGCGCGTCTGCTCAACTTCGGCTTCTTTCATGCTTTGTGCTGCTAATTGATTGAAGCTATCCCATTGTTGTTGCCAATCGTCGTAAGCTTGTTCGGCTTGACCTAAATGCTGCGCGGCAATTTCAGCTTGGCCACTGTGTTCGGCTAAAGGCGTTGCCACTTCGGCCAGCTCAGCTGTTAACCATTGAATGCGTGCCGTATCTTGTTCTTGATGTTGCACCATTTCTTGCAAGGAGCTTTGCGTTGATTCTAGATCGTCTTGCCATTGTTCGCGTCGTTCTTTTTGATATGCGATTGCTTGTTCAATGCGTGTCACCTCAGAGCCCGCGGTATAATAAGTGGCTTGAGTTTCATTTAAAGCATCACTGCGCGTACTATGATGTTCTTGTTCTACTTCTAAGAATTTTTCTACTTCACGTAAAGCCGCCATTTGACTTTCTAGGCTAACTTCCAATTCGCGTATGGCTGAGCTCAATTCGGCATCTTCAGCTGTTAAGCGCATTAAGCGGCGCGTTAATAATTGTGCGCGTAAAGCGTCTTCTTCGGTTTTGAATTCTTTATAACGCTGCGCATTAGCCGATTGACGTTCTAGTCGTTGCAATTGTTTTTCTAATTCTTCGCGCAAATCGTTTAGGCGATCTAAGTTTTCGCGCGTATGACGTATGCGGGTTTCGGTTTCGCGGCGGCGCTCTTTGTATTTGGAGATACCCGCGGCTTCTTCTAGGTAGACGCGTAACTCTTCGGGTTTGGCCTCAATTAGGCGTGAAATCATGCCTTGTTCAATAATGGCATAGCTGCGCGGCCCCATACCGGTGCCTAAAAATATGTCAACTATATCGCGACGTCTGCAGCGCACATTGTTCAAAAAATAGGTAGATTGCCCTTCACGGGTCACTAAGCGTTTAATGGCGATTTCAGGATATTGAGCATATTCGCCGCCCAAAGCCCCATTAGGATTGTCGAATAATAGCTCTACGGAGGCCTGACCTATAGGCTTACGAGCAGTAGAACCGTTAAAAATAACGTCCGTCATACCCTCGCCACGCAGCTGCTTGGCGGAGCTTTCACCCATCACCCAGCGCACGGCATCAATAATATTGGACTTTCCGCAACCATTAGGCCCCACAACGGCTGTTAAATGCCCAGGGAATGAGACTACCGTCGGGTCAACAAATGACTTAAATCCGACTAACTTGATGTTTTTTAAGCGTAATTTGGCTTCTTGCATAAATACTGCTGTTCCTCATCCTGGCAAAATGACAGGCCATAGTATACCTGATGATGGGGGGGTTGTTAAGTATCATTAAGATTTAAATGTTTGATTTGAGCCATATTGAATTTTTCATATTTGTGTTAAAATAAGACAAATCCGCCTATGGGCTATACCCTTACTCGGAATAAGATTAAAACTATAAGCTAAGTAAGGTAAAACATGTATCCCTCACACGATGAACTTATTCAACTAGCTCGAATATTAGCAAAAGACTTGGGCTATGAAGGCGATGTCAATGCTATCAATGGACTGTGTTATGGCTCTTGCGGCCCAGTTATGGATGCCGTCTTAACGGATATACATAAGATCGTAGAATTCAATACGCAATTGCAGTGGATCAAAGAACTCATAGATGACAGACATATCCTAGAAAATATCAGCTTACTTTCAGAAGAAGAAAAAATAAAACTCTTAGCGTTTTTCTGGAAAATTCTGCCCAATCAAAAGCCATATGCATTTATAAGATCGAAAAAATTAGGTCGCATACCGTATGCACAAGAATTAGCGGAAACAATACCACTGGTTCAATCCGATGCATTAAAAAAATTAGGTGGGCTATATAAGATAACAGTCTTCTCTGGATTTTATAATCTTGATACGGACACAGATATATTTAACTATTTGACTGCATTGAAGAAAACCGTTGAAGAATTACCCTCTGCTATAGACATTCCATTTTCATTACTGATCCTCAATGGCATCCATGCCGTTCTACTGGGTTATAACTCGGCCAATAATCAATATCCATTGGCTTTTTTCGATATAGCGCAAGGCGCTATACATAAACTAAATTTCCAAAATATGGGTGCATTATTGCCTCTCTTAAAAAATGGGCTTTTAAGCTCAGACAACGATAGCAGAAATTATGCAATAGTCACTAGTTTGTATTGTGCAGCGAATAAAAAAAGAGAAGCGTTGAAATTGAGCAAAGCTTTTCAATCCAATTTAGACTCTTGGGGACTCACGGAGATTACTTTAGAAAAAATAAATCAAAAAGCCGCTTTAGACTATACTTACCTTCATCTCGTGGCAAGGCTTGGAGATATAGATGCAGTGCAATCTATTATAAATTTAAGCACTGCTCACATAGATCTTCTAAGCGACAATGGATGGTCACCATTAATGTATGCTTCTCAACGTGGGCATACTAAAATTGTAGAGTTACTCTTGCAAAATGGCGCTAAAGTAAATTTGCAACAACAAGATGGCCGATCAGCCATTACGTATGCCATTCAAGATGGGCATGTCGAAACGGTAGCATTATTCATTCAATATGGAGCTGACATAAACTTATGTAGCCACTCTGGCTTATCCTCCATTATGATTGCTGCTAAAAATAAACAAGCAAAGATTGTAGAGTTACTAATAAAAAACGGCGCTTATAGCTTCACTTTATGGGATATTTTCATCTGTCCCATAGATGGAGCTGATATTATTATGGCCTTAATCAGAGAAAATAGCGCCACATTAGATCAATATCTATCCCCTATTTTAAAAAGCCATGACTCTGAGAATAAATTATTAACAAATATTTTAGATTCTTTATTTCAAATCAATAATGAAACTCAAACTTATCGCCAAATTGACGATTTTGAAATCGTTTTTAGACGAAAATATTCAATGCTTATGAAAAAAGATACGCTAACACCCGAAGATAAAAAATGTCTAATTAAACTATACATCCTACTTTGTGCACACGATGAAATGCGCCATAACAATTCTATCATGAGTGGTTTAATTTTGTTTTTTAAGCAAGAATATACCTATAAAAAGAAAATAGAAATCGCTCACGACTTACTAGCCGCAGTTGAAAATAAGATGTCTATTCCAGCAGGACACTTAGCGTTACAAGATAGTAGTTTAAAGGTTATTGTAGAACGTTGTTTTCCAAAAGAAAAAGAATGCCCAGTAATGGCTTCGTCACTCTGTGTATAATTTTGATAACTACTCGTACCATGTAGTAAGAAAAACCTATACTGGATAGATTCACGTATATTTTTGCTTTCCTCTCCCAGTTCGGAAAATAATGGGGCTCGAAACACAATCGCTACTCGGAAATATCCACTCTCTAAATAGCCTTCCGCTCCCTGACGGTCGCGGCTCAGATGCAAGCGGCTCTGTTTATCTCTTTGTAACCGGCACTAGGGCATTAGGGTGAGCAGAACAAGCCGCAGCAAAGACAGCCATGCTTATTCATAAGCCCGTTGCTGAAGTTTTTGAAGCCTTTATCAATCCAGATATTACGACTAAATTCTGGTTTACGCATAGCACAGGCAAGCTCGCCGTTGGGGAAAAAGTAGAATGGACTTGGCAAATGTACAATGTCAGCGTGCCCGTGATTGTCAAAGAAATTGAACCGAATAAAAAAATTGTAGTTCAATGGGGTAACTATCAGCACATGTCTAAAATTGTATAGACATTTGAGGACTTCGGCAGCAAAGGAACGTATGTAACTATCGTTAACAGCGGTTTTCAAGAAAGCACTTCTGAACTGATAGCACAGATCAGCGATAGCACGAAAGGATTTACTTTTCTTCTGGCCGGATTGAAAGCATGGCTTGAACACGGCATTCAACTCAACCTATCGTTAGATGCTTTTCCTAATGGGAAATAGTTACCTTTTATATTATATCAATGCACTATTCTTTTACGTAACTTCTCTATAATATCCAGTGAAAGGCCCGTTTTTTCGCTGATGGCTTTGTTGTGCCAACCCGCATCTATAAGATTTATTGCTTCTAAGGTTCCATCAATGCCTTCCAACTTACCTTCAAGTTTGCCTTCCAACTTACCTTCAAGTTTGCCTTCCAGTTTGCCCTTCAGTATTCCTTCCATCATACCTTCTTCAAAAACTCGTTCAGCAAAAGTTGCCATGGTATCCCCCATTTCTGATGGTAATGTATTGTACACAGCTTCTATTAAAGCACCTCTGTCTGCTGAGGTACTCAGCGACCTTAGCATATATTCTAGCATGACTTGTGCCCGATCTCCATCGGCCTCTGTCCAAGCAGAAATCATCCTGAGATCATCAATATATTGCCCTAATTCAGTTAGATGCGATGAAAATTCTCTTAGCATACTGTGGCGCATGCACCAGCTTAATAACGATGCCCGCTTCTGTCCTCTCAGATCCTTACCCGCCTCTACGGAAATATCCACTAAATTTAAGGGGCCATTAAACAATTGCATAACACGTTCTTTGTGTTCGCCAAATAAGTTAAATAAACAACGCTCCCCTTTATAGGCCTTTTCGCCATTATAATACACTATAGGAAAAACATAGGGTAACGGTAATGGGTTTCTATCCGCATTTTTAGATTCTTTCACATGTCTATCTAGAATCCTCATCACATAATTTAATGTTCTAAACGCCATCGTAGGATCGGCTGTGGAATAATGTTCTACCAATAAGAAAAGATATCCCTCGCTGCCATCTTTCATTTCTACTTTATACAAAATGTCGGTATACAACGCTCGTAGCTCTTTATCGATTAAAGTTCCTGACACCAATTGCATATTGTCTAGCTGCACTAAATTTAACATATCACTAGGTAAATTGGATTCAAAGAAATCTCTGGCCATAGGCTCTTCTTGTAACATATTTTTTACAAATTCATCATGCGGTCTACGCTCTATGGATATTTCGGTCATCAAGACCCCTTAGAAATGCTCTTATTGATGCTATTTTAATGCATTAAAGTTTATTTGTAAATATGTTTTACTTCTTTTTTTTGGGGGGCGAAGGTATTTTCTTTCTTTATTGCGCAGAGGGGTCGCGGTGGCTTCCTTTTCTTAAAATAACAGGTGTCATCATGGGACAAAATATCGGCAAAAATATCCGTAAAGACGTGAAAGACTTTATTTTGAATCAACAATTAAGCGGTTATAGGTTTACAAGCAATGATCTCGATGGCAAAGCAGAAGAATATATTGCGAGTATGGCAAATCAGTATGGCATTAAGCTTTATATTGCAAAATGAGATCTTAAGGGTGACGAATATAAAATCACACACGATGAGTATTTTATCAATGTGATAGATACTGTGACACAAACATGATTATATTGCTAAATAATAGCTCGATACTACGGCGGGGTGTCACGGTGACGGGGCCCCCGGCGCGCGCAGGCACGAGCACGACGGGGTGGTCTCCGTGACAGGACCCCGCAAGCTAGGAACTATAACGATCACGCCCTAGGTCTAATCACAATAGATGCAAGTTCACACAAAAACCTGAATTGAAACTGGATCCCCGACTGCGGCCTCACGGCCTGGTCGAGGATGACAAAGCGCTGATTTGAAATCATAGCATGGATTAAATACCCATCTTCATGGACGATGGGTAAAAGCAGCTAAAGATTAAACTCAATCCCCTGCGCTAACGGCAAATCATTACCCCAATTGATGGTATTGGTTTGGCGTCGCATATAGGCTTGCCATGCATCGGAACCGGATTCACGGCCACCGCCGGTTTCTTTTTCGCCACCAAAAGCGCCGCCAATTTCTGCACCGGAAGTGCCTATGTTGACATTGGCTATGCCGCAATCGCTGCCGCAGGCCGATAAAAACTGCTCTGCTTCGCGCACATCTTGCGTGAATATAGCAGAGGATAAACCTTGCTTAACATTGTTATGTAAAGCAATGGCTTCATCCAACGTATCGTAAGTCATCACATATAAAATAGGCGCGAAAGTTTCGCGTTGTACCACTGACCAATCGTTGTGTGCTTGAATGATAGTAGGTTCCACAAAATAACCCTTAGCATTGATTCTATGCCCTCCTACCAAAACTTCGCCGCCTAACTCTCGTGCTTCGGCAATGGCATTTTCATAGTCTTTGACGGCGTCACTGCTGATCAATGGCCCCATGTGATTGTGTTTATCCAAAGGATCGCCCACTTTCACTTGTTGATACGCTTTCACTAAACGAGGCACTAAAGTCGCAGCCAATGATTTATGAATGATTAAACGTCTAGTGGTGGTGCAACGCTGCCCTGCAGTACCCACCGCGCCAAATACGATTGCTGGTACGGCTAAATTGAAATCGGCCGAAGGCGTGACGATAATGGCATTATTGCCACCTAGCTCTAATAAACTTTTACCAAAACGCTTACTCACCACTTCGGCTACGTGACGGCCTGCCGCTGTTGAACCTGTGAAAGAAACCAAAGCCACGCGTTCGTCGTGTATGAATTTTTCGGCGATATCGCGTTCGGAAATAAATACAGAAAAAATAGGTGGATAATTATGCGCTTTTAACACCGCATTACAAATATGTTGCACCGCTATAGCGCACAGCGGCACTTGCCGTGATGGTTTCCACACTACACTATTGCCACAAATGGCTGCTATAAAAGCATTCCATGCCCAGACCGCCACTGGAAAATTAAAAGCAGAAATCACGCCAACCACGCCGAGTGGATGCCACTGATCATACATGCGATGTTTAGGACGCTCCGAATGCATGGTCTTACCATATAACATACGCGATTGGCCTACAGCAAAATCGGCGATATCGATCATCTCTTGCACTTCACCATCGCCTTCTACTTTAGATTTACCCATTTCTAAAGCCACTAAAGATCCTAAAGCATCTTTTTGCGCCCGCAAGGCCTCGCCCATCAAACGCACCAATTCACCACGTTTAGGCGCAGGCACTTTACGCCATGCTACGCTGGCTTTTTGCGCAGCCGCTATAATTTTTTCATAATCTTGGGCATCGATTAATTTAACCGCAGCTAAACGTTCATCGCTGGAAGGATTCAAAGAATCTAAAGATTTAGCACTCCCCGCAAACCATTTTTCACCGCCTATACAACCACCATCGTTCAAGTCGGTTAAATTCAGTTGTTGTAAAATGGTTTTCATAAAAAACTCCTGTAATTATATTGATGATGGGAACGGATATTTCTATGCTAGCATAGTTACCGCATAGGAGCGAGTAGCTGCCCCTCTATTTTCTGGTTAAAATTTGCGCTGTTTTGTCGTGTAATATCCGCTCTCTCATGCTAAACCTTTAATTTTGTGTTATGATTTTAAAAAGTCAGAGGAAGATTACCATGAGCCAATACATCCGCACGCATTTAATCAGCAATGAACACATCGTTTTTGAAACCACCTATCATTGGATTATTTTTACCAGCGTATTTGCAATCGTTACTTTATTTTTATCGCCGATCATTCAATTCAACACATCGGAATTTTGTATTACCAATCGACGTATTGTCGTTAAATTGGGATGGATACGATTGAAGATTACAGAAATGAGTTTAAGTAAAGTTGAAAGTATCGAAGTAGATCAAAACCTATTGGGACGATTATTGGGTTATGGCACCCTAAGCCTTCATGGCACAGGCGGTACGATAGAAAAATTCTTCTACGTAAAACAGCCCTTAGAGTTTAAAAACGAATTTGATAGGTTGTCTCAATGAGGGGTAACTCACTCATATATACCTATCGCCAATGAAGATGCCAGATTTGAATAAACGTATTTAACTTTAATCGAAGCTTTGTCATTCTCGACGAAGTCGGGAATCCAGTTTCAAATCAAGTTTTACCTGGATCCCCGCTGCGCGAGGATGACAATATCGTGGTTCGTGGAGCTTGCAGCGTCCATTTGACGTCTTGATTGGGGCCTTTAAAATATGATCAACTTGCACTGTGCGCATAATACTGCCCAAAACGATTCGCTAGAAAATCTTCTAATTTAGTATTTTCTTGGTAAACAAATCCTTCTTTTTGACCTTTGCCATTTAGCGTTAAATCAACCATAGCACAAATAGACGCTGCTGTAGTGACTTGTATAGCGGACCAACGTTGACCTGCTATATCCTTAGGATATATTTTATAAACTAAATTATCTTCTAAAAATACACCGTCAGATTGTCCAGAAACGGAAGCATAGACTAACACTACATCTTGATAAACCTTAGGAATCGCATGCTCTAAAATGGTTTTTAAAGTAGCTCTGTCTTCATTTAAACGTAAATCATTCATCAAAAAACGCATTTTCTTGCAATGTCCGGGATAGCGTAAAGTACGATAGTTCATTGTATGCACTTTACCTTGATATAATTCCGCTAAACTGCCCAACCCCCCAGAAGTATTAAAAGCTTCATATTGCACGCCGTCTAATGCTACCGCTTCTAAACCTTCTAAGGGTCTAACCCACATTAAATTGCCATCTACAATCGCTTCGCATAAATTACCGTATTCATTGATTAAGCCATCTGTAGACCAGGTCAACGCATATTTCAGCGCATTATTAGAATTCACCGGCAAAGCACCTACACGCATTTTTACCGTATCTAAGGTAGAGAACTTTTTCATAAGATGATGCGTGGCTATGCCTATAAACCCGGGGGCTAAACCACATTGCGGCACAAAAGCCGTGCGTGCACCTTCAGCGATTTTTTTTATTGCCGTGGTAACTTCAGTATCTTCTGTCAAGTCAAAATAATGCAGATTAAATTTTTTAGCGCATTGTGCAACAGCAGGATTACAATAGAAAGGTAAACTGGAGACAATGACATCATGTGGATTATCGCGGACGAATGCATCTAGTTTTTTTTCATCGTTTACATCCACCACCACTTTACGTAATATGGCGCTTTCTTGTAAACGACGCACATCGTGTCCAGAAAAATCCGTATCTAATAATGTGACCTGGTAATCGCCGCTGTCTAAAAATAATGTGCTTATTAACGAGCCAATTTTACCGGCTCCGGCTACGATAATTTTATGCATCTATACACTCCTTAGGCCAATTCCTTAAGGCATAGCGTACCATGCATTTAAATTTTGCGCCAGCCTATAGCCCGCCAAAACAATTTGCTTTTCACAAACAATTTGCGCATTTTTTTGTACTTTTAGGCTGACCGAATGCTGCGGCGCCGCTTCATAAGCATATTCTACCGCCAAGGAATGACTATCCTTTGCCCAGTCTAGAGGCTCCTTATCGGCTAAGGCGGCAGAAAATTCTTTGGGCGGATACAGTGCTTGCCATTCATTAGCCAATGCTCGTATTTCTCTTTTATTTAAATTTTTATTTTGCGGCCATAAGCCACAACCCCCGTCCCAAAACGCATGCAAATTAGGATAAGTGTTATCTTGCAACAAATAACGATTGCCTCCCGCATCGCCCTGTGGATAGCTAGAACTGTAATAGCTAATCGTGTGCAGTGGTTGATGAATATCTCCTAGCCAATGCAGATAAAAACGCAGTGCTGCACCTTGTTCCACAGCGCTCGCTTCTTTATTCTGTAATATGGCGGCATCTAATTGTATAGCTGTCACAATATTAGGACTAACTGTTGTTTGATTGAGGCAAACGTCGCTACCGCAATAGGGTAAGTTGATATAATGCCACGTATTGTACTCTGATGTGTTAGGGCGGATCCAATCTGCCCAGGCAGCACTATTGCTAAACGATAGAGGATGGGGATACCACGGTCCTGGTGTTTGCAACAATTGCAGAACGTTTTTTTTGGCATTAGGTGTTAAATTTTCGTAAGCGATTTCTGCGACCAGTTTATGGCCATTGCTGTCCCAGGCGTATAAAGATGGGGATACAATAATAATAAAAAGGGATAAAACAACCTTCAACAATCGCACAATGGTGCGCCCAAGTGCTGCAAAATACGTCTGTTGGGAGGTGGGAAAATGTGTTGTGTCAATTGTAATTTATCGACCCAGCGTAATTCATCGGCAGCTAAAGGTTTAGGCTCACCTTGATATTGTTTGACTTGCCAAACACTGAAGAAAATCTTTTTATCCATTTCATAGACATAATCAAATAACAGTTCAGCTGATACCACTTTTATCGCCAACTCTTCTTCTAGTTCGCGCGATAAGGCTTCATAGGCCGTTTCCGTTGCTTCAATTTTACCGCCAGGAAATTCCCAAAATCCAGCTAAGGGTTTTCCCTGTGGGCGCAGCCCTAATAGATATAACCCTTGTTCATTCTGAATAATGCCGATTACTACATTGAGCACAAGCTAACCCCTCATTTTTTTACTTGCCCTATTATAGTTATAACAAACTTTGTCATCCTCGACGAAGTCGGGGATCCAGTTTCAAATCAAGTTTTTCCTGGACCCCCGACTGCGGCCTCGCGGCCTGGTCGAGGATGACAACGCTCTAGTGTATGACTGCTTTCAACATTATTTTTGCATCTTCAGCCGATGCCTATACTATCGCACCGCACCATGACATTGCTTAAATTTGCGCCCTGAACCACAAGGACAAACATCGTTGCGACCTGTTTTTTTATCGCTGCGTGAAAAAGGCAATGTTTTACTATCATCCGGCATAGGCTCTTCGGCAGTGAGATCTTCATGCAAGTAGCGTACCTTACCACTGTCTAATATGCTGGGTGGTGGTGCTTCAACGGCATTCAGTTCTACTTCATTCGGAACTTCCAATTGCATTAAATTACTGATGATATCGTAACGCAAAGCTTTTAGCATAGCGCCAAACAATTCAAATGCTTCACGCTTATATTCTTGTTTAGGATTTTTCTGTGCATAACCACGCAAATGAATACCTTGACGTAAATAATCCATGGTCGCCAGATGCTCTTTCCAATGTTGATCTAATTGTTGCAACAACACTGCTTTTTCAATATGTCGCATTATGTCTGGATTGACTGATAGCCATTTATTTTCATAGCTGTTTTGCATGATTTCTTTTATTTTTTGCCTTAAGCCTTCTTCATTCAGTTGATCGTCTTCTGTCAACCAAGTACTCACTGGCAGCGCAACATGAAATGCGCTTTGAAATTCAGCTTCTAAAGATTCAACAGCCCATTCCTCGGCAAAACTGCCTGGAGCAATGAATTGTTCTATAGTTTCTTCCGTCACATCGCTTAACATCAAACGTATCGTTTCAGAAACGTTATCGGCTGCCAACAACGAATTACGTTGCTCATAAATCACCTTACGTTGTTCATTAGCAACATCGTCGTATTCTAGCAATTGCTTTCGTATATCGAAGTTAAAACCTTCTACCTTACGTTGTGCTCCCGCAATAATGCGGTTCAACATAGGGTGTTCCATCGCTTCATCGGGTTGCCCTAAGCGCGCAATAAACCCTGCTACTTTTTCAGAGGCAAAAATACGCAATAAATTGTCATCCATCCCTAGATAAAAGCGACTAGAACCCGGATCGCCTTGACGCCCAGATCGACCGCGCAACTGATTGTCTATGCGCCTAGATTCGTGACGCTCAGTGCCCAACACATGCAAGCCACCGGCAGCAACTACAATTTCATGACGCTTTTGCCAATCGGCAGTATGCGCTGCAATATCTTCTGCGGTAGCATTCGTTAAATTTGCTAATTCACTACTCAACTGTCCACCCAAGACTATATCGGTACCTCGACCAGCCATATTCGTAGCAATGGTTACCGCTGCAGGTCTACCCGCTTCGGCAATGATAGAAGCTTCGCGTTCATGCTGCTTAGCATTGAGCACTTCGTGCTTTATTTTTTCAGCCGTCAATAACTTAGATAGATGTTCAGAAATTTCAATAGATATGGTGCCTACTAAAACGGGTTGCTGCTTAGCCACACATTCTTTGATTTCGGCGACTACTGCTTTAAATTTTTCGTCGCGATTAACATATACTTTATCGGGATAATCCACACGCACTACGTTTCTATTCGGTGGAATGGCTACCACTTCTAAGCCATAGATTTGATGAAATTCATAGGCTTCAGTATCCGCGGTTCCGGTCATGCCAGCTAATTTATCATATAATCTAAAATAATTTTGAAAGGTAATAGAAGCTAGTGTTTGATTTTCACTCTGCACAGCTACGCCTTCTTTGGCTTCTACTGCTTGATGTAAGCCATCCGACCAACGACGTCCTACCATCAATCGCCCTGTGTGTTCATCGACGATGAAGATTTCATCGTTTTTAACCACATAATCTACATCGCGCTGATAGATAAAATGAGCGCGCAAGGCAGCATTGATATGATGCATTAATATTATATTTTGCGCGTCGTATAAGCTTTTGTTCGTTTTAATGAGGTTTGCTTTTATTAACAATTTTTCTATATGCGCATGACCCGCTTCAGATAAAAACACTTGTTTTGCTTTTTCATCCACATAAAAATCGCCTTCGCTGTCTTCACTGGTTTGACGTGTTAATTGAGGCGCAATCTCATTGATGCGAGTATACAATTCAGCGCCCCCTTCGGAAGGGCCAGAAATGATCAAAGGTGTACGCGCTTCATCGATTAAAATCGAGTCCACTTCATCGACGATGGCGAAATAATTATCGCGTTGCACTTTGTTTTGCAGGCTAAAGGCCATATTATCGCGTAGATAATCAAAACCAAATTCATTGTTGGTACCGTAGGTAATGTCAGCCGAATAAGCGGCGTGTTTTTCTTCGGGGGATATTTGCGATAGATTAATGCCTACCGTTAAGCCTAAAAATTGATAGATAGGTTCCATCCATTGCGCATCCCGTTTAGCCAAATAATCGTTAACGGTCACGATATGTACACCGCGCCCCGTCAGCGCATTTAAATAAGCCGCTAAGGTAGCCATCAAGGTTTTACCTTCACCAGTTAACATTTCGGCAATATTGCCTTCGTGTAACACCATACCGCCTATTAATTGCACATCGAAATGACGCAGTCCTAAAGTACGAGCGGACGCTTCGCGTGCTGCGGCAAAAGCTTCGGGCAATAAACTGTCCAAAGATTCGCCTTTGGTAAAACGTTCTTTAAATTGTGCAGTTTTTGCCTTGATTTCCTCGTCGCTTAAGGCTTTAAAATCAGCTTCTAAAGCATTGATGCGCGCAACTTTCTGATACAACTGACGCAAAATGCGGTCATTGCGACTCCCAAAAATACGTTTGACGATGTTGGTCAATGCCATAGCCAATTTCTTCCTCTTAATTCTGTATAATCTGTTACCTAATGTGGCCGCTTATTGTACCCTACTTCGGGAAGAAATGCGAAGTGGCGAATAATGAAGATACGGGATCTTGATGAATACTATGGATTTGAATCAAAGCTTTGTCATCCTCGACGAAGTCGGGGATGACAACCCTCTAGAGAGTGATTGCTTTCAGCATTGATCTCGCATCTTGAGATGCATTGAGTATATACTACGTTTTTCGAAGGATAGTTATATGAGCTACAAAAGCATACAAGAAATTATGGCTAAATCCAAAGAGCTGCAAAAAATACAGGCGCATAGCCTCAGCTTGCAAAAAATCAGCGATTTGGTGATACCACTCTTACCTGCAGAATTACAAGATCAGGTTAGAATCGCTGATTATCAAAATACTACTTTGTTTTTAGAGTTGAAAAGCGCCGCTCCTGCGCTAACGTTGCGCTTTCAACTGCCCGCATTGTTGCAAAAATTGTGCTTAAAACCAGGGCTGTATAGGTTGCGCGACATTAAATACTATGTGCAGCCACGGCGGGATTGATTAGAGAATATCGAATAAAGATGCGAACTTTAAAACCAACCTCGGAATCTTGTCATCCTCGATCAGGCCACGAGGCCGCAGTCGGGGATCCAGAAAAAACTTGATTTGAAACTGGATCCCCGACTTCGTCGAGGATGACAAAGCTTTGACTCAAAATCAACGTACAAGTTAAAGTTCACATCCTCATTGACGATGGGCTATATACCAGTTCTATTAGCACGACAAGAAGGAAGATTTCTTCAACCAACTAGAATCTGGATAATAAGCAAATACCAATGAACCACCTTGAATAGTGTTGATGGTATCTTTGGCTTCAGCGCGTGGCAATGCCGGACAACCCCAACTGCGGCCTATGCGCCCTTGAGATTGAGCAGCCGCTTCACTCACATAATCGGCACCATGAAATACCACAGCACGTTGCATAGCATGATCATTCACACCTGGCTCTAAACCGTCCATACGCAAAGATAAACCATTGTGTCCGATATAAGTATTTTTAGTCACAAAGACACCTAAACTGGATTGATGTGAATTAGTCGTATCTGAAAACTTAGTGGGCGTATTATCGCCACTGCCACTGCCATGCGCCACCAATTCATTGAATTTGAGTTTAGCCTTGGCCATGTCAATCACCCACAAACGTTTTTTCGTTGAAGGTTGTGAATAATCGATAATCGTTAAAAATTGTTTATTGACTACACCTCGCTTGCTGGCGCAATAAAAGGCTTTTTCAGCCAATTGCAATACTTTAGGGTTAAGTGTACTGGCTTCTTTTAAAATTTGGCCTTCTACATTAGTGCTTGCCTTAGCGGAACCCACCATTGTCATACTGAGTATCGCTGCACTCGCTAATATTGTTACTTTCTTAAAAAACATCCGAACATACCTCTTATAAATATAAAACTTCATCCACTTCATAACTCAATACGCCTCCAGGCGTAGTCACATCCACTGTGTCACCCTGCTCTTTGCCAATTAAGGCGCGCGCTAAAGGTGAATTTACTGAAATCTTACCAATTTTAATATTGGCTTCGTCTTCTCCTACTATATGATAACGGATGGTTTCATCCGTATCTAAATTAATTAACTGCACCGTGACACCAAAAATAATACGTCCCGTGTGCGGCATTTTCGCAATATCAATGATTTGGGCATTACTCAATTTGCCTTCTATCTCTTGAATACGCGTTTCCACAAAACTCTGTTGCTCTTTAGCGGCGTGGTATTCCGCATTTTCTTTTAAATCACCATGGGCGCGCGCTTCAGAAATTGCATCTACAATTTTACGACGCGTTACCCGTGTTAATTCATCTAATTCTTTCTGTAATGCAGCCGCTCCTGCGACTGTCATGGGTGTTTTACTACTCATACTATCACCTCTTCTGTGGCATGCAATGTTTGCAATGCTCTCACTTTAATATCATGCTGATAGCCCATCGCTAAAATCAGCGCTCTGGCACCTGCTAAAGTCGTGGTATAACACACACGATGTCGCAAGGCGCTACTGCGTATTGTATAAGAGTCGTTAATCGACTTTTGTCCATCCGTAGTATTGATAATAAAATCGATTTCATCATTTTTGATGCTATCGATGATATGCGGTCTACCTTCCCTATATTTATTGATCGGCTTACAGTCTATGCCCGCTTCTTTTAAGGCATTGGCTGTGCCGCGTGTGGCACATAATCTAAAACCTACTTCCACTAAGCGTTTTGCAATAGCAACTACAATGGCCTTATCTTCATCACGCACGCTGATAAAAGCTTGGCCTTTAGTGGGTATCTGACCCTTATTTTGGCTGCCTAAGAAACCATAAGCAAAAGCCTCACCAAAATGCTCGCCTATGCCCATGGCCTCGCCGGTCGATTTCATTTCCGGCCCTAGGATGGGATCAACCCCACCAAAGCGCGAAAATGGAAATACCGGGTATTTCACCGAGTAATAAGGCGGCACTGCTAAGCTGCTGCCATAGCCCATATCCGTTAAAGATTTGCCTGCCATACAACAGGCCGCTATTTTTGTCACCGCCACGCCCGTTGCCTTAGAAATAAAAGGCACTGTGCGCGAAGCACGAGGGTTTACCTCTAACACATAAATAGTGTCCCCTTGAATGGCAAATTGGGCATTTAACAACCCTATTACCTGCATTTCACGCGCAATCAAGGTTACTTGACGGCGTAATTCTTCTTGTATTTCGTGAGACAAGCTAAAGGGCGGATAGCAGCAAGAAGAATCCCCCGAATGCACCCCCGCTTGTTCAATGTGTTCCATAATACCACAAACGAGTATATTTTGTCCATCCGCCACTGCATCAACATCCACTTCTAGTGCATTATCTAGAAATTCTTCCAATAAAAGTGGGCAATCCTTTGATATTACAGCACTTTTTTTAAGATAGCCGGCTAGCTCATCTTCATGGGTAATAATTTGCATACCACGACCGCCCAATACATAGGAAGGCCGTATCATGAGAGGATATTGCAGCGTACGCGACTTGGTGATGGCCTCATTGATTTCTGTCGCAGTCACATTAGCGGGTTGTTTTAAGCCCAAGCTATGTAATAAGGATTGAAAGCGCTGTCTGTCCTCAGCCCAATCGATGGTATCCGCTGAACTACCCCAAATAGGCACACCTAAGATAGACAGAGGATCGACCAGCTTTAACGGTGTTTGTCCGCCTAATTGCACGATCACACCATCGGGTTGTTCTTTGTGACAAATCTCCAGCACATCTTCTAAAGTTAAAGGCTCAAAATAAAGGCGATCAGCCCTATCAAAATCAGTAGACACCGTTTCGGGATTACAATTGACCATAATGGTTTGATAACCCATTTCGCTGAAAGCCATAGCACCGTGCACGCAACAATAATCGAATTCTATACCTTGGCCTATGCGATTAGGGCCACTGCCCAAAACCATAACTTTAGGTTTGTTTTCTACGCGCGCTTCGCAATATTGTTCATAGGTAGAATAAAAATAAGCCGTTTCGCTGGCGAATTCTGCCGCACAACTGTCTATGCGTTTATACACAGGACGAATATCCCAATCGTGACGCAATTGCCGCAACTTGGTTTCCGTAACGCCTAATAATCTTGCCAAATAACTGTCGGCAAAACCGCGACGTTTTAAACTGTAGAGTAAATCGCGATCTAAACCTGCCAAACCTTGCATGCGCACCTTTTCTTCCCAGCGTATGAGATCTTCAACCTGGTCTAAGAACCATGGATCGATTTGCGTATACAGCGCTATTTCTTCCAAGCTTAAGCCCTGACGAAACGCATCAGCCACATACCATAAGCGATCTGCAGTTGGAGTTTCTAATTCATAGCGTAAATGTTCAGACCAGTCCTCGTCTTCATCGCTGATCAAAGAATTTAAGCCATCATAACCGTTTTCTAAACTGCGTATCGCTTTTTGTAAACTCTCTTGAAAGTTATGACCTATGGCCATCACTTCGCCTACCGATTTCATTTGCGTAGTTAAACGTGGATCGGCATTGGGGAATTTTTCAAAATTAAAGCGCGGAATTTTAGTGACTACATAATCTATTGTGGGTTCAAAAGATGCTGGCATCGCTCCTTGGGTGATTTCATTTGCCAGTTCATCTAAGGTATACCCTATTGCTAACTTAGCAGCAATTTTGGCAATCGGAAAACCAGTGGCCTTAGAAGCCAAAGCGGAAGAACGCGATACGCGCGGATTCATTTCGATGACGATCATGCGGCCATCTGCAGGATTAACCGCAAACTGCACATTGGAACCGCCAGTCTCAACGCCTATTTCACGCAAGATGGCCATAGCGGCGTTGCGCATCACTTGATATTCTTTATCCGTTAAGGTTTGTGCCGGCGCTACGGTAATGGAATCGCCGGTATGCACGCCCATGGGATCAAAATTTTCAATGGTACACACGATGATGCAATTATCGTTTTTATCGCGCACCACTTCTAATTCAAATTCTTTCCAACCTAACAATGATTCTTCAATCAACAATTCTGCAGTAGGCGATAATTCAAAACCGCGTTCGCAAATTTCAATAAATTCTTCGCGATTATATGCTATGCCACCACCTGTGCCACCCAAAGTAAAAGAAGGGCGAATGACTGTAGGAAAACCCAACTGTGCTTGTACTTGCAGCGCTTCTTCTAAACTGTGCGCAATGATGGAACGTGCCACATTTAGGCCTATTTTTTCCATAGCGCGCCTAAATAAATCGCGATCTTCGGCTTTGTCTATAGCTTCACGAGTCGCGCCGATCATTTCAACATTGTATTTTTCTAATATGCCTTGACGCGCTAAGTCTAAGGCGCAGTTTAAAGCCGTTTGTCCGCCCATGGTGGGTAATAAGGCATCCGGTTTTTCTTCAGCGATAATTTTGGCAATCACTTCAGGGCGTATGGGTACAATATATGTCTTATCGGCTATGCTGGGATCGGTCATGATGGTAGCTGGATTGGAATTCACTAATACCACTCTGTAACCTTCTTCACGCAAGGCTTGGCAGGCTTGCACGCCAGAATAATCAAACTCACAGGCTTGGCCTATGACGATGGGTCCTGCGCCTAATAATAAAATCGTTTTTATATCATCGCGTTTAGGCATGCTGCACACTCCCAGCATTGATCAGTTTGATAAATTGTTTGAATAAAATATCTATATCCTCTGGCCCAGGGCTCGCTTCGGGATGACCTTGAAAAGCCAGTAGTGGCAAAGTCTCGTGGCTAAAGCCTTGTAGCGTATTGTCGAATAAAGAACGATGCGTTACTCGCACCCCTAGAGGCAGCGTTGCTTCATCTACTGCAAAACCATGATTTTGGCTGGTGATAAAAACACGTTTAGTCGCAACATCTTGCACCGGATGATTAACACCATGATGGCCTTGTTTCATCTTCATGGTTTTAGCGCCTAGAGCCAAAGCCAACAATTGATGGCCTAAACAAATACCAAAAAGCGGAATGTTTTTGGTTAATAAGGTTTGGACGGTTTTGATGGCATTCGTGCAAGCTGCGGGGTCCCCCGGACCATTGGATAATACGATGCCCTGAGGCTGTAGTTTTAAAATATCTTCTGCTGTTGATTGTGGCGGCACTACCATCACATTACAGTTTTGCGCTGCTAAACAGCGCAGTATGCCTTGTTTCACCCCAAAATCGACCACCACTAGTGTGGGGTTGCCCGTTTTATGCAGTGATTCTTGCCAAGCATAGGTTTTGTGTGTGGCAACCGCTTCAATAAGCGATCGTCCTTGCATATCGCCCCAAGCGCGAGCCTTAGCCACTGCAGTAGCTACATCGCCCTCTGCCAAAATACAACCCGCTTGAGCACCGTATTGACGCAAATGATGCACCAAAGCGCGGGTATCAATTTCAGCAATGCCTAATAAATTGTAATCTTCGATAAATTGGGTAAAGGATTGTTGTGCGCGCCAACTGCTGGGTGCTGTGGGTAATTCTCGGAGAATAAACCCTTTGGCATAGACTTTATCAGCTTCAAAATCAGCAGCATTAGTGCCTACATTGCCTATATGGGGATAGGTAAAGGTGATGAGTTGTTCAGCGTACGAGGGATCGCTTAACACTTCTTGATAGCCCGTCATGGCAGTATTGAATACAACCTCGCCCACCGTGTGATCACCATGACCTACAGCAATACCCTCAAAATGGGTGCCATCGGCTAAGGCTAATATGGCTTTTTTCTGCACAGAATGCCTCCACTGGTTTCGCCGTTAATACTTTTACTGGGCGAGATTATATCTTATTTGGGCTTAGGCTGTCCATTGAACGGAGGAGGTTTGCCCGTCTATTTATAACTCAATTGTGCAGTAATGTGTCACTTGATGCCCATCTGCATTGGCTTTTATCTTTAGAATTAATTTATACCCCTATTGATTTATATGTGAATTTTCTGTTACTGTTAGAATTAATACTTGTGAGGTGTTTATGGCTGAATTTTTTTTAGAAGAAGAGTCTTCTTTCTGGCAAACAAAGGAACAAATAAGTTGTAAAGGGCGCCAGGGATTTGAAGATTACTTTCAACATGTTACTCGCTTTCGCCGAGCCGTAGATAAATTAATGCTTTTTTTAAGTGGAAAATCAATAATCAAAGCATGTGATGTTTCTCATCCCAGCACACCCGATATAATTCGTAATAAAATTGAAGAAATATCTCAAGATTATATACGCCAGTGTTTAGATAATAATAATGTGCTGGATTGCCTCAAATTCAGCGAACACCAACCTTATGCTATCAGAGAAACTTTTGCCGCTATTGTGAGCAAACGTTTTGCGAATCATATGATCACCCCAGAGCAAATTTTATTACTATTTGGTAGTTCAACCCAGTGGTTAGACATGCTTATACGCACGGTGATTGTAAAATCATTGCACCGCGATGTTGCGAATAAAGAGCCTGTCAAACTGCCTATCGTGTTAACACCGGCAGGATCTTTTAAATGCGGTGGTTATTTCCCTTATGCCAGCGGCGGAGCCTTACACTACATCCCTACAGTATTCTCAAATGCTTACAAATTAACCCCAGAATTATTAGCGGCTGAAATTGAAAAAATAAATAGCGATACAAGCAAGAAAGTGGTCTGCATCTTGCTCGAAACACCCACTGCTTTGGGACAAAACTATACAGTGGATGAGTTAGCGGATATTGCCGCGGTGCTGAGTCTATACCCCGATATTTTATGGATTCAAGATTGGTATAGCCTCGGTACTGAACACGATGATGTATTGCCCAATGCGCTTGCCGATAATCTTAGCATCGCTAAACAAGGTTGTACGATTTCATCTTTTCGCAGAGATTGGGGAGGGGCTGCGGCTTATGCAAATGTCAGTGTCATGCAATCTTTTAATGATGCGCTCATTCAGGAGTTATCCCTGCAATGTTCAGAAACTTATTTCTATGTACGCCCTCCTCTACAAAAATTACAATCTTTTGTTACGCATCACATTGTTTCCGAAATGAAACATTCTGAATTTCAGAAGAAAAATCAACTTTATTTTAAGAAACAATTTAATGAATATGAAAAAGCCGTGTACACAACCAATGAATGGCTCAATACCACTTTAGGAACAGCAGGGATCCATTATCTATTTACAACTAAAGTGCACTCAGGACAGTTTGGATTTTTATTTTTTAATCATGATACGATGAAGAAAGGTAAAATCAATAATGGCACCGAAATTGCCGAGCTGATGTGTTTATATTCTAAATGTCGAGTTATGCCTACGCTGTTGTCTCCTATGGGGATCGGCGTAGATCCCGTCGGTGTTCGTTTAAACATTTGCCTAAGTGAAGATGGAGTCGCCAACAAATTGCAGATCGATGATATGCTAGAACGCATGGGTGCATTGGTGCTTGCAATTGAACAAGGCAGTCTAGTTCACCCCCAATTTGCGTCGTTGATTTCTACATTGCAAGCAGGCAAAGAAGTCAATCTACAACAACTTACCCCCGTTGAACAGGAGTTATTATGTATTCATCCAATATGATCCACGAGAAAGTAAAATATTTAATTAAAAAAATTGATTCTCATTCATTATTCTCTAGTATTAATACATTTGAGAAAATGCAAACCTTCATGAAGTATGATGTTTTTACCTGCTGGGATTGTATGTGTATCATTAAAGTTTTATACGGTAAAATTGTTAGCGTTGAAGCGCCCTGGTTCCCCCCTAAAGATGCTTTTAGCGCCTCATTGTTATGCCATATTATTGGTGAAGAAGAAAGCGATTTGGCGTTTGATGGCAAAACCTATTTAAGTCATTTTGATATTTATATAGCAGCTATGCGGCGTGCTCATGCTAATACAGGGCCTATCGTTAATTTTATGAACCGCCTGTATGCGCAGGAGCCGGTGCAAACTGCGCTGGCACAATGTGGTATTGAGCCCTTCGTACAGCGTTATGTCAATACTACTTTCAGCTTTTTTGGATTAGAAGTACACCAAGTTGCTGCAGCCTTTTGTTTCGGACGCGAAGCGCTAGCCCCCAATCTATTTTCTAGCCTTTTGTCGCACCTGAAACAACAACAGTATTTTGGTGAGGAAGAAAAATTGTGTGAACTCCTCTATTTCTGTAATCGTCATATTGAATTGGATGGTTCTTCGCATTTTCCTAAAATGCTGACTATGTTGGATACTCTTTGTGGGCAGGATGAAAGAAAATGGGAAGAAGTTTTGAATGTAGCCATTACGGCGATTCAGGCGAAAATAGATTTTTACAGTGATATGCTGCAAGAAATCAGTAACAAACAACCGCTTTCTGTTGAGTAATGTTATGTTATCTTTCATCTCTAAAGGTATGATGATTGGTTTTTCGATTGCGGCTCCAGTAGGCCCTATAGGCATTTTATGTATTCACCGCTCTTTACATCAAGGCTATAAATGGGGCTTTATCACTGGCATGGGAGCAGCTACTGCAGATGTTATATATGGGACAATTGCTGGATTTGGCTTAACATTCCTTTCTAATGGATTGTTACAATATCAATACTGGATTAATTTGATCGGCGGCTTGTTTTTATTGTATTTTGGGGGCAAGATTTTATTGTCTAAGCCAGCGGCGACTCATTCTGAACAACCAACAAATAAAAGTTTATTCCTCACTTACATAGGGGCATTGTTCCTTAATTTAACTAATCCCATCACGATCCTACTCTTTATATCCATTTTTTCTGGGATTGGGCTCTTAAGTGCCGAAACGAGCTATTGGTATACCGGTCTGTTGATACTGGGAATTTTGCTTGGGGCATCATTATGGTGGCTGATACTTTGCAGTGGCATTGCTTTTCTATTACGCCACCGTATCAAGCAAACGGCTTTAATATGGATTCAACGCACTGCCGGAACGGCTATTTTATTCTTTGCGGGAGCTTTATTAATTAACACATAATTTACTCTAACGGGTAGTATGGATGCTGACGCTAAGCGATTTTAGTCAAAAATTCTTTATGTATTTAAATTAAATCCTAATATTGTTTAATTTGCCCACAATAAGCACATACAATTGCTTTTTTTGCGTATTTCCGGTAGGATGCTGCCAACGTACCGAAACAGGAGTCATTAATGAGCAATAACACTGCACTACATAAACGAATTTCCACTTTTTCACTGACGATGACTGGAGTAACGACCATCATCGGCTCGGGCTGGTTACTCAGTACGCAGAAAATTGCCGCTATGGCCGGACCAGCCAGTTTATTATCCTGGGTTCTAGGTGCTTTTATTGCTATGTTAGTGGGTTTCTTCTATATAGAGATAGGCTCAGCCCATCCTTCTGCAGGCGGAATTGGCTATTACTCGCACATTACACACGGCCGATTTTGCGGTTTTTTAACCTCCTGGATCAACTGGCTCAGCATCGTCGCCGTGCCGCCCATAGAGGCTCAAGCAGTTATCCAATATATGAGCCAATTATCCCCCACTTTCACTCGTTTCTATGATGTAACCAGCCACAACTTAACCGGCATTGGCATCATCTTTGCTTTTGGCTTAATGATTTTATTTATGCTCTTAAATTACTGGAGTATCAAGTTCTTTTTGCGTTTTAACAATTTTTTTACGCTGCTGAAAGTAGCCATTCCTATTTTGACCATAATTGCCTTGTTTTCTACCGGATTACATAAAGAAAACTTTGGTACCACAATACAAACATTTATGCCTTTTGGCTGGGGTTCCGTCTTTGCTAGCGTAGTCTCTTGTGGCGTAGTGATGTCTTTTAATGGCTTTCAATCGCCGCTCACCTTCTCCGAGGAAATAGCCTCGCCTAAGCGGCAATTACCTATTGCTGTATTGGGCAGCATTGCTATTAGTCTAGTCGTTTATCTCTTATTACAAATCGTATTTGTGGGCAGTATTTCTCCTTCCGCCTTAGCCCATGGTTGGGAATCAATCAATTTCAGATCGCCCTACGTGCAATTACTGCTGTTGGCCAATTTCCAACTCTTAGTATCTGCAGTTTACATAGGCTCAGTCGTATCTCCCGGGGTATGCGCCGTTACCTTCGTAGCCTCCAGTGGCCGTATCATGTTGTCCTTGTCCCGCGAAGGTCACATGCCTAAATTTTTATCGTCCTTGCATTCTAAGTACAATACACCCTGGAATGCTATTATCATGAATACCGTCGTTGGCTCCATATTTTTGCTGTGTTTCAAAGGCTGGTATAGTTTAGTGGCGGTGATTTCTGTCTTACATTTATTCTCTTATGTTCCGGCTCCCATCGTAACCATTGCCAATCGCTTGAAACATGGCCGCTCCGCTCGTGATTCGGGACATTTTACACTGCCGTTTGCACATGTGTTAGCACCCGCGTTGCTGTTTTTACTATCGGTTTTAATCTTCAGCGCTGGCTGGCCTTTAGCCGATGAAATGGCATTGTTGATCATCCCGGGCTTAGCCTTCTACTTTTACTATGAATATAAAGAAGACCGTGTAGGCTCTTTCTGGGAAGCTTTCAAAGGCGCATCCTGGTTGGTTTTCTACATTTTGGGTATTAGCGTTATCACGTATCTAGCCAATCACACAGGTGCAAGTACCCAGCTCATCGGCCATTCAGCCGGGATCTGGCTGTTACTAGTACTGTCTATAATAACCTACATATATGGCGCTTATTTTGCTTATAGCAGAGAAACGTATGTCAGGGGCAGTAAACGCAAAGAGGAAGATCTCCCCTTAGCTGTTCATGTTGAGTAAAGCATTTAGAGTAGAGCGGCTCGTGAGCCGCTCTACTACTCCCTCGTTACTTTTGCACCTTTCTACAATAATCGATAATTAGCTTAAATAACATTTTCACAAACTCTGGTTCTAACTTATATTCACTAGACAGCTTTTCATATAAAGCATACAGCTCTTTTTCACGAGACGGATCAATAATCTCCATACCCTGAGCCAATTTGATTTCGCCAATTTCTCTAGACAGCTGCTGTCGTATAGCCAGCTTTTCAATGATATCGCTGTCTACCTGATTTATCTGCGCTCTTAACTGTGACAATGTTTGCATACTATATTTCCCCTTATAGAATACCCCTTACTAAAATAAAAGCTGTCAAATTAGGGTTACTATTCTGAATTTCCTTAGCCATCACGTCTAAACCGTAAATCTGCGCCGCACGCGCAGAGGCTATCACCGCGCAATCAGCATCTAGGTGACCTGCTGCTAAATCTTTGGCGGCTTTTGCCGTATCACACCAATCTAGACACTCGATTGTATTAAATTCTTTTTCTAAATACTGGCTGCATTGCGCTAATCCTTGTGGGTGAGAAACAATACGCGTGATCTGTTGCTGCTTAGTGTCTGGTAATACCAATAAACATTGATTAACGTTAAACCACAGCTCATCGACCGGCGTAAATAAATGTTTACCCATAGCTTCTAAAGCAGGTTTAACCAGGCCACCGTTGAGATTCACAATAGGCAAAATACCAAGTTCAATTTCTTGTTTTTCAAGTGCAGACAGCACTCCTTCCATATCGATCAAATAGCTGAGGGTAACAGTTAAGTTCTGTTGTTGCGCATACAGCAAAGCCGCTTCTTCGGAAAAAGAACCTAGATCGCCAGAAACACCCATTTTTATCATGGCTTCTCCTATTGGTTTTGTGCCTTATGCCGTAGGATATGATCCATAATCACTAACGCCGACATCGCATCGACAATAGGCACCGCTCTGGGCAACACGCAAGGATCGTGCCGACCCGAAGCCTCCAGTGATACTGCTTCATGGGCAACCGTTAACGTCTCTTGCTTTTGACCTATGGTGGCAACG
This sequence comes from Pseudomonadota bacterium, assembly GCA_021778015.1. Classification (GTDB taxonomy): domain Bacteria; phylum Pseudomonadota; class Gammaproteobacteria; order UBA1113; family UBA1113; genus VFKP01. Next base: position 92,345 of record JAJYCX010000001.1, read on the forward strand.
GCCTTAAACGCTACCCTGAAGTAGATCGCTTCGCCCGTGGAAATACCACCTAAAACACCGCCCGCATGATTGGTTTTGGTTGTAACAACGTCTTCCTTTAAAATAAAGGCATCGTTATGCTCGCTGCCCTTCATACTTATTCCTGCAAAACCGCTGCCTATATCAAAGCCCTTAACCGCATTAATACTGAGCATAGCCTTACCTAGATCGGCAGACAGCTTATCAAATACGGGTTCGCCTAAACCTGCAGGCACATTGCGGATCACACCCTTAATGATACCGCCTACAGAATCTTGTTCTGCTTGAACCTTTTCAATGTGTTCTATCATTTTCTTTGCTGCTTTTTCATCTGGACAGCGAACTAGATTGTTTTCAACGGCGGCTAAATTCACTGTATTGTGATCAATGTCCGCACGGATATCTCCGACTTGTTCCACAAAGCTCAGAATTTCTATATTAAAATGCTGTTGTAAATACTTTTTAGCTATAGCCCCCGCCGCAACCCGTGCCAAGGTTTCTCTAGCACTCGCTCTACCACTACCCCGAAAATCTCGTCTGCCATATTTCTTTAAATAGCTAAAATCCGCATGCGATGGTCTATAAATCGATTTCAGCTGTTCATAATCCTGAGGTCGCGCGTCTGAATTATAGGCTACCAATAATATAGGCGTGCCAGTCGTCTTGCCTTCAAATACACCCGATAAAATATGAATACGATCTGCTTCTTGGCGTGGTGTAGTGATGACGCTTTGCCCCGGCTTTCTACGATCTAATTCTTGCTGTATGTCATTTTCATTGATTTCTAAGTTCGGCGGACAGCCATCTACAATGACTGCAACCGCACCACCATGCGATTCACCACAGGTAGTAATTCTAAACATTTGACCAAAGCTATTTCCAGGCATACTCTATTCTCCAACCACTTCAATAAACGCGCATCTTACCCTGTCATCGCTCACTGCATGGGTAAATTGGTTTTCAGCTTCATAAACACGCCCCAAATTACCCAACAATACATAATGCACTGCATCGCCTTGTTTCTTTTTATCTAATTTTGTTTTCTCAATAATGGCTTCGACATCAAACTGTTTCAGATCAGAAGCTCTAATATTTAAACGCTGCAATAGTGTCTTTATATATAGATATTGCTGTGGCGCTAGACAACCCATGCGCTCGGCAATTTTTGCCTCTAACAACAATCCTAAGGCCACTGCATAACCGTGTAATAGTTTATATTCACTGAGTTGTTCTAAGGCATGGCCTATAGTATGACCCAGATTTAAAATAGCACGGACGCTATAGTCTTTTTCGTCTTTAGCTACAACCGTAGCCTTAATGTTGACCGCACGACGCACCAGATCCGTTAATAGCGCTTCATCTCGTTCTAAGATACGATCTAAATTTTTATCTAAAAATGCCAGACTCTCCGCATCGCTGGTCAGAAACATTTTAAATGCTTCAATTAAACCATTGATTAGATGATCTTGTGGCAGCGTTTTTAAAACAGCGATGTCGGCAATCACCATTATAGGTTGCCAAAATGCGCCTATAAGATTTTTACCATGTGAAGTATCTATACTGGTTTTACCGCCCACAGAGCTGTCTAGCATCGCCAATAAAGTCGTAGGCACTTGGATATAATCTATCCCCCGCATATAAGTAGCCGCGATAAATCCGGCCAGATCGCCCACTACTCCGCCACCCACAGCTAAAATTAAGCTGTCTCTATCGCAACCCTCTGCTAACATTGCTTCTTCTAATACATTTTTAGTTTGACCATTTTTAGAGACTTCTCCAGCAGAAAAAGACAGCAACAGCGTTTTATGGCCCGCCTTATTGAGAAATTGTTGTAAAGCGTTCGCATACAACTCTTTCACCGTATCATCTGTGATGATGACGAGCGTACTATTTTGTTTAGGCAAATGAGTGTGCACTTCAGCTAACAGTTCTGTACCTATATAAATAGGATAAGAATAGGCTTTTTTGCTAGGGAGCTGAACGGTAATAAGCTTTAACATGTTGCATGGGCCTCCGCTAATTGTAACAGCAATTCTTCTGTTTCCTCAAAACCAAGACAAGGATCGGTTATAGACAATCCGCCTAGATCAATGCTTTCAGGTCTGTCTAAATTGACAGTTTGAGTTCCTCCCTTGATAAAACTTTCAATCATAAACCCTTTCACTAAGGATTTTAAATCTGGTCGCTCTTTTAAAGTTTCAATGACCTCAAAAATGATCTTCGGTTGTAAACGATGATCTTTCTTGCCATTCACCATACAATTATCATGACTCACATCGATCATAATAGATGGATTTTGTATGGCATGTGCTTCCATATGCTGCTTAATTTCTTCCAGGTGCGCCAGAGAATAGTTTGGGGCATGATTAGACCCACGTAAAACCAAATGTGCATGCGGATTACCATGCGTTTGAATCTCATGGTTATCAAAAACCGCTACATGTGGATGTTGCGCTGCAACAATGCTATTCACCCCTACTTTTAAAGAGCCGTGAGTGGGGTTTTTCAATCCCACCGCACAATCCAAAGCAGACGCGAAAATACGATGTTCTTGGTCTTCTGAACTACGTGCACCTATAGCAACCCATGACAGTAATTCCAAAAAACCCCTCGCATTGTGGGTAAACAAAGCTTCATCCGCAATGGGTAAGCCTAATTCAATTACTTTAACCATCATCTCGCGCGTGTATTTAACCCCGGCTTCAATATCAGGATCGACAAACAGATTAGGTTGATTGATAGGCCCTAACCATCCCTTCGTTGTTCGTGGTTTTTGAATGTATACTCGCATCACTAATTTTAAGGCATGTTCTACTTTTTGATTGAGTACGGCCAATTTTTTTGCGTACTCTAACACCGCTTCCTTGGGCCAAGCTGAACAAGGACCGACAACCATTAATAACCGCTTATCCTTACCTTCTAAAATCGATTTTATCTCTAAACGATCTTGCGCGATACGTTTTTCCGAAGCCGCTGATAATGGAAAAGCTGCTATGACGTTTTCAATAGACGGTAACTTTTTTATAATAGTGTAACTCATGAACTCTCTCTCATTTTATTGTGATTTAATATTTTTTCTACGGCTGCTAACACCGTACTACCATTGTAAATGCTAAAAGTAGCAAGTTGCTTATACACAGCATCACGTTCCTCCCACAAAAGATAAAAGCTAGTATGCGGCGATTCATCGACTGGGAAAAACGATGGCAAACCATTGGACATAATGCGTTTAAAGACCAGGTCATAAGGTGCAGTGATATGAATCACTATATGATCTTTTAACAAAGCTTGATTGTCACCATCCATGACCGTACCACCTCCTAGAGACAGCACCGCTGGTTTCTTCTGTATAGTTTCTGCAAATACACTTTTTTCTAAAGCTCTAAAATAGCCCTCACCATGGGTTTGCGCAATCTCCCTACAACTCAATCTTTTTGTTTGTTCAGATCTCAGATGAATATTCTGATCCCCAATCGAAGCTTTGTCATCCTCGACCAGGTCGCGAGGCCGCAGTCGGGGATCCAGGAAAACTTGATTTGAAACTGGATCCCAACCCTCAGTTGAGGATGACAACATTTGAGTATATGCCGCTTCAATGGCTTCATCTAAATCGATAAAAGAATCCTGCATTTGGCGTGCCAATTCTAGCCCTATGCTGCTTTTGCCTACATTTTTAAACCCTATGAGTATAATAGTTTTAGAGCGCATCCTTTACCTCCATATCAACACCCAATGATTGCATCAATGACACAAAATTGGGAAAAGTTTTATTGACGGCATGCGCATCATCTATCTCTGTCTGTCCCTCTGCTCGCAAGCCTGCAACAGCCAAAGCCATAACCGTGCGGTGATCGTTGTATCCTTTTACTGTAGCACCTTGTAATGCACTGGGATAGAGGGTCAGGCCATCTTCATAGATTTCCACTTTGGCCCCCATATGCCTTAAACCCTCACCCATAGAATGAATGCGATCCGTTTCTTTGATACGCGCTTGACGCACATTAGTAAGCTCCATTTTGCCGCTGGCGTAAGTGCCAATCACTGCCAAGGCCGGTAGCAGATCAGGAATATCATCGGCATCTATTTTTATGCCTTTTAGCGGATGCCCACCTTCAATGGCTAGGCCTTGTTCTTTTATTTGAATAGCTGCACCCATTTCTTGTAGCAGATAGACCAGTCTTTTATCTCCCTGTGGATCCTGCATATCCAAACCCTGTAATTCTACACGTCCAGTGCAGAGCACGGCAGCGGCAATGAGATAAGAGGCAGAAGAGAAATCGCCCGCAATAGTGGCATTGAAAGCATTATAACTTTGCCGACCTGGAATATGATAAATATCGCGGTTTCGTATTTTTGTATGTTGGTAGCGTATACCTAGCTTTTTCAACCATGCTAAAGTCATGTCTACATAAGGGCGTTCATGCAGATCTGTCACTGTAATCTCACTGTCCATGGGTGCACAAGGCAGTGATACCAATAAGGCTGACAAATATTGCGAGGTAATACCATCTACTTCGGTAATGCCACCACGCAACTGCCCACACACAGAAATAGGTAATTGACCTTCTTTATCCAAATAGTCTATACGTAACCCTAAAGCACGCAAAGCATTTACTAAGGGAACAATAGGCCTAGCACGCATTTGCTCGCCACAATCTAGAATGATGGGTTTTTCGCTATCCCGCCGCAATCCCAAAAGCGGCATTATAAAGTGCGTGCTGATCCCCGAATTACCGCTATTGATTATTGGCGCTGTTGCTTGTAATGGCAGACCGGGGCTGAGCACAGATATCCTATCATCCTCTACCTGTATGTCTGCTCCTAATTGGCCGCAGATCCGCATAGCGTCACTCATATCGCTGCACGCCAATGGATTGGTCAACAGTGATTCACCTTTAGCTAATAAGGCTAATATTAACGCACGAATGCTGTGCGATTTAGAACTGGGCGGTGTGACTAGCCCCGACAAATTGGATGTTTTTTGTACTAACAAATGCGAATTGAGCCGGATCATTTAAAAATACCCCATCATAGTTAAGTTACTAAGCTTCCTACGCAGATTCTGGGGAAATTTTAAGAGGTCCCCCCAGAAGACTAGCGCCGGGAGGTTAGAGCATTAATCTCTATCTGCCACCCAGCTTGGGGTTAAAAAAGCTAAAATAAAAGGAAGCAGCCAACAAATTGAGGCAGCTGTTCTTAATACTTAACTTTGGCGAATGGACTAAAACCGTCATTTTTTTGAATCTATATTCTAAAAATAGTGTTTTTATAATACGCCGGTTTAAGAAAGTTGTCAACTTGACTCAAACCCGCTGACGATTTATCATACAGCATGAAAAAAACATAAGGTGTATTATGAATCACCCAGAAGCCGCAATTACACTCTCTACACGCACACTACACCACTTAAGCTGCATTGTGCCATTATACAATGAGGCCCAGAATCTGCCGCAATTTATTCCACAATTGATCGCGGAGTGCAAAAAATTTGCTCAAAAAGTGGACGTTATTGTCGTAGATGATGGCAGCAAAGACGATACAGTCAAGGTGCTAAAGGAACTGCAAAAAGAGTATGCCCTAACAGCCTTGGTTTTTTCGCGCAATTTTGGCAAAGAAGCCGCTTTAACAGCGGGTTTAAGCCACGTTGATCCGCAAAGCGACGCCACCCTACTCATAGATGCCGATTTTCAGCATCCGCTAGCCTGTATCGGCTCTTTTGTTGAACAGTGGCAACAAGGTTACGAGATGGCTTATGGAGTTAGGCTGCACCGTAAAGATCGCCCCGTCATGCTACGATTCTTATCGACTTTCTTTTATAAATTGATAGACCGAATCACGCCTATAGAAATTCCCCACGATGCGGGCGATTTCCGCTTATTAGATCGCGACGTGGTACAAGCTTTAAACCAATTGACAGAACGTGAACGATTCATGAAAGGTTTATATGCTTGGGTAGGTTTTAGCAAAACGGCGATTGCTTATGTACCTGAAGAAAGACAACAAGGACAAAGTTCTTGGGGTTTGAAAAAACTCATTGACCTAGCCATCACAGGCATTACTTCCTTTTCCAACCTCCCTTTGCGCATGTGGTCAGTGATAGGCGCTGTTATCTCTACTCTATCCATGTTATATGCGCTGATGATCGTATTGGATACACTGATATACGGCGTAGATTTACCTGGTTATGCCACTATTACGGTTGCCATTACGTTCTTAGGAGGAATACAATTATTATCCATAGGTATTTTGGGAGAATACATTGCCAGAATTTTCACTGAAGTCAAACAACGCCCACCTTATATTATCAGCCGCGTTTTAACTTCCGATAAATCAAAATGACTCTAGGCAAAAAAATTATAGTCTGCGCCGATGATTTCGCTTTAAACAAAGGCGTTTCAACGGCGATTATTGAATTACTCAATAATCGCGCTATCAGCGCCACATCTTGTATGGCCACGAGCCCGCTATGGCCTGAATGGGGGCCTCGTTTAAAAGCTTTAGCTGCTACAGCCGATATAGGATTACATTTAGATCTAACAGAATTCACGCCCTTAAGCGCACTATTGGCTGATGGCTTACACCAACCGCTATCCATAGGTCAAACCATCATCAAGGCGTATAGCAGGCAATTGCCTTTGGCGGCATTGGTGCGCGAATTCACTTTACAATTGCAACGCTTTTATGAAGTAATGGGGTTTAACCCACAGTTTATCGATGGTCACCAACACATACATCAATTTCCGCGTATACGCGATGCCTTGTTAATTGCTTGTAAAGATCATTTCAAAAATAGCACCATACCCCCTATACGTTTAGTGAATGGCTATCCTTTCTTTTCATCATTGCGCGATAGTGCCTTAAAATTATTGATACACTCATTAGGCCGCAATGCCTTCAAACGTGCTTTAGATAAAGCCAAATTATGCTATTATAACGATTTTAAAGGCATCTATGTTTTTAAAGGTGAACCCAATACAGCGATTTTGTTTAAACAATTTATTCAACAAATTAGCCCCGGCGGTATTATCATGTGCCATCCCGGACACCACTCTACGGATGGCATCAGCCATATTCGTGAACAAGAGTATGTTTTTTTAAATTCTGCAGCATGGCAAACGCTGCTACAAACTGAAAAGGTAGAATTATGTCGTTATCAACAACTAACAGCCCCTTAGAAGCTCCTAGTAAAAAAGAAGCGTTGATTCTTTTTATTTTATTTGCCATCTTTTATTTTTTGTTTTTAGGCAGCCATCCTTTACTATTACCCGATGAAGGTCGTTATTCCGAAGTAGCAAGAGAAATGTTGGCTGCGCACGATTTCATAACACCCCATTTAAATGGTTCTTTATTCTTTCATAAACCCATTCTATTTTATTGGTTACAAGCTATTCCCATGTCTATTTTTGGTGTGAATCCCTGGAGCTTACGCATTATGCCTGCTTTATTTGGGGTAGGCGGCATTGTGTTTTTGTATTGGGCAACGAGTGTACTACTAGGGCGCAATGTAGGACGAATAGCGGCTATTATTTTAGGCACTACACCACTTTATTATGGCGCAGCCCATTATGCTAATTTAGATTTAGAAGTAGCCGTATGGTTAAATGCCAGCATTCTATCGCTGCTGGTTGGTGTTTCACAGGAAAAAAAATCTTGGCTATTCAGCGCCTATATTTTCGGTGGTTTAGCTTTTTTAACCAAAGGGCTCATTGGCTTAGCCTTCCCGGTAGGCGTTATGGGACTTTGGATCTTAAGCACGCGCCAATGGTCAACCATTAAAAAATTACAGATACCTTTAGGGCTCAGTTTATTTGCCATCATTTGCTTACCCTGGCTGATCGTGGTCAGTCAACGCAACCCTGATTTTCTACATTTTTTCTTTTATACACAGCAATTCCAACGCTTTGCCGGCTCAGGCTTTAATAATGTTGCCCCGTGGTGGTTTTACATTGCCATTACGATCGCAGGATTCTTACCTTGGACTTATTTTTTGTGCCGCCATTTCAAAACACTTTATTTGAAACGGGATCCTAACCTTAAAGGTGAAAGGCATATTGTGACCTATTTAACCATCTGGGCTGCGGTCGTGTTGGTTTTCTTCTCTATTCCCAGCTCTAAATTGGTAGGTTATATTCTACCTATTTTTGCGCCACTGGCTATTTTAACGGCCATGGCAATAGCGCAAACGGGTTTGCAAAAGAAAGTATTTAAGACCATTGTGCTCATTTTGGTAGCATTATCTCTGATCACGGCTTATGTGCTGCAATACATGCCCATCAAAAATATGCGTAGTGTGCGCTCATTGGTCAACGCTCTGCCCGCAAATACAGCCCCCTTGTCCATAGTCAGTTATCATACTTATTTTCAAGACTTGCCTTTATACAGCCAGCAAACTGTGCGCGTAGTTTACCACTGGAGTAACATACATGGCGATAATTGGAGTCGCGAATTGTCTTATACGCAAGGCCTAGATCCACAGCAGAAAGATCGCTTGATTGAAGAAGAACCATTCTGGCAGTTATGGCAGCAAGATTCACCCTTGTATGTGTTTATACGGCGTAAAGAATTAGATTCTTTTGCAGAACAGGCGGGTCATTTTAGACAAATAGCTGCAACGAAAGATACAGTGGTAGTTACGCAACGATAGATACAGGCAAGTCGGGGATCCAGTTTCAAATCAAGTTCTTTCCTGGATCCCCGACTGCAGCCTCGCGGAGGATGACAGCAATTAAGCCACAGCAACCTCTTTCTCTTTCTCTTTTTCTGCTACATAAGAGGTCAGCAATGCTTTAACTCGTTGTACATATTTATCTGTACGATATAAACGGTCCATCATGATGGCACCGCCTAATTGAGCAACTATATCTTCAGACAACGTACGCGCTACTTCTGGTGTATACGATGGTTGTAGGATATGTGCGACTGCATTTAACCACAGCGAGAAATACTCTTGAAACAATCCTAAAAACTCAGGCTGTGAGTCGGCCAATTCATGAACCAAATTATGCACTAAACAACCACCATGATGCTCTGCCAAATATTGACCCAAAGTAGCGAAAAGTAAATCGATTTTCTTGTTGCTAGACATTTGTTTATCGTAAATTAAATCAAAGCAATTCTCTTTAAAGAATTTTTGTACATCGCGCATCGCTATCCCCACCAAATCTTTTTTCTCAGATATGTGATGATAAATACTCGCTTTGCTCAAACCACAACCTTGTGCGATATCTGCAATAGAGGTACGATGATACCCTTGCATACGCATGAGTTGTCGTGCTTGTTCGAAAATTTGATTTTTGTGATTTGTAGAAGCTTTACGTGCTGTCATAATCCTTATCCCTGTATAAAAAATTTAGTCTCAATGGTGATCCTATACTCTTCGCATTTGACTCTTAGGCTTTGTTGCCTTCGCTCGTCTCGCCCCAGTCATGTAGAGTACTACACTCCCGATGCTCGAGAGCTCGGCGCCTCGCCTAAAAATCAACTGCTGTGAGTATAATCACCGCCTTTTCCTTCACCATAGTCCTTAGCATTTCAAGCTATACTCTTACTGCGTGTTATCCATACATATATTGTGGTAACAACTCGCTCCTGCGTACGCACTAAAAAGGTTTCTTGCAATCCTCTGGATTATACTCTTCGCATTTGACCTTTAGGCTTTGTTGCCTTTCCATCTCGCACCAGTCATGTAGAGTACGTCACTCCTGGTACTCGAGAACTAGTCTTCTAACCTAAAAACCAACTGCTGTGAGTATATTGTTTTGTTTAAATTATAATCATCCCACTTTCTGATCTTTAACTCGCACAGATGTGGCGTTATAGACTAAAAAGCTTATCCGTTAATTGTAGCAGAATATTTTAAAAAGGGTTAATGATTTTGCTTTTTATTTATAATTTATTGTTTTTTAGCTATAAATTTTTCCATTAAAGCAGTAACTCAGCAATTTCTACCGCATTTAAGGCGGCACCCTTGCGCACATTATCAGCAACCACCCATAAATTGATGCCATGTGGGTGCGATATATCTTCACGGATACGCCCTACATAAACGGCATCTTTTAGAGCCTTTTTCATTACCGGAGTGGGATATTGATCATTCTCTAAAGGATCTTTGGCAATAATGCCAGGCGCTTTACGTAATAACTCATACACTTCTTGCGCAGAAATTTTAGCACGTGTTTCAATATGAATGGCCTCAGAATGCCCAAAGAATACCGGCACACGTACTGCTGTAACATTTACTAATAGGTTATCATCGCCAAAGATCTTTTGTGTTTCCCATACCATTTTCATTTCTTCACGAGTATAACCATTGTCTTGAAAGGAATCGATTTGTGGAATGACATTAAACGCTATTTGACGCGGAAATACATTCTGTCCCAAGGGTTGTGCATTGAGCACTTGTTGTGTTTGCTGTGCTAATTCCTCCAATCCAGTACGCCCTGCTCCCGATACGGATTGATAAGTAGCCACATTAATGCGTGCAATACCTACTGCATCATAAATAGGTTTTAAGGCCACAACCATTTGTATAGTGGAGCAATTAGGATTGGCAATAATATTACGTTGTCTATATTCTTCTATGGCACTACTGTTGACTTCAGGCACAATCAAAGGCACATCCGCATCGTAGCGAAAAGCTGAGCTATTATCGATGACGATACATCCCGCTTCTGCAGCGCGCGGCGCATATTCTAAAGCCACCGCATTACTTGCCATAAAAAAAGCCAAGTCTACTGTACTGAAATCAAATTGTGCTACATTTTCCACCAGCAATGGTTTTTTACCGAACAAAATACTTTCCCCTTGGGATCGCTCACTGGCCAAAGGATAAAGTTTATCAATCGGGAAATGACGTTCAGCTAATATTTCTAATAGGGTCTCACCCACCAAACCGGTGGCACCAACAACTGCAACGCGAAATAATTTTGACATATTATCCTCTTATATTGTACTGTTTAAACAAGTATATACTAAACGCACTTGAAGATGCGAAATCTAGTAACTACTGTGGCTTTGAATCAAAGCTTTGTCATCCTCGATACCCGGAGTACCGAGTACAGACTCCGATCGGGGAGCCAGCACATTGTCATCCTCGACGAAGTCGGGGATCCAGGATCATATAGGCTTTTTTCTGGATCCCCGACTGCGGCCTCGCGGCCTGGTCGAGGATGACAAATGCGCAGAATCGACCTAAAACTTCAGCAATGGGTTAGCAATTATATCTCTTTAAAATGCGCTAACAATACTTCACGCGTCAATACAAAAATACCATCTCCGCCTTGCGTTAGCTCAATCCAAATAAAAGGCAAATTAGGATACGCATCAACTAATGCGCCACTGCTATTACCCACCTCTACCATCAATACGCCTTGTGGATTTAAGTGTTGTGCTGCACCTTTGAGTATACGGTGTACGATATCTAAACCATCTACGCCAGCTGCCAAAGCCAATGCGGGTTCATGGTGATATTCTTGCGGCAAACTCGCCATATCTTCGGCGTCTACATAAGGTGGATTACTGATGATTAAATCAAAAGTCTGTGTCACTGGAATATGACTAAACACATCCGATTGCACTAAATGAACCTGATGCGCTAGATCGTGTTTGGCTACATTTATTTTAGCGACTTCTAGCACTTCGGCAGAAATATCCGCGGCATAAATTTCAGCCGAGGGTAGCGCCAAAGCCGTGGCTATAGCAATACACCCACTACCCGTACCTATTTCTAATACCGATTCTATGGTATCGGCAGCTATCCATGGAGCAAATTGCGCTTGGATGATTTCGGCAAAGGGTGAACGTGGAATCAAAACCCGTTCATCTACATAAAAAGGCAACTCCGCAAACCACGCTTCATGAGTAAGATAAGGCACTGGTATTTTTTGTTCTATACGGCGCACCAATTGAGCAAACAGCATAGTCTTTTCATGAGGCAATAAATGGGTACCCCATATCCACTCTGGAATATCTAGAGGTAAAGACAGAGATCCTAAAATAAGAGTCGCCATATCATCCCAAACAGAGGTTGTACCATGGCCACAATAGAGATTGGCTAAGGTCGCCTGCGACACTGCAAAACGCAAGAAATCACCTAAAGTATCTAGGTTTTCGCTTGCTTCGGTTTGTAGTTCAGTTAATTGAGCCATAGAAATATATGTATGTAATAGATTAGGGATTTATAGTATACAGGGAAAATCGTTATTTTTCTATAAAAGTAGCATATAACCAAAAAACCTGCTGGAAGAAAGTGCGGTGTGTTATACAGAAATTATCTTGACTCCCCCGAGATCAAGGCTTTCTTCCGATATATTTCCTAACACTTCTTCCAGCAGGGCTAGGCATAACTTTGTATTTACGCATGGGCCAGGCCCAATTTGCAGCTACAAAGGATGTTTATCAAGGCTTATAGTGTAAGATCAGCAGCCAGCCCTATCCCACATAATCTACAATGATAAACATCTCCCGCAGGAGGCTTATGTGCTGTGGAGAAGACGTACACAGCAGCCTAAGCTTTACGATTAATACTTTAAAGCATTTAATTTATATTGTCAACAGCATTTCTTCTTTTTTGTTTCTTTTTATTAAAAAAGATGCGTTTGCACATAGTTTTGGTGTATAATCATTGCGATTTAAATGATGAATAATGAATCAGTTAGCGTATACAAACACATTTGGAGAATATAGGAATGTCAAAATTAAGCACTGTCTTAAAAGCTTTAATGCACGACGTAGGGATTACTGTCACCGAATTGGCTAGGCAAACTGGCGTAGGCCAGCCAGTTATTCATCGTATGGCCTCTGGCGAAACCGATAACCCCAAAGTTGGTTCATTAAGCCCCATCGCCAAATTCTTTGGTATTAACATCAGCATGTTAGTGGGCGACGAACCCTTATCACCCAGCCGTTTCGCGGGCAGTTATAACCCTTACTACCGCAGTTGGAGCCAATTGCCTTTATTAAATTGGGAACAATGTACCGCCTGGCCGGAAAAACATTTGCCAGCAGAAATTTGCAGCGTCATCTCAACCGAATCCAATGTTACGGACAAAGCCTTTGCAGTACGTATGGAAGATCACACCATGGAGCCACAATACGCTAAAGATACCTTAATGATCTTCGAACCCAGTATTACTGCCAGCGACAAAGACATAGTCGCTATCTACATAGAAGGACAAAATAAAATTCAAGTTAAGCAACTGATGCTAGATGGCAAAGATGTCTATTTGAAACCTTTAAACGGCGATTTTGAGATCAACCGCGTTGACAAACCGTACCGCATTTTAGGCGTATTGGTGCAATCCTTGACTGAATACTATCAAGACCAATTGCGTAAAGAAGTTGAACCAGAAGAAGCCTCTCCTGTTAAAAAGAAAAAGTTTTCTAAGGAAGAAATATCATAAAAATGGGACTAGTATACTCACAGCAGTTGATTTTTAGGCGCGGCGCCGAGCTCTCGAGCAGCAGGAGTGACGTACTTCTGTCATATACTAGGGCGAGATGGGCGATGGCAACAAAGCCTAAGAATCAAATGCGAAGAGTATAGTAATGCATTTTGGTGTACTGGCTAATATCATTATCGTACTATTTGCTGCGGTACTCGTTACCACCGTTTTACGGCGTTTACGACTACCACCCATCTTAGGATACTTACTCGTCGGCATGATAGTCGGTCCTTATGGACTAGACTGGATTGCCGACTCACAAAGCGTCGTTAGTCTAGCTGAATTTGGTGTAGTCTTCTTGATGTTCACCGTCGGCCTAGAGTTTTCTTTACCCAAACTTATTGCCCTAAGACATAGTGTATTGGGTTTAGGCAGCTTGCAAGTCGTTATTACCAGCATCGTTGCAGGATCGCTGGCTTATTGGTATGGCTTTAGTCTCACCGCTTCTTTAATAGTAGCCGCAACCATTGCCATGTCGTCTACAGCGATTGTCAGTAAACAATTAAAAGATCAATTAGAATTAAACCAAACTCACGGTAAAAATGCCATAGGCGTATTATTGTTTCAAGATATGGCCGTTATTCCATTTTTGATTTTAATCCCCAGCCTAGCCAATGGTAACCACGATGTATGGCGACCACTGATTGAATCATTGTTTAAAGGCGGCTTAGTGCTGTTGGTCATGTTATTTTTAGGCCGTTGGGTGATGCGCCCATTGTTCAATGAAATTGCCAAAGCGCGCTCGTTAGAATTATTTACCCTCACCGTATTGCTGGTTACCTTATCTGCAGCTTGGTTGACGGAAATCGCCGGTTTATCCTTGGCCCTAGGTGCTTTTTTATCTGGTATGATGTTGGGTGAAACCGAATATCGTCATCAAATTGAAGTAGAAATTAGACCTTTTAGAGATGTGTTATTAGGCTTGTTTTTTATTTCTACAGGCATGTTATTAAACTATCATATTTTAAACAAAGCCTTGTTGCCTTTGGTTATGTTGATCTTAACCATTACCGTGATCAAAGCAATCATCATCTATGGGGCGGCACGCTTATTGCGCATAGACAATAAAGACAGTTTAAAAACAGCTTTAGTGTTGGCTCAGGGCGGTGAATTTGGTTTTGCACTATTATCCATCGCTTTTGCCGAAAACATCATTCCGGTTACCCACGGGCAAGTTATCCTAGCGGCCTTAGTGTTCAGCATGGCCATGTCGCCTTTTTTAATTCGTTACAATGAGAAAATCGCTTGTTTCTTCCTAAGGAAAAAACAAGAGCCTCTGGCGCCCCCACCGAAAACCATCAATCAAGAAGCTTTACAACGCGTCAGCAGCTTACAAGATCATATCATCATCTGTGGCTATGGCCGTGTGGGGCAAAACATGGCACGCTTTTTAGAGCGTGAAAATTTTAATATCATTGCCGTAGATATGGATCCTAAACGCGTTATAGACAGCGAACTAGCCGGTAACACCGTTATCTTTGGCGATTCCGGTAATTTGGCTTTACTAAAATCTATAGGCTTGGAGAAAGCACGTGCGTTGGTATTCAGCTTTTTAGACAGCCATACGGTATTGAATATACTGCCACAAATTCGCAGAGAGTTACCCCATTTGCCAATATTGGTGCGCACCCGCGATGATTCGCAATTAACATTGTATCAAAAGGCGGGCGCTACTGAAGTGGTTCCAGAAACCTTAGAAGCAAGCCTCATGTTATCCTTTCAAACCATGATATTGCTACATATTCCGCCACGCAAAGCGATGCGTCATTTAATGCATGCTCGTAAAAATCGCTATCAGCTATTACATGAATATTTCCCGGGCGAAGAATTAGAAGATACGCCGGATATGACCCAAGAGAAGAAACAATTGGCAGTGGTAACCTTGGACAAAAATGCTTTTGCTATAGGTGTCTTAGTCAAAGATTTAAGCTTGGAAGATGTAGCCTTATCTGCCGTACGTCGTGGCGGTATACGCGGTGATGAACCCTCCCCTAATACGGAATTAAGAGAACAAGATGTGTTAATACTCTATGGCACACCACAACAATTAGCGCGAGCCGAGAAGAAATTGTTGCAGGGATGAAGATAAATTAATCCCTATTACTCAACCCTATCTCTTTTTCATTTTGAATATACTGAATCTTGCTAAGAATATAGTTCTCGCTAAAAAACCGCATAAATTTTTATTATAACCTAGTTAGAAATCCCTGTGAAAAATTCGGTAGCTTAGCTAAGTTTTCTCTTATGTCCATATTAGACTCCTTATAGATTGTTTTTAACTCTTATTCCGATAAATATCTTGCAATATCTAAAAATGGGTCATAGATATTAGAAAAAATTCCTTGTTGTTGTAATTTTGAAAACAGCATGTGGAGCTCTGAACAAGCAATAATCATGTTTTTATTTCTAAATTTTTGTAAAAAATCTGAAAACCTATTTACAACAAACACCTTGCTAACATTAAATTTTGCATCTTTAATAAGAGTGTCTAACAGAGCCTGATCGTTTTCATCAAGAAATATGGCATGTGATTTAATGTTAATCCATCTAGGATCTGATTCAAATAACTTTGAAATTCTAGACGCGAAAGAACATAAAACAATCGTTTCTTGTTGGGCTATATAATTTATAGCATAGTCTAAAATTGATATAATATGCTCTCTATATTTTTGAGAAATCTTTGGCAAAAAATGGTGCATTGCTAAACAGCAAATAACAATATTATCCACGGTAACGATGTCAAATATTTTAAGCTTTTCATTTATTGATTCTAAGAGCAAACTATCACATCCATTTAGTATAGCATTCGTTCTGTCTGGAATATCAGGATCTGATATCAAAAAAATTTTAGGCATTTTTTGTTCAGACTTTCCTGCCGCAGATTCATAAATTGAATTAACAAACGCTGCGGATGCCAAAGGACCAGCACCACCAAGTACACCTATTCTTTTTATCACTGCCTACTCTCCCTTATTTAAATACTACAGATTCGATACAATCTACTTCATTACCTAATTGCCAATCTCACTTCTTATACTTAAATACATTATCAGTTCACTTTGCTTTTATTAAAAAGGTCCCTCTCAACACACACATTTACTTGTAGGGTACTCCTCACTTTCATTATCCCCTAGCCATTTTTCTTCAGTAAAATGACAGATAGGACCTTGAGAATCAGCAGGCCCTACCAGCTAAGTACCACCGTTCGGCAGGAGTTTAGTTCTTTCATAATCAATTTGCTTTGTTCCTATTAAGAGGAAGAAATCCCTTCTCGCTGCACACATTATTGCTCTTAAAAGAAACAAAGTCTTTATAAAATATAGAATATCGCAAAGTAATATCGTTGTAAACTATATTTTCGATACTTTTTATCATTTTATTTTAGAAAATGTCTATTTTTTTTAAATAAAACTTCTTTTTCACCATGTCACAGGTAAAACTTTATGTTATGATAAGCCATCATGTCAGACGATAAATTGAGCGAAATTTTAAAACGGATACTATTCCATAAGGATATGCGGATAAGTGATCTAGCCCGCGCTACAGGTATTCCTAAACCGACCGCCCATAGAATTGCTACTGGCAACTGTGCACGCCCACATATAGGATCCTTAATACCTATTGCAGAGTACTTCGGGATCTCTATTGAGCAATTAAGAGGCTTGGAACCTATTGAGTGGCTGAATAATTCAGAACAATTAAAAAAACTGGGTGTAAATCAAGTCCCGCTTTTAGGTTGGCAAGATGCCAAAGAGAAAATGACTGACGAGACTATAGAGCTATATCGTAATGTTAAAAAAATATATACTGAAAGTCTTGTTAGCAATTTGGCTTTTGCTTTAGAGCTTCAAGACTCATCTATGGAACCTATATTCTCCATTAATAGTCTGGTTATTTTTGATCCGCAAAAAAATTATAGAGATCGCCACTATGTTTTGGTAAAATTACAGCAATATGATGAACCATTATTTAGACAGTTGATTATTGACGCCGAAGACTTATTTATAAAACCATTACACCCTGATTTAGAGCATTTTAGAATGCACATGTTAGGAAAAAATGATATAATATTAGCTGTATTGGTAGAAGCAAGACAACATTTTGCCACATAAATGGAGCTTAAAAATGACCCAAAAATCATCATCCATAGCAGAATATATTTCATGGCTACTACAGCAATATAATGAAGCTAAAAAACAAACTTCGCCACAAACCTTATATCGATTAGTGGAAATTAAAGAAAAAACAACTTATAATTATGAGCTCTCATTTCAATTAATTGGTAAATCTGCCATATTTAAATCAACCCCTGAAAAAATTTTAACAAATGAAAAAATTATTGAGCATTTTTCCAGCAAAGACATTAGCATTATTACGCAGCTCGCATGTAAAAAATTAAATCAGCCAAAAAATACGATCGTTGGTAAAAGTTTTTCTAGAACCCTGAATAAACTTCTTTTTAAAGTTAAAGATTTAGATAAAAAAATCATTAATGAATGCCCCGCTTCCGAATTATCTATTAACAAAGAGTTAATTCAAAATATGGCCCCAGAAGATGCGCACATGATTGGATATGCAACAGCAATGGAAGTGTTCGAAAAAGAAAACAGCTCCATAAAAATCCTTCGTGAGAAAAACAATTCTTCGCAATAGCTTATAGCTATTGTGCTTTTCAATAATTTTTGGAGGATAAATGTGTGGAAAATAAATATTTACTTGAAAGTTTCAAATCTTTTCTATTAAATGAAATCTACCCGTTAACAAGCGCTCTTGATACAAGTTTTGAACTAATGAAGGATCTCTTTGGTAAATGCAAAAAAGCCAATTATTTTCACCTGTATGTCCCAACTGAGTATAGCGGGATAATACTTACTGCAGAAGATAGAATAGATTTATATGAGAAAATTGGGCAATGGGGTGGAGCCTTTGGTTTTTTACAAACGCAAACGGTAATAGTTAGTTGGTTACTTCAACAAAGTGAAAATAATTATTTAAAAGAAAAATATTTCTTTGAGTTATTATCTAACAATCTTGTTGTTGGCAATAGTCTTTCTTGCATAAAACCAGGGATAAGAAATGGTATTAGTTCTATAAAAGAAAAGAATGGTTATCGTCTTTCTGGGAAAATAAACTTTGCTTCTGGATATAAATTTTTCGATGAGCTACTAATTGGATTTTATATTGATAATCAGATAGAAGCTTTTACTATTGTCCCATTTAGAAATTATATCCAAAATAATGGTGAAATAAAAATCGACTCGATCCTGGACGTTGCTGTCATGCAATCAATTAACACGGTAAGTTTATCATTAGAGGATTTTTTTATTCATAATAAAGACATTATAATCAAATGGCCAAAGAACACATTGTATCAAAAATATAGCTCTTCTCCTTCAGCAACGATCATATTAGGTATCGCAATCTCAGCGCTTAATGCGGTAAAAGAATCTAGCACTTTTAATCATCGACAAAACATAGTTAATGGATATCACTTCCTTTTTGAAAAGGTGGAACTCTATCGTAATAAAGTACGGCAAACGAATAACGATCTTTCACTGAGTAAGCTATGTGCAGAAATTATTTATATTTCATGGAGGTGTGTGGAATTTTCCGTTTTAGCCGCAGGTGGGGCCGGGGTATTAATAGAAAGTAATGTGCAACGACTATATAGAGAAATTATTTTGTGGATACTACAAAAAACATATCCTGAAATTATTAATCATTGGCTAGAAATGCTCTACTCTGACATCGAAAGCATTGGAATCAGGCACGAGGAAAATTCAATAACCTACTAACCTCAAAAACCTGTTCAAATAGTAACTGAAATTGACTTTTTTAAAGCGCCAGATCATTTATAATAAGATGTACCCCCACAATCTCCCCTATGCAGAGTTAGTCAACCGAGCATACAAGTCTATTGGTTAATAGCTATACTCCAGTTAGTCATTTTATAACTCCCTTCTTCTTGCCCTAAAAATAGACAGCAAAACTTTGGGCTAGTACAGCCTTTAAGAAATAATTGACATATATATAATACTCCTTTAAACTAGTCGTAAATAAAACTTAAATTATGAAAAAAACATTATAAAACGTGTACATTAAGTTAGTTGGAAGGGTGGGATGATATTTAAACAAGGAGAACCAAATGACCTATAAAATAGGTATTATTTGTATTACTACAGAAGGTTCGACTGTTTGTGAGAAAAGGATTAGCTTTTTAGGAGGCGTTAAAGGGGATTATCCAGCTTATTCTGTTGAGGCTATTCCTTTTAAAGAAACCTTCCCTGTTTTGTTTTCTAAAAATTGGCAACAACTAGCTAACCTTATAGTTGAGTCTATAAACAATCTTCCTAAAAATGTAGACTTTGTAATTATCCCCTCGAATACACCTCATTATGCATATGATTTAATTCATGCACAGTCGCCGAAACCTGTGTTAGATTTAATAGAAATAACAGCAGAAGCATGCAAACAAGCTAATTATAAAAAAGTTGCCATTTTAGGTACTAAACTAACAATGCGTGAAGGCTTATACGAGAAAAAAATCGCTGCACGCGACATAGAGCTTATTGTTCCCCCAGAAAATATTTGTGATATAATTGATACTCTAATTAGGGAAGTTCTTGTACCGGGAAAACCTATATCTAAGGGAAGTGAAGGAGAAAAGCAATTTCAAGAAACGCTAGCATCAATTAAAGAGGCAATAAGCTGTGATGCATTTATTCTTGGTTGTACGGAGTTAACGCCTTTGGGGGAATATTTAACCTCAATAGATACAACGCTTTTGTTAGCACAAGTAGCTTATAATATAGCAATGAATGAAGATAACGCCTTACTATTATATTATGCCCATAAGCAAGAAAATATAAAAAAATCATTGACTTTCTATTAATTCTAATCTTCTTTATTTAGGAGGCTACATGCAGTCTATTGATATACAAAACCCATCTTCTGTGCGATTAAAATATTTAACATTTCTTTCTGCTCTATATGTAACAATTGTTCTATTAACTATGTTTGTTGAAAACAAGGTTATTATAATAGCATCTTTTCATGTGTCGACAGGGACACTGATTATTCCTCTGACTTATACTCTAAGTGATATAATTACAGAGGTATATGGATATAGGGAAATGCGGAAACTCATTTGGTGTTCGATCCTAATTCTTTATATGGTGGCAACGTTGTTTTTTTTATTAATGCACCTCCCTGCACCTAAAAGCGAGATAAATGTTACCCAAGCCTATAATATAGTATTACAGCCTTTCTTTAGAGATACATTAGCCTATTCAATTGCTGCCGTAATGAGTGTTTTTTTAAATTCATATATATTAAGCAAATGGAAAATATTAGTTAGAGGCAAATTTTTTTGGCTAAGAAGTCTGGGCTCTTCTGCAGTAGGTGAATTTATCTTTATGATAGTATTTGGGTTTTTGGCTTTTTTCCAAGTATTTCCTTTTAATGAATTAAAAGAAATACTGTTTTTTTCTTTCTGCTACAAAATAATTTGTAATCTGATATCCATTTTTCCTGCAAGCGTTACAGTTTTATTTTTGAAAAAATCGGAAAAAATGGATGTTTATGATGTTGGTATAAACTTCAACC
Organism: Pseudomonadota bacterium; assembly: GCA_021778015.1. GTDB lineage: Bacteria > Pseudomonadota > Gammaproteobacteria > UBA1113 > UBA1113 > VFKP01. Next base: position 113,410 of record JAJYCX010000001.1, read on the forward strand.
CTTTTGAAGCGCAATAAAAGTATGGCATCATTTTAACTCCAATGATTTCCAGGTCTCTATCGTGGCTGAAATAATGCCGAATCTCTCTTCATTGTAGTTAATCGTTAAAGTGGAGTTCCCACCATATCTCCATTGCCTATGTGAGGACTTATTTTATTGTCAAAACTCAGCATCTCTGAACCTGCTTCAAAATTTTTATACGGTAATATATTCTTACTAACATAGTCCGTTGGCAATAACGCATCTGATGCTATGGCATCGGCATCTGTAACAAAATCAGTCCAGAAACCAGGCCGACTACTTCCAGCTTGCATAAACCATCGTGTATGTTCTGTAGGAATTCCTAGCACATATAAATTACGGTTAGGTAATTTATATTGATCAATCGGATGAAATGGTGTAGAAGATACGGACACGCCTCCAGTCATAAATTCTTCAGGGCCATTCTTATTGATAAATGGTATCCATATTCCTTTCTTTATCAAATTTTTTGTCAACAATGATTCGTCCATCATCATATTATGAAAAGGAATTCTTGCATCAATTACTACACTGATTCTTTTAGAAGAAGTATTTACTTGAGGTGAGGATATCATAAAACTATCAATATTGGCATCGGGCACTATATTAACTTTAGGCCCAATAATGTGTAATACACCTGATTTGATAAGTGCTATTATTTGTTGCACTCTAAATCTAGGTGGTCCAGCAGCAAGGAAAGAACTTTTAGGAGTATACCAATTTATAAAGTCCGTTTGATATGACTGCGATGTTAGGCCACCATAATCTACTAGTTTGCGAATAATCGCGCGGCTATCACGTATCACATCTAGCGCGGCCTTAATAGGAGAATCAACATTTCCCATAAGAGAATCTTCCAAGTCATTGTTTAGTAATTGAATTAAATTTTCATGGAACTCATGTGGATTTGAAAAGCACTTTCCGTAAAACGGATCTGTAATTTTATTCAAGTCTAACTCTGGAATTTTATGCATTTCATATTTAGACGAAAGTTCTACAATCTCTCTTGTGGTACTATAACCTAGATTTTTAACCTTGTTTCTAAACTCTTTTGCATAAAAATCACTATGGATATTCTTTATGATTGTTTCATAATATACAAGATTTATTTCAGCAAGCAATAGAGGCAGTACTTGCTCTTTAAAATTGACAGGTCCTTTTTTGCGTAGTTTATTTGCAATATCGTGAGTGAATATAACTGGGCAATACCGATAATTAGGATCTTTTTGGTTTTTTCCTCGTGCAAGAACAGGTACTCCTGAGCGAGAACCTCCTATTAATATAGGTTCATAACCAGAAGAAATATAAGTTAACATATCATTACCGGCATCAATAAATTTACCCCCACGACCAATAGTTAATGCTGCTATTACATCGTAAAAAGAAAGACCTAGTCCGATGATTCCAACTGATGAAGAGCTGGTTATATTCGATAAATCCATATCCGCAGCAGAATCACCACGTATATACTGTAATGCAGGTTTCGTTGAGGCAAAATGAGATAACTTTTCTTGGTTATCATCCAGTTTATAAATAGAGTGTCCTGTTGTTAATATTACTTTATCTGCCGTTAATAGAGATTTATCGGATAACGTTAAAATAATTTCATTATTCTGTTGGTCTAAATCAATTACAGAGGCTTTTATTTTATTAAATACTACATTTTTTAAATTCAAACTTGCTTCAATGGTACTTAGTACAAATTGCATATATTGGCCGTGTAATGCCCTAGGAGCATAACTATTAGGTCCCGGATAATTGGGATCCACAGATCGCCACCATTGTGCCAACGAGGGTCCTGCTCCTGGTCGTGCGGGGCTGTTATCAGGTTGACCAGAAAAAGAAGATACTTCATCTGCGACTGTATTCATTAAAAACCAATCTGGTTGATCAGTACGCCAAATACGGCCGCAACCTAATTGAAATGCATCAACAAGAGAGATATGTATGTTTATATGGCTTTTCTCGGTAATAAGAACTGCTAACCGTTCTAGAATAGATAATCCTCTAGGTCCACTACCTACAATCACAATATGATGTAATTTATTTTTACGCGCTGTCATGATATTTTATTTTTCACAAGTTTTAAAGTGTTTTTTTTCATACGCTATAATGTTATGAATATTTTCTAAAGTGCAATCAATCATATCCATAGCAGTTAACAACCGCTCTCTGATATGTTCATCTATAATAAATAAATGATTCAGATGTAATGCTTGTACTTTTTGCGTTAATAAATCTATGGTAACTTCTGTATTTGGAAATTGTTCAATTAGATCCCAAAGATTCTTAATAAAACTTAATGGGAGAATGATCGTCAATAACCCATTAGCCAAAGCATTATTATAAAATATATCACCATACCCAGATGCTATGATAACTTTAAAACCATAGTTCTGTAGTGCCCATACTGCATATTCACGTGAAGAACCTATTCCAAAAGCGTCTCCCGCGATTAATATGCTGGCTTTCCCGTGTTCTTTTTTGTTCAAAACAAATTGTGGGTCTTCTCTCCAATGGGAAAAGAGAGCTTTTTCATGACCAAATTTACTGGATCCCACGCAGAATTTAGCTGGAATAATTTGATCCGTATCAACATTACTCAATTTAAGAGGGATGGCATATCCTCTGTGAATAGTAAATTTTTGCATATGGTTTCTCTTTTTAGTTAATCGATTAAATCAGCAGGAGAAGCTAGTCTTCCCATAATCGCCGTTGCAGCAGCTACGGGTGGAGAAACAATGTGTGTAAAAGAGCCTTTACCTTGTCTCCCCTGGAAACTTCTATTAGTAGTTGAAGCCGAACGATGATTTTCTTTTAGTTTGTCATCATTTAGACCTACACACATAGAGCATCCAGCTAAACTTCTAAAATCTGCTCCTGCTTCATAAAAGATTTTATCTAAGCCTTCTGCTATTGCCTGCTGTCTAACAGCAAATGATCCAGGAACAATAATCATGTCAACAGTTTTTGAAACCTTATGCCCCTTGAGAATTTCAGATACAATGCGTAAATCTTCTATTCTTCCATTAGTGCAAGATCCAACAAAAACAACATCAATAGGTATATCTCTCATTGCCGTACCTGGTTGTAATTTCATATAATCTAAGGACAGTTCCGCCTCTTTACGTAGTTCTTCTGTGGCAAAACTTTCTAAATTAGGAATACATCCAGTCAGCGGAACACTTTGGCTAGGGTTAGTGCCCCAGGAAACATGGGAAGTTATTGTACTAGCATCTAGTATAACTTCTTTATCAAAAATAGCGTCTTTATCTGACTGTAAAGTTCTCCAATGTTCAACTTGTTCTTCAAAAATATATGGTTCAATATTCGCTGACTTTTTAAGATAAAGAAAAGTTGTTTCGTCAGGTGCAATAATGCTTGTATAAGCACCAAATTCAATTGACATGTTACACAAAGTCATTCTTGCTTCCATACTCATATTCATAATAGCTTCTCCACGATACTCAACTATATAACCCTTCCCTCCAAAAACACCAATTTTTGAAATAATCGTAAGGGCTAAATCTTTTGCTGTTATACCATTTTGTAACTGATTATTAATTGTAATTACCATTTTCTTAAACAAATGTAGTGCTAATGTTTGTGTTGCTAGAATATGCGCTACTTGCGTCGTTCCTATACCAAAAGCCAATGTACCAAATGCACCTTGCGTGCAAGTATGAGAGTCACAGCAAGCGATTGTCATGCCCGGACGAGTCAGGCCTAATTCTGGAGCGATCACATGCACAATACCTTGCCCAGGTTCTCCCAGCCTATATAATGGAATATTGAATTCTGCACAATTTTTTCTTAACATATTAATCTGATGCAAACCTACAGGATTATCAATAATTTTATCTATTGATTGAGTAGGAGTGTTGTGATCCTCAGTTCCTATTGTTAAATTAGGTTGTCTAACTTTTAAGTTTTTGTTACGTAAGATATCAAATGCTTGTGGCGTATTAACTTCATGTAATAAATGAAGATCAATATAGATTAAATCTTCTTTAGAGTTTATATTAAATACTTTATGGTTATTCCATATTTTTTCAGCTATTGTAAAGCCCATATTATCTCCTTAATCTAGTACCTTTTTAGGATCTATGATCTCTACTTTACGAGACGCTGGGTATACTTTTCCAGGAGACAAAGGAACAGCTAATAAAGAACACAGCGCTACAGCTCCCCAGACAGAAGACCAAGATGATCCAATTAGTAAAAAAGGAATGAGAAAAGGGGTAATAAACGCAGTGGTAAAAATAGTTGTTCCTTCCATCCCTAGTGCAGTACCGGCTCGAGAAGCTCCTGACATAGAAGCAATCTCCGTATAGGCAATCCCATGCCACGCATTAGCAAATAAACCACATAAACAAATAAGAATCGTTATCAATGTGGCTGATCTGTCGGATAGTAACATTATGCTTATTCCCAATAACCCTGCAACACTACCTATAATTTTAATCATTTTTCGACGATTGCCATATTTATCAGTATAGCGACCACTCCATATACGTAGAACTGCACCACCTATCTGCATGATCATAATGGTGATAGATATTGCAGCTAAACTAACCTGCTTCGCATCATGCAAAAAGATAGCACCAAAAGTTAATACTGCAATTTGAGGAACGGTTAATAATCCACTGGCCAACGCCAACCGCCACACATCCCAACGAACCAGTGGTGAAGGTAGCATCTCTATTGTGCTAGCACTAATAGAAGATTTTTTAGTTTCTGCTGTATGTATCCAGCGCCAAGTAGCTAAAGCACTTGCCATACAAAAAAATGCTAAGACCCCATAAACTGCTCTAAAACCAAAATTAGCTGCTAGCCAAGGCAATAACACAGCACCAATCGCCCCCCCAGCTGGGATCGCTGTTTGACGAATACTCATAGCAAATCCTCGTTGCTTGTCTGTAAACCAGGTCATCACAGCCCGTCCGGAAGATGAATTAACGCTGCCCGATAAAAAACCCACAAGGGTTAAGCTAATACCAAGTTGTAAAACTGTAGGAATGAATTGCTTCGTGGGAGCCACAAAAAAACTCATCCATGCTAACATAAGTCCTGTTGAGAGCAATCCCGTTAATAGAATTCGTCGATCGCCAAATCGATCTGTCAATAGTCCCCATAAAATCTCGGAAACAGCAACTCCTAACGCCATACACCCCAATACTAGACCTAATTGGCTGGTTGTAAAATGATAATCCGTACGCATAAGCACACCTGTAATAGGTATTCCTGAAAAAGCAACAGAAAAACTTGCCTGAGCAGCAACCCCTATACCCAATACTGTCCAACGATAGTTTGGTTTAAAACTGTTCTTTGATGTCATAATTCTATCTCCGTTAATTGAACTACTTCTACTGGTTTTTCCCAGATAACTAATGCCAGGCAACCTTTCTCACTGCGAGGAGCATGTCTGGTATTTGGCTCCATAAGAATAATGCTATTTTTTAAAAATACGCCTTCAGCTGTTTTCAATTCTCCTTCAAGAATATAGATAATCTCATAGCCGAGATGATTATGAAGAGCTGCAGTTGCACCAGGTAAATAACGAACGATAGCCGCTGCAGGTCCTCCACAGCCTGTCTCTATCGTAGAATATAGGCTGTGAATTTCAGCACCAATCCGACCATGTTTGTTTAATGGAACAAGATTTATTTCTTCTTTTGCCATCGATTCTTGTGGTTTAAAAACAAATAATTTTGGTAAATTCTTAGGATCAAGTAAATTCATATTGTCTCCTGGTTAATATAAATGATTAATCACCTACGCAGCCATGAATTTTATTAACCCATTCGTTGGCATAATAGTCAGCAGTTTTTTCGTCTCGAAAAGAATACGTTTTTAATAGCCATCGCATATATACACTTTGCGGGTCATTAACTTCTATTTTTTCACGATTATGCAGTCCATCTTGGTTTGCAAAAGCCAATAAGTCTCCATTTATGATTTTGTGTCGGATCTTATTTACTTTGACCACGGCATTTTTTATAGAAATAAGTGCATCTTTTGCCTGTACAGGACTATCTATTGCCACACAAGTAACAGCATCTAGATAACGAAAGCTGTGCTGATGTTCCAAGATAGGGTGATTTTCTGAAAGATCTAGTCGACTATTGGCTTCTTTAGAAAACACATCAAAAGGAGTAATGAAATATGGTTGTCTCAATATGAATTGATTCTCTATACTCAAATGTGTCAGTAGATCTCTCCCATCTATAAATCCGGTGTAAATGAGATTGTCGGATGGACAACGTAGACCAAGTAAAGAAATAAAGTCAGCACGCACCCGATGGGCAGTTCTATCATTATGGTAGAAAAGTTCACTATCACTAAAACCAGTTTGCATACCACTATACTTTTCAATTGCAACTACATCCGTAAAAAAATCTCCATTATTACGAGTCGCATAAGATAATAAAGGGGTTCCAGTCAATTTTGCAAATAAAGCAAGGAAACCCTCTCCAATGAAAGTTTTTTTCTTCTCATGTTTGTCAAAGATTGGATTTTTTGAATTGAGATCAGGAATAATTTTATCAACAGGGCAATTACGCAACAAATGGATCTTAGCCTTACCACTCTCTCTTTCTAGGCGAATTGTTGTGCAAATCTCTCTTAATAAATCTAAGCTATTATCATTGCTCAACTCATCTATGGTCAATGAAAATTTTTCATATTCATGAAAAGGATTTTCCTTTATTGATTGTAAAGCATCAAAAATAAGGTTTCTATCAGAATCTTCAAAAATATAATACGGTTTCATTTTTTGTTTTCTCTTATAAAATCTCTCTGCGGGCCAAACTGTGGAGCCATTTTTGCTTCATGCGCAGCGGAGTTTACCGGCGATGAAAAATAGCTTATTGGGTTAGTAGAAATGCTAGGAAGCGAATAACTCATTTTCTCTGAGCTTTCTGATTGTATAGAGGAGCCCATAATGCATTCTTGATAGGCTGGTCTTTGACAAAGGTCCTGATACCAACGGCTCAAATTACCCATAATAGGCAAAAGATTTGAAGGTAAATTAAACCAACGATACGCCCAGATACCTAAAGGAATATCCGCAATAGAGAAATCATTTCCTGCCAAATAAGAAGAGGACTCTAGGTATCTATCTACTATTTCCCATAAACGTATAGTTTCTGCTAAATGTTTTTCTATAATACTGGCATTTTGCTGAGCTAAAGGCGTACGAGTTAACTGCAGAAATAATGGTCCCATAGTTGGGCTCATAGCACTTAATTGCCAGTCCATCCATTGATTGGCATAGGCTCTATTCTTCAATGAAAAAGGCGCAAGCGTTGAATCATGCCCATATTGCTCTACTAAATAGCGTAAAATACTGTTGGACTCCCATAATGTGAATTCCCCATCTTGTAGCGTAGGAACTAAACCATTCGGATTTAGTTTAAGATAGTCTTTTTCTTTGTTCCCACCAAAACCACCTCCTAAATCAATACGCTCAAAATTTAATTTAAGCTCTTTACAACACCAAAGTACTTTTTGTACATTAGATGAGTCTGATCTTCCCCATATAATTAATTTTGACATAATACTCCAATTTCTTCTCTAAAAAAATTTTCTACAGTATTAACTTTAGCAATGCGTTCTAATATTTTAATAGCAGATATATGCAGATCTTCATGAGATGAAGCTGTAGCATCTTCTAGCACAACCACCTGATAATCTTTATCATGTGCTTGCATAGCAGTAGACAAGATAACAAACTCTGTTGACACCCCAGTTAAAAGCACAGTTTGAATATCATTATTTTTTAATAACAACTCCAAATTTGTTTGGTAAAATGAATTGATGCGATTTTTTACAATAATTTTTTCATGCGGCTTAGGCTCAATGCTTGAATGGATCTGCGTCCCCCAAGTTCCCAGGATAATTCGTTTCTCTGTTTTGGCGCTCCTAAAAACAGGGGAATTTTTAGGCCACTCGACATAATTTTCAGAAAATCCAACAATAACATATATGACCAACATCTCTAACCGCCTAGCATGTTCAATCGCTTTTTTTGCATTATGAATTACATCTCGACAAGTTACTTGATCAAAATAACCTTCAGAAGAATATTTACCACTTGGATGAACAATTTCATTTATAAGATCAAGAACTAAAAGGGCTGTTTTATTTTTCATATCCACTGTTATCCAAAGCAATGTTATTGTTCATAGACATACAAGTAAATTGTATATACTTTTCCATGTCAATATCATCTATTTCTTGATATTGAGCATCCTGGTTTTTTATAGAACATTGATAGAATTCTTCCAATTTAGCTTCTGTTATTGGGTAATTATTCTTTTTGCATAGATAGCGAAATATAGCTTTTCCTGAGTGACGTGTTAAAAATAGGCCTCGCTTACGACCAAATATAGCGGGATCAACAAATTCATACGTTTCTGGGTTTTGCAATATACCATGTTGATGAATACCAGAACCTGTAGAAAAAGCATATTTGCCAAAAATTGCTTTATTTATAGGTTTTTCTAACCCCATCATTCCACATAAAGAAAGATATGTAGAATACATTTTTGCTAGACAAATATTGCTTCGCATATTTAACTCTTTTTCTTTATAGAAAATTAAGGCCGCAGTTTCTTCTAAAGCAGTATTTCCTGCACGTTCACCGATTCCCCCTAATGTCACTTGAACCTCATCTGCACCGGCTTGTAATCCGGCAATGGAATTAGCTAATGCAAAACCAAGGTCATCATGGCAATGAGTAGAAATTTTAATTGGATGAGGCGCCCATGTTCGAACCTTACGAATTAACTTTGCATATTGGTCTGGTATTGAATAACCAACTGTGTCTGCTATAACAAAATTGCTCGCCCCAGCATGAATTGCCTTATTTATAAGACATTGGAGAAACTGTTCATCTGATCGGCTTGCATCTTCAATGCCAACAGAAATTGAATCAATCCCATTTGAGATAGCAAAGTCTATTGACTCCACCACCTCTTGAATAGCTTGTTCTCTGCTAATGCGGCGTTTATATTCCAAATGTAAATCACTTCCCGTAGCTAAAATTTGAATTCCATGGTTTTTATTTGTTCCCCCTGCTTTTATAGCAGTTTCAATATCACTTTTTAATGCTCTGCAGAAAGATACATATTTAGCAGAGGTTAAATGTGAAGCAATTAACTCTGTCGACTTAAAGTCTGCATCTGATGAAGCAGGAAACCCAGTTTCAATATAGTCAATACCTAGAGATTCTAATTCTAAAGCAAGTTGTAATTTCTGAGATGGGTTTAGGGCATTACCAATGGCTTGCTCCCCATCACGCAAAGTTGTGTCAAAAATTGTAATTAAACGACCCGAAGTTAAATCAAATTTTTTGCTTTGCATATATCTTACCCCATATTTTACTCAATTAGTGTGCCAAAACCTCATATCAGTTCCTTCGTTTGGTTGATCTGATGTTCTATTCGTCAAGTTCATTCTCTTTGGGGCCCATGAGGAAATGAATCCCTCTCTGCTATACGTATTATCGCCCTTAAAAGAAACAAACACTGTATAGAACAAAGAATATAGAGAAAAAATCCCTTTGTTAACATATTTTGATTCTTATAATATTTTTTCATATATATGTTCCTTTAACAATCTTTAATAAAAAAAAATTTCTGCGGAATCATTGGGCTGACTATGATTTGCACAGAGATTTAGTTACACGCACTAAAAAAATAAGAAAACTCACTGTAATTGACGTGGATTCTACTGGATATGGTATAAACATATAAAGTCCCTTCTTTATAGCCCGTTATTGCTAAATCTAAAACGCCTTCTTCATAGAAAGTTTGCTGCAAAGGACTATCTAATCGTAACAAACCGCTACTTTTCTTCTTTAAAAAAAGACTGGGTTGTAATCGATTATAGGCCTTTGATACATTTCTATTTGAATCATGCACGCGCATGATTTCATCCATTAGAAACAATATTTGCTCTTTCAATACAGTATTAGTATAGGTACAAGTTTCATGCTGAGAAGTTACACACAATAAACCTGCTGGGTTTAGCATCAGTTCGCGTGCCTCAGAATCGGTAAAATAGGTCATTAAAGTAGGGTATCTTTTGCAAGAGCTGAGGTAAAATTGCTCACTATTTAACAATGATAAACATTCCATAGCTAGCTCCTTGTAATAAAAATAGACCAACGCTCACAGAGATTTAAGAACCTAAACCCCTTATAAATGAGAAATTACCTTAAAATAATAGCTTAGTCAATCTTTTCTCGAGATTATTTATCATTTAATTTGATTTTTTTTCTTTTTTAGCAATTTTTGCTCAATTAGAGAACAGGACGTGTTAATACTCTATGGCACACCACAACAATTAGCCGAGCTGAGAAGAAATTGTTGCAGGGGTGAAATGTATCATTGTCTTTTTCTGAATCAGTCAGAAAAAGACAATAGACCAAAAAGCTGTTCGTCTGTAACTGACCCATATATGGCATGTGCTTTGCCTTTATAATAGGCCCATGCACGATCACCATAAGAAAAATGCCACCACTCGTAAGGATAATTTACAAAATCAAGTTTGCCCATAATATCCATCAATAGCTTTCTATTACTTTTTGCGGCTTCTGATATAATTGTGCATTCAGATAGACATATATCTGGATGCACTGAACCCCAGTTGGCTATGGCCATTCCCATATCAATCAAATTATCACTAGCATCTACAAGCTCAATGTCCACAGCACCGCCGGTATTATGTGGTGGTATATTGATAGAATCATCAAGGTTTTTTACTGGGGATACTAAACGCGTTACCTCCAAAAATATATCTTTATGGCTAAAAAGTGGATACTTTTGCTTTACGCGCTCATATTCCTGAGAGAAAAGAGCTTGTTGCACTTCAAGACTGCGAAACCCCTCATACAAGCGAATAAACCATCCTTTCGGCAACATTTCTTGAGCTTGACAAAGCTTCCTATATACGGTTTGTCTCACTTTTGTATAATATGGCGCCGTCTGTTCACATTCTGGTGGCGATCCAAAACGTATTACAATCTGATTCCGCAAGTCTATGAATGATTCATCACATTCATTGATTGGTATAGACGTTATATTGCTATCTGAAGATTTTAGCATTTCATATATCCCTATAATTTTGACATTCTCAATAATTCATATCTATTCACTTCGTGTTCAAGGCTTAATATACTAGGCTTTGTTTTATAAGTGCTACAAAAGACAAAACCATTCTTTAGAACTGTTCTGTTAGATTCTAAATTTTTTACATTAGGTTCACAGATTATTTTCTTTAGTTTAAAATGCTCAAAATAGTACTCTATGGCTGCTCTAAGATAAAAACTTCCCAATCCCTGTCGTCTTAACTCAGGAGTCCATATATGGAAATGTATATACGCTTCATTCTCATAATCTATTTTATTGATCCCTACATGCCCTATAGGAACATTATCTAAAAAAAGACCCAAATAATAATAGTGACGTTCTTGTAGTGGTTTTTGTGTATCTGCTATTAACATCTGTAGCCATTGTTCACGAGAAGGTAAATTTTCTCGATCAGTCCCCATGCGTGCATCGTCTTCTGGCGAAAGGCAAAGGAAATAGTCAACAATATTAAGTAATTCGTTACCGGCTAGTGGTCTAATTGTCTTCAGGCTAGTCAACAATTGCTTTTGCATTCTTTTGTATCTCCAAAACGTTCTCTGATTAAACTAAGGATGCGGTGTAATGGCAAGAATAGTGATTTCTTTTTTGTTAGGACCATAGCACCAAAAAATTCTATAGGCAGCTGGCGTTTTATTTTCAGCATAAGCTTCAAAGACTTCAGCTACACCTGACTCGGATAATGATTCATACTTATGCGTATTAAGACTAGGGTGTTTAGGATTAGTTTCCAAATAAGCAAGTGCTTTTCTAACGGCTTTTAAACGTTTCAATAATCCACGATCTTGTTCCAATTCATCTAAATCACTACTTGCCTGCTTGGTAAACAATAATGCAAAAGTCACTCATCAACATCCTTCTCAATAAACTGGGCAAAGCTTCCTCGTTTTGAAACATGCCCTTTTGTATAATCTTCTAAGCCTTTGGTTACCTTCTTTAAAGCCATTTTATTGCTAAACAACCATTTTTCGCGTGCAGGAATCTCTGCATAAGGCTCTAATATAATTCTGCCAGCTGCATCTAGCGAAACATCAAAGCCACTAATACCCTTAGCCAATTCCCCCAAAGTAATCCTACCTTTAGCATCCGGTCTGACCCTTATGTTAGTCTTCATGTTATAACTACATCCTCATTTAGTTAAAAAACCATATAGTAAGAATAGCACAAAGTGGGAATAATGTAAAGTGGGAATTCCCACCCTGCCGAGTTTAAGTAGGTAAAAGCTTATTTTTCATATAGTTACGAATGCCCACAATAAGTTGCAAACTGTGTTTTTAAATTAAATTCGACAATCCTTCTTTTCTTGTTTAAAAAGCAGAATTTCTGTATAATATTCACTCAAATTAGCGAGCCGCTTGTGCGCGGTCTTTAGAATATAAACCAATAAAAGAGGTTAAAAATGCGTTTACAACTACGACTAGCGAATTTTAAAGATAAAAGTGTCTTATTCAAACAGTTTGCAGGGTTATTATCAGATGATGAAGAAAGACAAGTTAATGGCGCTACTTATACTATGCTTAACACAGATAAGATACAAAATTCTCATTTTCCCCCAATATGTTTTCTAGTACTTGAAGATATAGATACCAATACCATTTACGGAGCAATCGCATTTAGTAGTGCAGGCGTTTATGCGATTCATATTGAAGAACAACTTCGCAATCTAGGCTATGGTAGGCTCTTAATGTCAGCGGCAGCTGAATATGTGAAAGCTGCGAAGTGTGATTCAATATGTTTGACAGCGACAGAGACAAGTGTACCGTTTTATGAACGATTAGGTTTTAAATTTGAAGCGGCAGGCAACATTATGAGATTTAATGCCAAAAAAGGACGTTTGTCAGGTGAACAATTTGTATCATTATGTCAACTAGAACCTTTTGCGAATCAGCTCAATGTTACGATTGATCCCCTTTATACTGAGTTTCTTCAGAAGGTACAATCAGTAAATACATGGTTTCACCTGGGAACAGCGCATGATTACATTTATAACAAAAAGAATACCAGCGTTGATCTTAGTCCAGAAAAGGTTGTTTCTTCTGATAAAGAAAGCAAAAAACCAGCAGAGTCTTTCACATTTTTCAATCCAGGTAATCAGAATTCTACGGAATCGACGCCACTTGTTACGCAACCACAATCAGCTGCTCGTTGCTGTTCATGCACTATCTCGTAAAATTCTAGAAGGGCGCCTCGCGAGGCGCCCCTACAAATGCTCTCTAAAATTCAACACAAAAAGAGCGGCTACTGAACCCTTCGCATCAACACATACCCTACCCCCGAAAATAGCAATAAAGGGAGCAAAGCGGCAAATATAGGTGGGATTTGATATAACAAACAGAAAGGGCCTATAAATTGGTTGACGATGTAAAATAGAAAGCCGAGACTAATACCCGCCACCAAACGCAGTCCCATAGTCGCGCTGCGCAAAGGTCCGAAGATAAATGGAATTGCTAAAAACATCATCACGCAAGCAGTCAAAGGCGCAAAAATTCTTTGCCAAAAGTTCAAAGCGAAATCTGCTGAACGCAAGGCATTTTGGTTTTGATAATAGATAATTTTTTGCAACTTCAGTAAAGTCATTTGATTCGGTTCAACCGAAGCGATGCGCAAAATAAGCGGGTCCAATTGCAATGGCCACCATTGCTTAGCCGAGCTCTCTGAGGTGGTTTTGTCTGCAGTAATATGCGTGATTTCCACTCCTTTTACTTCCCAACCATTGCCTTGATGCTGCCCTTCTTTAGCGGAACTGACTGTCGTTAAATGATGTTCATTATCAAACTGATAACGCGTTAAACCGGTGACTGCACCACTGCGATTAACGGCATCAAAATGAAAAAAACTATCCCCTTCCCGTACCCATATACCGTATTGAGTAGCCACTGCTTGGCCACGGCTACGTGCAACAGCTTTCATAATTTCCGCTTGATGGTTTAATCTAGGTGCCAGTGTTTCATAAAATATACAGACTATAAGCACAAATACTAAAATAGAACTTAAAATAATACGCACAATTTGCATCAAGGTCATACCCGAGCTGCGCATCACTACCAATTCACTGTGACTGGCTAAATGCCCCAGCCCCATCAAAGCCCCCAACAGACCTGCCATAGGAAACATCGTATATAAATCATTGGGCATAGTCATTAACACATAAGCAACCGCCGTCCATAAGGTATAATTGCCATCGCCTACATCGTTAAACTCCGTCATGAGACGCACAAAGAAATCCATGCCTAGAAATATGAGCAATACTATCAATGTAGTAGTCGTGATCACCTTGAATAAATACTTCGATAAAATACTCATACTGTTTTATTCCAAAACTGCAAGCGTTTCCTAATTTTCTGCCATTGATAAGGTTCTAGATATAAAGATAGTGCTATTAATAATAAAACGATGTGTAAAAACCATAAGCCTATGTAGGACGGAATGGCACCGTCTTCTAACCACCCTCTGGCCACAAATTGCATATTGGCATAAACAGTATACAATAAAACAGCAGGGATCAATTTACGGTATCGTCCTTGTCGTGGGCTAACTCGGCTCAAGGGTAAAGCCAATAAGACTAAAATGGGGATCGACAGAGGCATCGAGATACGCCATTGCAATTCTGCCATCGCTTTCTTATTGGTAAATGCTTGTGCCCACAGATCTCCTAAGCTTAGGCTATCATAACCCGCTTTACTTTTAATGTTATCCGTATCGGGAATGCGTGCACCATATTGTTTGAAATGGACCACCCGAAAATTGCGCTGCCCAGGAACACCGCTGTACTCTATGCCGTTTTCTGCTACCACAAAGGAACCATCCAATGCGGCATTTTGCATTTGATACGCCTTATCCGCCGACAGCACGCGCCATACCGGTACCTTGGTAGCCACATCTACGCCATTTATTTTTTTATGGACAGTCACGGACTCTCTTTTGGCTATAAAAATATTTTGTGCCGTGTGTGTTTGATTATCTACATTTTCTACATACACGACATTTTGATCATTAAGACTTTTAAAACGCCCCGGCACCAAGGTATTGATGATGATGGTCGCAGGATTTGTGGCAAAAATTTTGTTTTTATCGCGTATCAACCAAGGCGTAATATAAAAGTTCATTACCAATACCACTACAAAAACGACACTGGCAAAAGTGAGTGTATAGTTAAGTAATTGTTTTTGGCTCACACCACAGGCTTGCAACACCGTCATTTCGCTGTCTACATAAAGACGGCCGTAGGCCAATAAGATGGCCATAAATAAACCTATGGGCAGTAAAAATCCCAATAATATAGGTATTTCCAATGCCATGATTTTAAGCAACATGCCGCCTGTAAGTTTACCTGCAGCAGCGCGCCCTAAAAATCGCACCAGTTGGTTACTTAAAAAGATCAATACCAAAATACCGCTGATAACGCATAAATGGGCGTAGATTTCTTTGGCCAGATATTTTTTAATAACCACTGTAACTACTCACCCTTTTTAAAGCTCGCTTTGTTAATCCGATTTCGCTATAATTTTAGCCTTAGCCCATTATCACACTATTTGAGGATCACCATGAATTTTACGCTAAGCACCGACGCACCACAACAAATCAAAGCAGATTGTTTGATCATTCCCCTATTTACAGAGTCTAAGACTAAAGGCACTCAGGTCAAACTACCCGCTAAAATTGCCAAAATTTTAACCGATTCTGTGCAATTAGGCAATATCAATACCGATTGTGGGGTCGTAAATTGGCTATTTGATATCAAAGAATGTACAGCATCACGCCTATTAGTGGTTGGTTTGGGCGCAGCCAGCGATTTTACAGCAGAAAAAGCTATCAGCGCCTTACAAGCAGCCATGGCTTCCTTATTGCAAAAACAATATACCAGTGCCGCCCTTATTTTAGATGGCCTGGCAGGCACAGCCTTAGACGAAGCACAGTGGGTACAGCAAGCAGCATTGGCCTTTAACGAAAAAGCCTATCAATTCAATGCATTTAAGACTAAAACGGCGGCTAAAAAACCTACTCTAAAAGCCATCTCTTTTTGTGTAGACAAAGAAAGCGTAAAAAATGGACAAAAAGCATTGGATTATGCCCTTGCTCTAGCCGACGGTATTTCTTTTGTTAAAGATTTAGGCAACACCCCAGCTAATCATTGTATTCCTAGCGCTATAGCCAAAACAGCCCAAGAAATGGGCAAGAAATACACTAAAGTCAAGACCACTGTACTATCTGTCGCTGAGATGAAAAAATTGGGTATGAATGCCATTTTAGCTGTGGGTCAAGGCAGCCGCCATGAACCTAAGTTTATCATTGTAGAATATAACGGCGGTAAAAAATCACAAGCGCCTATCGCTTTGGTTGGCAAAGGCATCACCTTTGATACGGGGGGTATTTCCATTAAACCATCCGCAGGCATGGATGAAATGAAATACGATATGTGCGGTGCGGCAACAGTATTAGGCGCTATTAAAGTAGCTGCAGCATTGAATCTACCCATTAACTTAGTGGCTTTCGCCGCTTGCGCCGAAAATATGCCCGGTGGTAATGCCATCAAACCTGGTGACATCGTCACTACACTATCGGGTCAAACGGTAGAAATCCTCAATACGGATGCCGAAGGCCGTTTGGTATTATGCGATGCTCTAACTTATTGTGCACGTTATAAACCTGAAGTAGTATTGGACTTTGCTACATTGACCGGCGCCATGGTGGTAGCCTTAGGAACCCACACCTCCGGCTTTTTTACCGATGATGAAAAATTAGCAAGTGCATTAAATGAAGCTTCAAAAAATAGCTTAGACACCGCCTGGCGTATGCCCATAATCGCTGCTATGAAAGACGATTTAAAAAGCAACTTTGCCGATCTAGCCAATATTGCTCCGCACCGTTGGGGTGGCGCAATTGAAGCAGCGGTTTTCTTAGCACAATTTACAAAAGATTATCGTTGGGCCCACTTTGATATCGCTGGCACGGCCTGGGCTATGGGTGCAAACAAAGGCGCTACCGCACGTCCATTGCCCTTGCTAATGGATTATTTGTGTCAACATGCTTATGGAAAATCATGAGTCTTAATGTAGATTTTTACGTATTAAAAGAAACGGGTGCTGAAGCCAGCGCCCTGCTCGCCTGTCGTTTAGCAGAAAAAGCCTACTTACATCATAAAACAGTTTACATACATTGCGCTGAAAATAAAACGGCTGCGGCTATAGATCATTTGCTATGGACTTTCAAGGAAGAAAGTTTCATCCCTCATGCAACCGCCTCAGCCACTACAGCGGCACATGCTCCTATAGTCATAGGTTGCACTCATGACGAACAAAACCGCACTTATGATATTCTGCTCAACCTACATACTGAAATAAAACCTGACTGGCAAAAATTTAGTAGAATATTAGATATTATTGCCAATGAACCGCTGTCTAAAGAACTAGGGCGACAACGCTACAAATATTATCGTGAAGCCCAGTGCCAATTAAATCTACATGAACTATAAGAAGAGTATATTATGAACGAGCCATTACCCTCTCAATACATTCCAGATGCTTTAGAAAAAGAATGTTATGCTTTTTGGGAACAACAAGGTTATTTTAAGCCCCAAGGTAATGGCGATCCTTATTGCATCATGTTGCCACCTCCTAATGTCACTGGCAGCTTGCATATGGGCCATGGTTTTCAACACACTTTAATGGATATCCTGACTCGCTATCACCGCATGCAAGGCGATAAAACTCTGTGGCAACCCGGCACAGACCACGCAGGCATTTCTACACAAATGGTGGTAGAAAGACAATTATTACAAAAAAATCAATCGCGCCATGATCTGGGTCGAGACGCCTTTGTGGACGAGATTTGGCAATGGAAGAAAATATCCGGTTCGCGTATCACGGAACAAATGCGCGTTATGGGCAATTCTTGTGATTGGACGCGAGAACGTTTCACTTTAGATGAAGGTTTATCTGCAGCGGTCAATACTGCTTTTGTTAAATTATACGAGCAAGGCTTGATTTATCGCGCTAAACGTTTAGTGAATTGGGATCCTAAATTATTAACTGCGATTTCTGATTTAGAAGTATTGAATGAAGAAGAAGATGGTTTTTTATGGCATATACAGTATCCCGTTATAGGTTGTAATGACGTATTAACCGTTGCCACCACGCGCCCGGAAACTTTATTGGGCGATACCGCGGTTGCCGTACATCCAGACGATAGTCGTTATCAACATTTAATCGGCAAAAAAGTAGCCCTGCCCTTAACCGATCGCGAAATTCCCATTATTGCCGACGACAGCATAGACATGGAATTTGGCAGCGGTGCTGTGAAAATCACGCCAGCACACGATTTCAACGATTACGACATGGGCTTACGTCATAATTTAGCCATGATCAACATTCTTACAGCCGATGCACATTTAAATGAAACCGTACCCGCGGCTTATAAAAACTTAGATCGTTTCATCGCTCGCGAAAAAATATTAGAGGATTTAAAAACGCAAGGCTTACTCATCAAAACTGAGCCGCATCGCTTAAAAATTCCGCGCGGCGATCGCTCTGGCGTCATTATAGAACCTTATTTAACGGATCAATGGTTTGTTAAAATGGCCGGCCTGGCTAAACCAGCCCTAGACGTAGTCAAAGAAGGCAAAATACGCTTTGTGCCTGAGAATTGGCAGAATACGTATTTTCAATGGTTAGACAATATTCACGATTGGTGCATCAGTAGGCAATTATGGTGGGGACATAGGATCCCTGCCTGGTATGACGATCAAGGTCATATTTTTGTAGGCAAAGATGAAGCCACGGTACGTGCGCAGCATAACATTGCCGCCGAGGTTCCATTAAAACAAGAAGAAGATGTATTAGACACTTGGTTTTCTTCGGCATTATGGCCTTTTTCTACATTAGGCTGGCCCGAGAAAACTGCAGATTTAAAAACCTTCTATCCTACTTCAGTGCTCATTACCGGCTTTGATATCTTGTTTTTCTGGGTAGCACGCATGGTAATGATGGGCCTAAACTTCATGGGCGATGTCCCTTTCAAAACCGTTTACATTACCGGTCTGATACGCGATCACGAAGGACAAAAGATGTCTAAGACCAAAGGAAATGTCTTAGATCCCTTGGATCTAATCCACGGCATCGACCTAAAAACATTGATTGAAAAACGCGTTAGCGGTTTAATGCAACCACAAATGGCAGCACGTATTGAAAAAGTCACTCGAGAACACTACCCAGATGGCATTCCTGCTTTTGGTACGGATGCCTTGCGATTTACCTTTTGCGCTTTAGCCTCCACCGGACGCAATATACGCTTTGATTTAGCGCGTTTAAGTGGTTATCGTAATTTCTGCAACAAATTATGGAATGCAGCACGCTTTATTTTACTGCAGACCACCGATAAGCCTATAGCCAAAAGCTATACGCTACAAGAACTGTCTCTAGGTGAACGCTGGTTGTTATCGCGCTTACACCATACGATTCAGTTATCTAAAGAACACTTAAACACGTATCGTTTTGATCTATTGGCACAACAATTGTATGAATTTGCTTGGGATGAATTATGCGACTGGGGCCTAGAATGGTCTAAGACCATCTTACAAAGCGATGCCTCAGAAGATAAAAAGGCCCAAACTCGTTATGTTTTAATCCACGCGTTTGAAAGTTTATTAGCCTTGTTACACCCTATTATCCCATTTATAACCGAAAAACTATGGCAATCCTTTAAGCCTTTATTGACATTAACAGAGCCATCATTAATGCTGCGCGCCTATCCACAATACGATGCCAGTTTACATGATAAAGATACTGAAGATTTATTTGCTCTAGTACAAACCATCATTGTAGCGGTGAGGAATATACGCGTAGAAATGAATATTGCGCCCGGAAAACCTTTGGCCTTATCTTTAATGACGACAAATGATATTTTGCGCACTAGATTAAGCCCTTATCTCGATAACCTAAAGCCGTTGGCACGTTTATCGGCCATTACCTGGATAGACCAGCCTCCCAGCCAGCAACAATTTGCCACGGCAGAAATCAAGGATATCACTTGCTTTATAGATTTGGCAGGTCTTATAGACATGGCTGCCGAAAAAGAGCGCCTGAGTAAAGAAAAACTAAAATTAGAACAAGAAATTAGCAAATGCCGTGCCAAATTAGACAACCCCCAATTTGCAGATCGCGCACCTCTTGCCGTGGTCGAGCAAGAAAAAGCCCGTTTAACGGAATTTAGTGCTACTTTGGAAAAAGTGCTAATGCAATTACAACGGTATTGAGTGTATACTCATTACCAATGTAGATGCGAGATATTGATGAATACTACAGATTTGAATCGAAGCTTTGTCATCCTCGACGAAGTCGAGGATTCAGTTTCAAATTAAGTTTTCTCCTGGATTCCCGACTGAGGCCTCGCGGCCTTGTCGAGAATGACAACGTTTTAGTATTACGTTCATAGAAAGTATTGCTCTCGCATCTTGAAGTGGAATGAGTATATACTATGCAACAATGATTCTCTCAAGTTCAAGGACTGAGCTCACATGAATGTGTTAAACATCCCGTTTAATGTAATCAGCAAGTTAAAGAAAACTAGACGCGAAATTAGCCAATTTAACTCTGTGGAAAAAAGCTATTTATTAGCACAGCTGTTTTTTATCATAGGATTAACCATTCTCCCCACCGTATTACCTATGGTCGTCAAAACCATTACAGGGGAAACCGCTACCATCGGTATAGTCAGTGCTATCTCTACCTGGGCTATCATGATTACAACTTTTTTTTCAGGCAATATCGTCAAACTTTTCTCCATGCGCAAACTACTGATAGGACAGTCTTTTGCACAAATGATATTATATTTAGTAATCACTATGCTTTTGTTTCACAAACAGTTGACTATCCCTTTATTGATTATCGCTTTGGTAATCAGCGGTATAATTTCCACTTTGAGCACTCTATTAAATACAGATAAAGCAGGCTCTAATCGTATTTTTTCTACTGCCGAAAAGAAAGAAACCGCTCTTTATATTTATAATCTATTCTTTTACATCAGTATGGTGATATTACCTTTTTCTTTTGGTGTACTGATAGATTATATAGGAAAACATATTGGTGTAGAATCTGCTCTAGCAGCTTCTTACCTTGTATTTTGTGCATCCATGTTGACTTGTGGTATTCTTTACATAAAAAATGTATATCCATTAAAAGATATCATTACTTATGTCGGTAATAAACGGTTTATCTCAAGAAAAAATATATTATTCAAAACACATAGAAATATGTGGGATGCTACAAGAATTGTGTGGCATAATAACGCGCTGCGAATGCTGGCGGTATGTTAGCTACGGTACTATTACTCAGCGGAAAACAATTACAAAAAAAATATGGTTTTTACCGCTATATTTTTTGGCTAGCATTATTTGCTTCTTGTGCTTTTATTCCTTCTATCTTACTTTGGGAATACCCTTTACTTTGGGTGGCTGCCCCAGCAGCACTATTTATGCAGCTTTTCTTAGAACCAATATCAGGCAGATTAGAACTATTAGTGCAAATAGAAATTAATGGGGACCAACAAGCGAAAGCAGAAGAGCCCAATGTTTTTGCTTTGCTAGAATTAATATCAAATTTTGCCTTGAGTCTAGGCTGTATAGTTTTTGGATCAATTTTCCTGCATTCTTCTTCAAACAGTTGGCTTTATAGCTTCTTAGGATCTTATGCGCCATTGAAGATAGTAACGCTTCTTTTAGCGATTTATGGCATCATTAATATTTTAGCAATCGTCTGGTTTAAACGCCATATTTATCACACATATCCTCTAGGCTATATTTCAGAGGAAGAAGCAATGCATCAACTGGAAGATAGATTACAACACGAACATTTACCTCACACTCTAATAGAGGTATTTCAAACTCCCATTCCTGAAGTACACCCCACCATTGTACTGTTGGCCTCAGCAACCGATGATCATTTGGCTCAAGCGCGTGCAGACAGAACCCATTACAGCAAAGATATTCATCTGGTTTTAGATTCTGCTTGGATTTTAGAAGAATTACAAGAAGATGGCACCAATAGACTTTATCTAAAAAAAGGGCTTTATTTTGATAGAGAGGGCGACCCCATTCTGGCTGAATATAAAATCCCTAGATTGATCCATTATTTTGCCAATTTTTATAACCCATCGGATCCTTTAAATATCAGCACGGTTAATCTTGAGAATAGGCTAGATACACCTATGTCTGCCTCGTCTAGGTTACAAGATTTAATCAATGAAAGTCTACTTATGCGTATTTGGCTTTCGTCTAGAGGTATATTGGCACCGATCACATGCGCTTTTCTTATGTCAGATCATCACTTAATCAATCAAGTTAGCACTAAGGAAAATAGATCTTTGCTAAGCACTTTTATCGTTTCTTTCCCTGCAGATGAAATTGATAAGAAAATTATTATTCGCCAACATATCTTGTCTTTTTTAAATTTATACCAAGGCCGAGAGTTGGTAATTAAGCCTTCTGGATCAGGTATTATCCCTCCTGAAGGCGTTGAATTTTTTACTGTGGATGATATCGAAGGTATGGTAGAGCATGTAATGACTCTATCGCAACACCGCTTGATGACTTCTACCAGCGCTATTCTCATTGAAGAATGTTTTCATCCACCTGCATTATTCTTAAGCTATAACCAAAACGATGGTAGCGGCCGTTATTGCATTTTAGAAAAACCTACTCCACTACGTATCCTAAGCTTAGACGAAATTAGCACAGCAGATGAAACAACTAAAAAAGAATGGGTTGTACATGTACTGGCTGCACGCACACCGTGGAATAAATGCTTAACTACCGGTTTGATCGCCAGAGCCGATAATTACGGGCAGCCATTGACTAAAGCAGCTGCTATTATCCCATTTGAAAATATTATTACCGCTTTAAGAGTTCAACATGGATTATTTAAAACGGATGATGAAGTATGGGCACTTGAAAAAGAAATTGACAATTTGGCCACGAACGTATTATTGGCTATAGATGAAGAGCAAAAACAATACCCTCCTGCTGCCGACGATCCACTACAATCTCAAGTAGATTATTTTGGTTTAGATTTAATTTTCCTATCTATTGATGGTGTGTTAAAACCAAAAATTATTGCTTTTCATGATCATACCGTAGGAAGACAATATCAATTTGACAGGGTCTATCCAGAACTATTAGGAGAACATTCCAAAATTTGGTTTGCGACTATGTTTAGCAGAGCAAGACAAAGTGCTTGCAAGGGAAAACGTTTGCTCTTAGTAGGTGCCGGCGATGAGACAAGACGACCTTTTTTAGAATGTGCCATCAAATTAGGCATAGAGATCATATTGTTAGAACAGGAACTTTCCTGGGCAAAGGATTTAGTCTCTGAGTTTATTATTGTGAACCGAGATAAAGATATAGAAGTCATGCGTCAACAAGCCTTGCTCGCCATATCAAAATCTATCAGTTCTTTTGGCCCTATTGATGGTATCACTACATATTGCAGTCAGTATATTGTGCCAACCGCAGAACTCGCTAGAGATCTGAATTTGCCTTATTTAAGTGCAAGCAATGCGCGCACAACCACCAATAAATTAAAGATACAAACCACCTTGTCTGCGGCCAGTTTGGCTGTGCCTCTGTATTTCCATGTGACAGACGAAAATGCATTGGAAATAATACTGCATCAGATCAACCGGATTCAACACACAACTGGTCTCCTCCGTTTTCCTATGATAATCAAACCGCTTTTTACGTCTAAAAATATAAATGTAGCAAAAATTAATAATCTGGAAGAAATACGCTCATTTTTCAAAAATTTTGGTTCTAATTATAATAATAAATCATTTACTATAGAAGAGTTTATTGAAGGCAAAGAATTTTTTATAGATGTGGTTATTCAAGATTCAAAAATAAAATATAGTGTTATTACCGATAATGAATCCAAGCTTATAGGTGAAACCCTGCTCCCCAATAGACATTCTCTGCCCTGCACACAGCTTCAAGTTCAAGAGCAGCAAGCGTGCATCAATCTGGCCACGCTTGCTTTACATGCACTGGAGATAAGCGACGGCATTATACATATAAAAGGGATTTATGAAGCCAACCAGAAAGGCGCCTATATTTTAGACATTCACCCATGCCCAGCAGAACGTTATTTGTCGCTGTGGCATCATGATGTGTGGGGCATTGATATTCCAGAATTATTCTTTGCCATTGCCTTACAAATTCCTATTAATGCCCAAGCCTCTGATACTCCTTTGACTCATTTAGAAGCGCATGATTTTACCACTACTCAAGGGGGGATTTTTCAGGAATGGATGGGGCTAGAACAACTGGCTCAATGCCCTGGGTTTAAAGCTTTTTATTCTCTAGTCAAAGCAGATGATAAAATTACGGTTGCAAAGGATAGATTTCAAATTTTAGGCTACCTGATTGTAGAGGGCCAAACCAAAGCAGAAGCGCTGGCACATTTTGAAAATTGTGTCTCTAAAGTTCATTATAAGACTAGAGGGGGTTGGTGATGAATTTAAGACATCTAGACCCATTACACTTCAAGATTCGAGAACAACACTTTCTAGGAACACAGCACTAAAATGTTGTCATCCTCTACCAGGCCGCAGTCGAGGATCCAGGAAAAACTTGATTTGAAACTGGATCCCCGATTGGAGCCTGTACTCGGTACTCCGGGTATCGAGGATGACAAAGCTTCGACTTAAATCTATAGTATTCGTCAATATCTCACATCTTCATTGGAGAAGAGAATATAGATCTATGCTTTTACAATCGCCAATACATCGTCCCTGAATCTTTAAATGCGTTGAGATCCAGAATGCTTTTCACATCCATAATCAAGCCACGATAATTTAATTTATGCTTTAGACTGTCAATATCCAATTTTAAAAAATCTGCATGGGCTACCGCTATAATAATAGCATCTACATCGGTGATATCATCAAAAGCTTGTAGTTCAATGTGATATTCTTTTTTAACCAATTCAGCATTGGCTACAGGATCGTACGCTAGCACTTCAACACCATAAGACTGCAATTCTCCAACCATATCGATAACGCGTGAATTACGCATGTCGGCAGAGTTTTCCTTAAAAGTGAGTCCTAATACAGCAATCCGGCAGTGTTTAATAGGTACGCCAATGTGAATTAAGTTTTTGATGGTACGCTCAGCAATATATTTTCCCATACGATCATTTACCTGGCGGCCCGCTAAAATGACAGTGGGATAATATCCTACTTGTTGCGCCTTATACGTTAAATAATAAGGATCCACGCCTATACAATGCCCTCCGACTAATCCCGAACGAAAATGCAAAAAGTTCCATTTTGTTTCTGCTGCTTTAAGCACCTCAATGGTATCAATATCGAGTCTATGAAAAATAAAAGATAGCTCATTCATCAAAGAAATATTAAGATCACGCTGAGTGTTTTCAACCACTTTGGCCGCTTCTGCTACTTTAATGCTAGGCGCTCGATAAACGCCAGCTTCTGTAATCAAGCTATAGATTTGCTCAAGCACATTCAAGGTATCTTCATCCTGGGCTGAAATAACTTTGACGGTGTTATTCAACACATGTTTTTTATCGCCTGGATTAGTACGTTCTGGTGAATAGCCTACCGTAAAGTCAATACCTGCTTTTAAAGGTCTCACTTCTTCTATTGCTGGAATACAGACTTCTTCAGTAGCCCCAGGATAAACAGTAGATTCATATACCACGATATCTTTGGGTTTTAAATGCCTAGCTACCACATGCGATGCAGATATTAAACAGCTAAAATCTGGCTGTTTCATAGCATCAATAGGCGTAGGCACCGTAATGATAAAGAAATTTGCCTTATCTAAACTTTCCTCATCGCTTGTAAATTGAATGTCTAGTTTTTCTAAATCACTTTTTGAAAATTCATAGTTGTGATCGCAGCCTTTTTGTAATTCTTCAATACGCTTGACGGAAGTATCATACCCAATGATTTTCATTTTTCTCGCTAGACCATTTGCTAGAGTCAACCCCACATAACCTAAACCAATAATAGCAATTTTTCTTTTATTCATAATATACCTCTTCCTTTCTATAACTTCCGTCCTCTCAGACGATTCCAAAAGTACTGAACTGTGCCACGTACATAACTTAAAACCATAAACTGCCTAAATCCAAATAGATTTATGACTGCAAATAGAAACATGCGTAAAATATCCATCTTGCGACGATATATGTTAAAAGTAATTAAATTGAGTAAGATACTAGCCATCATGATAAATACAAAATAGGCCCATGCAATCCCTATAAATAATAACACGGGATAACCGATTAAACCATAAAAACATCCTATCAATAAAGTCATATAGGCTATGAATTCTACTACAGGGCCAAACACCTCAAATAGAACGTAAAACGGAAAGGAAACACATCCTACTATGCCATAACGATAAAATAAACCGAGTTGTTTATGTTCCCAAAAGCTACATAATAAGCCTCGTTGCCAGGTTCCTCGTTGTCGCCAAAAAGCCTTTAAACTACCTGGCACTTCTGTCCAAGCAATGGCACTAGGATTATAACTAATTTTGTAAGGGCGGTGCTGATCGCGCATATATTGGTGCAATTTAATTGTAATCTCTGCATCGTGTGAGAAATTTCCTTTATCATGCCCTCCAGCGGCAATTACTGTGCGTGTATCAAATAATGTAAACGCACCCGAGTAACATAAAGCGCCACCAAAATAACTCCAACCAGCGCGACCAAATAGAAATGAAGATAAATATTCATTGCACTGGAATCCTGTAACATAACCATGAGGAACACGGGGTTCTGTAAGCAATTTTCCATGAGATACTTTATTTCCATTTAAGACATAGACTGCGCCGCCTACCAATATGCAGTCTGGATTAGACAAATAAGTAAATACCAAGCGGGAAACCGCATTAGGTTTCATAACGGTATCTGCATCTAGCGTCATGTATAAAGAGGTTCTACAAATATTAAGACCTGCATTGACTGCATCAGCTACTTGGCCATTGACTTTGTCAATTACTTTAATGTTCGGATAATCTGTTGAGGCAAAATAACGTTTCACTTCAGCCGTTTTTATGTTATTTTTTAACATAATAGGGGTTTCATATAAGTTGAATGTTTTAATCAACTTTGGCAGGGTGTTATCCCTAGAACCATCGCAGGATATTATAATCTGTATATTTGCATAATCGCTGTTTAACGCGCTATAGACCGCGTTTAAAATTCGATCTTCCTCGTTATAAGCAGGAATAATAATAGAAACTGGCAAAACAGTTTCTTCGTGCATCAAGTCTGCAACATTGCCATAAGCAACTTCTTCAAATTTTCTAATCACCTCTGGAAAGGAAGCACATAGCAACACTGTATATCCAAATGCCATTATCAAGAAATAACCTATAATCATATAATCAGCGTAAATCAATGCCTGTATCATGGTTTATGTCTCCTTCTCTTGCGTATCTGAGTATGTCTATGCCTAGACAAAGCCTCTCTCGCCGCATCATAGGCACCGCTGTATGGCTTCGGAGATTGCTGCTGTAATATGGCCAAACCTATTTGCCCAAAACACAATAATGCTTCGGCACTGTATGTGCGAACCCACCACTCTGGATCAAATAACGCTTCCTCTAGAAGATGAATCGATTCTTTGTCTAATAATAATCCCAATGCATGTGCTGTTCTGGCTCGAATAACCCAATCATCATCATACATAAAATTTCGAAGTCGACTAATATCTTTAACCTTAATTAAATAGTCTAATGCAACTACTCGTAAATCAATAAAATTACTATATAGATCTGCTTCTAACTCTCTTATAACCTCATCTTTGGAGGGTAACAATAATAATAATCTATAACAAAGCGTACGAACAGAATGCGATTTTTCTTTTTCTAAACAATTTAACAATGCCTCTGTAAGCATAGGTCTTTCTTCTAGAATCATGCTTGCAATTGCGTCCTGCTGAAACCACTTCCAATGTGCTAAATGGGAAATTACTTTTTCCAATAATTTGGTCGAGCCATGTTTAAAAGAAACTCGGGCAGCATTCAAGGATACTAACAGCACAGGATGTGATATAGCTTTTAGCAAATAATGCTCATCTTCTGGATCAAATTGATAATAAAAACATTCTATTGCATAATATTTTTTTAGATAATTGTGCTTGCGAATTAATTTTTTTCCGGTTGGCAACAGAACCTCTTTCCTTATTTTATTATAGAATAACGATTCAGATTGAATCTTTTCTTTACTTTGTTTCATCAGCATTAACACCCAAACGATTCTTTTTTGCATATTTTTTATTTTGTCGTCTGTTAATAGACTTGTGTCACGCTCAGCTTCATGCCAAAAGGCCGTCCAATTTTCTTTTGTTCTTTTTCGAACAAGTCTCTTTATAACGAAGTAGCCTTTGAATAGATATGCGGATACAAGCATCAATACAACTAAGCTGACTTCAATCATAAATATAGTTTCAGCAATAGGAATAAATTCTGTGCGTGTCATTCTTATCTTACCTTTAACTAAAACGCATGCTTAAATTCAACCCACCGCTGTATAGAGTGAGAACTGTTCCAGATGGATAAACCAATCTTTCATACATAGGGCCTATGCTCACTACATAACGATGATTGTCGATAGGAAAATTTAATTTAGCGTGTACATAGTTATTCTGCACTTTAATTAAAGCGGCTACTGTTAGATCTGGCAGGTCTGGGCTGTGTCCTGTCCCTCCGCTAAGTTCTAGATAAAAATCTGGCGAACCAAAATGGCGGCGTGCTTTTAACGTATATAGAGTCGATCGTGGACCACCATTACTAGGCACAAAGTAATAGGGCCTAAAACTAAACCAATACTCTTTTATTGGTTTAGACAGAGAAGCCGTGTAGGTATTAATATAGGTTGCGCCCAAGTTTCGATATTTTTCTCCCAATGAAAAATCCACTACATGAGGAATATTAGCATAAGCTTCAGCGCCTACTAAATAGTGCGGAAATAACGCTTCTTGATCAGAATATGCCGTTACAAGTTCAAAATAAAGATAGCGATTTATCTTTGGATCAAATTGGAGCTCAGCTTGCGTACCCGAAAGTCCCAAACGATTGGCATAATTACCGCGCGCTTGTAGATAACCATAGGTTGTATCAGCACCCAAATAGAGACTATCATAGTACCACTTTTGATTTGTACTAGCCTCTTGATTCACATTAGAGACATTCGCCCCCCAACTATATGCACCCACTTTATAGGGTCCTACACCATATTGAGGTGGAGTATTGCGTACTTCTGTTAGCAAATTTTGTGCTTTTTCATCTTGGGGGTTTATCGTTAATACTTGTTGTAGGGTCTTTACACTTGCTACCGTATCGCCATTCTCAAATTCAATATAAGCCTTTTTCTTGAGTAAGACTTCATTCTGTGGTTCTAAAGCTAAACCTTCATTAACCAAAACTAATGCTTTTTGCCACTGCTTTAATGCTATTTCAGCATGGATCAGCAACACCCGTATATCTAAATCCCGTGGATATTGTGCCAGTACGGGCTCTAATATTTGTTCTACTGCAACATGATCTTTCTCATGGTTTTTAATCCTGGCTAATGCTAAAAATCCGTCCACATCATGCGGATAGTGTTGTACGTAAATTTTTGCGCTGCTTTCTGCTTGCTGCCATTGGTCTTGTGCAGTAAGTGCCTTGATATCCGCTAAAGTAGGTCCCGTGCTCACAGCTTTACTTGGTGCTTTGCTAGATGCTTTCGTTACCACGCTCGGCACTTTTTTTGCACTTGCCACCTTATTAGTATTTATAGACTGAATATCGGCCTTTTTCTTCAGTAAAACGGTATTCTGTGGTTCTAGGACCAAACCGTCCTCCACCAAAGCCAATGCTTTTTGATTGTTGTTTAATGTTATTTCAGCATTGATCAGTAACAGCCGTATATCCAAATACCGTGGATATTGTGCCAGTGCAGGCTGTAATATTTGCTCTACTGCCGCATAATCTTTTTCATGGTTTTTGATAATAGCCAATTCTAATGAGCCATCCACATCTTTTGGATAGTGTTGTATGTAAACTTGTGCGCTGTTTTCTGCTTGTTGCCATTGGCCTTGTGCAATCAGGGCTTTGATATCGTCTAAAGTAGGTACGGTGTCTGCTGTGGCAAAGCCTAACAGCATAGCTAGGCATATTAATAAAAGCAAATAGATCGCTTTTTTTCTAAACTCTATCAACATCCAAACATCCTTGATATTAATTATTTTGTTTTATTGGCTCGCTTTCTATCGACCAAATCTTGAATGGTTTCCTTTAATGCCCAGCGGTGTTGATAACCCGTTAATCTATAAAATTTTTCTAAATTTGGCTTGCGTCTTTGAATATCAACAAAGACTTCGCCATAGGCTTCTTCATAAGGAATATGGGTGATAGACGAATCGCTATGGGCGATCTCTTTTACGAGTTCGGCCAGAGAATTGATTGAAATTTCAGTATCGTTGCCCACATTAACAATCTCGCCTACACTGGCTGCTTGGTTGGCCAGGCGATCTAAGGCTTCTACCGTATCGCGCACATCACAGAAAGAACGGCTTTGCTGACCATCTCCATATACGGTAATAGGCTTAGCTGACACGGCCTGCTCTATAAAACGCGGCAATACCATACCATAACGGCCTGATTGCCTAGAACCTACGGTATTAAAGAATCGCACGGAAGTGATGGGTAAACCCTTATTTTGTGCATAAGACAAACCAAAAGCCTCATTGCTCACCTTGCTGATAGCATAATTCCAACGCGAATGCGCAGCCGGTTCAATCAGTACATCATCGGTTTCAGAAAAGGCCGCGGTTAGTCCTTGGCCATAGACCTCCGAACTAGAAGCAATCAAGATGCGTGGCTTATGTCCGGATTGATCGGCTATACGTAATAGCCGCTCACAGCTGAGAATATTGGTATTTAACACTTGAATGGGGTCGGCGATAACTCTATAAACACCTACTACAGCCGCCATATGATAAATGCGGTCAGCCCAAGAAACTGCGGATTCTAGGTCGGGCCAAGTTACAATATCGGCTTCATCAAAGCGAAATTTTGGGTTATCTTTAAAGTGCGCCACATTCTCAATACGGCCCGTGCTTAAGTCATCCACAACGCGCACCGAATGGCCCTTATTCATATGATAATCTACTAGATGAGAGCCTATAAAACCACACCCTCCCGTGATGAGCACTTTCACTTAACATCTCCCTGTCAGTTTAATACCGAAGTATATACTTTATGTGTAGAATTAAGCAAATGTATGCCTATTGCAAATCCCATAAAGCCTGCAATCCGGACTGAAATGGTACTAAACTCACTATACCCGCCGCTTTTGCTTTTGTCGGATCCCCTAAAGCAGCCATAATGTCACCGGCACGGGGCGCTGCATTCTCAACCAACACAGGCATATGATTCATTTTCTCTAATAGTTTGATCAAATGATTAATACTCACTGTTGTGCCGGTGCAGACATTAAAAACAGCCGCTTCGTTGCTTATTGTTTTCATGAAGAATAAACAATGTTGCACCACATCACTCACATGCACAAAATCGCGTGTTTGCTCACCAGAACCAAAAACCGTTAAAGGCAAGCCCTTTTGAATGCGTTCGATAAAAATAGGGATTACACCGGAATCGATGGTACCTGGGCGTTGCCTAGGTCCATACACATTGAAAAAACGCAATCCCACCGTAGGGATCTGATAAATAGCATTGGCAACCTTAGCATGCAATTCACACCCCAACTTATCGGCACCATAGGCAGATAAGGGGCTTGCTTTTAAGTCTTCATATAGCGCTTCTGTACCAAAATCACCATAAACCGCACACGAAGAAGCATATACAACTGGGATCATTTGTCCGCTTTTTTGTATTGCGTCAAACAAGGATATCGTTGCCGTTAAATTGATTAAATGGGTACCCACCCAATCATCCTTGCAAACTACCATTCCCAAGCGCGCAGCTAAATGAAAACAACCGGAAACACCTTCTAAACATTTTAATACTAAGGCTTGATCGGCAATACTGCCTTTCACAAAAGACAAATTATCGCGTTTGGGCGTAGCGACAGACCCTTCTATATAATCTGGATAAATATTTTCTAAACGCCCTGTACTCAGATCATCTAGCACCACCACGCTATGGCCTTGCGCCAATAAGGCATCGACTAAATGAGAACCTATAAAACCAGCGCCCCCAGTCACTAAAAATTTTTTCATGGATATCGCCCTTCTAAGCTAAATAGAGAACCTACCGCAGTTTAAATTAAAATCCGTCAAAGCGCAAAAAGGCCTAAGCTATGCATAATTTCCTTATAAAGTTAAGGTTTGAGTGGATTTGTCTTTTGGTTATGTTTTAAACAAACCTGCCCTTTTAAGCTGGGCAAAAAATGAGCTTTTTTGTTTTATACGCACAAATTAACCCAATCCCCCTTGCTATTTAGCCGCAAATCCACTACGATAGCGCCTTGTTGTTCCCCGATAGCTCAGTCGGTAGAGCAAGTGACTGTTAATCACTGGGTCACAGGTTCGAGTCCTGTTCGGGGAGCCAAACGACAATATCTTCAATCTCATGGCCTTGCACCACACCCCTGTTTTCGTAACGGGTCTGTGGTCTTGCTATGACTTCTACCGCCGATAATGGTTTTTCAAAAGATAACTGCGTACACGATGACAGTAACTCTCGTACTGCTATACAATAATCCGCCCAATCGCTGGCAAAATGTAAAAAAGCGCCGGGCTGCATATGCGTTAACAATAAATCTAAAAACTCTCTTTGCAACAAGCGTCGTTTGTGATGGCGTTTTTTGGGCCAAGGATCGGGGAAAAAGATCTGTACTCCCGCTAAGCTACGCAAGGCTAACTGTTCTTTGAGCAGCAACACCACATCGCCATAGGCAATATGCGCATTGCTCAATTGTTTTTCTTGCAATAAAGTCGCTAAACGCGCCGCACCCGGTAAAAATACCTCGGCACCTAAAAAGTGAAATTGCGGATACTGCTCTGCCTGCCACGCCAAACTATGACCCATGCCAAAACCTATATCTAAGATCAACGGTTTATCCACTACCGTATCCTTAGACCATAAATACTGCGGCAATACGGACTCTACCGCCAACTTCTGCGCGGGTGTCATACGCCCGGCACAACGAGCAAAACTTTTAATACGACGTGGTGGGTAGATAGATTGATTATTCATATTGGATACTAGATCCCCGCCTTCGGCGAGGATGACAAGCCGGTTACTATTTCTTTGACTAATCCGGGTCCTTCATAAATTAATCCACTATACAATTGTAACAATTTAGCGCCCGCTGCGCACTTACGTTTAGCATCGTCCAAGGACATAATACCGCCCACGCCTACTAAGGGAATAGCCTCTCCTAAAGCACTATAAAATGCGGTCAATACTGCATCGGCACGAGCGCTTAAAGCACGGCCACTGATCCCCCCGGGTTGATCACGCCACTCAACTGGCACATTATCGCGATTGATCGTCGTGTTGGTGGTCACAATAGCATCCATTTTCTGTGTGCAGAAAATATCGGCTAACACTTTAATCTCTTCATTGCTTAAATCCGGCGCTACCTTAATCCACAAAGGTACATAGCGTTGACTACGATCGGCATAATCTCTTTGTGCTTTTTTTAATCCAGCTAACAGCTGGCGGCAATAATCTCCGTGTTGTAGCTCGCGTAAACCTACCGTATTGGGGGAAGAAATATTAATGGTGACATAGTCACAAAAAGGCGCCGCCTTATTGAAACAATAGAGATAATCTTGAAGCGCATCTTCTAAGGCCGTATTCGTGTTTTTACCAATGTTCACGCCCACAATTTGACCCGCGGGTCTTTTCTTGAGGTTTTCGACCAAGTAATCCACCCCTTGATTACAAAAGCCCATACGGTTTAATAAGGATTGCTGGTCCGGCAAACGAAACAAGCGTGGCTTAGGATTTCCAGGTTGCGCCTTAGGTGTAATGGCGCCCACTTCAATAAAACCAAAGCCTAAATGAAACAAAGCGGGTAAATGGGCGGCATGATTGTCAAAACCCGCAGCCAAGCCCACCGGATTTGGAAAAGATAAGCCAGAGACTTGCACGGGTGTTTGTCGCGCCCATTTTGGATATGTATTGACCACTTTTGCTTGCAAATCCAATAGCCCTAAGACTAGATGATGCACCCTTTCAGGAGGCCACCTAAATAGTAAAGGTCTTATTATTTCGTATAATTTTTTCATTTTCTGCTTTCTTCATCTACATTTTAGCGCTAAGAGTATATAAAGAAGTGGGCCCTATGTACAGTTATTGTTGCTTCAAAGCCTATCCTACAGAATAGGTCAAACCTGCTGAAATCATTTGTGCATGAATGGCTGGGGTACTTAATAAATAGCTATAATAAATATCGGCCGTCATGCTATGTGAAACGGTATACCCCGCGCCTAAACCGACTATAGGGCGTATCATATCATGATGATCACTGGCACCATCGCTAACTAATCCTTGATCGCTGGCACGTATATCCGTGCTAATCAAGGCTTCGCCCTCTTTCAGCAATAAATTTAGATTCCGCGTTAAAGGCACACTTTGTCTTGCAATCATTTCATAGGCATTACTTTTAGGCATATGCATGTAATTATTGTATTGCATGTCGGTCATTTGATGAATATTGCCCAGTGTAAAACGTGAGTAACGCTCTTCTAAAGCAAAATAATCGTTAAAATGATAGCCTACATAGATTCGCCCGCCGGGGTCGTTGTTATTGACTAAATTGACGGGTACATTCATAACTTCCATATTGTCTCCCATTCCATGCAATTTTGGATTTTGCATAAATAGGTAATCGGTGGCATTTAAACGTGCGCTATAATTTGCTTGCGCCCCTAAATAAAGCCCATTGTTTAACACCATTATTTTAGACATGGAACTGGTAAATGCATTGGCATTAGCGTTCAAGAGCACAGGCACATCTTTATTCAGTGTAGGATGTGGTGATAACGCAGCAAGACCAGGCACAGAATAGCCATATCGCGTATAAAGTTCATACGCCGTAGGCTTGATAGTACAACTATCCTCAAAAGTAGAACAGTTTGTATAAGGCACGCCTATGCCAGCACGAACTGTCATTGCCACCAAACTAAAGAATACAAATACTAATTTTTTAATAGTTTTTATAACCATATTGAGAGTACATACCTAAGCTTTTTTATAGGGGCGGTTCAAAAACCACCCTACAAATTTATTATTTTGCTTTTACTGTTGCTAATACTTCTGCTACATGTCCTTCTACCGTTACTTTACGCCATTCCTTGACCAATTTGCCTTTTTCATCATACAGAAAAGTACTGCGCTCTATACCACGTACGGGCTTACCGTACATGGTCTTATCTTTAATAACACCAAATGCATCGCATAAAGCTTCATCGCTGTCAGACAATAAAGCAAAAGGGAATTCAAATTGAGTCTGAAACTTTTCGTGCGATTTAATTGAATCGCGCGACACCCCTAAGATAACCGTGTTTTCTTTTTCAAATTTTTTATAGGCATCGCGAAAATCTTCGCCCTCACACGTACAACCCGGCGTATTGTCCTTAGGGTAAAAATAGATAACCACGTTTTTACCTTTTAACTCGGCAAAATCAAATTCGCCTACGAACTCAATAGCCGTTAATATGGGTTTTAATGCAGTTAATGTTTTATAATCACTCATTGTGTACTCCTTGTTTAATATTATTGTAACTACTCGTATCATGTAATAAGAAAAACCTATGCCGGATAGATTAGCGCATATTTTCGCTTTCCGCTCCCTGACGGTCGCGGCTCGGTATACGTTATTGATATCGCCACGTCGTAGTATCGCCACTGTCTTCTATCATAACTCCTTTTTGTGCCAATTGCTGACGGATTTCATCGGCCTTGCCCCAATTTTTCTCTGCACGCGCGACGCCACGCAATGCAATTAAATTTTCTATTTCGCCTGCATCGATGGCAGAATGAGCATCTTGTTGAAAATAATGTTCAACCGGTTCGGTTAATAAACCCAGTACTGCGGCTAACTTTTTCAGCATGTGTGCTAAGGCCGTCGCGTTGTCTAATCCTTCGGCCTTGCTGCGATTTAATTCACGCGCCAAATCAAATAACACCGACAAAGCTACTGGCGTATTAAAATCGTCGTCCATGGCTTCAATAAAACGCGTTTCATAAGTCTTAGCCAATTCATTTTTTGTTATTTCTGTAGGCAGTTCAATGCCACGTAAAGCACCATACAAGCGATCTAATGCGCTTTGCGCGCCCTCTAGCGCTTCCAATGAATAATCCACTGGGCTGCGATAATGGCTGGATAAAAGGAAATAACGAACCACTTCATGCTTCCATTCACGCAATACATCGCGTATGGTAAAGAAGTTATTTAAAGATTTAGACATCTTTTCTTTATTGATTTCAACAAAGCCTACATGCATCCAATAATTTACAAAGGGCTTGTCGCATGCACCTTCGGCCTGTGCTATTTCGTTTTCATGATGTGGAAACTTTAAATCGTTGCCACCACCGTGAATGTCGAAGGGTTGCC
Source organism: Pseudomonadota bacterium (assembly GCA_021778015.1). Taxonomy (GTDB): domain Bacteria; phylum Pseudomonadota; class Gammaproteobacteria; order UBA1113; family UBA1113; genus VFKP01. The sequence goes on from JAJYCX010000001.1 coordinate 150,176, forward strand.
CTAGTTCTAAACTGGACATCACCACACATTCCGTATGCCAACCTGGACGGCCATTGCCCCAGGGCGAAGGCCAATATGGCTCATTTTCTTTGGATAATTTCCACAATACAAAATCTAGAGGCGTTTTCTTAGCCTCTTCGATGGCTATACGCGCCCCAGATTCTAATGCTTCTAAATCTTTATGTGCTAATTTGCCATAATCTTTAAATTGCATCACATCAAAATAAACATCGCCCGTACTGCCAACATAGGCTAAACCCTTGTCAATGAGCGTTTCTATTAAACTTATCATCTGAGGAACATAATCCGTCGCTTTAGGCTCAACATCGGGCGCTAAAGTTCCTAGCGCTTCCATATCTTCCGTTAAAGCACTGATAAAACGTGCCGTTAAAGATTGCATGGATTCTTTGTTTTCAAAAGCTCTTTTAATAATTTTGTCGTCTATGTCGGTGATGTTACGCACATACTTGACTTTATAGCCGCAATAACGCAAATAACGGTTGACCACATCAAAAGCCACCATGGCTCTGGCATGACCTATATGACAATAATCATAGACAGTGATGCCGCACACATACATACTGACTTCATTAGCCCGTATGGGTTTAAAAATTTCTTTTTGTTTGCTTTTACTATTATAGATGCTTAGCATAATTAATTCTCTGCGTTAAATAAGGTAGTAGCAGCCGCAAAACGGTGTTGCACTTGGTCACTGCCCATCAGCTGCAATATATCCTCTAATTGTGGTCCATGTAAGGAGGCCGTTAATGCCACACGTAAGGGTTGAAATAAAGCGCGGCCCTTAGCATTGCAGGTTTGTTTCAACTGCTGTTGCAAATAAGCGTAATCTACGCCTTTTTCCTTGACTGCTTCGCTGGCCGTGGTGAAAAAGCTTTTGCCCGCTTGTATGAGCACATCATGCAATGCAGGCTCCAATGAAAGTGTATCTGCATATAAACGCGTGGCCCACTCGTCAAACTCATTAGGAAAAACAATATTGGGTTGTATGGTCTTTAAAAACAATTCTTGTTTGGCCTCGGGTATTAAATTAAATTGTGAGCTATGCTCGCCAATCCATAATCTGAATGCAGAGGGTGATAATTGCATCACCGCTTCTTTTTGCCAATGCAATAATTGTTGTTCATCAAAATGCGCTGCTGATCGACTCAAATGGCTAAAATCAAAATTGCCTGCCAATTGCGCTAAACTCATAAACTGTTCATCGCCGTAGTAATGCCCCAAACGCGCTAAATAATTGTTGATGGCTAAGGGTAAATAGCCTTCTTTACGTAATGTTTGTATATTACGGCTGCCATTGCGTTTAGACAAAGGGGTATGGTCTGCGCCCATGATCAAGGAAATATGGCAATATTGCGGTACTCTTAAACCCAGTGCTTGCAAAATCAATATTTGTCGCGGCGTGTTGGTTAAGTGATCTTCACCACGGACTACATGGGTTACACCCATCATAGCATCGTCTATCGCGTTGCAATACATGAAAGGTGCGGTACCATCGGCGCGACGTATGATAAAGTCGCCTATATCATCCGTTAAAAAGCGTTGTGGTCCCTTGGCTAAATCCGTAAATTCTACTGCTTCGCCATCTGGCATTCTAAAACGCAATGCAGGTTTTTTACCCGCAGCAATTCTAGCTTTGATATCTTCAGCAGATAAATGTCTGCAAGTACCTGCATAACGCGGTGGTAGACCTTGAGAACGTTGCACCTTACGCATTGCTTCTAAATCTTCGTCGCTGCAAAAGCAGGGATAAGCATTTAACCCTAAGCGTTGATAATCGGTATCGTAAATGGCTTGGCGTTCTGATTGCCAGTAGGGACCGTTGTTGCCACCGACTTCAGGGCCTTCTTGCCACTCTAATCCTAACCAATGCAGATCGGCCATCAATGCTTCGGTATATTCGCTTTTAGAACGCTCTTTATCGGTATCTTCAATACGCAATAAAAATGTCCCTTGCAGTTTTTGTGCCAATAAGGCGTTGAACAACGCCGTACGTACATTACCGAAGTGAATCAATCCAGTGGGACTGGGGCAAAAACGGAACTTTAGGGGCAATGTTTGCATAACATACTCTTATACTTTAGAATGCTTTAATTATTGACGTATACTCACAGCAGTTGGTTTTTAGGGTAGGCGCCTAGCCCTCGAGCACAAGGAGTGTATGTATTCATACATGACTTGTGTGAGATGGGCGAAGGCAACACCCCCTAAAAATCAAATGCGAAGAGTATATTATACTTGAGATTGCAGCGAATACAACATGTCTATACTCGTCATTTCTGACCTACACTTAAACCCAGCGGAGCCAGAAGGCTTGGCCGCTTTAACTGCATTGAGGCAAAAATGGGCCGAGAATTGTTCCGACTTATACATTTTAGGGGACTTTTTTGAAGCTTGGGTGGGTGATGACGACAATAATGCTTTTGTAGAAGCCACCGTTGCCGAGCTACAGGCCTGGCATCAACTGGGTATAAAGCTTTATTTTATGCCGGGAAACCGTGATTTTCTATTGGGTAAAGACTTCGCCAAGCGCGTGGACTGGACTCTGCTTTCTGACCCCCATATCGTTGATTTTTATGGTATTCCGGTGTTGTTAAGTCACGGGGATTTATTGTGTACAGGCGACTTGGCCTATCAACGTTGGCGTCATTATGCCAATAGTCACTGGCTACAACGCTTATTTTTAGCTCTGCCTTTATGGCTGCGTCGTAAAATGGCACGAAAAGCCCGCCAGAAAAGTAAAAATTATGTACAAACCATAGATTCTGTGAAAATGGATATCGTCACCGATGCTGCTCTCGCGGCTATGAAACAAGCCCATAGCACTGTACTAATCCATGGGCATACACATAGGCCGGGTTATCATATTTGCTATCGAGATCACCGCGCCTTTACCCGCGTCACCCTCAGTGACTGGCATGATGGGGCTCATGTATTGGTATGGGAGAAGGATGTAGGCTGTCGTTTGGTTTAAGGTTGCACTTTTGTCAATATCATAAAAAAGGTCGGGAATCCAGCACATTGTCATCCTCGGCCGAAGGCCGGGGATCCAGTTTCAAATCAAGTTTTCCCTGGATCCCCGACTGCGGCCTCGCGGCCTGGTCGAGGATGACAACGTTTTAGAAAGAATAAACATTAATGAAACCGACTCGCTACCCTCTCGCATGCGCTAGTGCCTCTAAATACTCGGCATCGATATCGCCGGTAATATAATCGCCGCTAAATACGGAATCTTCAAAACGGGTAATAGCAGGATTACCTTCACGCGCTGCGGCAATTAAATCTTTGAGATCTTGGAAAATCAAACCGTCCGCTCCGAGCAAAGTTTTGATTTCCTCTACACTGCGACCATGAGCAATTAGATCGCTCGCTCGCGGCATATCGATACCATACACATTAGGTGCAACGACTTCCGGCGCTGCAGAAGCAAAATAAACTTTTTTGGCCCCGGCCGCACGTGCCAGCTCGATAATTTCCTTCGAGGTCGTGCCACGCACAATAGAATCATCGACCAATAATACATTCTTACCCTGAAATTCCAAATCGATAGCATTTAATTTACGTTGCACCGACTTACGGCGTATTGCCTGACCGGGCATAATAAAGGTACGGCCTATGTAATGGTTTTTAACCAAACCTTCGCGGTATTTTAACCCCAAACGCAAGGACATAGCATACGCTGCTGTACGGCTGGTTTCAGGTACGGGCATAACCACATCGATATCGTGATTAGGCCATACGCGCAATAACTTTTCAGCTAGATATTCACCTAACTTCAAACGAACCTTATACACCAATATCTTAGACATGATGGAATCGGGTCGTGATAAATAAACAAATTCAAATAAACACGGTGATAGTTGCGGGTGCTTGGCGCATTGTTGCCGCTGCATCTGCCCATCTACACTGATAAAAACAGCTTCACCTGGAGCTACATCGTCTAATAGTTGAAAACCTAGGCTATCTAAAGCCACGGTTTCAGAGGCAAAAAGATAATCGGGCGTAGCATTATCATTTTGTCTTACACCCAAGGACAAAGGCCTGATGCCATAAGGATCGCGAAAGGCTAATAACCCATACCCAGCAATCAGCACGATGACCGCATAGGCGCCTTTGCATCTAGGATGCAGTTGACGCACGGCCTGAAATAGTTTTTCGGGTGTTAACTCGCCTACGGCCACACGTTGCAATTCTTCCGCAAAGACATTCAGTAATACTTCTGAATCTGAGCGGGTATTTAAATGTCTAAAGCCTTTTTGCCATAATTCTTTTTGCAAGCTAGCGGCATTGGTTAAGTTGCCATTGTGTACTAAGCACAAGCCATAGGGAGAATTGACATACAGCGGTTGTGCTTCGGCCGCAGAATCAGTGCCCGCAGTAGGATAACGCACATGCCCTAAACCATAATGACCGCGCAAACGCAGTATATCTTGAGCATGCACCACATCGCGCACAAAACCCTTACCTTTTTGTAGGTGTAATTGCCGGTCTTCACAAGTAACCATGCCCGCTGCATCCTGACCTCTGTGCTGTAATAGCGTTAAGGCATCATACAACTCAGCGCTAACATTTTGTTTAGAAACTAAACCGACTATACCACACACATTTCACTCTCTTTTGTTAGTTAATTTTTCTCCGCTTCCTGACGGTCGCGGCTCGGATCCATTCATTTTAAGTTGTTTTTTTCAATTCCGATGCCGTATCGGCCGCATCAGTATTGCTACTGGCATCGGTAACAGAAGTATAATTACTGCGATATTGATCCAACCAAGCAAAACTCTCTTGCAGATATTTAACCATGCCCGAATCCTGCCACCATGGTTTTTCTTTTAAGGAAGTATTCGAAATACCCCATACCACCAAGGCTACGACTACAAAACCACGCAGAATACCGAATAAAAATCCTACGAATTTATCTAGGTAAGTGGATTCAGATTTCTTCATAAAATGTAAAATAATTTTTTTGAGCACCGTACCTATCAATAAGGTTGCCAGAATAATGCTGATCACCGCCGCCCACAACCTAGCGCTGGTATTGGGAATAATGTCTACAAAATAAAATTCAACCTTGGATGAATATTCAAAAGCTAACCACAGCGCTGCTAACACTATGAGTAAAGACAAGGATTCATGTACAAAGCCACGCATAAAACCAATCAAACTAGACGCAACCACTATGGCAATTAAGATATAATCTAATGTCGTTAATGTAATAGTCATGCTATTTCTCTCCCATTTTCCATTTTCATCACTGCCGCCACCGTATGAAAAGAGCCAAAAACCAAGATAGTCTCGTTGGCAGCTGCATTCTCTCGCGCAGCGCTATAAGCAGCATCCATTGTGGCATATTTTTGATACGCTGTAATCCCCAGCTCGTTAAAATCAGCCACTATGGCCTCTAAAGGGGCGGCTTTTTTATCTTTTAAGGGCGCCAAATACCATTGGGCATCACAATCTTGCCAGGGTAAAAGGCTAGCCAATCTGTCCTTCGTCGCCAGCATAGAAAAGACTATATGCAAGCGCCCTTGCCAACCCAAGCGGCTAAGTTGCCTATACAACTCTCTACTCGCTTGAGGATTATGTGCTACATCGACTATGCACCTAGGTTCAATGCTTACCGTTTGAAAACGCCCGGCTACACGAACCGTGGCTAAACCCTGACGAATGGCTACTGGCGTAATGGGCAATCTGGGTTCCAGCAAGGCTACGGTTTGCAAGGCCAATGACGCGTTGTGCAACAGTACTGTGGGCTTAGGCAGATCGCCATAATGATGATCTTGATTACGCCAATGCCAAGTCTTTTCTTCTTCCTGAAAATAAAAATCGCTACCCTGCAAATATAATTGAGCGCCTATGTCATTGGCACTTTCAACTACGGAACTTACCGCATCCCTATCACCATAAATAGCAGGCTTATCAGCTCGAAAAATCCCCGCTTTCTCGACACCAATTTGCTCGCGGCTATTGCCCAAATAATCGGTGTGGTCTATATCGACCGTGGTAACAATAGCCACATCGCTATCGATGATATTGACTGCATCTAAGCGGCCCCCCAGACCCACTTCTAAAATAACCACATCCAATTTATTTTTTTTGAATAGATATAAAGCTGCCAAGGTAGCAAATTCAAAATAGGTTAAGGTAATAGTGTCTCTAGCGGCTTCTACTGCCGCAAAGGCCTCGCACAAAGCGACATCGCTAACGCTATGGCCATCGATAACAACACGCTCATTGAATTGCAATAAATGCGGTGAGGTATACACCCCGCAACGATAACCAGCAGCGCCGTAAATAGCCGCCAGCGTTGCTACCGTGCTGCCTTTGCCATTGGTGCCACCCACCGTAATAACGGGACAATTGAATTTAAGTACGGAAAGCCGCGCTGCAACTTGTAAAACACGCTCTAAGGACATATCGATTTCAAGTGCATGCTGTTGTTCTATTTCGGTAAGCCATTGCGCCAGCGTTTTATTAGCCATTTCTTTATTGCGCTACTAATAACTTAGCCAGCAACCCGGCAATGCGATCACGCAGTTCACGTCTATCGATGATCAAATCGATATGGCCGTGCTCTAATAGAAATTCACTAGTTTGAAAACCTTCAGGCAATACTTCACGCACCGTTTGCTCTATTACCCTAGGGCCTGCAAAGCCGATCAAAGCCTTAGGCTCAGCGATGATGATATCGCCCAACATACTTAAACTGGCCGACACCCCACCCATAGTGGGATTCGTCAATACAGAAATGTAGGGTAATTTTTCTTGATGAAAACGTTGCAATGCAGCACTAGTCTTTGCCATTTGCAGCAAAGAGGTTAAACCTTCTTGCATGCGCGCACCACCGCTGGCGGAAAAGCACACAAAGGGGCATTTTTGTTGTAAAGCGCGCTCAACACCCCGCACAAATTTCTCGCCCACCACAGCGCCCATAGAGCCGCCTATGAAGGAATATTCAAATACGGCCACTACTATAGGTTTTTCTTTAAGCTGCCCTTCCATCACCACCAAAGCGTCTTTTTCGCCGGTATTTTTCTGCATATGCACTAAGCGGTCTTTATAGCGTTTGGTGTCTTTAAACTTGAGTAGATCGCTGGCATGCAATTCATTGGCCAATTCTTTACCACTATCTGCATCCAGAAATTGACTTAAACGCATACGGGCACTGATGTAAAAGTGATGGCCACATTTTGGACATACTTCTATGCTGCGCTCCAATTCCGGTTTATACAGCATACCCTTACATTGTGGGCAATTAACCCACAAACCTTCGGGTACATTAGCCCCTTTGCCTTCAGTAGAAGTACGAATCTTAGATGGTAATATTTTGGACAGCCAGCTCATGTTGTTTACCCTTGTGTCATGTTATGCGAAATTCTAACACACTATAGGGCCTGTAACCATTGGGTTTTAGGCAATATTTTGAAAATAATTTTTTGTAGTAAACACTATTCTATGCTATAATGCATTCTTAGAATTGGGTAATAATTATGCATGCGGTTAATATTCGTGCTTTGTGTTAATATGTATCCATTGTATTAAATTCTAGAGTAGCATTTTAAGTACATTAAAAGGAAAGCATTATCAATGCCTACTGTATTAAAGATTAAGGGATATCGTTTTTTCTTTTTTAGTTTAGAAGGTAATTAACCGCCCCATATTCATGTTGAAGAAAACGATAAAGTTGCTAAATTTTGGTTAGATCCCATCAATTTAGCTAGTTCCTCTGGTTTTAGAAGTCATGACCTTACTAAAATTAGAGAAATGGTTGTGACACATAGCAAAAATTTTTTGGAGAAATGGCATGAGCACTTTGGCAGTTAAATTTGATTATCACGTAATAGATGTCAGTTTTACCAAAACTTCATTGCACTTTATATTGGCCGATGGCAGAGAAATTTCAGCACCATTGGAATGGTTTCCACGATTACGAGATGCAAGCGAAGCCGATCGTAATAATTGGCGCTTTATAGGCAATGGCATCGGCGTACATTGGCCTAACGTTGATGAAGACATAGCAGTCAATACATTAATGGGTGGCTACGACTAATATCGTGAGTGAAAATAAAAAACAAAATTCGACCATAGCTTTAAACAAGAAAGCGCTGCACGAATACCATATTGAAGAGCGTTTCGAAGCGGGTTTGGTGTTAGAAGGTTGGGAGGTCAAGAGTCTACGCGCGGGTAAAACACAACTCGTCGATAGCTATGTATTGCTCAAAAATGGCGAAGCCTGGCTGATAGGCACGCATATTACGCCTTTAAATACCACCTCAACCCACGTCAAAGCCGTGCCCGATCGCACGCGCAAACTACTGATGAAACGCCAAGAATTGAATAAATTGATAGGCTATGTAGAGCGCCAAGGCTATACCCTCATTCCCCTGGATCTACACTGGTACAAAAACCGCGTCAAGGTCAACATTGCACTGGCTAAAGGTAAAAAACAACACGACAAACGTGCCAGCGAACGCGACAAAGATTGGGCGCGCGATAAGGCACGGTTGATGAAGGTGAAGTTGTAGGGTTTTATTTAGGCTAGAAGGAACTATTATGGCCGTCACTCCGGAATTCTTAGCAGAACAGATTCAAAACCCAGAAGATACTAGTGTCATCTTTGATAAATACCTCTCCCGCAAAGAAGGAGAATCCGTAGAAGACTTCCAACAGCGCAAACAATCCATTATTGAGCAAACAATGGTGCTTATAGATAAGAGTCCTCAAATATCCATTGTAGATATGAACATGACTCAGCAAAAAGTACCTGATATGAATATCACAGAAGCGGAAAAACAAGCCATTCAAGCATACACCCGCCGCCTAGCAATAAAAGCACAGTTAGAATTAGAAGAAAAAGAAGGAATAGATATTAAGCATGAAAGCTTTCAGGAAATAAATAATGGCTGTCTTTTTACTATGAGTCAGATCAAATCAAAATATCCAGAAATTGAAGCGAAAATTAACAGAAATACAGTTGAAATAATACGGCAAGATTTTGTACGCACATTACAAAAAGTGCCATTAGATATCTTACAACAATACGAGAACGTACGTAATGAGTATTTTGATCTCGCCGATAACCCTCATAAAGCAATAGAGAGACAAAATGAACTCAAGGCCACTCAAAGAGAATTCGAAAAAACGTGGCCAGAAATACGATATAGATTATTGCTAAGCCAAGCAGGAAGCCAAACTTTTCAGCCTAAACATCCACCCTTTCTCTTTTCAACAGTAGAAAGTAATATCTGTGCTAACACAACCGAAGTATCTTCCTCAAGAAATAATAGTTTTAATGCTGGTCTCAGCGCTATTGGGAATTTTTTCACCTCGGCGTCAAAAATCGCTAAACAAGTTTTGTCTAATCCCGCTCCTGCTGAAGGTCCGCAAACTCAATCTCATGTCAGCCCTCCCAATACATCTAGACAATTTTTCTCTAAGCCGGCTCCTGCTGATGGTCCGAAAATTCAGCCTCCTAACACAACTAATTATTATGAAGAGGAGTATTCCTTCAAAATTTCATTATTAGGTGACCCCGGTGTAGGCACATCTCATTTACGGCATCGTTTCGCAAAAAATATATATTTCGAACCGAATATGTTATATCTCAATGATAGATATGTTTCTGAAATAAAGACTATCATCTTGAATAAATTTCGTATTAAATTACAGATACGAACTGCAGAAGCGTATTCCAAAACAGAGATTATCAACTGGGGAGAAGAACCCCTTAAATATCACACATGGCCAGCAAAAAAAGATGAACGGCGCATACAATTCAACCACAGCAAAGAAGTAAGAGCGGACGCTGTCATTGTTGTTTTTGATATTACTGACTATAAAATCTTTGAAAATTTGAATAAATGGATAGATGAAACCGATCCACACTCCAATTCCACAGCGCGTACTTTGGCAGCTACTAAATGTGATATACCGGAAGCAGAATGGGCAGTAAAGAAAGAAGAAATCCGCGTTTTCGCCGAGGAAAATAACCTAAATGTCTTTTTCACGAGTGCTAAAGATAATTTTAATGTGGATGAATTATTTGAATATGTCGCAAACTCCATAATTCAAAAAAAGAAACACAAAGAGAGCGAAGAAATCATACCGCTTGTATCTGGCTATTCTAAGCGCAGATAAATGATGGTAAAGTAATTCGTTGATAGCTTTCTCCGTATCTACCCAATACACCTCAAGATGCGAGTTCAATGCTACAAGCAACTACAGACTAGAGTTGTGTCATTCTCGACGCGGCCGCGAGGCCGCAGTCGGGGATCCAGGAAAAACTTGATTTGAAACTGGATCCCCGACTTCGTCGAGGATGACAACGCTTCGATTTAAATCTATAGTATTCAGCTAGATCTCGCATCTTCATTGGCGGTGGGTAGCTCTACACTATCGTAACTTACTCAGAGTTGCACCACTCGAAAAGTTTGCTGAAACTTGTCAACGAATTGTTTAACCTTTACAATTGCTAGCAAATGAGTACTGGATATATAATAAAGACTATGTACGATAACAACAGTAGAATAATTAAGTTTCACCAAGCTAAACGAATGCAGCGCGGCAATCCATCGCTTGAACAATGGAAATGAACGCTACATACAGTGAAAATCATAAAGCACTGTGAGGTATATAACTAGAATTTTTTCCAAAATGAACGATAACGGTCCAAAAAAGTCTTCAATACAACCTCTTTATAGAATATAATTTAAATGCTTGGGCCAGAACGCCGCTCCTCTACACTTTCTTCTTCACTCGCTAAGACAGTTTCTTCTTCATCCACTTCACCAAGAGACGGTAGTTCTTCTATCCGCGGTTCTACAGGTCTAGCATTAAAAGCATGCGGTGATGATGATAACCGATAAGATTGCGGCACTTCAGAAGATGAGGATTGCGCAGAACTTTTTGCTAAAATATATACTCGCATCTCTTTTAGCCCTTTTTCCGTAGCCAACATCAAAGCTGTGCGCCCATCATTATCTGTTTCTGCCAGCGAAACCTGCTCTGGATAGCGTGTTAGTAAATGATCTAGCATCGGTATCTGCCGATTGGCTACCGCTGTCAGTAACACTGTACGCCCATCTTTATCTTTGTTAGAAAGTGAAACCTGTTCAGAATAGTTTGATAGCAAATGGTTAACCATATTAATCTGCCCTATTGCTACCGCACAGAATAATGCTTTTTCAATCAATAGCGCCTGTGCTGGATAGTGGAGCAATAAATAGTCAAATGCCTCAATCTGCCCGTATTTTACTGCAAAAAATAAAGCAGTATTTCCATCTTTATCCTCTTCAAAAATGGAAATTTGCTTTGAGTGATTAGATAATAAGTAAGCCATTATTTCTATTTGACCGTTTCTTGCAGCATAACACAAGATTGTTGTACCAAAAAGATCTTTCTCGGTAAGAGAGACCTGATCAGAATAATGAAGTAATAAGTGATTCATCATTGTTACTTGGCCATTTTCAGCGGCGCAAAGCAATGCCGTCTTATTCATTCCACTCTTTTGCGTCAACGAAACATGTTCTGAATAATGCTTCAATAGATGGTCAAGCATGTCAATGTTTCCAACTTTTACTGCACATAGTAGAGCCATATCGTCATCATTGTCTCTCCACTGAGAAACCCGCTCAGGATAATGTGTAAGCAAATGATCCACTATCTCAAATTTCCCGTTCTTTACCGCCCACAATAAAGGTGTATTTCCATCATTATCTTTCTCACCTAAAGCTAACCTCTGGTAACGTAATATTAAATCTTCACTTTTTTTAGTTGAGCCATATTTTACTGCTTGAACAAATGAATGTTGATGGCTAGGCCATGTTTTCTGCGAGTGCAATTCTGGATAACAATGCAACAAAGAGTAAACCTTCTCAATATCTCCTTTTCTTATCGCAGAAAGTAAAATAGTCTGAGGATGGCACGATATTAAGTAATCAAGCATCTCAATTTGACCGCTTTTTGTTGCACAAAGTAAAACTGTATCCCCATTATTATCTTTTTCGAAAAATGAAACCTGCTCCGGATAGCCTGATAACAACCATTTTGCCATTTCAATATGGCCATTTTTTACTGCCCACAACAAAGCCGTATTTCCATCATTATCCTTCTCATTTACAATTTCTTCCGGACAATGCAGTAATAAATGTTCAACCATCTCAGTCTGGCCATTTTTTACTGCCCACAGCAAAGCCGTATTTCCATCGTTATCTCTATCTGCAAGTGAAACCTGCCCTGGATAAGATAACAATAGATGACGAGCCATCTCAATCTTCTTGTTTTTTACCGCCCATAGAAAAGCCGTATTCCCATCGTGATCCCTATCCGCAAGTGAGACCTGTCCTGGATAAGATAACAACAGATGATCAACCATCTCAACTTCATTGAGAAATCCATGGTAGCTTTCTACTGCACAGAGCAGAATCGTTCTGCCGCGATTATCTTTATCGGTAAGCGAGACCTGGTCTCGGTAACGTGATAACAAATGATCAACCATTGCAATTCTACCTTTCGCTGCTGCACAAAGCAAAGCTGTCCTTCCATGAGCGTCTTTATCAGTCAATGAAAACTGACTTGAATAGTGCGATAACAAATGGTCAACTACCTTAATTCCATAATAACCCTCTGCTGCACAGAATAAAGCTGTCTTCCCCTCATTATCTCTATCATCAAGCGAGACTAGTCCCGGATAGCTCGATAATAAATATTCTATCACTTTAATTCCATCACCGCTTTCAGCTGCACAAAGCAGCACTGTCCTTCCATGATTATTTTTATACGCTAACGAAAATTGATCACCATAATTCGATAGCAAATGAGAAACCATTTCTACTCTACCGCCACACACGGCCAAAAGCAAAGCTGTATTTCCACTATTATCTCTATCTGCTAGCGAAACTTGACTGCCGTAATGCGATAACAAATGTTCTAGCATTTTTATATGGCCTAGACGCGCTGCTTGAAGTAAAGCATTGGTTCCATATTTATTTCTATCAGCAAGCGAAATTCGGTCGCCATAACGCAATAATAAATGATCAAGCATTTCAACTTCTTTATGGTTTACCGCGGCCAAAATAGGAATTAACTTTCCATGACAATCTTTCTGGCCAAAACAAACTTGCTCGGGATAACGCAGAAGCAAATGGTCAACCATCGCGATTTTACCATTACTTATCGCAAAACGCATCGGACTTCCTTCAAAAAAACCTTGTTGATCAAGTGAGACATTATCAGGATAGTGTGATAGCAAATGATCAACCATCGCTATTTGTTCTTTCTCTATTGCAAAAAATAGAGGCTTTCTACCATAACGATCTTGTTCAAGTGAGACATTATCAGGATAATGTGATAGCAAATGATCAACCATCGCTATTTGCCCTGATTTTATTGCCCAGAATAAAGGTGCATTCTTATCGTTACTTTTCGCGGGAAGTGCAATTTGTTCAGGATAATGCCGCAATAGATGGTCAAGGACCTTAATTTTACCACTCTTCACTATCTCTAATAACAGAATATTTCTTCCACGTCTATCTTTTTCTGTCAGCGAGAATTGTTTAGGATAAAATTTCAATAAATGATCCAGCATTGCAATCTGGCCAGATTTTACAGCACACAGTAAAGCTGCATTTCCATTACTATCCTTTTCGGCTAGCGAAACCTGTTGACAATAGTTCAATAACAAATGATCAACCATTGCAATCTGACCGGTTTTTACCGCACACATTAAAGGGCTATGTCCGTAACTATCTTTTTCGGAAAGCGACATTTGCCCAGGATGATTCAACAAAAGATGATCCATCATTTTAATTTGGCCAAATTTTACTGCAAGTAATAACGCCGTATTTCCAAAATCATCTTTATCTGAAAGAGATACTTCCTGTGGATAGAGTGACAATAGTCGTTCAACTACATCAATTTGTCCATTCGGTATTGCGCAAAGTAAAACTGTACGGCCATAATCATCTTTTTCTGTAGGAAAAACCCGTTCAGAGTAGCGAGACAATAGATGATCAATCATTTCAGGCTGCTCATTTTTTACGGCACACAGCAAAGATACCCCGTCAAATAGAACTTGTTCTGGATATTTAAAGAGCAAATGCTCAAATACTGCAATCTGACCCGTTTTTACCGCACACAGTAAAACCGTATCGCCATCTTTATCGACGTCTAAAACTAGCTTCTGCTGAGGATAAAATCGCAATAAATGGTCAATCATCTCAATCTGCCCATTTTTGACTGCCCACAACAATGCTGTATTACCATTGTTATCCTTTTCTGCTAATAAGATTTGCTGCGAATAATGTGTTAATAAATAATCAACCATCTCAATTTGGCCATTCTTCACCGCCCGCAACAACGCCGTATTGCCTTCTTGATTTTTCTTTGTCAACAATACTTTATTTGGATCGTGAGATAACAAACACTCCACCATCGCTATATCTGCATTTTCTATAGCCCACAATAAAGCCGTATTTCCACGGTAATCTTCCTCTAAAAGTGCTATTTTCTCCGAGTAATATGACAATAAATGATCGACCATTTTTACTTGGCCACTTTTTATTGCAATAAATAAAGCACTATCGTCATTAATCATATTTTCTTCTAATAGCGAGACATATTCTGAATAGTGTGATAGTAAATGATCAACCACATCAATCTGCCCATTTTTTACCGCAAATAGTAAAACCGTATTTCCTTCATTATCTTCTTCATAATAGATTCGGTCCGGATGACACAATAATAATCGGTCGATCACTTTAACATGTCCGTTTTTTATCGCCCACAGTAAAGCTGTATTTCCATCGTTATCTTTCTCATCTATAATTTCTTCCTGATAAGGTGATAATAAATGATCGATCATCTCAGTCTGCCCATTTTTTACAGCCCACAACAAAGCTGTATTTCCATCGTTATCCTTCCCACCTGCAACTTCTTTCGGATAATGTGATAATAAATGATCAACCATCTGCATCTGACTACTTTTTACCGCCCATAATAAAGCCGTGTTTCCATCGTTATCCTTCCCGCCTGAAACCTCTTTCGGATAATGTGATAATAAATGATCAACCATCTGCATCTGACCACTTTTTACCGCCCATAGCAAGGCTGTATTTCCATCGTTATCCTTCCCACCTGCAACTTCTTTTGGATAATGTGACAACAAATGATTAATCATATCAATTTTTTTGTTTTTTACCGCCCATAGTAAGGTTGTGTTTCCATCGTTATCCTTCCCGCCTGAAACCTCTTTTGGGTAATATGATAATAAGTGATCAACTATCCGCATTTCACCATTTTTCACTGCCCATAATAAAGCCGCATTTCCTTCATTATCTTTTCCCATCACAATCTCTTCAGAAAAACGCGATGACAACAAATGATCAACAATAGCTATATGGCCATTTTTTAGTGCCCAGAGTAAAATCGTGTTGCCATCTTTATCTTTTTCTCCGACAACTTCTTTTGGATAATGTGATAATAAATGATCAACCATCTCAGTCTGCTCGTTTTTTAACGCCCAGAGCAAAACCGTGTTGCCATCATTATCTCTATCTGTAAGAAAAACTTGATCAGAGTAATGATCCAACAAATGGTCTAACATTTTAGTTTCCCCATGACACACCGCCAGCAGCAAAGCCGTACGTCCATCATTAGTTTTTTCTGCCAGCGACACCTGATCTGGATAACGCTTTAGTAAATGATCTAACATGTCAATCTTGCCATTCTCTGCCGCCACCAGTAAAACCGTGCTCCCAATATTCGCTTTTTCTGCCAGCGACACCTGGTCTGGATAGCACTCTAGTAAATGTTCTAGCATCTGCACCTGTCCATTGGCTGCCGCCAGCAATAAAGCCGTACGCCCATCATTCGTTTCTTCTGCCAGCGATATCTGGTCTGGATAGCGCACGAGCAAATGATCTAGCATCAACACCTGTCCATTTGCTGCTGCCATCAGCAAAGCCGTACGCCCATCATTCATTTTTTCTGCCAGTGACACCTGGTCTGGATAGCACGCTAGTAAGTGATCTAACATGTCAATCTCGCCATTCCATGCCGCCACCAGTAATGCCGTACCCCCATTATGCGCTTTTTCTGTTAACGACACCTGGCCTGGATAGCGCTCTAGTAAATGATCTAACATCCGCACCTGTCCAGTTACTACCGCCCCCAGTAAAGCCGTACACCCAAAATTCGCTTTTTCTGCCAGCGACACCTGCTCTGGATAGCGCTCTAATAAATGATCTAGCATCTCAATCTGGCCATTGGCTGCCGCCTGCAGTAAGGCCCTACACCCATCATTCGTTTCTTCTGCCAGCGACACCTGGTCTGGATAGCAGACCAGTAAATGGTCTAGCATCTCAATCTGGCCAGTCCATGCCGCCCCCAGTAAGGCCGTACCCCCATTATGCGTTTTTTCTGCCAGCGACACCTGGTCCGGATAGCGTGCTAGTAAATGCTCTAGCATCGGCACCTGTCCATTTTCTGCCGCCAGCAATAAAGCCGTACGCCCATCATTCATTTCTTCTGCCAGTGACACCTGGCCTGGATAGCGTGCTAGTAAATGCTCTAGCATCTCAATCTGGCCAGCCCATGCCGCCCGCAGTAAAGCTGTACACCCACTATTATCTTTTTCTGCCAGTGACACCTGGCCTGGATAGTGCTTTAGTAAATGGTCCAGCATCTGCACCTGGCCATTGGCTGCCGCCAGCAGTAGAGCTGTACGTCCATCATTAGCCTTTTCTGCCAGAGAAACCTGGTTTGAATAGCGTGCTAGTAAATGATCTAGCATCTGCACCTGGTCATTGGCTGCCGCCAGGAGTAAAGCCGTATACCCACTATACGCTTTCTCTGCCAGCGATACCTGGTCTGGATAACACTTTAGTAAATGCTCTAGCATCTCAATCTGTCCAGCTGCTGCCGCCACCAGTAAAGCGGTACGCCCAGTATACGATTTTTCTGTCAGCGACACCCGGCCTGGATAGTGCTTTAGTAAATGGTCCAGCATCTGCACCTGGCCATTGGCTGCCGCCAGCAGTAAAGCCGTGACCCCAGTATTCGTTTTTTCTGCCAGAGACACCTGGCCTGGATAACGCGCTAGTAAATGATCTAGCATCGGTATCTGTCCATTGGCTGCGGCCAGTAGTAAAGCCATATTCCCATTCTCATCTTTTTCTAAAAGTGAAATCTCATCAGGGTAATGCCATAATAGATGATCCACTATTTTGATCTGTCCTGTTTTTACTGCCCAAAGTAACACCGTATCTCCGTTCCTATCTCTGGTTTCAGATAAAGTTTTTTCTAGATAATTATGTAATATATTATGAACAATAACGATCCAACCTGTTTTTTCATGAAAGAATAAAATAATATGCCCCTTACTATTCTTCGCTGTCAACCAAACTTGCTGCGGATAATGCGACAATAAATGCTTGATCATCGTAGCCTTACCATATGCCACGGCACGAAATAAAGGCGTATTTCCATAATTATCTTTATCAGCAAGCAAAATCTCTTTTTGAGAATACTGCAATAAATAATCAACCATCGAAATTTGACCAGCTTTTATTGCCCAAAATAACGCGCTCTTTCCATCTCTATCCTTTTCTGCCAGCGAAATCTGATCAGGGTATTGCCGTAATAAATGATCCACTATTTCAATCTGGCCGGCTTTTACTGCCCAAAATAACGCTGTATTTCCATCCTTATCTCTGGCATCAGGTAAAAGCTGTTCTGGATAGTAGTGATGTAATATACGATCTGCCATCACAGTCCAACCCGTTTCTCCAGACAAGAATAAAATCACAGGCCCATCATTATCTTTTTCTGTCAACCAAACTTGCTGTGGATAGTACTTCAATAGGCATCCTATCATCAGATACTTTTTGTTTTTTACTGCCCAGAGCAAAACTGTATTTCCATCTTTATCTTTCTCATTAAGCGAAACCTGCTCTGGGTAATGCTGTAATAAATAATCAAATATCTCCATTTCGTCATTTTTTATAGCCCATAATAAAGGTGTATTTCCATCATTATCTCTTTCTTGCAGTGATGCATATTTTGGATGACGTGATAACAAAAAATATACCACTTCAATCTGACCATTTTTTAACGCATACAATAGAAGTGTATTACCATCCTTGTCTTTTTGTCCGACTGAAAATTTTTCTGAGTGGTGCGATAACAAGTGATCGGGCGCCACAACTTTTCCTTTTGCTGCCGCCCAGAATAAAGCAGTTTCTCCAATGTTCGATTTTTCTTGAAGTAACATCTCCTTAGTATAATACGGCAACAAACAATCGAGCATCTTAATCTGCTCTCTATCTATGGCAATCCACAAAGCCGTATATCCACGATTATCTGTTTCTTTCAGTGAAATATCCTGCGAATACTGTTTTAAAAAATGCTTAACCATCTCCACCTGGTCATTCCAAACTGCACAGAGCAAAACTGTTTTTCCAGCACGGTCTCTTTGCCACAGCCAGACCTGTTGCACATGAGGCCATTCTTTCCCAGAATAACGTGATAACAAATGGTCAACCATTTCAATCTGCCCGTTTGCTGATGCTAAGAGTAAGGCTACTCCTCCATTAGCGTCTTTTTCACTCAGTGAAACTTGCTTGGGGTAGTTCAATAACAAATGTTCAAGCATATTAATCTGCCCATTGGCTGCAGCCCAGAGTAAAGCGGTCCGATCGTTATTATCTCTCTCATCAATCGAAACTTGTTTTGAGTGATTTGATAACAAATACTTAAACATTTCAATCTGCCCGTTTGCTGCAGCCCAAAGTAATGCTGTTCTTCCATCTTTGCTTTTTTCAAGCAGTGAAACCTGTTCTGGATAAGACGATAATAAGTATTTCAACATTGCAATTTTGCCGTTTGCTACTGCAAGCAGTAAAGCCGTTCGTCCCTCAATATCTCTTTCTGACAATGAAAATTGCTCTGGATAGCGTGATAAAAGCCGCTTGACCATATCAATCTGTCCATTTTCTGCTGCAAGCAACAGAGCAGTTTTTCCGTCCTTATCTTTTTCTTCTAATGCAACTTGCTCTGGGTGATTGGATAATAAATGAACGAATAGTTCCATTTGGCCATTCCATGCCGCACACAGTAATGCTGTTTTTCCAAATGTATCTGTTTCTAGCAACGAAACTTGTGGCGAATAATGTGATAATAAATATTCGACCATCTTTATCTGGCCAGCCCAAGCTGCGCATAGTAATGCCGTTTTACCCTCACTGTCTCTTTCTTTCAACGAAACATGTCCTGGATAACGCAACAGCAGACGATCCAGTTTCACAATATCTCCATTTGCTGCCGCTTGTAATAAAGACGTCCTCCCCAATACATCCCTCTGAACTAGCTCATCACCATCGATGATATAACTGACTAGCTGTGGATTCTTATCTATTTTTAATCGCTTTAAGCGCGATAGTTTATTGACTTCAGTTTTTAGACTTATTCTTTGAAGTTGTAGATTCTCTTCAATACGGACCAATTCTAAATCTTCAAAAATAGGCCCAAAGAATCCCCATTCGCTCTCAGTTAACCCATCGCATTGTATGAGGGTTAAAGCGATTAACTTTTTACTATATTTATCCAATACTTCAAAAAAGCCATTGCTTAAATTAGGACAATCCACCAACTTTAAATAAGCTAGCCCCTCTGAATATCTTAATATTGCTGCCAAATGGCTTTCGGTCAAAGCAGCACAATGGGCTATAGCCAAACGCGTAAACGAAATTTTGGCGTCTGCAATACAACGCAATACTTTCTCTTGTTTTTCTATATCCCATTGATTTGAACTTATACCGCCTGCTTTCCGCACATAGCGCCTAAAATCTAGCTCATTCACAATTTGTATTTGCAATGTTTTAGATTTAAGATTCAAAAATGCTCGGCTATATCCTTCAGAATACAATTGTTTTAGTATACTATCTTTTTGTTCAGCCTCGGTGGAGAATTTAGTAAAAATTCTTAATGCATCGGTAGGTGTAAATAGCTTATTTTCATCTTGCTCATCAAGCGCTTTTTTCTGCTTCTCCGACAAGCTCATCGCTTTTTGTACTGCTTTTGTGGTACTGCCTATCTCTCCTTCTTTCCCATATGACTTGGCACTCAAAGAGTTAAACCGTTTTCCTGTTTGATTAAGTAAGGGAAATTCATCAAAAGCTTTACCATATAACTTCCCAAGAACAGGGTTTAATTTCTTTAATAGTGCTAAATGCGTGATCGTCGGTGTGTGACGTAATATAGCTTGTAACTGTGTAAAACGCTCCCACAATGCGACTACAGCTTCCTCATCTAAGGGAAAAGTTATCATCACGGGTAATTCTGCATCTTTGGAACCAAAAAATCCTTTGGCAATATTTATAGCGCCTATATCTTGCAAACGTCCTCGCGTTCTTTTATCAAAAATGCGATGCGCTTGTGCTTGATATTCTTCTACCTCTTTAGCCCATTCTTGTAAAAACTGCTCCACAGATAAGCCAATAATGCGATCACGCCAAGCTGGATGCACCGGCTCACGCATAGATTCTAAGCAAAACAATATTGTTTTAACTTGCAAAGTGCCATCTTCTGCCAATGGAGTTACAAAAGCATGGTCGTTGTCTATAACAATAATGCGATTGGCTTCTGTGCCATCCGCTAAAATATGCTCCATCAGAATGTGATTATCTCCTTTACCATCTTCCGGATGAATAATCATAGCCCCTAAAATTTGTGCTGAAATCTGACGTTTATCTAGGTGTTTATAAAAAGAAGTATTTTTATCTGGATTTTCTAGCATATCGCTTAGCATCGTACCCATCGCTGTTTGCGAAAAAAGAGCCGCATGCACTTGTTTCTTATTATCGGTAATGGCCAAACAATCGCTAGGCGCTACCAAATCGCCAAATAGTCTATTTAATAATATGGCCACTGCAAATTCTATCGCGGGTATCTCCGGGCGTGCTTTAATATGCAGTTGCACTTCACCATATTGCACTGCTTTTACAGGACGTCTACCATGTTTTTCCTTTACTACGCTTAACATCACAGGAGATTCTGCTACAATCTCCTCTATTTTGGCTGGTGGCAAATCGAAAGCCGTTTGTTCCCATACTTTCCACAGTGCTGTAGGCAATGAAAATAATCCCGAACTCACCCCTTGCACTGGTCTACCTCCTTCTGAGTGCTGCCATTGAGGTAGTCCTAACCACCATCTCCAAGTAATTGAATTTTGTTTTAGCCGTTTAAAAACACCTTGCTTTTGCGATGCATCAAGATGTGTATCACACCATTCCAGCACTTCTGGTATATTACGGCATTCTTTGGCTCCATATGCAACGACCATGATGAACCATTCAGAATTATCCCGTTGCACCATTTCAGAATCGTCACTACGCACCATTCTATCTAATAGTGATCGGCTCGTTTTCCCATCGCAAAGATTGATATCTGCGCCATGCATGCACAATGCAGCTAATACACTTTCTGCCATTGCTGTGCGTTCAGGCCCTAACTGTGGAGGACTTTCTATCTTTGCCCACTGCAATAATGGTGTGTTACCCATGGCATCATAAACATTGGGTTGACAACTATGATGGGTTAATAATACTTCCGCCATGGCAGTTACAGTGGCCAGATCAGAGTAATATAAATACATTTCACAAAAATAATGTAGGGGTGTTTTAAGCGTTTCATCCATAGGTACTCCTACGCTGGCACCCAGACTCAATAAATGCGTTACCACAAAGACGGAACCTTGTTTGATCGCCGCAACCAGCCAACGTTGCCATAATTCCTGCCGCCCCTCCAACGGCATGCCTTCTTCCCAATCTAGCCGTGTGCTATTCTGTAATAAACTAAAAGCTTGCAACAAAAACCAATGTTCCGGCTCCGCTTGCTTAGCCCAATTCTCAGTTCGCAGCAGCTTAAAAACAAATTGGCTAATTTCTACAGTTCCTTTGGGCGATGCATTTTGAGGCTGTCCCAAAAAATCTTGTTCATACAGCTTATAGACTTCGCCTTCATGCTCTGCGACACCTTTTTGAGGTTCAAAGGGTAGCAGATAATAACCATGAGCCACTGTTTCCAGGTGCAACGTCTTTTCATAATCGCGAATGGTAGGGTTCTTCTTTTTAGCCTGAGTTTCTTGCGCAATCACATCATAAGCGGCCACCACTGTGGGATACAACTCCTTTAACAAATCTTCGTGAGTTATTTTCGAATTCGCCCTCAGAAGGAGCTGTAGTTTTTCCCATTGCGCTAAAATAAAATTAAGCGTTTTCTCGGGTAGTTTCACCAACAGACGTTCAAGCTGCTTTGAGCTTAACACTCCTTGCTGTTGCCATGCGACATATTCTTGGTTACGCCTTGCCACCAGGCATAACCAAGTTAGCCACTGACTGCGTGCAGAGCTTGCCAGTAAACGTGCGCATACATTGGGATCAATAGATTGCGTTAATAATTCCGGCAGCCAGTATAAACTGTTTTTAATCGTTAACCCTAGCTTAGGCGCATCAGATTCTTTTTTAATCACCTGCATAAATGGCATGCCTAGGCTCATGTCACTGTCAATACTGACTATACGACATTGCTGCAGATTTCTTTCTTTATCATAGATAAGTTGTACACGAAAATTATCCAATTTAGCATCTTGCGGTAAGCTCAATAATAAACCAACCAATAATCCGCTAATTGCTTCTTTATCTAAATAGTCCGTCAGAACTCGCTCAATTTCTACTATTGCTTCAACAGCACTTAGTTTAGGGAATAGTTCAAATAAAGAAGGAAGAAGTTTTAAAATCTCGGCAATGGCTGTAATGCTTTGTCCAAGCATAAGCTCTGGATAAGTGTGTATTAAGGCTAACAATACTTGTAGGGCACTTAAATCATGCATGCCTTCTTGATATATCTCTCTAAGAATAATTGCCCGTCTATTATCCGACAACAATGGATCATTAGCCTTCTGAATTTCTTCAAAGCACTCTTCTAACGCTTTTTTTTCACAAATGCGATCAAAGCATTGTCCAAAAGACGCGGCCATTGCTACGTGTTCATCTTCCGTTACAGGTGTTTTAACAAAAACTTCAGGAAAATACTCTTTAGCTTGCGCTAACAACTCGCTATAACCTAGTTTTGCATCTTCTAAAATAGGGATGAGTGTAGCTACACTTATTCTTCTTTTTAAAAAACGCAGTCCTTCTAGTAAAGATATAAACTTTTTAAGGCACATCCCTTCAATGCTTAATCCCACTTGAACCATACCACCCGTAGTGCGATGACCATCTGCTCTGTCTAAAGGAACGGCTTCAATACTCAACAAGCCCGTAGGCGCCGCGGCCAGTCGATTACCCGCTGGCAATTGAATTAGGCTCGATGCAGCATATTCTTTTCCGGGATCAATGAGTGCAATAGCTCTACCTTCACCATTAATGACCACAATAGGATCTGGCTTGTAATGCCCACCATTGGCTGAACACACAGCGTGAGCGCCCGTGCCATTTTCGCGGCGCTCTGTTCCATCTGCATATATACACAGCAATCGCCGTGCCGTGGCAACATCTAAGCTAAAATAACCTACTTCTAAAATAGCTACCGCAACACGCGTTTGAATTTGTTCGACTCCAGCCGATAATATGGATTCATAACCTTGTTGAATAGCAATGAGTTCTTTTAATGCTAAATCGCGCCGGCTCCAATGACTATTACTAACCGCAGCGATTGCTGTGACTACTTTTTCAGCAGCCAAACGTATAGAAGTTTCGCGTGTATTTTCGTACTGAAAATGATAACTAGGTAAACATTTCCTCACTACAGCCATCACTGGCTCTGAGATAAAGGGGGGATCATCGGGATGAATCAAACCAGACAGTGTGGCTAAATGCGCACGATGTTCATCCTTTTCTAAAGCAAGAAGTTCTTCTTCTAAAACAAGATGAATATCTTCTTCTAAAATAGAATGTTCGTTTTTAGTTTGCAATGCATAAAACACTGATGGCAGCGCTTGATATTCACTACCTAATAAAATATTTAGATGCTGTGGTAACAGCTCCAAGTCTTGGGGGATGGGCATAATTCACTCCTTCGGTTTTCTGCGTTCGAGCTTATCATAAGTATTGAACTAGATCTATCTTTGTTGTACACTACATGTTATGAACTTTATTCATACATAGGATCCCCCATGAAGGAAGAATTTATTCTTACAGAAATCACTTTAGATAACATTATTGGCTCCCCACTTTTCCCTGATGTGCTCGCTCAATTAACTATTCTTAATCATTATGTAGCCGGAGGCACCCTTCTTAACCTAAATGAAAAACGTACATTGTATCTGATGGCAGTTGCTTGGATAAATAGCAATCTAGAGAAATCAGATAAAGAAAAGATTTCTAAAATTTTATCGCTTAATAACGATGAAGTTGAACAACTAGATGAAGCGGCAATAAAAGAAGTTTTTCCACATCTGCGTAATGTCTTGGCTAAACACACTATTATTTGGCATCTATTAAGCGATACAGAGTTTCATCTAGAGGAAGAAGCCGAAAAATTAATTTATTCTGGAGAAAACTATCAGAAAACAATAATTGCGTTGCAGCAAGCACGTCAAACTTTTATAAAAACCCGCAAAAAAATGGTCAAAGACTTCGTTGAAGATGCGGCACAGCCTAATAAACGCGCTTGGGTCGAAACTTACGTTGCTACCATGGAGAAACATTTTGCTCTTTGGCGTAAAAGTATTATCCCTCTAGAAATATCTATCCATTCTCAATTTTTCATCGATCTAACATATCTTGATTTACGTAAATTGGATCTCAGAAACATTCCGTTACAGCATGTCAATCTAAGTCGCAGTCGCTTAGCAGGCACTTGGCTTACAAAAACAGGGATTTCTGCCGTACAGTTATCACAAGCAAAAGAATTTAGTCTAGCGGCCGATCTTTCTAGTGAGCTTATTTTGGCTGCACAAGATGAACAATATAAAGACTGGACACAACGCCTAGAGGAACGTACTAAAATCTTCCACACATTCAGAGCAAGAATGGATGCCTGTGCTTTCAATAAAAACCCCGATATAGCCCAAGATTCAAACATATTTGAATTCGCTGTAAAACACTGCGAACGTCTAAACAAGCTCGAAGCGGATCTAAACAAACATATCGACGCACAGTCTTTGGAGAAAAAACTGTTAAACGACTTAACAGCAGAACAACAAAGCGCGATTTATCTAGCACTTGCACAATCAGAAAAAGAAGAATCTCTGTTGAAGAGCGAATTGACTAGCCTTATCTATAACGCTCGGTGTGATTTATGCGCAGCCTATTTTGAAGAAATAGAGAAAAATCTTCTTGCAGATAATTTATACACAGCGCTGAAACTGTTTAATGACCTCTTAGTTCTAATGCCAACTAATAAGGAAAATGATCCTCTTCCACAAGATTTGGCTATTAAAATTCAAGCGCTGAGAGAGCGTTTACTGGGTTTAGGGCTTGCATCCATTCAAAATCTTCTAGCGCGCTCAGAAAAGAAGAAAGAGATTCAAGAAGAAAGTACCAAAACTTTAAAACAGATCCATTCTATGTTAAACCACACTCTAGAATGGGCACTTCCTTTAGACTTAGAAGTGGCTGTTAATAAAGTACGGCGAGATTTGATCCGCTATAGAATCGAACTCGAAATTGAACAAAATAACTTTCTAGAAGCAGAAAAATTAATAGAAAAACTTCTGTCAGAAGAGGAAATAAACACACAAGCAGAACGATGCTTTAATGAACTAAAATACTATACAATAGAATTAACGGATGAATTTTTAGAAAAAAAAGTAACCCTCACAGCAGAGCAAAGCAAATTAGGTAAGATTTATATTTCCATACAAAAGAATAAAGATTATCTTATTTTTGGCATGGATGGACTCATATATAGAGGCGCTCTCTCGGGCGAGCAGATCTCTGCGGCCAAAGAATTATCTCGTTTATTAAGAAACCCTAAACATAGAAAATCTATTTTATTAAAAATAGCAAAGGAAAGCTATATACATTTGAAATTCGATTTAAGGTTGCAGATAGTAGAAAAACTCATTCAAAAAAGCGAGATAGAGCAAGCCAGTGGCCAATTAGAGCGTGCTAGCGGTGAACTATATGGTGATGATAAAAAATTGAAACTGGCTAACAGCAGATTGGAACATGCGCACAGCAAATTGGAGCTGGCTCGTAATAGAATGCACGATATTATAGTCAGCGCTAAAATGCAAAAATATACCTTAGATTTAAGAGAAAAAAGTGCTTTTAAGAACGAAGCTTTCTGGGAAGGAATATCCGTAAAAGGTATACGCATTTATCTTGCTCCTAAACAAGTTCAGGCTTTAGGGGAACGAGGTCAACATTATAATGAGACTCTTTTCTTCGCAATAGAGAATGGAAATTTGGAAGAAATTAAATATGGAATTGAATATTTTTCTTGGAGGGCCTATTCACGAAATGAAAGTGGTTGTACTTCTGTCGTTTTTGCCTGTTTACACGGCCATTTTGATATTGCTCGTTATGTATATGAAAATGGTGGTGTGGTTAGCACAATCCTCACTCTTGGAAAAACAGATGTCAATCCATTAGATGAGCTGATTCAGGATAAATATCGGAAAGATAAAGAGCGCTATGAGCCTATTATTCGTTGGCTCATTGATCTTGGTCTTGAACTAGAACCTAAGAATGCTCTATTGTTAAATGATACTGAGCTTTTTAAAATGAGCTTAGCACAACTACCCGATGACGATTCAAAAAAAGAAAAAATGCGTGAACTTTTACAGATTGCAGTAGAAGAAGGCTCAGATATCATAGTAGGATGGATGCTTGAAAATCAAAAAGACTGTGTGACCTCATTTCCAAAAGTTGAATCCAAAACTAAGTTTTTCTCATTTCTTAATGAAGAAGTCATTACAGTTCCGGAAGACCTCCCTTTACTACATATCGCGTGTAAAAAAGGCCGTGCCGTCATTGTAACCGCACTTTTGAAAGATCCGAATACTGCAGGCTCTACTGCCAATAAGCAATCTGCTCTGCTCAATTTAGCTCAATCATTCATAGAACAATATCCGCATCCAGATGAAGATCCACGTGAGTTTCAAACCTTATATGAAACATGGAAACATATTGCAGTAAAACTATGTAGACATGGTGCTCGGCATAACCTTTATACCTGGCTTATTCTAAATGACAATTTAGAGGGTATTGAACTGTACCTAAATAAAGATACGATGAACAAACCTTGTGATGCTGAAGGAAATACTCCCCTACATTTTGCCGTTAAAACAGGCAATATAGAGCTAGTACGATTTTTAATAAAGAACAAAGCTTTTCTAGAGCCCATTAACTCAAAGCAAGAAACGCCTTTGCATCTAGCATGTGTGCAAGGTCATTTGGGCATTGTTAAATGCTTGCTTGAAGCTAAAGTAAGCCCAGATGGACCTAGGCGAGAATTAACCACCGATGAAAAGAAACAGCTTAGTGACTTAGTTAAAGTTTTTCCTGAAATGAACTCTTTCGTAAAAAAGAAACCATTGCGTTTAGAAACAGCAACGCCTTTGCAATGTGCCATTTCAAATAAACACCCCGCTATTGTGGAAATTTTGTGTCAGTATAAAGCGGATCTGGAAACAAAACCAAATGGTACTACCGCTCTACATTCAGCATTAATATTGGGAAGACAAGAGAGAGATACACAAGAAGACAGAATCAGCGTGCAGATGGTCGCTATTCTTTTGAAATATGGCGCGCAAGTATCCACACTCGATGATAAAGGGGAATTACCTTGGCTGACTGCCGTCCGTACTCGTAATATTAAAGCCATGATCTTACTTCTAGAGGCTTATGTGGCGCAATCACCCGAGCCTAGAGACGATGCAACGCAAAAGGCAGTACTGTTTGATCTGTACAAAATAGAGGCAAAAGAACGTTTTTGCGACGAACTAGAACAATGGGCTCAAAGCTTTAGAGCGGCATTGCATATATCGGAATCTGAATTAGCAGAATCGTCTATTGTGACAAAAGCGCCTCCTTTTGCATCAACGTTATCATCCTCTTCCTCGGCATCATCTTCGGCATTGTCATCGTCGTCATCATTATCATCTTCTTGTTCGATGTTTCCTCCAGTCAAGAGTAATCCTAAACCATTCACGTCAGTAGGAGCCCAATTTGATAGACATTTACAAGAACATTTTCAAGAAAGCGAAAACGCTCCCTCTGATTTAGATTCAGATTCAGACTATTTTTCTAACCATCATTATGAAGATTTATGCTATACCCCTCCTGAAGAGAGAGAACCTTTTTATGTTATACCTTCAAGCCCGGAGGAACTAGAGGCAGATGACAAAGAAAAAGAAGAAGAAAGAGGATCTCCTTTTAGATTTGGGTATGGATCTAGTTAAAAATCAATTTTTTTCTGTTTTTGCCAGATCTTCTCTGCTTAGCAAAGTGGTGCCCGATCGCATGCGCAAACTACTGATGAAAGGCCTAGGCTATACCCTCATCCCGCTGGATCTACACGGTACAAAAAGCGCGTCAAGATCAAAATTTTTTCTATTTAGCATGATCCCCCACGGCTAGAAAGATCTATGGCTTTTTAAATTCCTGTCGATGAATAATACACTATTGTACTAATATTCTCTTTTTGATTATCGTTAAAATTCTCCATTCGCCTTTTATCACAAAGAAAAATAAAAGGACTTTTATAAATTTTAGTGATAAGCTTAGCTGCAAGCTCGATTTCTTTAATTGCAATATTCTCTTTCAATGTGGCAATTTCACCTTGTAATCTTTCAATTGAGTTTGTATCTCTATTGATCAAAGTCTTCGCTAAATCAAAACCAGGGCCTTTTAATTGACGCTGCCATAAAGTACGCAAGTTGCTTTGTAATTGCTTTTGCAACGCAACGACAGCGTCTTCTCTCTTTTTTTTACGCAACGTTTCCACGCTAATTTCATCTTCTAACTTTTTGATTTGTTCGTCCAACATTTTAATTTGTATCCTCTGCTTAAAAAGATTAGCATTGATTAACTTTGAGCGACCGGCCAAAATAGTAAAGTTAAAATATGCCTCAGTCTACACTAAACGGGCTCTGAAATAAAGAAACTTAAGATTATGGAAGAAAAGCCCTGCTAAAACGGCAGCAGGGCGCCTTGAAAAAGAACAGAACTTAAATACACGTTTTAATTATTTAAATCACTTTGACGGTATTTTTGCTTGGTTGCTTGGTTGTATCGCACCAGAAACAGTACTTAAGTCAGTAGCGCTTTTGAGAAAACTTCTACAGGGCTCAACAACTCCCTTTAAGAAGAAACTAGACCAAGAATTATCGTCAGATGCTCGATCTTCAGATGCTTGATCCCCAGGTTTTCCAGAATTTTGAGTTGCCTCTGGAGAAAAGAATCCTACCGAAGAACCGCTTAGCAATGTTTTTGCTGGTATTACCGGGGAATCTGGAGTAGGAATAGCTTTATTTTCGAGCCCATACATCGAATAACCATCCGCTGAAGATAGCGGATCTTGCGCCATAGTAAGCGTAGATGGCGATGACAATGATTTCTCACTAGCTGGTCTAATAGCTTGAATTGGGTCAGAATTTCTACGGCTCAATGATGGAGTAGAGTTAGAGTATTGTGATAATGGCCTATGACGAAAATTTTGAGTAGACTTAAGTTCTAATTTACGATCCGCAAGTTCTTTTATAGCTTCCTCAACGGCCTTTTTTTGCTTTATCATATTTTCTTGTTTTTTCTCAATAGATTCAATCTCTTCTTCTAAATTATCTTTTTTCTGAGCATGTTCTAAGAATTGACTGTCAAGAAGCTCAATCTTCCCTTTTTCAATCTCTGTTTCTTGGTGAACTTGAGAAACTGCGACTTCTTTAGCCTGAGATTGTTCAAGCAACTCCCTCTTTTGTGCCAAAGATATTCCCATAATCTTCTCATCACCGTGGCGAATAACTAGTAAATCTTTTTTAAACTGAACAATTGCTTTACTGTCATTTACAAAGATATAGAACTCCCGATAAAAGTTGTCTAAAGCATGAAGCTCCCTTTCCCCTATTTTCGAGTAAAAAGGGCGTTTGTCATTATCACTTTTAAACCCTTCAATAGCTGCGGAAAGTAGCCCTTTAATTTCTTCAAGTTCGATATCATTTCTTTTGCCATCTATAAAACTGATTATTTCAGCTAAACGCGCTGCTAGCTGCTCATCTCCGGCAGGTCTAAAAATTTTCGTCCATAAAGAAGGCGGCAGCTGTGCAAATCGTTTATTTTTAGCAACAAAATCAGTAATTAGTTTCTTTAGCCCAATTTTAAAATGATTTTCTATACTTTCAGAATAGACATCCACCTCTTTTAGTTGTCCATCTAAAAGTGCAATATTCTCGCTTGATTCTTTAAGCTTTTCCCCTATTGCATTAAATTCTGTCTCTATTTTTTTCGCTTCAGCCTCTTTATCTGCAAGCTTTTTAGAAAGCAGCTGTTTTTTTTCGGTTATTTCTAACATTGCTCGCTCAATCGTTTTAACTTCTTGCCTCTTTTGAGACAGAAGTATTTCTGCGGTTGATTTCAAAGATGTTGTAGCCTCTAAAGAAGACAATTTTTTGGTTTCTTCTTCATATTTTTTAATAAGACCTTTAGTATGTTCAAAAGAACCTCGTTCTTGTTTACTTAACATCGCTTCTGCTTTTATCTGATCTTCGTCAGTTATTCCAGAAAACAATGCTCTAATACTTGTCGAGTAAAATTTACTCACTTTATCAATGGCAACTTGCACCTCTGCTGGAATATTTGATAAATCATTAAAAGCAGCTTCTTCAAGCTGAAATTTCTTAGCATGAAGGTCTGCAAGTGCACGCCCTCGTTCAGCCGAACCTTTATGGTCTAATGCGGCATTTATTAAAGATGTTTCATTACAAACATAACGCCTGTAATTGATAACATTCGCTGCTTCATCCAATCTAAGCTTATATATCCCTTTTCCTTGATTTGCTCCCGCTTCATAAAAAATACCTACCTTTTCTAGTTCTTGGTGAAAAGTAGTCATGTTTGAGGCATTCTTTTTAAAAAAATCATTCGCTTGGTTTAAAACTTGACAAAGATTATCTAGAACAAATTCCCAATCCTGCTGCGCACTATAAAAAACTTTTCCTAGATCAGCTAGATGATTTAAAACAGCACGTTGAAAATGGCGATCTGTAAGTTGCTCATGAAATCGTTGCCGATCAATTAATCCATCCGGCAACTTACAATCCGGCAACTTATAATCAAGTTCACTGCTTGCTTTTTCAGGATAAACTTCATAGTAGCCATCTTTTGAAATGTAAATCTCCTTACGTTTTAGAATGTAGCCATCTTCTGATAAGGTTTTAAAAGTATAGCCAGCCATAGTCATCTTTTGCTGCCACTTATCTCCTGCAGAAAACAATAATTTATCAACTACAGTTTGAATTGCAATCAGTTGTTTCTGCTCTTTTTCAATGAGGGCTCTTTCTTCTGCAGTTAACACCGAATCAGATAACCTCTCTTTACACTGTTCTAATTCTCTCGAAATTTTTCGCGCATAAACATTGATCTTTTCCATCAATTCACTGTCAACTTCTCTTTCACCTCTTCGCACCAAAGCTATTTGGTTGTTTATCTCATCAAAGTCTTTTTTGAGTTCCAATAAAGCTCTTAATACTTTAGTCTTTTTTTCAATTTTAGTTAGTTCGGCTCTAAGAAGAGTATCTGCTTTTTTCTTTTCGGTAGACAGCCTCGCCAGAAAATTTTCAATCACTTTGTTGTTTTCAATTTGTTCAGCTGCTACCGTATTAAAACTAAGCGCCTCAGAAAAGGCTTGCGCGAATTGTTCAAAAACACCACCCTCTTCTTTCTTTTCTTCAGTTCTGTAAACATCGCTCTTAATCGCATTAAATTCCTCTCTAAATTGAGCAATAATTTTTTGTATGGCAGCAATTCTCTTAACTTTTTCATAATCGCTTTTTTTAATATTGAATGAGTCCTTTGAGTTACCACTCCCATCAAAAATCTTGCAATGATATTGTGCTACATCCCCATTAATTTCTGCCCACACATAAACCACATTAGAATCATGTTTGATTGAATCGATTGATGTTGTATTTTCTAGTACCTCGAAACGATGACCAGCGTAAATTATTCCATGTCTTTCCTTGCTCTCTTGCGCTTTCAAGATACCATCAAATTCTCTTCCCGCTTTTTCAATTTTTTGTGTTTGTTCTCTTTTTTCTTTCTGCTGTTGCACATTGAATTTTTCTTCTAATTTTGCGGTTGCTCTCTTTAGCATGTCATCTTTAATTTTACCAAGAGCCTCTTGAACTTCTTTATTTTTGATGCTTTTTATAGCAAAAGAAAAAACTATTCCCCATTCATCTATTCCATCTTGATCTCTGCATGTATCTAATCTTTCTCTATATTGGGCAGCAATAGTCGCTATGTCTGTCGCTTCGACCGTTAATTCTCCTAATATCGCCTGTACTTTAGCCTTAACCTTTTCATTTTTAATATTGGGCACATCCATCCTTGAAACAAATTCTTTTTGATGTATGATATCGTTTTCCATTTTAGCCTGTTCTAAAAACTTTTGAAACTGAATAATTATTTCTTGGCCTGTGTGCATTGCATCTAATAGCACCTCGGCTTCTTTTTGCATATTGCTAAGTTCAGCTTTAACCTCGGCATCTGCATTTTCTATTTTTTCTATATACAATTTCAGTTGTTTTATACACGATTCAAATTGTTGAATATTTTCCTGGGATGATTCAACTTTTTGTGCCTCGAAAAAATCTACCTGTATTTGCTTAAATTCTGCTTTAAGCAAGTCGACTGTATTTTTTCTCTCAACCATAATTTGCAGTTGTACGTGTTCTTGACTACTTGTATTAACACTGAATATGCAATGTGTTTTTCCAAATTTGTCTACTATTTTGCAACGGTATGAATTTACAATCTGAGGGTCATCGTGATGATTAACCTCTACATATACCGTATTTTTTTCCTGTTGGTTGGGCAACCCTAATTCATGACTACCCAGAATTTGAAAGTGGTAACCTGAAACTTTTTGCCGAAGAATCAAACCTAATGTCTCATGACTCTGTTTTTTTCTTGCTGCTTCTGCCGCTTTCGCTTCTGCCGCTGCTTTTTTCTCTTGCCCTTCTGCTTCTGCAACATTATTAGCTAATTTATTGATTAACTGCTCGGCTTCGGCTTGAAGGTCTGAAAATACTGTTTCATATTTTTGCTGCATAGGCTGATATATTCGATCTAGCACTTCCTTATATTCTGACGCTTTTGTGCTAACTGCCTTACAGTAGCTATCTATTTTGACAATAGCAGTTTGATATTCCTTGGGACTATTGGGTTCAAACGCTTTTAACTGCGTGAGCTCCGCTTTAAATTCGCTGACTACTTCTGCCACACCTTTCCCAAGAATTTCTGAGACCTCTTTGTCAAGCTCTTTTATTTTAATTTCTTCTGCTCGAATAAGCTTTTCAATATGATTGGCCGTCCCTGCAGAGATATAGAATAGAACTGTCCGCCTTCCTTTTGTATCAAAAACCCTACAGGGATAGCCCATGCCTTTGACTTCTTCTTTTCCGATATAAACCGTACCATTACCTTCTGCTTTCGCATTAACTGCACGGCTATCAGCTAACATTTCAAAGCGATAGCCAGTTTCTGGTTGTAGGCTTTTTTGCTTAAGAATATTCCCTAAAAGAGCGAGCCCCTTTGCCTGGATCTCTTTGTACTTTGAGTCACTAATATGAAATAGCTCCCCAACTACTCCATTTTTGTCACAAATCTTACAAGGGTAATTTTGTTCTCCGTCTTTTTTTTCCCCTATATAAACTGTGCTGACACCCTCTTTAATTGCATTGACTTCGCTGACATCAGCCAAGCTCTGAAAGCGATAACTTATTGCTATTTCCATGTTTTTTCTGTCAAGAATATAATTCAATAGTTCTAATTTTTTTCTTTCTATGCTATGTAGATTCGCTGACATTTTGGCACCTCTCTTATCCCTGTGATCGATTCTGGTGTGAGATCTGTACGCCTTTTATAATATCAAACACTTATCTTAAATAATAGTGCGAAATGCTTATATTTTAAAAAAAAATTATAAATAAACCCTAAATAGTGTAATTTTCATACTGATTTGCGGAACAAAGAATGTTTCTTTCGTGTTTTTTGGGTGTAGGCATATTTAAAATCTTTATTTAGACCTGAATATGCCTAAAAAAGTGAACTAAATTAATTTGTTAATCGTTCGGTTTAAATTAAAAAGCGGTTACTTTTTTTGATTTAATATCTGAAATAGCCACGTTCATCGGCTTACTGTAAAACTTCTTTGGCGATTAAGATTTATAGCTGGATAATGGTATCGTACCTAGGTACGCATCTTTGGGGAGGCTGGCGGTTTTGTTTTTTGTGATAGGTGCTTTTTATCAGACTCTGGTCCGACTTCAAGCCTATATTGGGGCATTTGAAAAAAGCCCCTTTTAGATGCCATTCCCATTATTTTTTTTTTAGCTTCTAATTGTACTAATTCTTCTTTGGCAATTTTGATGTTTTCTTTTAGCTGCGTGACATATTCATTAATAAGCTTGATCTCTTCTTTTTTCTCTTTAATTGCAGTTTTGAATTGTTCTATTTCTTCTATATTATCATTACCTGATATCGCCATAAGATGCGCTCTATAGTTGGTCAGCTTTGTATTAAGCTCAGGAAGAACTTCCAGATCACAATCATTAATACACTGTTCATCATCTATAATAGACTTTTCTTTCTCGCGAATTGCCGCTGCTAAAGCATTATAAAAGAAACGTGGGGTTAACATATTACCTATTTTTTTTAAGGTTAATGGCAATAAATCTTTTTCTGACGTGCTCATAAAAATTTTCCTAGCGAACCGATTGTTCGATACATGTTTTAAATACAGTCCATTTTGTGCTAATTATAAAAAGCTACCGCGAGAAAAGCAAGTTTCTACGCGGTAACTTTCAAATTGAGGCTACCAATCCGCACCTAGACGCTTAGATAACGATGGTGAAATAAGGGAACGTTCTCTACTAGGAGGAGGACTCAACATAGCGCTTCTACAAGCAACAAGATTTCCTGCCGAGTTATCTCTTCCTTTTTCTCTTGCTTTTCTTGCTTTCTGCAACATAGCATCCGCTTTAGCTGAGTTTGGTGTTAAAATAGCGTTACGCTCATGTTCTAAATTTTTCTTCTCTTGAATAGCCTGTTTAAGTGCTTTACCTTCAATTTCAAGTTCTGGCAATCCATTATAATTCCGCACAAAAGCTCTTTCTTCTGATTTAGGAACAAGCTCATCAGGTACTATGTCAAAAAATCTATCAAAATCTTTAAACACCGTCGTATACCGAACATCAGTATCTATAAAAGGTCTAGAATTTTTAATTTTCTCCTTTAACCCTATCATTTCAACCCTGATAGCTTTTAGCTCTGCTAAAAATGCATCTACATTATTTGCGTCTGGGTTAAGCTTTTCTACTCTGTAGGCAAGATGTTTTAGTGCGGCTATACTAACCAACTCTGCTCCTGGCATTGTTTCATTAGCTTTACGCAACGCACCGCGAATCCGTTCAAGTTTAAACAAAATAGCGGGGATATAGTGTTGATATCTTGCTTTTCGACGTTTTTGAGATTCTTCAAGCACATTAGATAGTTTCTTAATCTTTGCTTCCTGAACCGCAATCTGTCTTTTCAGTTCTTCTGCTTTTTCTTCATTGGTCATCACCGCTATTTTGTGTTCTGGTTTCGGTGAAGAAGCAATCTCCCTGTGATACACGCCAATATCAGAGATATCCTGTTTATCAAAGTTATCTACATATCCATAAGCATTGGCCCAAACTTCAGAAGCAGCTATGCATTGATTCAATGATTCTATACACGCATCAAAAGACAATTTCTTATGATTTTCAAATTCATCTTTCATAACTTCAATATCAGCCTGAATCCGTCTTAAGCACTTTAAAAGATAGCCGGCATCAGGATTGTGTGTTTGTGAAAGACGATTTAAATTTTCCAATATCTGTTCTAATTGTGTGTTAAATTGTACTTGTGAATGTTCTAGATCTCCACGAAGAGATAGACTCTTTATCTGTCTCAAAAGTTGCGACACGGGTATAATCAATCCTTTAATAGAATTCAGTGCTGTTTCTTGCGGAGACATGGTTCTAGAAGTCTCAGCCACAGCATGAAGTGTCAGCGCACCAAAAGTTTTTAGCGCACTAAGCTCTTCAGCTCGCCTTTCCTCATTTTCTTTACGTTCCTTGGCCTGCTGTTCTCTAAGTTCAGTCAGTTTATCTGTAAATGAGTTTTCCAGGGATCTCCGTTCTTTGGGTTCGCTCTCTTTCTTCTGTTGTTCTTCTTGTTTCTTCTTGTTCTCCGCTTCTTCTTGCTTTATAATTACTTCTGTCCGTACTTTTTCTTCTCTTTCTTTTTGCAGCATTGCTTCCATACTACTTTTTCTCATTAATTCTCGCACTTCAGCACCTTTTAGTGCTGCATCTTCAACTTTCTGCTTAGCTTGCTCAGTTTCTTCCTGTTTCTTTCGTTGTTCATATGCTATTCGTTCGGCTAATCTCTGCGCAGCACTATCATAATCAAGCTTGTAACCGCCTCGCTCTGCGGCTTCCTCAATAAGGCTACAAACTCCTATGTGGCTTGTAATCTGCACAGGGGCTAATTGCCCTTTTTCGCATAGCGCTACGGCTTGTCTAGCGCTTATTCTTACAGATTTTTCAGTCCCATCACTATTCTTCACAAATCTACCATCGATGACAAAATAAGCAATATTATCGTTCGCTAAAACTATGGCATTCCCTTTAATACTGCCGTCTTTCATAAACACTAAAGAAGATGATGGGATTACAAATAGTCGGAATGGCTCAGATACAGCAACGGGCTCATGGCTATATGTTGAGGATGATACTGGCATTTGTGCTGTTCGCTTAATCTGTATACCGTCTTCATCAAAAGTAATATGCCTTGGTCTCGGGGTTCTGCGCACAGATGGGCCTCGTTGTTCTTGAACATTAGGAGACAACGCCTCGAGATTGGAAGTCACTACAGCCTCTACTTTCGATGCCGGTTGATTTGCCTGTTTTGATTGAGCTACATCTTCAGACGCAGGCGAATTAAATTCACCCTCGTATATATCAACGTTACTTAAAGCTGGAGTATCCTTTTCTGAAGCTTTACCTAAGCTTGAAGGCCCAGCTTCTGAAGATGATAGATGAGTACTAAGTACAGATGTTCCAAATTGTTTTAAATCATTAACAGATTGACTACGTTTTAATATGGGGTTCGCATCTTCACTTTCAGGCACAAATGAACCAACACTGAAAGATCTGCTGCTGCGGTGGTGGTCATTTGTTTTGCTTTCATTTTGAAGCAAAATATCTGCTTCAAGAGCCGAACTGTCTACTACTGGATTCTGAATTGCACTTTTCGCAGCATCAAGAATACCTTGCCCTTCTAGGGTCTGTCGTTTAAGACTTTCAATATCATTCTCAATACTGGGAAGCTCTGCAAGTCTAGGTAGTAATTGGCTATTAAGCGCTTCAACTTCTTCCTTCAGCTCATCACATCGTCTTTCTAGTGTTTCTGTCTTTAGATTAGAACTACTCACATCAACTTTTGATTTCGCAATGTCTTCACTAATAGCCTTTTCCTTTGCTGAAAACAAATTAGCTTCATCATAGAGCTGAATTTCTTTTGCTACAAAACCGGTATATTGCTGCTGAAGTTCGGCTTTTTCTTTCTCCAAAATAACCTTTTCCTCCCTAAATCCTTTTAGTTCAGAATCGCATTTCGACTTTTCAGCTTCACAGCGCAACTTAGTTTCAGTGGTTTCTTTTACTTCTTCAAGCAGCCGCGCTTTTTCAGATTGAACTCGAGCTATTGCTTCTTCCGTAGTTTTTTTACAAGTAGAATTTTCTTGTATAGCTAAGGATAAATGGCGTTCTATAGCTACATCAGACTCAATTATCTCATTCAACTTTTTAGTTAGCTCTACTTTAGAGCATTCGAATTGCTTCTCCAACACTTTAATCTCGCCATCTCCTTTATCAGAAGAGCCATATAAAATCTCTAATTGCTCACGAATCGTTCTATTTCTCTCTATAATGGCGATACGTTTCTCACGAAGTTTATCTATATTAGAAGGAGATTCTCCAAGCTGAAGTTCAAGAGCTTCTTTTTCAGCTTCAGCTTGACGCAGTTCAGCGGATGAATCACCAACACTAGTAGTATATTTCTGATGGACGTCTTCTATCGCATGCTGTACAGCCCTAATACGTTCCTGTTCTTTACTTGATAGCGGCTCATTCGGCGGCATAACATCATCTTTGAATAGTCCCACAATTTCTTCTATTTCTTCCTTGCTGATCGGTCTATCATTACGTAGATTCAATTCATTTAGCTTTCTTTTAGCATCGACAAGTGCTTTTTCCATAGGTTTATACTGACCAAAAAAAGCTTTAGCCCAGAGCCATGGACGAATAATAATTCGCAAAGTACTCTCTGAAAAAATGGCATGTTTTTCGGTAAGAGTATCAATAGCTTGTAGAGCGACTTCAATCTCTGCTTCTAAGCTGACCTTGTCCTTAGAATCACGCTCACTTTCTAGATTTGTAATCTTAGCTTTTGTATCCTCGATCTTTCTTTTCAATGCATTTTCATCTATAGCTTCAATTTCTAGATCAATAGCCATTACCTCTTCCTGATTACGACTTTTTTCGGCCTCCAGCGCAGCCTTGTCTCTTTCTTTAGACTTTAGTTTAGCACCAATATCATTCATGGCCTCGAAATATTTTTCTATATCACTAATTTTCTCATCTTTATCAAGGATTTCCTTTTCCTTATCAGAGATTTCCTTTTCTTTATCAGAAATTTTCTTTTCTTTATCTGAAATATTTTGTCCTAACTTCGCTATCTCATCGATTACTAATGCTATCTGGCCCTCACCCTTAGCTATTTCACCAGCAACTACGTCAATAGCAGCGGTCTTACTTACAATAAGAGCATTAAGCGATTCTTTCGATGCGATATTCTCAGCAATACGTTCAGAGTTTTCTTTTACATCTCTATCATTAGCTATACGTTCATTGCTCAAAGCAGGATACTTGCTTTTTAAAAGCTGATTGTCAGCCTCAGATATTTTAAATTCTTCTTCTGTCTTTTTATACTCCGCTTCTTTTTCCTGCAGAAGCGTGGAGCGATTTTGTAAAGAAATCTTAGACTCCAGTTCACTCTGGAATTTAGATAATCTAGGCTTTTCACTCATATACTTTTTAAGATTGCTTTTTAAGATTTCAACCTTCCTTTGAAGAACTCCAAATCCAATTCTAAGGCCCAATGCTACATCATTTGAGCCATAATGATTGAACTTTGTTTTTTCTGAAATTTTACGCGCATAAGCATCAATTCTCCCCACAATTTCAGCAGCATTACTTGGCTCTGCATCCATCGCTGCAATTACATCTCGTTGTATAGCATCAAACTCTTCCTGATATGGATGTATGACCTTCAAGACTTCAGCTTCTGATTTAATTTTAATCAGCTTATCTTTAACTAGCACATTTTCTGGCTTTGATATTTCTTCAGTTATTTTTAGAATGAACGCATCGATTGGGGCGGAAGAAAAAATACCATCCACTAGAGCTTCTGAACTAGGCATTATTTTAATGGAAGCCAACTCATCCCTAAATTTATCAAGCATTTTTTCTTTTTCAATTACAGCATTTGCCAGAATTTGATTTAACTCAGCTTTAACCGCTTCATTTTCTGGTTCTGACATTGCAGCAGATATTCTTGATATAAAGTCGTCTATAGATGCAGAAAAGAAACTTTCATTTTGGATCGAAACCAATTCTTCTTGCAAACCCGCAATAAATAGTCTGTTCTTTTCAGCTATGGCCTCTTCTTTTATTTTACTCAGCTCGGCCTCGACCGGTTCTTTATCTGGAGTTGATATTACTGCAGATATTTCCACTATGAAATCATCTATAGAACCAGCTAAAAATTCTCTTTGCTTAATCGACTCGAGTTTTGCTTTAAATTCGACAATAATTCTTTGGTTCTTCTCGGCCTGCTTTTTATGCATGCGCTTTTGTACGTTTTTAGCTCTTTCTTCAACGTCAAGAAGTTGCCTCATACTATTTGGGAAGTCTTCAAAAAGTTCCTTATCTGCATTAAGCTCTGTAAAGAATTCCTTCATTTCTTCTATTAATGAATCTTCAATATCCAGGTCATCCTTAAGAACCAAGCCTACTCTACATTCTATAAGCTCAAGTTTTTTTATCAGCAATAAAGTCTTAGCTTCATTGCTAATCTTAGTGAGTTCTTTTTTAACAAGGGGATCCTGTTCTTCTTTTATTTTAAGATCTATTTTTCCAACAAAAGAGCCAATGCTAGCATCTTCTGCAGATGCGTCATCGCCAGAAATAAGGTCCACGACTTGAGAACCTATATTTAGCACTTTATCAATTACTTCATCATCACTAAGCTGCATTGGTTTAACAATCAGATCTTTTTTAATCTGTTCAAGTTTACTTTTAAAGGGTTCAACTTTTTTACGCTGCACCTCTTGTCTAGCAAACACTTTGTCAACTGCACAGCCATCTACAATAGCATAGATTCTTGCATGAGCTAAATGATCATTAACTTTCAGTTGATTTCTAAACTCCTCTACCTTTACCTCAAACTCCATATCATTTTCTATAGTAAGAATCTTCTCTTCAAATTCAATAATTTTTCCTAGAGTCAAGCGCATTGACGCTAAAATTTTATCCGCCTCAGCAATAAACTCTTGGCTAGGTTTAAATTTTTCGCCACTCTTATATTGCTCAAGTTCATTAATACATCTTAAGATTGCGCTGCTATCTTCAGCTTCATTAAATGCAAATTTAACGTCACGAAGAATAAAGGCCTCTGCTACTAAATCCAGAGCAATTCCTGACAGAAAAGAACTCATAGATCGAACTTCAATTTCAATCTTCGAGATAAATTCTTTCTTAATAATGCTAATCTTCTTCATAAAATCTTCGCGTTGCGAATCTTTTTCTTTTTGTGAAAGAGAAATTTTAGCCTGTGATTCGGCTTCAATCTTCTGAGCTTCTTCTTCTGCTGCGACTAATTCTTTTTTCAAAGAACTAATATAAGATTGCACTTTCAGCATCTTTGCCCCTAATTCTTGGACTTCTTTCTGCATTACTGCAAATGCTTCTCTGTCCGCATCGCTCATAACATCGTTATGCTGACTTTCTATAAGATTCTGATTAAATTTAGATATCTTACTGATACAATCTTCAATATTATCCGGATTTTCTGCTTCTTCTTTAATTGATATAAATTCTTTTTGTAAAGCTTTAACTTCTTCCGTAACAGGTTTATTTGAACTAGGCTTTTTAAGCACTTCATGCTTGTTGTAATCGACAACATCCACATAGAACAGAATATCGGGTACTCCATCCATAAAGATCTTACAGGGATATCCCCCTTCCAATTGATCCAATGTTTCACCAATATAGATGGTTACAGAAAAACCGTGTATATTTGCAAAGTTTTTAGACTCAGATCCGTTTTCATTTTTAAACTGGCTGCTAGCTACATATTGAACAGTATATGTTAATTTTTGTTCTTTTAAACCCGAAAGAAATGTTCTTAATGACTGCTTCGCTTGTTCTTTGTCCCTAGCTCTTTGTTTCTGCTGTTCTTG
This sequence comes from Pseudomonadota bacterium, assembly GCA_021778015.1. Taxonomy (GTDB): domain Bacteria; phylum Pseudomonadota; class Gammaproteobacteria; order UBA1113; family UBA1113; genus VFKP01. Next base: position 191,960 of record JAJYCX010000001.1, read on the forward strand.
TCTTGTAAGCTTTCTATCTGTAGCCATATTGAACCCCTTCTTATCTTTGTGGACGGTTGAGGATTATCCCACTTTTCCCATTTTATCAAACGATTATTAAGGAAATATTAAGAAATTATTAATAAATTCAATTTAGTATATTTTTTACACCAATTTACCGAAAAAAGCGTATTTCTTCTTCATTTATTGTGTGAAATTTCTGAAAACTCTCTGCTGAGGGCCTATAATGTCTGGGTCTGCTCCAGAAACCAACGAATTCTTAATATTCACTCCAGTTCAATTGAAGAATTCTTTAGCTAATTCGGCACGCTATTTACTAGAATATATCCTCTTGCCGCATGCTCCACGGATAATTCTGGCTCTTTATTAAACGGAGATTCTAGTGCTTTACTAAAGAATGAATAAACTGATTTGCCTAGATTGCTGACTTTTTGTTTAGCATTCTCAGCCTTACGCCCAAGATATAGTCGAACACTGTAATCTTTTCTTGCCTCTGCATTGATCAATTCTTGTCGGTGCTCTTTAGACAGGTACTTTTTGATTGCTACAACGTCAACATCTACATGGGGGCTTTCTGTAGTAATAGCTGTTACTTTTGCCTTTAACGCGTCTGTTAATAGCTCCTCTTCGCTGCGACTACTAACTTTCACCGCTTCCTCGCTATAATCTTCACCTATTCTCGACCCTAGTGCCTGCCCCAATTTCACAGCACCCACGCCGAGTATACCAAACATGACCGCTCCAGCAACCATTGCTGGCATCGGAAGACAAGCTGCTATCATTACCACAGTTGCTGCAGACCAAATATGGCCATTCATACGATGTTCTTCTGCTTTTTCGGCTTGTCTATCCATGAGTAGCTTAGCGTAAATGATTTTTTGACGCTCCTCATCATTGGCAGGTAGTTTTTTCTCAGCGGATTTTTGATAGCACTGTAGCGCTTCTGCATCCTTTTCTAACTGCTGTATTCTTTCATGAGCTTTATTGAATTGCTCTTGTGAGGGCATCTTTCCCGTCAATCGTTGTAGCCAAGTTTGGCCTGGTAATAAATTTTTATATTCATTCTTAATCGCCTCTCTACAGCTTTTCTCGAAATACTCCACATCTAGACTTTTGAGCTTAGCTTCACATTCATCATCATACGATTGAAGAGCAGAAACCAGCATACAAAGCGCAAAAGATGGACCATTTAACACCCCCAAGGCAGCAGGAAGATTACTGATTACCGTACTCGCCAAACCGATTCCCGTTTTAGCCAATAATTCGAAGATCAAATAGGTGGTATTGATAGTTGTTGCAAGCAACAATTGCGCGGCAGAAACAGATTGTGCCTTATCCCAAAATTTATCATGACTATTGTTTCTTTCTTCGCTGTAATAAACATTGGCGGCCCCAGCACTACCATCAAATAGATTCCATCCACAGGCAACGGCCTGCTCTGCAATAACCATCGCTAAATTAGGGGTCACTATAAAAGTTGCTGCCAAAAATAGCGCACACATCTCAAAAACAATTTGCATTCCCTCATTTGTAGCACGTGGAATGTCTATTGAATTTGCATCGGAGATGCTGAGTTTGGTATATGCAGTGCACATTTCCCCTAGTGCCTGAGACAGTTGGTCCCTTTGGTCTGTAAGTTGTTGAGATTCTTGTTGCTCATCTTCCTTCTTCAGTAAGTCCGCATAAGTATTGGCTGCAGTGACATAAGCGTCAACACAAGTAAAATATTCTTTGGCTTGTTCTTGTTTAGCGTTTATAAGCCGCTGAGCAAAGCGGGCATTACTTCGCGGCGCGTAAAGGGCGTAATTCTCTGGCGGATTAGCACCTAAGCCATATTGTTGACGTAATCGGACTAGATCGATCTCTCGACTACTCATAACTCACCTTCACTACAATCTTCTAATAATTAATCTGGACCTACGATATAAATTAAACCCTATAGGGTAAAAATACTCATATGTCCTATTTTGAATCTATTTTACCATCTCATCCCCTGGATGACAATAGAGCACATCATTTTTACAAATTAATTTAACCCATTGATTTTAATATATAATATTTTAGGCTCATTTTGAATCAAGTAGTGGTAAATCTGCACAAGGATTGCGTATTTGCCCATAATGCTTAAAATAAGCTATGATAAAACATCGCCTTTGAAAGCGATAAGGATTGGTTTTATCTACACTTAAAAAGGAGTCTTTATATGAAGTTTTCAACCCGTTCTATAGTTTTTGTTTTGTTTCTCGTATTTTCAGCTTTAATTCAAGCGGCGCTGCCCTCTCCTGAAGGCCGTTGGACTACTATTGACGATAAGACCGGTAAGCCAAAATCCATCGTCAAATTGTCTGTAAGCGGCGATACTTTAAATGGTGAAATCGTAAAAATCTATAAAGAGAATGTCAGTAACCCGAATGAAACAAATTGCACAAAATGTACGGGCGCGTTGAAGGATAAACCTCTGATCGGCTTAATGATTGTACAAGGCTTAAAACAAAATGCCGATGGTTCATGGTCTGGTGGAACCGTTACCGATCCTGAAAGCGGTGAAACCTATAAATGTACAATCACTCCTAGTGCCGATGGTAAAACGTTGAACGTACGTGGTTATATAGGCGTTTCCTTATTAGGCCGTACTCAAACCTGGGTGAAAGGTTAAGATTACTCATTGCCGCTATATTATAATATCGAAGATAGTAACTATTCTTCCTATACGCTCCCTAACGGTCGACGCTCGGTTATAGATGGATGAACCGAGCCGCGACCGTTAGGGAGCGGATGGATCAAAGCGGATGGCTGAGATATACTCTAATACACCAACATGAGCTTCTTCCAATTAAAACACGAGTAGTTACTAATGATAAATTGGCTTTATTTATTTCTTGCCGGCGTTTGTGAAATCGGTTGGCCTGTGGGCTTAAAACTAGCAGCTGGCAATCGCTGGTGGGCTTTATTTGCTATTGCTACCATGGCCGCAAGTGGCTTCTTGCTATTCTTAGCGCAAAAAGCGATCCCCATGGGTACAGCTTATGCGGTTTGGACTGGCATAGGCGCTGTAGGTGCTTTTGTAGTGGGTATCATCTGGTTTGAAGATCCAGCCACTGCCGCTCGCATGATCGCTGTGAGCTTCATCGTTATAGGCATCATAGGGTTGAAATTGGCGGCTTAAAAGAAGTGATTCTTTATACGCACTAACATTGAAAGTATATCCCGTATAAAAATCCGCTTTTTTTAAATTTTTCTGTAAATAGAAGCTCCTTTTATTGTCGAAAATTATGGATTGCTTCGAATACCGTTACGAATCCCATGTTTTCGCACTAGACCTGTGAAACGGTATTCTCGCAATGACGGTCCACAGAGATTTATATATGAAGGTATGGCCTTACCGTCGCGGCTCGGTTTATTCATTTGTACTTGATTCTTTTATCTAAATTGGCTAAAATTGAATCTCTTTATTATAAAATTTGAAGATAAATACAATGAATACTGTTTCGGAACAAAACCAAAATGATGTTACCAACTCCGAACTAGGCAAAAAAACTGCCTATCCACAAAGCTATAGTGCGGACTATCTATGCCCTATTTCTAGAGCGGGTAAACGCTTAGAAATTGGTATAGCTCCTGATGCACCCCCTTTCATGGGTTTTGACTGTTGGAATCATTATGAGGTCTCATGGCTCAATGAAAAAGGTAAGCCTATCGTTGCCATTGCTGAAATAACCTATGATTGCAACTCCCCTTTTATTGTTGAATCTAAATCCCTGAAATTGTATTTTAATTCCTTTAATCAGTTTAAATTTAAATCTACGAATGATGTCATACAAACCATTCAGAAAGATTTAGAACCTAGACTGCACAGTGCTGTAAACGTGACGCTGCATCCATTGAATTCAGCGCAAATACCCATTATGAAAACAGCTTTTGAGGGCATGTGTTTAGATGAACTCGATATAGAATGTTCTACTTATAATACTGACCCCAATTTTTTACACACCGAAAACACTGTGGTTAAAGAAAGCGTGTATTCTGATCTGCTCAAATCCAACTGTTTAGTCACACATCAGCCGGATTGGGGCAGCGTGCAAATAAACTATGAAGGCAATAAAATCAATCATGAAGGTTTATTGCGTTATATCGTTTCTTTCCGTAATCACAATGAATTTCACGAACAATGCATAGAGCGTATCTTTGTAGATATTTTGAAACGATGCCAACCTACAAAATTAAGTGTTTACGGTCGTTATACCCGGCGCGGCGGTTTAGATATCAATCCCTATCGTTCGACTCATCCTGTGGATTTTAAAAATTTGAATTTCAGGCTGCCGCGGCAGTAGAGGTGTGTAATTTAATACGTATGCATGAGCAGGCCTCAGTCTCCGTCATATATGGACTAACCCGCCGCCGGTTGTGCTGGTGTTGCGGCCACCACAGCCACTGGCCAAACTACTTCTGCCACACCCGTTTCGTTTTTAACTAAAGTTTGTACTGTGTTCCAATCTATACTAGCAGTATGCTTTGCGATAGCATTGTTTAGCGCTTCATTCCATAAACTATCGTAATGACCGGCGTAACGGAAGCGTTCTTCACGCAATGGCCTATGTGCTTCAAAATAGAGTTGGCCTTTTAACCAGCCCGCTTTGAAAGGTTGATTGACTATGGTCACCTTGGTGTCCAACGGAACCATACTAAATAACTTTGCTATATCTTCTGGATACAGACTGATACAGCCACCAGTCGTTCTACGGCCTATTGTCCTAGCGTGATCGGTACCGTGAATAAGATAATCTTCATTACTCAACCTCATCATATATGCACCCAATGGATTAGTTGGGCCAGCGGGCATGACTTCGGGTACTTTAATCCCTCTTTTGGCCATATCGGCAATAACCGACTCTGGCACATGCCAGTCTGGATCTTTTTGTTTCTCAATAATGCTGAGTTGCCCAGTGGGCGTCATCCATTGATTGCCGAGGCGACCGATGCCTACGGGATAGATTATGACTTTATTCGAACCCGGCGGATAGTAATATAAACGCAACTCGGCTAAATTAACGACAATTCCTTCTCTAGGTGCATCAGGCAATATAATTTGATGCGGTACTAACACCTGCGTACCTTCTTTTAAACGCAGCGGATCTAGCGATGGATTGGCTTCCAATAATTCGTAATAGCCTGCATCGTTACGCTCTGCAAGCATACTCAAACTATCGTCTTTTTTGACTGTAGTCATTTGGTTACTGCCTATGACAGCATCACCCTTGGCCGGTAAAATATACTCCGTGGCAAAGGCCGTTGCTGTAGCCATTAGCCCTAGACTACCTATCAGGAAAAGGCGTATTAAATGCCGTTTAGCCATTTAAAGCAGCGCTTTTATCTGTAGTAGCAGCCACTGCCGGCGCAGTATCCGCTGCTACAACTGCAGGATCTGCTGCCGCAACTGTAGGTGCGGTATTTGCTGCTGCAACTGCAGGATCTGCTGCCGCAACTGTAGGTGCGGTATTCGCTGCTGTAACTGCAGGATCTGCTGCTGCAACTGTAGGCGCGGTATTCGCTGCTGTAACTGCAGGATCTGCTGCCGCAACTGTAGGCGCAGTACCTGCTGCTGCAACTGTAGGCACAGTACCTGCTGCTGCAACTGTAGGCGCAGTACTTGCTGCTGCAACTGTAGGCGCAGTACTTGCTGCTGCAACTGTAGGATCTATAGATGCAACTACAGGCGAATTAGCCACAGCAGCTGCTACCACCGCTTGTTGGTTTGCTGCTTGCCCAATGACTTGCGGCACACCCGTTTGTTTCTTAACTAACATATGCACGATATTCCAATCTACATTGGCGGCACGGTTTGCCGTCGCATTTTTAATGGCCTCATTCCATAAGTCGTCGTAATGTCCTGCATACGCAAGGCGTTGTTCGCGCAACGGCACATGGGCTTCAAAATAAAATTGATTATTGAGCCAACCTGCTTTGAAGGGTTGATCGACTATAGTCACCTTAGTCCCTATAGGAACTATGGCAAACAGTGCTTCAACATCTTCTGGATACATGCGTATACAACCGGCACTCGTTCTACGGCCTACACCCTCTGGACGATTCGTACCATGGATAAGATAAGACCAATTGCTCAAACGCATCATATAATTGCCTAAGGGATTATCTGGGCCTGCAGGAATCACAGGAGGCAAAGCAATGCCTCTTTTAGCCATATCATCAATAACGGCTTGTGGTGGGTGCCAATCCGGGTTTTCTTTTTTCCGGATAACGGTCAGCTGGCCTACAGGCGTTCCCCAACTACCATTACTACCCGGACGACCTATACCTATAGGATAAACTAGAACCGTATTTGTACCTGGCTGGTAATAATATAGGCGCAATTCGGCTAGATTGATAACTATGCCTTCCCTAGGCGCATCGGGCAAGATGAATTGATGGGGTATCAAAAGACGCATGCCACTCGTTAAATGCATGGGGTTCATACGTGGATTGGCCTCTAGCAATTCATAATAGCCCGCATCGTTGCGTTGCGCAAAAGAGCTTAAACTATCGCCCATTTTTACGTTAGCATACTGATTACTTCCCACTATATCATTACCATTTGTGGGCAAATCATATACAAGCGCAAACGCCGGCGTTGTGCTGAATGCCAATAAGGCGCAATACAGCCATTGTTTGACTGCTTTATGTGTACCAAACCATTTTTTTAACATTGAATCACCCCAAAACCCCTCATAATTGCGCATAATATCCCGTGTAAATCTATAAATCAACCGAGCCTTGCGCGTCAGCAAGCGACGGCTCGAGGGATATTTAATAATCCGCTCCCTAAAACGGTCGCGGCTCCGATCAAAAGAGCTACTCGGAAATATCGAGAAGGTTCACTGAACTGTGTCATCCTCGGTAAGGCCGCGAGGCCGCAGCCAGGGATCCAGTTTCAATTCAAGTTTTCCCCTGATTTAATTCTGGATCCCCGGCCTTCGGCCGAGGATGACAATGCTCTGGATCTTAATCTTACGCCCAGAATGACACAGTTCAGTAACCCTTCTCCAAATATCGCTTTTTAAATGACTACAGATACAATTACCACAACAATTTCCACGCCGAAGTCGCTTCAACTGCTTGTACACTCGTATTTCTATATTCGGCCAATTCCTTAGCCAAATTTTGCTTATCCATCGTACGAGCATATTGTAAGATACCACCCTGAAAAGGAGGAAAGCCCGCACCAAAAATAACTCCAGCATCGACTAAATCTACACTATTCACCACGGATTCATCTAGACACAACAACGCGCGATTCAGCATACCCAAAAATAATTGCCGTTCCCACTTCGCCAATTTTTCTGGGTCAGGCGTTATCTTTTCCCTTACCAGTTTACCTCTAGAATAACGATAAAAGCCTTTTTGCGTTTTGCGTCCCAATTCGCCCTTATCCACTTTTTCGCGCAGTAAAGTTTGTGCGGCCGTAGCATCATTACCCATTAAATGTTCACTGACATCCAAACACACATCCAAACCCACTTGATCCGCTAATTCCAATGGTCCCATAGGCATACCCAAGCGACGCCCAGCAGCATCGATGACACCTACACTCTCACCCGTAGCTAAAGCCTTAAACGCTTCGGCAAAATAGCCTCCTAGAATTTGATTGACCAAAAAGCCCGGCGCATCTTCCACGGGCAAAGGCAATTTTTTTATTTGTCTGACAAAAGCAGCAGCATAAGCGATAGTGGTTTTATCGGACTGTTTACCTTTCACCACTTCAACTAAAGGCATATATGAAACTGGATTAAAAAAATGTATCCCTACTAACCGTTGTGGTTGTGCTAACACAGTGGCGATATCAGCCAAACGTAAACTGGACGTATTTGTAGCAAAAATGGCATCTGCTCGAGCATGTGCTTCAATTTGCTTAAAGATCTCATGTTTTAAATCCAGCTTTTCCACTGCAGCTTCTAAGATCAAATCTGCATACGCAATACCATCTCCGTTGGGATCAGGACACAGCCTATCCACAGCCGCTTGTATTAAATGTTTTTGCTTTAATCGTTTTTTAGCGAGTTCATAGGTTCTAGACACGGCGCTGCCTAAGGCTTTCAAAGAAGGATCTTGTAGCGTTACACGCAAACCGTGCACGGCACACCAGGCGGCAATATCGCCTCCCATCACACCGGATCCGATGATATGTATATGACGTACTTTAAAATCGGTTTCTTTACCGCTTGCTTTTAGTTTTCCTTGTAAGAAGAAAACACGCAATAGGTTTTTACAGGTTGGTGTAGACAATAATTTCCCAACAGATTCTGCTTCGGTCGCAAAAGCTTTTTCTTCCAAAGAACCCACATTGATCCAATTGTCGATCACTGCATAAGGCGCTGGATATTGTTCACTCTTTATTTTGGCCGCTAATTTTTTCTTGAATAAAACGCCTAATAGATTACGAACAAAGGAGATATCCGTTACTCTATTTATCCAACTGCCTTTTTTCACTTTAGGTTTGTGTTGAATATAATAGATTGCAGCTCTACGCAATTCGCGTAAAGGCATCACATCATCGACTAAGCCTAATTTTTTGGCGTGTAACGCATCTATATTACGCCCTTCTAAAATAAAACTCATACCTTGGAATACACCCAATAATCGCAAACTACGCACCGAACCGCCAAATCCCGGATGAATACCTATCTTAACTTCAGGCAATCCTATTTGCGTATGTCTTTCGTCACTGGCAAGTCTGTAATGACAGGCTAAAGCTAATTCCGTACCACCCCCTAAACAAAAACCATTGATGGCAGCTACCACTGGAATAGGTAAGGCTTCGATTTGCGAAAATAAGATTTGTGTTTTACGTATATGCGTCACAGCCTCGTTCATATCGCTCACTGCAGCAATTTCTTTTACGTCGGCACCGGCAATAAAATCAGGTTCTTTACCAGAAATAATGACTATACCGCTATAGCGGCTTGGATCAACCTGAATGTCCGCAATGATAGCTTCTAATTCTTGCAACACTGCAAAACTTAAAACATTGACTTCTTCATTGGCACAATTCAATTCCAACCATAAGATTTTATTTTCATCTTCTTGCAAAGACCAATTTTTATATTTTGCTTTAGCTTCCACTTTACTGCACACTCCTCGTTTTTAATATATACAATTTCATAGCTATTCTCACCATCCGCTCCCTAACGGTCGCGGCTCGGTTACTTTTATCGAGTTAATAACACCGCACCGCCCTGGCCGCCGCCTATACACAAAGAGGCAATGCCCTGTTTCGCTTTATGCTCACGTAATACGTGTAATAAATGCAATATGATGCGCGCACCACTGGCACCCACCGGATGTCCGCAGGCTATAGCGCCCCCATCCACGTTGAGTCTATCCATAGGCACTGTTCCTAACGCTGTAGCTAAACCTAATTTATTCTGGCAATAATCGTTGCTGGCCAGCGCTTCTACACAAGCCAACACCTGTACGGCAAAAGCTTCATTGATTTCCCAATAGTCTATGTCGTTGAGCGTTAAATGATTGCGTGTTAATAAGGGTGCTATCGCGTGCGCGGGCCCTAAACCCATACGGCTGGGATCTAATGCCGCCCAATTGTAATCGACGATTTCGCCCAATACCGGCCATTGATAACGCTTTACTGCTTCTTCACTGGCTAATAATAAATACGCTGCGCCATCGGTGATTTGCGAGCTGTTACCGGGCGTGACTTGCCCATAGCGCACATCGAATACGGGGGGTAATTTAGCCAGCTTTTCTAGGCTGCTGTCTACACGCACACCATCGTCATAATCATAACAATGACCTTTATTATCGTAAATAGGAATGATCTCACTCAAGCGATGTTCGCTTTGAGCTGCGGCTAAACGCTGATGGCTCTGTACAGAATACTCATCCATCATTTGGCGGCTGATGTTAAAATCGTGGGCCAAAATCTCGGCCGTTTGCCCCATCCCTAAATTGACTTGATGATCTTTTAAGCCCAGCAATAAAGCGAATATAGGTTTAAAGAAAGAAGGTCTCAATTCCAAACCAGTTTTTAATTTGCCGAGCAGATTTTTTTGTTGTTGCAACTTCAGTAACCAATCTACCATCGCAGGGCTGAACAATAACGGCGATTGACTCATAGCTTCACAACCACCGGCCAACACTACCTGCGATCGCCCCAGTTGTATGGATTCCATCGCCGATACCACTGCTTGCATGCCCGAAGCACAATTGCGCTGTACCGTCCACGCCGGGGTAGATTCATCTAAACCCAAACGCAAACCCACCACTCGTGAAATGTTGGCCTCATAAGCACTGGGCATTACACAACCGGTAATCACTTCATCTATTTGGGTAGGTTGAACTTTTTGGCGTAATAACACGTTACGTGCCGCAGCTACGGCCAAGTCGGAAGCTAAAAAAGGGCCGCGCCCTTTAGCGCGTAGGAAAGGGGTACGTGCCCCATCGACGACTAATACTTTGGTTTTACTCACAATATCCTCACATCCAGATTGTCCAAATGTTAATGTAGCAGGAAAATGGCTTCATTGTAACAGCCACGACTGCTGACCCGCGTCATATATTATATATTCCGCGCAATTTATGTTACCACCTAATTTTTCTGTGCTTTTATTGCCCGAAAAAGGCATCGCCTCCACTGTTTGTAGCACCATCCTTTGTCCAGACGTTTTTAATTGACTGCGTACACTGATACGGAAAAAATTGACCCCAGCGTGCATATTGTCTTTAATTTGAGCACAAGGCTGGGCCAAAATATTTTCATATATCACTCGTATTTGTTCATCGCCCACAGTATACGTGCAAGCTGTCGTAGGCCAGGGGCTGTTTGCCATAAAAAAATAATCATTGCTCACAGAATAGGGAGCAAAGCATTGCCCTGTCGCTGTTCGTTGTGGCAACTGCGCTTCAGCCAAGACCAATTGCTGCCATAATCTATCCTGCATTTTAACCTGCAGCCATACATAATATTGACTGCGTTTAACCCATTGCGCTTGTTCAAAGCTAGCCATCACAATGAGCGATAACACCATTAAAACAGTCATAACGACAATTAGGGTAAAGCCATTTTGTTTTGTTTCCATAGTAACTCTCCCATCCGCTCCCTTACGGTCGCGGATATTTAAAATAAACTAATGCAACGACAAAAACACTCCCGGCTGCAAAGGAATATCTACTTCCATCGCTTGATATAAATGACCATCTTCACTGCGGTAGGAAACCCCAGCAAAAAAATAATTCTGCACACGATGGGTGACTCGTTCTAGACTCGTTAACAAAATATGCGCGACTAATACAGTATGATGCTGATCATCTGTGATCGTATTAAATCGTAAGTCATTAACCCCATCGGCCCATTCATAAGTTTGACCATTTTCGTAAGAATACAATCCCCAAATCGGTGCACCTAAGCGCGTTTTCCTATCGGTTTTAGCAATGTAAAAAGTTTTCTCTTGCCATAAACCAAAATAACTGCCCGCAGCAAAAGCGGTATCGTTATTCGCAGACGTAACGATCTGCTGATTTTTCTGCACACTTGCTGTAAGTACTGTTGTTTTTTCTGTTTTATTGCAATCGGCAATCATCACCATATCGCCTGCCTTCAACCGTTGATGCATGGAAACAGTCCATTGATTTTGATTGCTGGCGTGATCGCTTAATAAATAATCGTGATTAGTTGCCATTTTTTCAATGTGTATCACCATGGTATGGGCTTTGGCTTGATAACCCTTACCCAGCCAAGTTACAGGTACATCTTCAGCTTTACGAATTTGCATCACTTCATCGCCAGTCACACGCAAGCAACCTTGATAACCAGCACTACTCAATTCATGATAGAACAGTTGTGATACGCGAATAAATTGGCGCTGCAACGAAAACACATTGTTCTGGTAATGACTTTGCTCTATGCTATTGAGCATGATGTTCATGATCACTGCAATAACAATCAACGATAAAGCCAAGGTCACTATTATTTCTAATAACAATGCTCCTGTTTGTGGCAGCATGGGCTTAACCGGAATAATCAAGTTCATCGATCAGATCCAAAGGTATGCCATCAGGGTTAAACAATGCAGCCAACGGCTGCCACTTGAGATGAAAGGTACAAAAAGGCCCTAAGGCTGAAAATACGATTGTGGCTTGTGGCAACTTCTGCGGTAACTCATTTTGCCATTGCGCAAAGCTGGTATTAAAAATTTCGCTTTGAGGCAAGGCCCGATAACGTACTAACAAATTGGATGCTTCTTCTATGGCCACTGTACGCAGCAATCCCTGGTTCATAATCCGAAAAGACAAGAATTGTAGGCGCGTAATGGCCAAAATACCTATGGCAAAAATGGTAAGGGAAACCATGAATTCAATGAGACTAAAGCCCCGATTATGTTGAAAAAACATATAGAAATCCCCTTTATAGTCTATAAATACTATTATAAATATGTTTTAATTTATTTTCAAGGCCTAAAACCCAACCACTCAGTCACAACCTTATGATTTTCTTAAAAAAAGAAGTTATTTTGTGTCTAAACCCGTGCGAAACCTCACTTTTCTGCTAGGCTTAAGCTAGAGTGTGTTATTTTACAGAGAGTTACAAATGACTAAGTCCGAATTGATTGATAAATTGTACAGCTTGTTTCCCAACTTAGGTCCGGAAAAAGCGCATACCGCTGTAAATTTAATTGTAGATAAAATGGCCGAAAGCTTATTAAATGGCGAGCGCATTGAGATTCGTCGCTTAGGTAGCTTTGCTCTACGCCATCATAAGCCACGCGCCGCTCATAATCCTAAGACAGGACAAAAATTAGTGGCCAAAGAAAAATACAGCGTACACTTTAAACCCAGTAAAGAATTAAAAGAAGCCATTAACGAGGCTCGTAGTAAAGGTATTCCTCCGGGAGAGGAATAAACTCTACCGGAGCAAATTTTCCAGTTAAAGTGATATAAAAAGTTTTCCTCTTAGTATATATTTTTAGCATAATAGTGTTTACTTTCCTGATCAAATTCACCTTCCTGAACAAAATATTTGCAATTTAATTGGGCTTATAGTACAATTATCTTTCCACTATGTAGTGGCATAAATAAAAAATATATAAAATAATATAAATGGGAAGGTAATTAAGATGCAAGAAAAAATAGTCGTTGCAAAAGAAACTATAAATGAAGACCCGCATAAATTAGCGCAAGCTGCAAAAATTAAGGGTGAGAAATATATGCAGCGTGGTAAAACTGGACTAGCTAAAGAAGCTTTCTCTTTAGCTATTCGCCATACGTGTAGCATAGTACCGGGAACTAAAGAAAATTGTGTCGAACTTTCACGTTATTTAAGGCTAGTAGCAAAGACTTACTCTTCAAAAAATTATAGTTATAATGCTGAACTCCTTAGACTGACTGCAGATATTATAATCTACGCTTACGATATCAACGTGAGTAATCTTTATAACCATTTGGCTCGTCTTATAGCGCCCTCTTCAGGCATTGACGAAAGGTTACTTTCAAATGTCATATTACCTGTATTAAAGTTTATTGACTCTAATCACCCGGATTTCCAAAATCCTTATCTACACAAACTAGTAGATGGTTTTCTTACATACTTCACTGACTTTCAAAATAACCCGCAGTTATTAACTCTGCTAGCTTTCACCTGCGAACAGAGGCATAAATATGATGACATAAGTACGACTCTGGAGCATGTACTGATAAAACAAAAGGAAAGAATAGAATTCCTAAAAAGAGGTCTCAACCAACGTGGAATTATAGATCTGCTGAAGGAACTAAAAGAAAAAGAGGAAACGAGAAAATGGCAAGAGTTCTTTATAGAAAAGCAACGGGAAAAGATAAAAAAACTGCTTCCAGAGTCAGAAATAAATACACCAGCCAAAGCAGCAATAGAATACCAAGAGATGGTTGAAGAGCCATGGGAAAAGATAGAACGAATAATAACGCAACTGCTACCAGAATCAGAGATAAAGAGACCCGTCAGAGCAGCAGAAATAAGTAATCTTTATCCACACGAATTAGAAAATAGCTTTCCTACATACTGCACTCACAGTCAAGATAACCCGCAGCTATTAGAGCTGCTATCTTCAGATCTCAAACAAAAACATAACGACCGAGACAGAATTAAGGCTCTGGGGTATTATGTACTGATAGCACAAGAGAAAATAGAACACCTAGAAAGAGGCCTCACCCAACGTAGAAGGCTGATGAATGAACTAAAAGAACTAAGAGATATAATAGAAGGCAACGTAATAACTATAAGAAGGCTATCGAAAGCGATAGTAAAACTGAAACAAGAGAAAGCAGCCAGAGCGGCATCGGGAGTAGAAGTAATAGAACAACTGCCCAGCGCAGCACCGGAACAACTGCCCGAAGTAACAGAACCACTGCCCGGAGCAGCATCGGAACAGAAAGATTCATCACCTAAAAGAGAAATATCGGTACCGCCATATTCATCACATAAAAGAGAAGTAGAAGAAACCAGAGCAGCATCGGTACCGGCATCACATAAAAGAAAAGAGCGATCACCAAGTAGTACTGACTTTTTTGGCCCAGGAGCGTCTAGAGAAGGGACACCAGCACCGCTTTCAAAAAAAATGAGGTCCTCAAGCTCAAGAGAAGTAACCCCATTTTCACTCCCATCCCCTCAAGTTTTTTCTGGATCCCCGACTGCGGCCTCGCGGCCTGGTCGAGGATGACAACGTTGTGGAATGTGATTGCTTTTAGTATTAAATTCGCACCTTGAAGTGGGATGAGTATATAGGATATAATTCTTGCCTTCGGGGTGTGGCGCAGCTTGGTAGCGCACTTGCATGGGGTGCAAGGGGCCGCTGGTTCGAATCCAGTCACCCCGACCATTTTTTCTATTTTATTCGTCGTTAGCAGCATCACCATGCAAAACACCGGCTAAACGCTGCTTTAACACTTGACCAGCATGAAATACGAGCACGCGTCGTGCTGTAATCTCGGCGGGTTCACCCGTTTTAGGGTTACGGCCGGGACGGCTAGATTTATCACGAGTGACAAATTTACCAAACTTAGATAACAACACATTTCCTTCGTCAATGACGGCATCGTTGATCAAGGTAAAAAAAGCTTCCACCACTTTTTGGCTGCTTTTTCTGTCTAAATCCATCTTTTCGCACAGATGTTCCATTAAATTTGCTTTAGTTAAGGCCATTTTCCACTCCTTCGCATTACTCTTCGCCTTTGATTCTTAGGCTTTGTTGCCTAAAAACCAAATGCAGTGAATACACTCACTAATTGCGTAATACCGCAGCTAACTCTGTAGCCAGCGCATTTACTACCTTTGCCATCCAGTCATTCACTTCTTCGTCTACCAATGTGCGCTCATTATGCTGCAACATCAAGGCAACGGCTAAGCTTTTATGACCGGGGGCAACCCCTTGACCCTGGTAAACATCGAATAGTCGCACAGCCACAACTTCAAACGGCGCTTTTTGCGCCCGAATGACCGTTTCAATGCCTTCATATGTCACCTCGTTAGACACTATAAAAGCGAGATCGCGTCTAATCGCTGGGTACTTTGAAAGTGTAGCAAACCTAGGCAAAGTTGCCAGTCCTAAAGCAGCTAAAGTGAGCTCAAATACAAAAATAGGACCATCTAGGTCGAATTGGGCCACCAAACTGGGATGTAAAGCCCCTAATTCGCCTATTTTTTGATCGCCATGGTAGACAGCTAGGGCTTGTTTGGGGTGCAGGTAAGTGCTTGTTTCGGCTTTAAAAGTGCATTTATCTAATAGCTTAAATTGTTCTAATAAAGCCTCTATATCACCCTTCATATCGAAGAAATCGACTTTCTGTGCAGTCAGTCCCCATTGCAAAGGCCAGCGTTGGCCCGCAATGACGCCCGCAACACGCACCTCCTCGTGGATATCTTTTCCTACCCCACTATAAGCCTTACCTATCTCAAAAAAGCGTATTCTGTCTTGTTGGCGATTTTGATTGTATTGCACCGCTTGTAGTAAGCCTTGCAGTAAACTGGTGCGCATCACCGCCAAATCGGCGGAGATTGGATTGTGCAAGGGCAATGGCGTTCTGTCTGGAAACAACAGCGCTTCCTTCTTTTGATCTACAAAACTATAGGTGATGAGTTCTTGATAGCCCCGCGCCATGAGTGCTGTGCTGATTTGCACACAGTCTTGTTGTTGTTTGTTATCGGCCTTAGGCATCAATACTTGTTGTGGATAATGATGAGCAATGCGATCGTAACCATAGACTCGCGCAATTTCTTCTATTAAATCGATCTCTGCGGTTATATCGGCTCTAAAAGTAGGTACAACCACGCGCCAACCGTCTTTATCGTGATCTAAGGACAGTCCTAAACCACGTAGTATAGCTTCTACAGTAGTATCTGCAATTTCAACCCCTAAAATACGCGTAATGCGATTTTTGCGCAAAGTAATCGTCACTGCTGTAGGTAGCGCCTCTGCGGAAGTGACTTCAATCAGCGATCCCGCTTGACCACCACAGATGGTCAATAATAATTCTGTAGCGCGTTCTAGTGCGGCAGCTTGCAATTGCCAATCCACTCCGCGTTCAAAACGATGTGAGCTATCCGTATGCAAACCGTAACGACGCGCCTGCCCCGCTAAAGCCAACGGCGTAAAATATGCACTTTCTAGAAAAATATTCGTTGTGTTGTTTTGTACGGCACTTTCTACCCCACCCATTACTCCGGCTAGGGCCAATGCTTTATGATCGTCCGCAATGACTACACTGTTTGCATCTAACGCAATGGTCTTGCCATCGAGCAATTCTAAACTTTCACCCGCTTTGGCTTTACGCACATGTATATTGCCTTGTAATTTATTCGCATCAAAAGCATGCAAGGGTTGGCCTAATTCCAGCATCACATAATTGGTAACATCGACTACGGGTGATAGCGATCGCACACCACTGCGGCGTAAACGCTCTTTTAACCACAAGGGACTAGCTACACTGTTATCAATACCGCTGATTAAGCGACCTACATAGCGACCACAAGAAAGCTTATCGTCTATAAAGACCTGAGGTGCAGCTTGTTCTTTTATTTGTATAGTCGGTTTTGCTAAGGGAGAAGTAAAAGGCTGGCCACTGGCAATAGCTAATTCTCGCGCTAAGCCTTGCACCGATAAACAATCGCCGCGATTAGGTGTTAAATCTAAGCGTATAGCTTTATCGTCTAAATGCAAATAATGGCGTATATTGTCGCCCAAGGGCGCATCAGCCGGTAATTCTAAAATACCGCTGCTGTTGTCGTCCAATCCCAATTCGCTGGCTGAACACAACATGCCTTCCGAATCGACTCCGCGTAAACGCGAACGTTTTATTTTAATTTCACCACCATTTAGTTCTGCACCCACCATGGCTACTGCGACTTTCAAACCAGCGCGTACATTGCTAGCACCACAGACTATTTGTAATGGGGTTTCTAGAGGCGGGACTTTAACGCTGCATACGCGCAATTTGTCTGCATCGGGATGAGGCGTAACCGTTAAAACTTCACCGACCATAACATTAGAAAAATTACCGGCAACCGGCGTGCATTCATCCAATTCATGGCCCAAAGCAGTAAATAATTCAATCATCTTTTCGCTAGAAATAGCAGGATTCACCCAAGTGCGTAACCAATTTTCAGAAAATTGCATAGTAACTACTCTCCTATCTATACCCATCACCAATGAAGATGCGAGATTTGAATAAACATATTGAACTTAAATCAACGTTTTGTCATCCTCGATACCGGGAGTACCGAGTACAGGCTCCGACCGGGGATCCAGTTTCAAATCAAGTTTTTCCTGGATCCCCGACTGCGGCCTCGCGGCCGCGTCGAGGATGACAATGCTAATGCTTTGGTGCAAAGGCACCGTATTTCACAACGATTTAAGGATCCTTAATGTGGGCGGTCTTCTTTACGGCGCTGCGTTTTATGCGAGCGTTTAACATCTTTATCTAGAACAACATCGCCGATAACGGCTGTTCCTACAGTAGGCTCTTCTTTTAAGGGCTCTGGCGAATGCTCTAAAGCCAATGCCAATACTTCATCAATCCAACGTACCGGTTTAATGTCCAAACTTTTGGTAATATTGGCGGGAATTTCTTTAAGCTCAGAGCGATTTTCATAGGGAATCAATACTGTCTTAATACCGCCACGATGCGCCGCCAATAATTTTTCTTTTAAACCGCCAATGGGTAACACTTCTCCACGCAAGGTAATCTCACCGGTCATGGCTACGCTGGCTTTAACTGGAATCCCAGTTAAAGCGGAGACTAAAGCTGTACACATTCCTATACCGGCACTAGGTCCGTCTTTAGGAGTAGCGCCTTCAGGCACATGCACATGGATATCCATTTTGGTATAAAAATCGGGAGATATGCCCAATTGTCTGGCACGACTGCGCACCACCGTCATAGCGGCTTGTATGGATTCTTGCATCACATCGCCTAGATGTCCGGTATAAGTTGATTTACCTTTACCAGCAACTGCACACGCCTCTATAGTCAGTAATTCACCACCTACTTGTGTCCAAGCAAGACCCGTGACTTGACCTACGCGATCTTCTTCATCGGCTTTGCCAAATCTGAATTTCTCCACACCTAAATAACGTTCTAAATTGCGTTTAGTAATGATGACCTTTTTGCGGCCTTTTTCAACCAATAATTCTTTAACAGCCTTTCTGCAACATTTGGCAATAGCGCGCTCTAAGTTACGTACGCCCGATTCACGGGTATAGTAGCGAATGATGTCTTGCAACACTTCGGTAGACATACTGAACTCTTTGCTTTTTAAGCCGTGCATTTCCATTTGTTTGTTTAACAAGTGTTGTTTAGCGATGTTGACCTTTTCATCTTCAGTGTAACCTGCCAAACGTATCACTTCCATTCGATCCAATAAGGCATCGGGGATATTCAATGAATTAGCGGTACAAATAAACATGACGTCAGACAAGTCATAATCTACTTCTAAATAGTGATCACTAAAGGTATTGTTTTGTTCTGGATCTAACACTTCTAATAGTGCAGAAGCCGGATCACCACGAAAATCCATGGCCATTTTATCCACTTCATCGAGCAAGAACAATGGATTACGCACTTTAGCCTTAATCAATTTTTGAATGATCTTTCCTGGCAAAGCACCTATATAGGTACGTCTATGACCACGAATTTCTGCTTCGTCTCGCACGCCGCCTAAGGACACACGCGCAAAATGACGGCCTGTAGCACGGGCAATCGATTCTCCTAAAGAAGTTTTACCCACCCCAGGCGGACCTACAAAACATAAAACTGGGCCTTTGATTTTTTTAACTCTTTGTTGCACCCCTATGTATTCAATGATGCGTTCTTTCACTTCTTTTAAGCCATAATGATCTTTTTCTAAAATATCGATGGCTTGACGCAGATCTTTATTCACCGGCGTTGCTTCTGTCCATGGCACACTGACCATGGTATCTAGATAATTTCTAGATACGCTGGCTTCTGCCGACATAGGCGGCATCGCATTTAGTTTCTTTAATTCTGATTGTGCTTTCTCACGCACTGACTCGGGTAAGGCTTTGATTTTCTGCTCTAGTTGTTGCATCTCATCTTCAGCACCTTCCTCGCCCGCCATTTCTTTTTTAATGGCTTCTAGCTGTTCATTCAATAGGTAATCGCGTTGTCTTTTTTCCATTTGGCCTTTGACTCGGCCCTTAATGCGATTTTCCATTTCTATAATTTCAAGCTCGGATCCTATACAACCAATGAGTTCTTCTACTCTTTTGGAAACATCCAGTATTTCTAATAGGTGTTGCTTTACGGTAAGCTTCAACGGCAAATGCGCAATAACGCTGTCGGCCAAACGCGAAGCATCGTCTATACCCATCAAGGAAGACAAGATTTCTGCGGGTAATTTTCGATTATTCTTAAGGTATTGTTCAAATTCGGATAAAATGAGGTGGCTTAAAACTTCATTTTCACGTTCTGACAATGGTAGATCGGCCAATACTTCCACTTTGGCTTGATAGAAAGGATCTTCAGCAACATAGTTTAATGCTTTACCCCGTTGCAATCCTTCTACTAATACCTTCACTGTACCATCAGGCAATTTCAATACTTGCAATACACGGCCTACACAGCCCAATTCATACAAATCCTCGCTGGGAGGATCATCTTTGTCTGAATCTTTTTGTGCCGTCATAAAAATCCACTTATCGCCTTGGGCTGCCGATTCTAAGGCAGCAATAGATTTTTCTCGACCTACAAATAGAGGCAATACCATATGCGGAAAAATGACTACATCCCGTAATGCCAGCGCTGGCATTACCAGTTTTTCTTCAGGATGCAAGATTGAATCTGACATTTTTTTATCCTTTGGTTATTCAGCTGCTTTGCGTTGCACCGGTGCCTTAGGTTTTTTCAGTTTCTTGGGTTCAGTAATAGTCGCCGCATCGGCTTGTTGATAAACAATCAATGGATCATTTTTACCTAAAATAGCGTTTTCATCCACCACGACCTTAGACACATTTTCTAACCCTGGTAGCTCATACATCACATTCAGCAATACGTGTTCTAGAATGGAACGCAACCCTCTGGCACCCGTTTTACGTTCTAAGGCTTTTTTGGCCACAGCGTGTAAGGCTTCAGGTCTAAATTCTAACTCTACATTTTCCATATCAAACAGACGTTTGTATTGCTTAGTCAAAGAATTTTTGGGGTCTTTTAAGATCGCTATTAAAGATTCTTCATTCAATTGTTCTAAAGTAGCCACTACTGGCAACCTACCTACAAATTCAGGAATCAAACCAAACCGAATTAAATCTTCAGGTTCCACTTTTTCCAGAATACTACCTATATTTTGTTTCTCATCGGTTTCACTGCGTATATTGGCAGAAAAACCTATGCTGGATTTAGACGTTCTATCTTGGATGATTTTTTCCAAGCCTGAGAATGCCCCACCGCAAATAAATAAAATATTGCTGGTATCCACTTGCAAAAATTCTTGCTGA
Organism: Pseudomonadota bacterium; assembly: GCA_021778015.1. Lineage (GTDB taxonomy): Bacteria > Pseudomonadota > Gammaproteobacteria > UBA1113 > UBA1113 > VFKP01. The sequence goes on from JAJYCX010000001.1 coordinate 212,944, forward strand.
GGATGTTTACGTCCACCTTGTGGAGGGACCGAGGCTACAGTACCTTCAATTAATTTTAACAAGGCCTGTTGCACGCCTTCACCGGACACATCTCTCGTCAAAGAAGGACTATCTGTTTTTCTAGAAATTTTATCGATTTCATCTATATAGACTATACCGCTTTGTGCTCGCTCTATGTCATAATCACATTTTTGCAGTAATTTTTGAATGATGTTCTCTACATCTTCGCCTACATAACCTGCTTCGGTTAAAGTAGTCGCATCGGCGATAGTGAAAGGCACATTCAAAATGCGCGCCAAGGTTTCAGCCAATAAGGTTTTACCGCTACCGGTAGGACCGATCAGTAAGATATTACTTTTACCCAATTCTACTTCATTGTCTATTGTGCCCGTAGATTGTGGATAAAATAATTTTTTATAGTGATTGTACACCGCTACAGCCAACACTTTTTTGGCATGTTCCTGGCCTATAACGTATTGATTTAAGATTTCATGAATTTCTGAAGGAACCGGTAGATAGCCGTCGTTATCGACGCTTTCTTCTTGTTGTAATTCTTCACGTATAATATCATTGCATAATTCTACGCATTCATCGCATACAAAAACCGAAGGACCTGCAATTAACTTGCGTACTTCATGTTGGCTCTTACCGCAGAAAGAGCAAAACAAGGTACCGTCTTCATCATGATCATCATTATCTTTTTTATTAACCATTATCCGCTCCTCATCGTGTTTTAAGTATCACCTGGTCAGGTGTACACCCCACCTCACACTAAAAGTATACGCTATAAACCGTATTTACTAGGCTTCCGCGCTAACAATTACAAAAATAACTTTGTTCTTGTTAAAAAACATTTTAAACATAAAAGATTTATGATATAAAATGAAACGGCTAGCGTACGCCCATTTCTCTAAGATGAAGGCGTTACACCTATTTTTCAAGGGCTGGCTCTGTCGTAGTACGACGTTTATGGAATATCTCATCGATTAGACCATATTCTAGCGCCCGCTCGGCTGACATGAAGTTATCGCGTTCAGTATCTCTATGAATTTCTTCAGCCGTTCTACCGGTATGATGCGCTAAGATACTATCTAGGCGACCACGCAAGAACAAGGTTTCACGGGCGTGGATTTCTATATCCGTAGCCTGGCCTTGATAACCCCCTAAAACTTGGTGGATCATAACTCGAGCGTTGGGTAAACAATAACGCTTCTTCGCAGCACCCGCGCATAGTAATAAAGAGCCCATACTGGCCGCTTGCCCTATGCACAAGGTACTCACATCCGGCTTAATAAACTGCATGGTATCGTACATAGCCAAACCCGCCGTGACCACGCCCCCGGGAGAATTGATGTACAGAGCAATATCTTTATCTGGATTCACTGATTCCAGAAAAATCAATTGTGCTGTAATTAGGTTAGCCATGTAATCTTCAATTTGGCCTACTAAGAAAATGATTCGCTCTTGCAACAAACGGGAATAGATATCATAGGCTCTTTCACCGCGCGCTGTTTGCTCCACCACTATAGGTACTAAACCTACGTTTTTCTCTATATGATCTTGCCAAGCGTAAAAATGTTTCTTATCCATGTTGTTATTAACCCTTAATTAGTTTATTCGTGATCGTGGTCATGTTTGTGATCGTGTCCATGTTTGTGATCATGATCATGGTCGTGGTCATGGTCGTGATCGTGCCCATGTTCGTGATTATGTGCACTTTGAATTGCTTTTTCGAATGACACTTTCTCTTCTTCTATTTTCGCCGTATTTAACAAAGCATCGACTAGCAACATTTCCATTGCTTCGCCTTTAACCTGTTCTATCAGCTCTTCGCTGTTGTAGTACATCTGCATCATTTGCGCGGGGTTCTCATAAGCACTCATTTTTTCTTCTAAAAGCTTCGTCACATGGCTAGGCTCGACTTTTAAATCAAACGCTATCATTGCTTCGCGCATCAATAAGCCGGTAATCACATTATCGCGCGCTTGTTGCGTAAAACGGCTCATATCGTTGATTTGAACTTTTTGTTTTTGTCTAGCAGCTTGTGCTTGAATGGCTTGTGCCATACGTTGCATTTCTTCTTGGATCAAGACACTGGGCACATCAAATACGTTTAATTCTTTCAACTTAGCCAACACGCGCTTTTTGTTTTCTTCACGCAAAGCCACGGCCAATTCGCGCTCTAAGCCTTGTTTTAATTCGGCACGCAATGCTTCCATACCGCCTTCTTTAACGCCCAACAATTCAGCAAAAGCTTCATTGAGTTCGCGTACTTTACCGGTTAATACTTTGTGTACCGTTACATCGAAAGTGGTTGCCGCGCCCGCTAAGCTAGGTTCGTGATAGGCTTCAGGGAAAGTCACACTAATCGTTTTTTTCTCACCCTTTTTAACGCCGACTAAACTTTCTTCAAAGCCAGGGATAAATTGTTTAGAACCTAATATTAATTCAGCGCCTTCTGCTTTACCACCTGCAAAAGCTTCGCCGTCACGATACCCTACGAAATCCATCACCAGTTTATCGTCTAAGGCCGCAGCTCTATCTACTTCTACCCATTCTTTATATTGGTTTTGTAGACGTGTTAATACTTCGTCTATATCTTTGTCTTCTATAGTGGCAACGCGTTTTTTCACGACTTGCCCTTCTAAGTTTTTAAATTCGATTTCAGGCAATACTTCAAATTGGGCACTGAATTTAAATGGTGCACTGGGCTCACTTTGTTCTAGATCGACAGCCGTAATTTGAACCACATTGAGATTCTTCTCTTTAAATGTTTCTTTTAATTTTTCATCGATAACTTTTTGCATAGCATCTTGACGAATCGCATCACCATAGCGCTGCACAATGATTTTTTCAGGCACTTTACCGGGTCTAAAGCCATCGATACGTGCAGTAGAAGTTATTTGTTTGATTTCTTTCTTCACAGTAGCATCGATATCGTCCCAGGGCATTTCAATGGTTAATTTGCGTTTTAAGCCTTCTAAGCTCTCTAACTGCACGGCAATCGTCATTTTAGACCTCGAATTGTTTTAAATATACTCTATATAATGGTGCGAAAGGAGAGACTCGAACTCTCACGGGTTTCCCCGCTGGAACCTAAATCCAGTGCGTCTGCCAATTCCGCCACTTTCGCAAGAAGGCGTCATTATACCTATAAATTGGTCTTGGGTAAATAATATTATGGTACAATATGGTCAATATAATACAAGTACAGGGGGTTTAGATGATGCAACGCTTTGATTTACCTAGAAGTAATGGCCTTTTAGCGCGTATAGCGCCTTTTATCGCCTTAGGTATTTTTTGCATATTGGCTGTTATAGGCTTTATTCTCCTATCTTATGTGGTCTTAATAGGTGCCGCCATCGGTATAGTGTTTTTTATAACCAGTTATGTTTATAGACTTTTGAAACGCCGCGGTATGATGCCGCCCCAAGCGTCAGAACAACACAAAGGGCGAACTTACGATTATAAAGATTTGTAGTTACAAAATGGTGCACTTACAGCTTGCAGAGTTTTCTAATTGTTCGGACGTGATTTTTGAAGGGGGTACAGTTGCTTGCGAGGGATCAAAAAATGATCCATAACTTTCCCCAGCATTTGCCATTCTCTGCGAATCACCTTTTGGTAACAACGTTGTTTCTAAATCAGATTGAATATCAGAGAGATCTTCAGGGCGCAATCCATCATTATAGTTGGTACTATTTATAGAGCCTGCTGGAGACAAAGTCACATTCGCCTCTGTGTTTGCATCGCTTTGAGTATCTTTTTCCGGATCTCTTTTGGCACCGAACCCTTCTTCTATATTATAAATCAGTGATGCCCATCTATCTGACTTTAAACCTTTATAAGCTTCCTCTACAATAGAATCTTTATCCCTTGTAGGGAGAGAATTAATCAATACCATAATATCTTCTAAAGCCATTTCAGCTAAACCATTATAGAAGGTATTAAAAGCATCTAACTTTAATGCACTCTTTGGATCACTTTCCGCGCAGCCAAAACAATAACGAGCCAATGCCGCGAGAGCCGGCAAATAAGCACCAAAAATAGAACCCGAGCCATTAAACATCGCACTGGTAGAATAAGCATCTGCACCAAAAAAATCGGCCAATGCAGTTGGAATATGCACTGTCCCAAATGAAATTTTTTCAAAAAAAGCCGTTGCCAGTTCTCGTGTCATATTTCCATTGGTCACACCCGATAATGCCGCCATTGTCAGCAAAGTGACAGTACCGATTACAGCCGCTTTAGAATAAAATCGATACCCAGGGTTCTTTGCAATCAATTCACCAAAGCGTCCATCATAAAGGCTTTCGGCTATTGCATAAATACTAGAAAAGACTTCGGTTGCACCATTGAGAAATAACCAAGCAAACGGAACCATAGATGAAGCTGTCAACACAACTTTAGTAGTAACATCAATTATAGGAAATGGGATAGTAAATGCACTATCTAGAAAAGAAAAATCAACTGAGCTATAACCCACCAAACCTAATCCTGCAACTGTCTTACCAATCCAGCTAAAAGTCTTACGCCATAGCCATCTGGGATCTTCATCGGCTTCAGTATCTTTTAACAAACTATCAAAAGTGAAATCGGAATCATTAAAATCTCCTTGTACAACACGCCATTGCTGTGATTTTAGTCTTTTTAAGAAAGCATCACGAACTTTGTAGGCAATATCCTCATCTTCTTTTGAAAGCACTAATTTTCTAGGAACTTTTACCATTAAATTTTGCATGGCAAAAACAGTCAATGCTGCATTCACACACCAAGAATTTAATGTCCACAATATTGTAGATAACGTACCTCCCGTAGAAGACTTTGCTGTTAAGCCTGCGAAAGGTATTGCCGCTAAAACACCCAAAAAAGATGGTGCTATATGCTGTGTATAATAGCCAAAATTTTTCTCTAAATCTAAAAGTTCTTTTTTTAATAAAACATCAGGTTTTGCGCTATCAATGACATTAAATCCAGCCCATAAAGTAGGTAATGCGGAAGTGACAGCACTACAAAATGCAGTTACATAAGCCACATATTCTCTATTCGGAAACGCCTCTTTACACCCTGAAACATAAGCTTTACTGGAAAGAAAAGAAAGGATTACATTTAATGTTTTTAAAGCAATCCATCTTTTGTTTTCTGATGGGAGGTCTTCAGATTGTAAATATTCCGAGTATATTTTCAACTTCTTACAAACACGTTCCTGTTGAGTTCGGAGACTGTTTAGACTGTTTTCGGATAAAGATCCAGCCTCTTCTACTGATGAAGCCATAATTATTTTTCCTTATATTAATTTTATTATTACGCACGATACAGCCGTGTGGGCTGTTCACACACCGTTTAAATTTTTAGTATTGAGAATTTAGCTAGCGATGTAGCCTTGAAAAAGAAATGAAACAAGAATTTTGTTGATTTATCTTTATTATCCATAATTAAAAACCATTATTAGTATACATTATAGGAACGATGTTAGCGAATGTTTGCTATGGTGTCAATACCTAGAATGAATCTTTTTCAATCCGCTCCCTGACGGTCGCGGCTCGGCTATCATTCCAAATAAAAAACGACGCCTATTTCATCGGCTGCAGCCAATTTACCCGCATGATAGGCATAACCGACCACAGCCACCAGTTCGTCCTGCACATAAATGAGTGGAATGCGCGCCCGTTGCCAAGGCGGCACGCCCCATTCTTGAAACAATTTCTTCAAGGGGTGCGATCCTACTCTGCCTGCGGCATGAAAACGTTCACCTTGAGTACGAAAACGCACTACACAATCCGTCACATGAGCTACAGCCAAGCCTTTGCCTAATAGGGTTTCGCGATGCAGCGCCATATCATCTATCTGCAATAGCGTTTCATCCTGCGGCCACTGAAACTGTCCCTTACGCGGCATGATGTCTAGTAGCGACAAGACATACAAACGATTGTGGTAAGCACTCAACAGCATATTGTGCCACTTCACTAGCGTATGGTGATCGTGTCTTTGCTGATACACCAACTGCAACATTTGTTGCATTTGCGCTTCTGTAGGCAATGCCAAACCCTGCTCTTCCAACCATAAACGCAATACTGCACTGCATTCATAAGGCGGCAAGGCGGCTAATTTGTTTTGATCTAAGCAGTTCTTCTGTTCAGTTCTACAATCTGCTAAGGTTTCTTGCCACAAGGGCTCTGCCCACTGTATCAACTGCGCCGATAAATTGGCACTACGCGCTAAAGTTCTAGCATAACTGGGCCAACGTTGACGCAATACGGGTACGACTAGTTGGCGCAAATAATTACGATCATAGTCGGTATTATCATTGCTTAAATCATTAATATGTTCTAGTTGATGCGATTTAGCATACGTTTCTATGGTCGCACGCGTTATCGTTAAAAATGGCCTATAATGTATTATTCCCGTTTTAGTTTCAACTTGCTGTGGCATCGCTGCTAAACCCTTAGGTCCTGCACCACGCAATAATTGTAATAACACCGTTTCGGCTTGGTCATCTTCATGATGCGCGGTTAATAACACATCGCCTGCCGTTAAATGAGAAAAGATGGCTTCATAACGCAAGCGTCTGGCATTCGCTTCTATACTACCGCCTTTGGGTAACTGTACATCAGCAACGTATAAGGTTACATCCCAACGCCTACACAGATCGGCACAAAATGCTTGCCAAGCGTCAGCCTCAAGTTGCAAATGATGATTAACATGTACCGCAATAATGGGTAAAGACGTTTTGAGTGTATGACGCAGGAAATGCAATAAAGCGACTGAATCCACACCACCGCTCAAAGCCACGCACCAACGGTGAATGGCCCTATCTTTTAAGGGTGCTAAAAAGGCCTCGCTACTGAATAACACGTTGGCCATACGACATTAAGCGTTCATAGCGTTCTGATAACAACTGTTCTATAGGTTTGTTAGACAAACGGTCTAATTGTAAAATGAGTTCCGTTTTTAAATGCTGCGCCATTTCATCGAGTTGCCTATGCGAACCACCCAAGGGTTCTGGCAATACTTTGTCGATTAAATGTTGTTTTAACAAGCTCTCGGCATTGAGTTTGAGTGCGCCTGCTGCCTCAGAGGCTTTTTCGGCACTCTTCCACAAAATAGAAGCACAACCTTCGGGCGAGATCACCGAATAAATGCTGTATTGCAACATCATCACATAATCGCCTACGCCTAAAGCCAAGGCACCGCCGGAACCGCCTTCGCCTATGACCGTACAAATCACTGGAGTTTTTAAGCCCGCCAATTCATACAAGTTGCGCGCAATGGCTTCACTTTGATTATGCTCTTCGGCAGCAATACCGGGATAAGCGCCCGCCGTATCGATGAAGGTCAACACGGGTAAATTGAAATCTTCAGCCAAATGCATCAAACGTAAGGCCTTGCGATAGCCTTCTGGCTGCGGCATACCAAAATTACGCTCTACCTTTTCTTTGGTTTTGCGGCCTTTTTCATGGCCTATGACCATCACGGGACGACCTTCTAAAAAAGCGAGTCCGCCTACAATGGCTTTATCGTCTACATAATGTCTGTCGCCATGCAATTCATCAAAATCGGTAAAGATACGGCTTACATAATCCAAAGTATGGGGTCTTAAGGGATGACGCGCCAATTGTGTGATTTGCCAGGGCGTTAAGTCGGAAAAGATCTGCATGGTGAGTTCCCGGCTTTTGGACTGCAAACGCCGCAGTTCGCCACTGATATTGACTGACACATCGTCGCCCATACGCGCTAATTCTTCAATTTTCGCTTCTAATTCGGCAATAGGTCGTTCAAAATCTAGAAAGTTGTGCATAATCACCCCAAGTTATAGCTAATATAGGGCCTATTTTGCTAGAATGCAGCTCTGCCGTCAATTTTTTAAAAAAAGAACAAAATATGCGCAATATAGGCTTTTGTTGAAAAGAGAGAAATAGCTGCCATGAACATTTTTGTGTTCGACATTGAGACCATTCCCGACTGCGATGCTTCACGTCGCTTGCATGATAGTCCGGAATGGAGCGATAGCGATGCCGCCAACGCCTTGTTTGCGGGCGCCCGCGAGCAAAATGGTCGCGATTTTCTGGCCCATTATTTGCAAAAGATCATCGTTATCTCTGCCGTATTAAAAACGCCGCAAGGTGTTAAGGTCTGGTCTTTAGGACAAGAAGATGCCGATGAAAAAGAGTTGATCACGCGCTTTTTTGATGGCATTGAACGCTACTCGCCTACTTTGGTCAGTTGGAATGGCAGTGGCTTTGATCTGCCCGTATTGCATTATCGAGCCTTATTGCATGGCGTTGCTGCACCCCGTTACTGGGAAACCGGCGACAACGACAGTCAATTTCGCTGGAATAATTATTTGAGTCGTTTTCATCAACGACATTTAGATCTCATGGACGTATTAGCAGCTTATCAAAACAAAGCGTATGCACCTTTAGATCGCATCGCCACTTTATTGGGTTACCCCGGCAAAATGGGCATGGCTGGCGATCAAGTATGGTCGGCGTATCAAGAAGGCAAATTGAATGCCATACGCAATTATTGCGAAACGGATGTATTAAACACCTATTTGGTTTATTTGCGTTTTGAGCAAATACGCGGCCATATCACTGCAGAAGCATATCAACAAGCTTGCGATGAATTGCGGCACTACTTAAAACAAGAGAACAAACCTCATTTTAACGAATTTAGCGAACATTGGCGTACGACAGAATCTTAGCGGGAAAGGTGAACCGGCAAAAGCTATTGATGAATATTTATTTTTGTACCATCTGGAAATATAGCTATTAATTCTAATTCACCACCCAGTGCATGTATATAGTTTTTCAGGGTTGAAATATAAGTATCTCCGCGATTCTCTATTTGCGCAATACTAGGTTGAGTAACGTGCAGAATCTTTGCTAACTTATTTTGAGTGATGGATCGTGATTTTCTAATTTTTGCTAAATCCATTTCAGTTAGCATTTCTGCTGCCTTAACACTTGCCGTAGCATTTACCTTTTTGGATAATTTATTTGTCAATTCTGTTAATGGTTTTGCCATAGTACACCTCACTCAAACGGTTACAACATGCCACATCAGTGACTCTCCCCTTTAAATATAGGTTAAAAGTTATATAATGTCAAGCTTATATTATTAATTCTGTGACTTTTTTGGTCAAAGGGGATAAATAAGGTTAATGCATTGTGCATAAATATAGAATACATGGCTGGGTTCGTGACATTACTGCCGCTATAAGCGATAATCAGCTTATTGACTCTTAACGGCCTGTATTTAAAAACAGTTAGGGTGCGTATATGTTACACACACCCTTTCAAACTTATTTAGGCCTGGAATACACTACACTATGAATAACTTAGCATTAGAAACAGCAACCATTCGTCACTTAAGCCACGAAGGCCGCGGCGTCGCCAATTTAAATGGCAAAACCGTATTTATACAAAATGCTCTGCCCAATGAGACCGTTTCTTTTCGTTATACTAGACGGCATAAGAACTTTGACGAAGGCTATGCAGTAGAAGTATTGGAAAACACCAGTCCAGATAGAGTTGAACCCAAGTGTCCACATACCGCCATTTGCGCTGGTTGTAGTTTGCAACATTTAAGCACTGAAGCTCAATTGACTCTAAAAGAAAACACCTTAAAAGAACAATTTAAGCATTTTGCTCATATCGATATTACCCATTTAGAACCGGCCATACATGCTAAGGCCTATCATTATCGCTACAAAGCACGTTTATCGGTTAAAGACGTCATCAAAAAGAATAAAGTATTAATAGGCTTTCATGAACACAATGGCCGTTACGTTGCCGACATAAGCAGCTGCGCTATATTGCCACAAGCGGTGGGTGATAAACTACATTTGTTATCGAAACTAGTGTCCGAGCTCAGTGTGCACAGTGCTATTCCGCAAATTGAAGTGACGATCAGTGCGGATGAAACAGCGTTGATTATACGTCATGTGGAACCGTTGCCATTAAACGATATAGAAAAAATAGTTGCATTTGCAGAGCATGAAGGTTTCTCGATTTATTTACAACCTTCTAAACAGGATAAAGAGACGCGCGTTACTGTGGCTGCCTTTTTGGGTAAGGTGTTAAAGCCTGATTTGAAACTGGACCCCCGGCCTTCAGCCGAGGATGACAATCTGCTACTAATAAAATTATGGCCTAAAAACAGTCCTTTCCTATTACATTATAATTTGCCTCATGAAGGCTCTACGCTTTATTTTTCGCCTACTGAATTCACGCAAATTAATCCTACCGTCAACGAATTGATGGTAGCGCAAGCTTTATCTTGGTTAGCACCGAACAAAAATGATCGGGTTTTAGATTTATTTTGTGGTATCGGTAATTTTACCATTCCCTTAGCCCGTCATTGCTTCGAGGTCATCGGTGTAGAAGGCGCAGAAGGCATGGTAGCACGCGCAACGGACAATGCAGTTCATAACCATAGAGACAATGCCCATTTCCTGGCAGCAGATTTAACGCAAAGCATCACACAAGTAGAATTGTTAAACTGTACTTTCGACAAGATCCTCATCGATCCGCCACGCAGTGGTGCCTTGGAAGTGATTGAACGCCATTTTAAAGCCTGGCAAGCAAAAACAATTGTTTATATCTCTTGTAATCCAGCCACATTGGCACGAGATACGGGTATTTTAGTCAATCAACTAGGTTATAAACTAGAAAAAATAGCGATTTTAGATATGTTTCCACAAACCAGTCATGTAGAAAGTATGGCTTTATTGACGCGAGCAGGATAACGACTATGGTAAAATTAAAAAAGCTAGCCTATCACAATGACGACGGTTCTCTAGACATTCAATTGTGGCTAGATACTCTGGCCCAAAGCTATCCTAAAGAACATTTAGACCGCTTACGTCATGTGATCGACTTAGTGGTAACCCTAGGCGCAACCGTGCCTACCCTATCGCCACAAATAACCTGCTTGGACTTAGGCTTACAAATGGCGGCTCTATTAGCCGAACTATCCGCAGACGAAACAACATTGATCGCAGCCCTAACTTATCATCTGATTGTTTATACCGATTTTACTTTGGAAGATATCACTCAACAGATTGGGGCCGACGTGGCCAATCTACTCGCGGGTGCTTTGCGCATGGATGATATTTCTGTATTATTGCATGCACAAAGCAATACTGAAGAAAACCTACCGTCTAGAATACATAATTTACGAAAAATGTTGCTGGCCATGGCCAGAGACGTGCGCGTGGTTATTTTAAAAATCAGCGAAAAAATGTGCCATCTACGCGCCGCCAGCCATCTAGATGCGAATTTCCGTAAGCGCATCGCTACCGAAGTTAAAGAAATCTATGCGCCATTAACAAATCGCTTGGGCCTAGGTCATTTGAAATGGGAAATGGAAGATTCAGTCTTTAGATATTTACAAGAAGCCGAATATAAGTCGCTCGCCAAAGCACTGGATCAAAAGCGCATAGAACGTGAAGAATATATTGCCGCTTTTCAAGAAAGCTTTCATATGTTATTGAAAGATTTGCACCTAGAACGTTATGAACTATCGGGTCGCGCCAAACATTTATACAGCATTTATCGCAAAATGACGCGCAAAAAGGTAGGTTTAGAGAAAATCTATGATTCCTTTGCAGTACGCGTATTAGTTCCCGATGTGCACGATTGTTATAAAGTATTAAGTCTAGTGCATGAACAATGGACTCCCATCAGCGAAGAATTTGACGATTATATCGCTAGGCCTAAGGAAAATGGCTATCAGTCCTTACACACCGCTGTGGTAGGGCCAGACAATAAAAATATAGAAGTGCAGATTCGTACCTTTGAAATGCATGAAGTATCCGAACTAGGGGTTGCCGCGCATTGGAAATACAAAGAAGGCGCTACACCCAAAAATGATTATGAAGATAAGATTGCATGGTTAAGACAGCTCATTGCTTGGCAAAGCGATTATTTACATCAGGATAATCACGATGAATTGTTTCAGACCACTTCATTGTTTGACGATAGAGTCTATGTATTTACTCCCGAAGGCGATATCATCGATCTGATAACAGGCTCTACACCTATAGATTTTGCTTATCATGTACACAGTGAAGTCGGTCATCGCTGCAAAGGCGCTAAGGTTAACGACAAAATAGTGCCTTTATCCTATACCTTGCAAACCGGCGATCGCGTCAGCATCATCACGGGTAAGATCGCTCATCCCAGCTTAGACTGGCTAGATCCTAAGGCTGGGTTTGTACACACCAGTAAAGCGCGTGCGAAAATTTTGCAATGGTTTAAGGCGCAAAACTATCAACAACACGTTACAGAAGGGATGGCTTTTTTAAATGAAACGGCTAAGCGTGAACATTTAAAGCTACCCTCTTTATTACCTATTGCCGAAGCGCTGCATTTCAAGAATATTGATGATATGTTAGCCGCTTTAGGCGGCGGCTATCTTAAGATGGCACAAATTTTAAATAAAATTATTGCGGCTCAACCTAGCCATGAAGAAGCGTATGAAATACCCAGCAAGGCACCTGCCACAACAGCTAAAGCTAAAGCTAAAGCTGCGGCCAAAGATGATATCAGTGTTTATGGCTTGCACGATCTGCTGCACACTATTGCTAAATGCTGCAAACCCATTCCAGGCGATCCCATTGTAGGTTTTATTACCCAACAACGAGGCATTACCGTACACCATCAAGATTGCCGTTCCTTGCTGCAATTGAGCAGCAAAGAGCGCATTATTGCCGTAGATTGGAGCAATAATAATGCCACGCAATATAGCGTAGAACTGCGCATACTTGCTTATCCACATCAGGATTTAATTAAAAACATTATTGCATTGGTGAGCCAAGAAAAAGTGTATTTAACCCGTATCAACAGTGCGCAAACAGAAAATAGAATGAGAATAGACCTATTGGTCGAAGTGAAAAGCTCCGAACAATTACAGCATTTTATTCAGCAATTGCGTAACATGCAAAATGTAGACCAAGTAGAACGGTTGATGGCGGTGTGATGAATGTAATTAGGTTATTCCCGGCTGCAAGGGCACAAAAACCACCGCACCCAAACTCTGATAAGAATATTGATCACCTTGTTTGCTGACCAACATCAGTTCTTGATTATAATCATCCCCTACTGGCATAACCAAACACCCTTGCGGTGACAATTGTTCCAATAAAGCCTCTGGAACTTCTGCCGCACGCGCAGTAACCAGAATAGCATCAAACGGCGCTTCTGCCGCCAAACCTTCATAACCATCACCATAAAATGCATGAACATTTTTTAATTTTAGTTCTGCAAACCGTGCTTTAGCCTGCTCATATAAAGGCTTAATTCTTTCCACGGTATAAACCGTTTCTACACACAAAGATAAAATAGCTGCTTGGTAACCAGAACCCGTCCCTATTTCTAAAACTTTATGAGGGTGATGTTCTAATATCGCTTGTGTCATTAAAGCCACCACATAGGGCTGAGAAATCGTTTGCTCATGGCCTATAGGCAATGCATGATTGTCATAAGCATACTGTTGTTCTTCTTCAGGGACAAAACTTTGCCTGGAAATTTGTTTGATTGCTGCCAAAACTTGAGGGTGATGGATCCCCTGCAGCGTTAATTCTGCTAATAATTGCATCTTGTTCATGGTGCCTCCAGTAAAAACCATTTATGGGTAAGTATAGACCCAATACACTTCAAGGTGCGAGTTTAATGCTACAAGCAGCTACAGACTAGAGTTGTGTCATCCTCGACCAGGCCACGAGGCCGCAGTCGGGGATCCAGAAAAAAACTTGAGTCGAAACTGGATCCCCGGCCTTCGGCCGAGGATGACACAATTGCGATTCTAGGGTAGGCACAGGGCTTGCTCCTACGCGCATTCTCGCATATTCAATGTTACAAAGCCTCAATCAAAATAGCCTGCGCCAGCGACTGCATAACAGCTGCTATACGAATACTAGATTGTATGGCCTCTTTACTGACACCGATCTTACTGAGTTGCTTCACATGTGAATCCATACACAAACCACAGCCGTTAATAGCAGAAATAGCCAGAGAATATAATTCAAACTCTCGTGGTTGCACCCCTGGATCTCGCATGATATTCATACGTAATTTAACTGGCATTGAACTATAGTCTTTATCGCTGACTAAATGTGTAAAGCGATAGTAAATATTGTTCATAGCCATAATCACTGCGGCCGCTTTCGTGGCTGCAATCTCTTCCTGACTCAGATGGCTTTCAGCATATGCCGTCATGCTTTTTATTAAAAACGGATTGTGTGTGGCATAGCTGGAAGCTAAAGCAATACCCATGATTTGTGTTTGTGTTAGCCCCATAGAGCCCGCCTCGGTTAATACCGAGGCAATGTTTAATTTTACATCTTTTGCGTAGTCTGGTAATAGACTTTTAATTGTTTCAATGCTCATTTTAAAACTCCTCATTTATACTAGAAATTAAGCGACGTGGATAACCTCATCCCCTTTTTGCCAATTACATGGGCATAGCTCATCCGTTTGTAATGCATCTAATACTCGTAGAACTTCATTCGGATTGCGTCCTACATTGAGATCTGTGACCATGACAAAACGTATTATCCCTTCAGGATCAACAATGTAAGTGGCTCTTTGTGCAACCCCTTCTTGTGGATCTAAGATCCCCAATGCAGATGACAATTCACGTTTCACGTCGGTTACCATAGGAAATGGCAAATTTTTAAGTTCATCCTTATGTTGTCTCCATGCCAAATGTACAAATTCGCTGTCCGTACTAAAGCCTAATACCTGAGTATCCCTATCCGTAAATTCATTGTTTAATTCACCAAAAGCCGCTATTTCCGTAGGGCACACGAAAGTAAAATCCTTGGGCCAAAAGAACGCTACCATCCATTTCCCTTTGCCATGGGGATTTGAGATCTGGGTAAAAGCAGTTTTGACATCGTTGGAAACCACCCCTATTAAGTTAAAATCAGGGAATTTTTGACCAATTGCTAACATAGTTTTCTCCTAATGATTAAATTGGAGACGGTTCACTAAACTGTGTCATCCTCGGCAAGGCCGCCAGGCCGCAGCCGGGGATCCAGTTTCAATTCAAGTTTTCCCCTGATTTAATTCTGGATCCCCGGCCTTCGGCCGAGGATGACAATGCTCTGGATCTTAATCTTACGCCCAGAATGACACAGTTCAGTGAACCCTCTCTTAAATTGTGACTTACATAATAAGTGTAAGCCTAAATTCTTGATAAATGAAATCGATTGTGTCTATAATGTCGATAGATAGCATCTATTGAAAAGGTAGCCCTATGAATTTACGAGATTTACATTATTTAGTCGCCGTCGCTGAGCTACGCCACTTTGGCAAAGCAGCGGATGCTTGCTTTATCAGCCAGCCCACATTAAGTGCACAAATCAAGAAATTGGAAAATTATTTGAATGTACAACTCATTGAGCGTACACCTAAAAAAATTATTATGACCCCGGCCGGTAAAGCCATCGTTGAAAAAGCAAAAGTGATTCTACAAAATGTAAACGATATAAAAGACATTGCTCACTATGCCAGTGATCCAGAAGCAGGGACCTTGAGAATAGGACTTATCCCTACACTAGCGCCTTATCTACTGCCGCATATCATTCCTTTATTAAAACTACGTTTCCCAAAATTAGAATTATTGCTGTATGAAGAAAAAACCCAAAGCATATTGAAAAAACTAAAAGAAGGAAGATTGGATTCAGTGATACTGGCTTTGCCGGTGGAAAATGAAGGTTTAACTGAAATTGCTTTATTCAATGAAAAATTCTTCATAGCTATTCCTAAAAACCACCGATTCAGCAATAAAAAGGCCTTAAAAATTGCAGATCTTAACGATGAGAAAGTATTGTTGCTAGAAGAGGGGCATTGTTTAAGACAGCAAGCATTAGAGATTTGCAGTAACATGAATATGCAAAAAAATTCTGATTTTAGCGCTACTAGTTTAGAGACCTTACGCCAAATGGTCGCTTCCGGTGCAGGGATCACACTACTACCAGAATTAGCAGCGAATGTGCAAATAGCCAATCAAGATGCCATCGTGATTAAACATTTTGTGGAACCGCAACCTTCCCGCCAGATCGGCATGTTGTGGCGTAAATCCTGTGTGTTATCGGAATTGATGGGAAAAATAGCGGTAATAATTCAAAAGAATATTAGATTGTAATATATACCCATCGTACTTGAAGATGCGAGATCTTGATGAGTTTGAATCAAAGCTCTATCATCCTCGACGCAGTCAGGGATCCAGTTTCAAATCAAGTTTTCTCCTGGATCCCCGACTGCGGCCTCGCGGCCGCGTCGAGGATGACAACATCGTGGTTCGTGGAAGCTTCCAGCGCTTAGGTAACACCTTGATAGAAGATATGACAAAATACAGGATCTGCGGTCAAAGATGACGATATGCTGAATATCCTAATCTTCCCTATCTTCATCGTGATCCTGATCTATATCCAATTCCACATCTGCAGATGTTTCGTCATTTCTAGACTTAAAACCTTCTCGAGGATGACGTTTAAATTTACCGCGGCCCGTGGGTCTACGGCCGCCTAAAATAAACCAATCCTCTTCAATGATAGGATGAAAATAATCCGCTTCTTCTTTTAATAAAGCCGATGTCGTTTCTCTGACAGCAGCAATTTCCACCCGCACGCCTTCTGATTTAAGATGATGTACCAGTTCAATATAATCGGAATCGCCAGACATAATGATGATGGTGTCGACTTTGCTGGCCAATTGTATGGCATGTATGGACAAAGGAATATCGGCACTTTTATGACAAGGCCGTACTGAGCCATGATAGTTTTGGTGTAGACGCTCGGCTAATTTGTGAGAAATTTTGCGCCCTTCGCGAAAATAGATCAAACGATTCAAAGAACGATTCACGATTAATTTAGGGATTAAAGTATCAAAGTTGAGCATTGCCCCTTCATTGCCACAACGCTCGTGGATACTGCGCTCGATATTATTGCCATCGACTAAAATAGCCACCGACTGTGTGATAATAACAGCATTATTATGGCTTAGACCCATATGATTGTTTCCTTAAATTTATGTTTTATTATTTGAGTAACTTAACCATCTAAGACACACTTTATACTGAATAGTTACTCATTTTATTGTATAATGGACATGAATATGAAAAACCATCCTAACACAGGCGGTTGGTAAAAGAAACTATAGTTTATTGCAACTATTGTTAGGACGCTCGGATTTTAGAGGATTTATAATGCATTACTTTTTTGATTACTTACTTTTCCTGTTTAAAAGTTTATCACTTTTAGCGGTAGTACTGCTGGGCTTTGCAGGCATATTGGCTTTGGCCAGCAAAAATAAACCAAAAAGCAGATTAAAAATTATCCCTTTGCACGAAAAATACGATGAACTGTACTTAAAATTAGCTAAAGAAGTCTTGAGCAAAAAAGCATTCAAAGCCGCGGTTAAAAAAACGGAAAAAGCCAGCAAGGACTTAGACTCTAGACCCCTCTGTTTTGTGATTCCTTTCACCGGCGACATACGCGCCTCTACGGTAGATCAGTTACGTGAAGCCGTCACAACTGTACTGAGTTTAGCCACTGCCAACGATAAAGTCATTGTTCTTTTAGAAAGTCCTGGCGGTGTGGTCAATGGTTATGGCTTATGTGCAGCTCAATTAGCACGCATACGCGAGCGCAATATTCCTTTAACCATCATCGTGGACAAAGTCGCTGCCAGTGGCGGTTATCTGATGGCTGCGGTGGGCAACAAAATATTAGCAGCCCCTTTTGCCCTGATCGGCTCTATAGGCGTCTTGGCTCAATTGCCTAATTTTCACCGCCTGCTAAAGCACAATCATATCGATTATGAACAACTCAGCGCCGGCGAATACAAACGCACTTTAACCATATTCGGTGAAAATACGAATAAAGGCCGTGCTAAAATGCAGGAAGAATTAGAAGAAATTCACACCCATTTTAAAGATTATATTCAACATTATCGCCCACAATTGGATCTGGCTAAAGTAGCAACCGGCGAATATTGGCTGGCTAGCCAAGCCCTAGAACTAGAATTAGTCGACGGCATTAGCACCAGCGACGATTATCTCATGGGTCTAAAAGACAGTCATGCTTTGTTTGAAATCCGTCACGAAAAACCTAAAACCTTAATCGAGAAAATCGTTCAAGGCGCACATATTCTGGTACAAGACGGCTTGCTGCTGCTACGTAAAAAAGATACGGAACCCCCTCTAGGCATGCTATAACAGTCCATATTACGCATAACGGGTTGGTTTTAGACGAGGCAGCACAGCTAATAAAACCTACAATTAAAGTGCTATGCGTATATCTTGTAAAAAAAGCACAAAAATGCTATGGTATAGCTCTTTTTTGGTTACTTTTTTATCACTTCTAGAGGAGAGCACTGTGACTGATTCCCCCAAATTGCTAGCAGCTACCATTGAAAGATTGACTGCTAAAGGTAAAGGTATTTTAGCCGCCGATGAAAGCTTAAAAACAATACAAAAACGGTTTACCCCTTATTCCATAGAATGCACCGATGCCACGCGCCGCGATTATAGGCAAATGCTGTTTACCCCTGCAGACTTAGGGCATTACATCAGTGGTGTCATTTTATACGAAGAAACTTTGTTTCAAAAAAGTGCGCAAGGCGTGCCCTTGCCTAAGCTCCTAGAGCAGCAAGGCATTATTCCCGGTATTAAAGTGGATTTAGGCTTAGTCGATTTGGCTGGCAGCAGTGATGAAAAAGCCACGGAAGGCTTAGATGGCCTAAAAGCACGTCTAGAACGTTACAAAGCTGAAGGCGCTCTTTTTGCTAAATGGCGCGCCGTATTTAATATAGCCAACGGCAAACCCTCACGCGCTGCTATACAAGCCAATGCACACAGCCTGGCTCGTTATGCCGCCATTTGCCAAAGCGTAGGCATCGTGCCGATTGTAGAGCCCGAAGTATTGATGGATGGTGATCACGATCTTAAAACTTCGGCTTATGTGACCGAAAAAGTATTGAATGCCGTGTTTACACAACTAAAAATGCAACACGTGACTTTAGAGCACATGATATTAAAACCCAGCATGGTGATTCCTGGTAGCGATGCTAAAGCAGCCAGCATAAGTGATGTGGCCAAAGAAACCTTGAAAGTATTGTTACATACGGTTCCTGCAGCCGTTCCCGGTATTTTCTTTTTATCCGGCGGCCAAAGTGAATCAGTAGCCACTGCGCATTTAAATGAAATGAATAAGCAAATGCCAAATACACCTTGGACATTGAGTTTCTCTTACGGTCGCGCACTACAACACAGTAGCCTTGAAACCTGGGCTGGCGTTGCTGCCAATGTTCCGGCCGCACAAGCCGTGTTGCTAAAACGCGCTAAACTGAATAGTAAAGCCTGTTTAGGGCAATACAATGCAGCGGATGAGAAATAGGTAAAAGGCGTTTTCGTAGGGGCAGGCCCCCGTGCCTGCCCTAATATAAATGATCACAGGGAATTGCACCTGTGACAGAGCATCAAAAAGTAGTTACCGCCCCGGTGGCACAGTGGATAGCGCGATCCCCTCCTAAGGGATAGGTCAGAGGTTCGACTCCTCTCCGGGGCACCAATTATATATCCATCTACTTAGAGATACGTGTTAAATAGTGAACATAACTACAAACTAGAGCACTGTCATCCTCGACCAGGCCGCGAGGCCGCAGTCGGGGATCCTGGAAAGAAGACTTAAAACTTGATTTGAAACTGGATTCCCGACTGCGTCGAGAATGACAATAGTCTGAATTTTCAACTATGATGAGAATTACAACGCCCTAATACATTAATAACAGGATAACTTATGCCTGAATTACCCGAAGTCGAAACCTGCAAGCGCGGTTTAGAGCAACATTTGCCGGGTCTATGTGTCACCAATGTGATTGTACGTCAACCTAAATTACGCTACCCCGTAACGATGCAATTGCGCAAACAATTATTGGGGTGTCGTTTTACAGCAGTCGCACGTCGAGCAAAATATCTATTGCTACACACCGATAGAGGTGATGTGATCGTACATTTAGGCATGTCTGGATCCATTCATTTATTAACGCAATATCAAGACAACCGTGCACACGACCATATTGATCTGAAGTTAGAAAATGGCAATGTATTGCGTTACACCGATCCACGCCGTTTTGGTGCATGGTTATGGTGCAATAACGCTTTAGAACATCCTTTATTCCTACGCTTAGGTCCAGAGCCTTTAAGCACAGAATTTAATGCTGATTATTTATGGTCGCAATTACAAAGACGACGAGTCACTGTTAAAATCGCTATCATGAATAGCCATATCGTTGTGGGTGTAGGCAATATCTATGCCAGCGAGGCCTTGTTCACCGCTGCTATTTCACCCCTCAAACCCGCACACAGCCTGTCACAACAAGACTGTGCGGCTTTAGTGAAAACCATACAGAAAGTATTACAACGTGCCATCGAAGCAGGCGGCACTACCCTAAAAGATTTTGTAAACAGCCAAGGTAAACCCGGTTATTTTCAACAACAACTCAACGTCTACGGTCGTAAAGAAGAACCGTGTGTGCAATGTAAAACGCCCATTGTTGCTATTCAATTGGGTGGACGCTCTACTTTTTATTGTCCAGAGTGTCAGAAGTAAAAGTTATTTCCACGTAACTTTCACATCGGATAATAATTGAGTTCTAGCGTTTACACTGGAAACTCAGGGTTAAGTTTACGGTGCAGAATTTTTTAAAGCTCTGCTCCACCAACCGGAAATGAAATTATCCTCGGTTATAACTATAATAGCAAAAGGAAATGACAAAGTGAAATTTTTTTATAAAAATAGTCTATTTTATGTCTATATGAAAACTCGAACAGCCTAAGCTTGACTTTTATATATTATTACCTATAGCATAGATCAATCAATGTATTTTTTATTGGATGAAAACTATGTTTGGAAATCAACAAAAGCCCGAATCTATTATTTCAGACGAAAGTCAAACGGAAAAGTCTATTCTACCGATTCAAAATTCAGCACAAGATTCTTTTTATATTCATTTAAATGGAATAGAAAGGGAACATAGTGAAACCCTAGCACGATTACAATCATCAAACGAAGAAAACCGTCAATTGCGTCAAGAAATAGAAGAACTAAAGCAGAAAAATCGTGAACTTCAAGAAGAAGCAGAGGCGCTTAGAAGAAAGTATGCCTTACCAGCTTCTCATGAGCCCAAAGACAGCATAGTCAGTACATCTAGCGCAAGTTTTTTTTCACCTGAACCCTCACAGCCTGTTTCAAAAACACCGGCTACAACATCTTCAAGTTCATCCTCTCAATTAGAAAATATCAATGTAAATAAATTACAGAATGAACTTATAATTGCTTGTTATAACGCTGATATAGAAAAAGTTAAAAATCTGATAGAAATTCAGCATGCTGATCCAAGCCTTCCTAATGAAGAAGGGATGACTGCATTGGCTGCTGCTATTTTGGGATTTGCATTTTCGGTACTCCACTATTTAGAATCTAAAGTTGATTATCAAGAGCAAGATTGGATTGACACTGCCAAAATCATACAAAGAAAACATGGATCATTAATTTCATTCACGAACGAAACGACTACATTTCAACAGTTAGTTACACATTATGAATCAAAAAAACAATCCTTTCTTTATGATCCACAAGCCTTAGAGCTTAGACGACTACAAGCACTGCAAACACCCTACCTTGGAACAAATTTAGCTTATCTAAAGCACTCTCTGTTTTTGGGCAGCGTTGTTATGAGTGTCCATCATAAACCTGCTGTTTATAAAAAACATGGGCAATTACTGGAAATACGCACACCACTCAAAGGCAAAGCTAAAATAATACACTATGAGTGGGGCGCTGGAAAAGAATTAAATAAATTGAAAATTGGCCGAGAAGGCGGCTCTGTGTATCTTTTTTGGCAACTATCTAATATTATGACGGGTTATCTTTATGATAAAGGAATAAAATTAAGCGTCAACTATACTAAACCTTTGCTCGATAACGAAAAGGGGAAAGAAAAAGAAACAACCCATAGCTTTGGAACTAGAATGCGCAAGTAAATAGGGTCGCACTATAATATTCCCAATCCTTGCCAAACCCCATTATTTGGGCTAAAATACATGTAAATTTGATGGGCTGCCCGTGGAATTTACATGTTAAGAAATATATCTTTTAAAATCAATCAGTTACTGGAGTATTTTCCAGCCGTAGTGCTCCTTGGCGCACGCCAAAGTGGCAAAACTACTCTGGCAAAGGCTTTACGGCCAGATTGGCTGTATTGCGACCTAGAAAAAGCCTCCGATTTTAACCGTATAGAGCATGACCCAGAATTCTTCTTTCAACAATACCCACAACATATTATCATCGACGAAGCACAAAAATCGCCTAAAGTATTTGAAACGCTGCGAGGAGTCATCGATCAACAGCGGAACATCCCGGGGAGGTTCATTTTAAGTGGTTCCAGCAGTCCTGAACTGCTAAAAAATGTCACTGAAAGCTTAGCCGGCCGTGTAGCCATTGTTGAACTAGGCACCTTTAAGGCCAATGAGATTTTTGGGAAACCTTTAAGCCCTATTTATAATTTACTAGCAGAAAATAAATTCACGCGAGAAAACTTGTCGCAGTTGGGATCACCACTCTTAGATCTAAAAGAAATACAAATCGCCTGGCAAAAAGGGGGTTATCCAGAACCCGTACTGAGCACATCAGAAAGCTTTTATCTGCAATGGATGGAAAATTATGAAAATACTTATATTACTAGAGATATTGCAAACTTATTTCCACGCTTAAACCGTATTGCTTATCAACGGTTCTTAACCATGCTATGTAGTCTTTCTAGTACCATCTTAAATAAATCGAATATTGCTAGAGCGCTGGAAGTCAGTGCTTCTTCAGTACAAGAGTTTCTAACGATTGCAGAAGGAACCTTCCTATGGCGAGCATTGCCTAGCTACGAAAACTCAGTTTCAAAATCTATTGTAAAAATGCCCAAGGGCCACATACGTGACAGTGGTTTGTTGCATTCGTTATTGAACATTACACAAACAGAACAATTGTATAAACATCCTATTATTGGCGCCTCATTTGAGGCTTTTGTGATAGAAGAGATTATCAAAGGCCTGCAAGCGACTTTGTTAACACACTGGTCTACACATTATTATCGTACTCGTGCTGGTGCCGAAATCGACTTAATTTTACAAGGACCATTTGGAGTTATCCCTATAGAAATAAAGTATGGCTCTACAGCAACACCGAGACAATTGAAATCTTTAGAAAGCTTCGTCAAAGAAAACAATTTAGATTTTGCTTTATTGATTAATCAAGCAGATAAAGCCATTTGGCTAAGCAAAACGGTATTTCAATTGCCTGCAAATTATCTTTAATAGACATTCAGTTTAAATAATTGGGGAACTGTGGTAACGCCTTTATATCATCTGTATCATGCTCAATCACCAAACGTCCATTTGAGTCTTTCAAAATGGCATCTATCTTTGCCATGGATGCCTGTGTTTGAGCTCGGTCTGTGTTAAAAGGAGGGATCAGCTTTAGCTCATACGCTTTCCTCGTGTGATATAAATCGCCGGACAAAATGACCACGCCTGTATGCGGCAAATGAACTTCCAAAGAGGTATGACCTGGAGTGTGTCCAGGCGTAGATAAAATTTCTACTTTCCCATCACCAAAAACATCATAATCCCCTTTCAAGAGAATTTTATGATCATGCTGTAACATCGCAACTTCGGTAGCGTCTAAAGAAGAAGCTAAAGGAGTTTGCTTGGTGTAAGCATATTCAGACTTTTCTATCAACCATATTGCATTAGGAAATAAAGATACATTTCCCATATGATCAAAGTGAGTGTGCGATAAACCCACAAACTTAATATCCTTGGGGCTCAATCCTAGAGACTTCAATTGTTGAATTAAAGATTTTTTAACCGTAATAGAAACGTCATGCTTCTTATCTTCAACGGTATGGCCCAAGTATTGATCTCCCATACCCAGATCCCACAGCAACCAGCCTTTAGGATCTTTAATTAAAAAGCATGGCGTGGAAAGTTGCATTGATTCGTGTGGATAAGCTCCAGTGTCAGAGAAAGAAGCCATATCATGAACAGTAACCGAACCGCAATCTAGCATATACAAGCGCAAATCTTCGCTATTTCCAGTAGTTGGACTGTCAGCATATACAATCGTTAAAAATGAAAGAAAAATCGATATCGTCAATAGAATGGTTTTCACAATTTTCCCCGTCTTAAAAAAGTAACGTACTGATTTAAGGCTACTCAATGAGCATAGCCTTAATAGGCTTTCCCGGGCCAATTATCTTATGTTTTCACCTTTACTGCAAGGTCGAATAATAACACCATAAGCCTACCGATGAGCTTTTTATTGCACAATGTGATATCATTGCTAACCAGTCGCTTAAAGGAACTGTTTACATGGCACATTTTTTACAACAACTAGGTGTATCTCTTCCCCTCATTCAATCACCGATGGCGGGATTACAAGACAGTGCTTTGACTATAGCCGTGTCTGATGCCGGTGGTTTAGGTTCTTTGCCAGCAGCGATGTTAACGCCACAAGCCTTGCAGCAGGAATTGGACTTATTGTCGCAACGAAAGCAACCTTATAATCTCAACTTTTTTTGCCACCAAATGCCAACTTATGATACGGAGCAACAAGAAGTTTGGCAAACCGTATTAGCACCTTATTACAAAGCCTATGGCATTACAGCAACAAACCAAAATCCTGCTGCAGCCAGCGCACCTTTTAACGCTGAAATGCTGAATCTATTGGAACACTATAAACCGCCATTCCTGAGTTTTCATTTTGGATTACCGGAACCGGCTTTGTGCCAGCAGTTAAAAAAATGGCGAACTAAAATCATTTCAACGGCAACCACAATAGCAGAAGCATTATATTTGCAAGAACGAGGTGTAGATGCCATCATTGCACAGGGATTAGAAGCAGGCGGTCATCGCGGCCATTTCTTAACAGACGATCTCAGCGTACAAATGGGAACTTTTGCTTTGCTGCCACAAATAGTAAAAGCAGTTCATTGTCCAGTGATCGCTGCAGGTGGCATTAGTGATGCTACCGGTGTGGCCGCAGCGCTAAGTTTAGGTGCAGCCGCCGTGCAAGTAGGAACAGCATATTTGTTGTGTCCAGAAGCAAAAACAACGCCTCTACATCGCGCCGCCATTAAAAGTTCCGCGGCACAGCATACTGCATTGACAAACTTGTTTAGTGGTAGGCCAGCAAGAGCTATTATGAATAAGCTCATGCAAGAATTAGGACCAATGAATGCTAAAGCACCACCCTTCCCTCTGGCTAGAGCTGCCATCACGCCATTGCGCGCTGCAGCAGAACAAACCGGTTGCAGTGATTTTTCACCAATGTGGTGTGGGCAAAATGTTTCTGGCTGTCAGGAAATTTCTGCTTTTGAATTAACGCAACAGTTGTGTAAAGGTGTAAAAACGCTAAAATAAACGTATCTGCTTTATCAATATCATTAACATAATTAAATATTCTGGTCAGTGCTTCTAAAATATATTCTAAATAATCTGGAATTCGCAAGTCGTCTTGCTTACTCATACAGGAATCGCCTCTTGAAATAGTTATTTTTATGGATTACAACGAATGCATTTATTAATATATTTAATATTCAATTTAAATATATCTTATAAAATCAATAAGTTACAACGTGTTAATTTTCAGGAGTTCTTTCACTTGTATGATATCTGCAGTTGTACTATAATAAGTACAATTAGATAAGAGGAAATTAACATGGAAAATATGACATATTCTGATTTTAGAAGCCATTTAGCAAGCGCTTTAGACCGAGTAAATGAAAGCCACACACCTATTCTGGTAACCCGGCAATCAGGGAAAGCGGCGGTAGTCATTTCTCTAGAGGATTTTAAGTCTTATGAAGAAACAGCTCATTTGATGTCTAGCTTTAAAAATGCCGAACGTTTAAATCAGGCAATTGAAGAGTTAGAAAATAAAGGCGGTCAAGCCAAAGGTTTGATTGAAGAGTGAAATTAATTTGGGCTGAAAATGCTTGGGAAGACTATTTATTCTGGCAAGAACAGGATAAAACAATCCTGCAGCGGATAAATAACTTGATCAAAGCAATTCAACGAGATCCCTTTAAAGGCATTAGTGACCCAGAGCCGTTAAGACACAACTGGCGAGGTTACTGGTCTAGACGCATTACTCGAGAACATCGTTTAGTGTATAAAGTACAAACCAATGAACTTTTAATTGCTCAATGCAGATATCATTACTAAATTAGAATATATCTACTATCTATCACCCGGTTTTAACCACTTAAATCGCGGCTGTTTAATGCCATCCTGTTCTACTTCTTCTAGAAATTCGTGCAAAGAACGCACCCAGAGTTGAAAATCACCATACAATGCGCGGTAAACTACCATATCCTCTACTGTTTCGGAATTTTTAGCGACACATAACACTTCATACTGCGGACCTTTGTAATGCTGATAAATACCTGGTTGTACTATTTTACTCATACATGTTTCCTTAAAAATCTATTAAAAAGCAGATGATATACCCTCATCTGGGAGGTATAGCAAGTTAGAGGTCGGATTTTAGAATGTACGTACTTGTTTTGTAAATAAATTCCCCTTAAGAATTTCTTAAGCATTTTATGGTAAAATTCAATGCTATTAAAACAATAAAAGACATAAAGTCATACAATATGGGATTAATAAGATGCCGAAGGTAAGAGATATTGATCAAGTTCGTCAAAAATGGGTTGCTTTGCACCAACGCCGCAGCGATAGCGCTGCTAAAACAGCCATAGTTACAGAAAAAGAAAGCCTCGATTTGCCTTTATTTAGCTATTTTATGGCAAGAAGACAGCTAGAACTACAGTTAGAATTTGAAAAAAAACAATTATTGGTAACAGCATTAGAACAAGCTGATTGGTCGGCGCCTATATTTAGCGATTCTGAAATCGAAAAGATTACCTTATGCTGTTTTAAAGAAGGCAATATTACCTACCAACAATTTATCACTATCATCGATCGGCAACAGCACCAATTAGACTTTCCAGGCGAAACTCTGCAGACATACCCTTTGATCAATGAGGACGGTTCTTACACGGATTATGCTACAACTACATTCTTACCTCTTTTAAAAAGCTCGCTACACTTACGTAATAGATTCATCTTCACAGAAGAACACAGCGAATATTTACGTTTACTGATAGCGACATTACCCCGCTCTGAACAGATTGTATATACGATTCACGTTAATATTCATACATTGAGCAAACCCAGTCTGTCTTTTAACGCGCCAGAAATAGAAGATGATGTGGGAACACCTCTTACCTTAACATTAGAGGCTTTGGGCATATTATTGACCACTACCACTCAAAGAGATGCGAAGGGATTTCCCACAGAGAAATTCCTTACTTCTCTTTCTACCGGTTTAAAGGATTCTATAATGGTAGCATGTTATGGTTTGAAAAGATGTGTGCCTCCTATCTATCGCTTGGACTCTATCACACCACGTGAAATCGAGGAAGGAGTTATGAATGACTTTAGGCCAGCGTCCATAATGTTAAAAGACGACTCTCTGATTGAGGGCATTCATAGAAGTAAATTTCCCCACCGTTTTGTGACTACTTTGCACGATAACTATCATTCAGAAAGTATGTCTCAAACTCCTACGCACTATAGAAAAGCTTTCCTTTATATGGTGAACCTTGCCAGGTTAGAACTGAATACTTTACACGAAATGGAAAATCGTAAAAGAGTCATCCCAGAAAAAAATTTAATGACATATGGTACATGGTCATTTATAGACAGGGGTTTTAATTTTTCTGAAAGCGCACTTAATTTTTTTAAAGAACATGAGAAAACCGAAAAACGTGGCGAACCCAAAGAATATAACGAAAAAGAATTAGAAACGCACACTGACTCCTTATGCCTAAGTTTAATCATGAGTTATACTAATGAGTGCGGATTACTCAATAGAAATCGACAAGTTTCTGTATTTGGCATGATTGTCTTTGTAGATATGTTACGCAACCCAGAGAAATGGAAAAAAGAATTCGGTATTATGCCAAAATACTTAACATGCGGCATAAAAGAGGGCTATGACTACATTGAAAAAATAAGTACTTATGATCCACAATTCATAACGGATTCTTCTAAAATGCAAGCATTGAAATTGCAATTATTTCAGCAACTCAATGTAACAGAAAAATCACCCGAAGACATCGCTGCTTTTTTTAAGCAGATACAAATTTATTGTAGTGAAAATGGTGGCATCGATAGAATAGGCGAATTTAAACGTGTATCTAGAAAAGAAGGATCTATACCAGGTGCGCCCTTGCTTGCCAATCAGGTTTATTTACAGATAGATCCCCGACATCAAGAGATGTTCAACGCTATGAAGGAGCTATTTGAACTGGGTAATCCAGCACCACAACGCTCGCGCTGCGTAGGGACCTGTACTATCTTATAATCAATGCCTTTCAGTACCACCCACAGTAATACCATCGATTTTTAATGTAGGTTGTCCTACACCGACTGGAACATTTTGCCCTTCCTTGCCACAAGTGCCTACGCCTTCATCTAGTTTTAGATCGTTGCCTATCATAGACACGCGTGTTAATACATCGGGACCACTGCCAATTAAGGTAGCGCCTTTAACGGGTCTAGTGATACGGCCATTTTCAATTAAATACGCTTCACTGGCGGAAAATACAAATTGTCCCGAAGTGATATCCACCTGACCGCCGCCAAAATTAACGGCATATAAGCCTTTTTCTACACTGGCGATGATTTCTTCAGGCGTGTGTTTACCCGCTAACATATATGTGTTGGTCATGCGAGGCATAGGCACATGAGCATACGATTCTCTGCGACCATTACCCGTAGGCTCCATGCCCATTAGTTTCGCATTCAATTTATCTTGCATGTAATTTTTAAGAATACCATCTTCAATTAAGGTCGTGCATTGTGAAGGCGTTCCTTCATCGTCTACGGTTAAAGAGCCGCGCCGTTTTTCTAGGGTGCCATCGTCTACGACGGTACAACCTTTGGCTGCTACACGCTCACCTATACGGCCGCTGAAAGCCGAAGTCCCTTTGCGATTAAAATCACCTTCTAAACCATGGCCTATGGCTTCATGTAATAATATGCCTGGCCAACCTGGACCTAATACCACCGTCATCATGCCTGCAGGTGAAGCCGTCGCTTCTAGATTCACTAAACCTACACGCACCGCTTCTCTAGTCAGTCGCTCTGCTAAGCCAGATTCCATCATTTCTTTTGCACTATAACGACCACCACCACCGGCATAACCTTGTTCAAAACGCCCCGCTTCTTCCATGATCACGGATACATTCAAACGTACTAAAGGTCTAACATCACCCGCAACGGTGCCATCACTGTGCATCAAATAAATAACTTCATATACGCTGCTGATACTGGCCATCACATGTTTAACGCGTTTGTCCAAGCTTCTGGCTAAAGCATCGATCTGTTGTAGCAAACGAACATTATCTATATCTTCTATGCTACTTTGAGGATCAATGGCCGGATAACGCGGAGTGATGAGTTTGGATGGTGCTATTTGCAACTGCCCTTGTTGCCCTCGTCGAGCAATACTTTTGGCTGCATCGGCAGCATTCGTCAACGCGGTTAGCATGATGTCGTCTGAGTAAGCAAAACCGGTCTTCTCGCCCGCTACAGCGCGCACCCCCACGCCTTTATCCAGAGTATAAGTACCTCTTTTGATAATGCTGTCCTCTAAACTCCAAGTAGATTGTTCGCTGACTTGGAAATAGATATCGGCGCTGTCTATCGCATTGCCTAAAATGCGTTGCAAGACTTCACTGACTTGACTGAGTGATAAGCCTGCAGGCTCTAATAAAGCTTTGGTTGCTATATCGATATTCTTTTTTGGCATGATGCCTCCATTATTCTTCTTTTAGCTTTACAAAACGGCGGCAACAATCGTCTAAAACAACGCTGACCCAAGGCCAAATAATCGCACTGGACAAACTGGCGGCAAAATAACTCCAATCCGTTAATTGCTGGCCTATTACGCCTTGGATCAAAAATAAAATAAATTGATAACCCAAAATTAAAAAACCTACTTCAACAACTTGTTGTATACGGCCCGCACGGCGTAATTGTTTGGCATTCTTTAATACGATAAAACTCAACAACAACAAAGCCAAAGCATGTTGTCCTAAGATGGTACCATTCATGGCATCCAAACAAAGACCTATAAAACACGGTAACAATAATTTAAAGCGGTCATCCAAAACCAAAGCCCAATAGACAATTACTAAGGCCACCCATTGCGGCACCCAAATAGTGAGTAATTCAGAAACTGGCAAAAATTGCAGTAAACCAGCGAGTAAAAAACTTAAAAACATGATCAACACTAGGCGATAGGTCATTGTTTTGCCCCTGGTGTAGTGGCTGGTTTAGTTGCTACTGGAGTCATCTCGTACAACATTTTTTTAGTATCATCATTCAAATAATGTGACACGATCAACACGCGCCTACTCTGCTCTAGCAAGGCACTGGGTTCCACTTCTATATTCATGAAGGGTTCACCGGACATTTTGTCTATGTGGGTAATTTGCCCTATAGGATAACCTTCTGGATAACGCGCACCCAAACTCGATGTCACTAATAGATCGCCTACTTTGATGTCATCGGTTTCTGCAACATGAATGAGTGATAAAGGCCTGTTGGCACCCGCGCCCACAATAACCGCTTGAAATCCGGAACGATCATCTTGCACGGGCACACCACTGCGCGGATCGGTAATCAGCAATAAACGACTGGTAAAAGGCGTCACGCCTATGATTTGTCCCATAACGCCCGAAACATCGATCACCACTTGTCCTATTGCCACCCCTTCACGGCTGCCTTTATCTAAAACCACTTCTGCTGAGGTCGGTTCTAAATTCATCGCTAAGAGTTTAGCTTCTTGAAACTGACCATTGATACGCGATGAAGATTTTAACAAAGCGCGTAATTGACTGTTTTCTTGTTGCATGTTGATAAGTTGTTGTAGGCTGACTTGCATCAGCAACAATTGTTGCTTTAAACGAATATTTTCAGTGGCCAATTCATGTTGCGTAGCCGCACTCACCTTCAACCAATCGATGGCTTGTACCGGCGTATTTAAAATGTATTGTAAAGGTATTAATAACACCGACAATGCATTACGCACATTATTGACATAACGATAATGATGATCGGCGACCATTAAGCCTACCATTAATACTGATAGGCTTAATACCCTTAGTCCTAAACCCGTTGAATGACGAAATAACATATAACTACTCGCCCCCTTTCAAGATACGCCCAATCTGAGCTTTACAGCACGGGTAGATAGAAGAGTAGCTCATCGCAACATCCTATTATTCGCGTATTAAAAAGTCACCACCAATGGTATTCATTAGTTCTAATGCGCGTCCACCGCCCCTGGCTACACAAGTCAACGGCTCTTCAGATAAGATCACCGGTAATCCTGTTTCTTCCATTAATAATCGATCCAGTCCAGCCAACAATGCGCCGCCACCGGTCAACACCATACCGCGTTCGGCGATATCAGAAGACAATTCAGGTGGAGCTTGTTCTAGAGCTACACGCACCGCACCGACGATACCGGATAAAGGTTCTTGTAAAGCTTCTAAGACTTCATTGCTGCTCAAAATAAAGGAACGCGGCACGCCTTCCGCTAAATTACGGCCACGCACTTCCAGCTCGCGCACTTCGCTGCCTGGGAAAGCCGTACCGATTTGATGCTTAATGCGCTCTGCTGTGCTCTCGCCAATTAAAACGCCATAATTACGACGTACATAATTGATAATAGCTTCATCGAAGCGATCGCCGCCTATGCGTACGGAAGCGGCATAAACGATACCATTTAGAGAGATAATCGCAACTTCCGTAGTACCACCACCGATGTCCACAACCATGCAACCGCGCGCTTCGTCGACCGGCATGCCCGCACCTATAGCTGCAGCCATGGGTTCTTCGATTAAGTATACTTCACGCGCGCCCGCACCCAAGGCAGATTCGCGTATAGCACGACGTTCCACTTGAGTAGAGCCACAAGGCACACACACCAACACGCGTGGGCTAGGACGCAATATTTTATTTTCGTGTACTTTATGAATAAAGTGTTGCAACATTTTTTCAGTGATTTGGAAATCGGCAATCACACCATCTCTAAGCGGTCTAATGGCGGTAATGTTGCCTGGAGTACGGCCTAACATTTGTTTGGCTTCTAGGCCCACAGCGGCAACGCGTTTTTGCCCATTGGCATCTTGGCGTATCGCCACCACGGAAGGTTCATTGAGCACTATGCCTTGATGTAAAACATAGATGAGTGTATTGGCCGTTCCCAAGTCTATGGATAAATCGGTAGAAAACAAGCCGCGTAACTTCTTAAGCATAGTGATATCACCCCTGAGTAAATAGAACAAATTCTGAGCACGCCATAAGCGCACAAACTATAGGGAGCTATTATAGGCGCTATAGCGTTGGGGCACAACTCATTTGCTACTAAAGCCCTTTTTAGAGATAATATGGCTATTAGCCTAGAGGACACCGTCATGACCCTATCGATCAAAAAAGTACAAGAAACCGCCTATTTGGCCCGTATTGCTATGAGCGATGCAGAGTTGAATCGTTGCCATCATGAAATTGAGCAAATTTTCACCTTAATCGATCAGTTGCAAGCCGTGGACACCAAAGGCATCACGCCATTGGCTCACCCCCAAGCCAGCCAACAACGCACCGTGGCCGATAAAGTCACCGAAAGCGACCAGCACGAGAAATTTCAAGCCTTAGCCCCCGCTAAACAATTAGATTATTACCTAGTGCCCCAAGTCATCGAATAACCCTTATTTTGGAACCGAACCATGCATTTTAAAAGTTTGACTGAATTAAAATTGGCTTTGCACAAAAAAGAAGTGTCTAGCCACGAGTTGGTGAGCCATTATTTAAAGCGCATTGAACGCTTTAACCCACAATTAAATGCTTTTATCACCGTCACTGGAGAAAGCGCATTACAAGAAGCTCAAAAAGCCGATACTTTGCGTGCTCGCGATCCGGAAAATGCACCGCCGCTCCTAGGTTTACCGATGGCACACAAAGATTTATTTTGCACCGATGGCGTTAAAACCAGCTGTGCTTCCAAAATGTTAGATAATTTTATTGCGCCTTATGATGCTACCGTCGTCACTAAATGCCGCGACACAGGTTTAATCACCTTAGGCAAAACCAATATGGATGAATTCGCTATGGGTTCTTCCAATGAAAATAGTTTTTATGGCCCAGTGTTAAATCCCTGGAATACCGATTACGTACCCGGCGGTTCCTCGGGCGGTTCCGCAGCCGCGGTTGCTGCAGGATTAGTCCCCGCTGCCACTGGCACCGATACAGGTGGTTCTATACGCCAACCGGCAGCGTTATGCGGCCTTACGGGTTTAAAACCTACTTATGGCCGCGTGTCACGTTATGGCATGGTGGCTTTTGCTTCTAGTTTAGATCAAGGTGGCCCTTTTGCGAAAAGTGCAGAAGATGTGGCTTTATTATTAAACGCCATGGCCGGTTTTGATGAACGTGATTCTACTTCTTTGAATGTGCCTGTAGAAGATTATACGCAACATCTAAACCGTTCGATTGCCGGTTTGAAAATTGGTTTACCTAAAGAGTATTTTAGCCATGTCAGTGGACCCATGCAAAAAACTTTAGAAGAGGCCTTAAAAGTCTTAGAAAAGCTAGGCGCTACCTTGGTAGAGATTTCTTTGCCTCATGCTGATCTCGCTATTCCTACTTATTATGTGCTGGCTCCTGCTGAATGCTCTTCTAATTTATCGCGTTATGATGGTGTACGCTATGGCTATCGCTGTGAAAATCCACGCGATTTAAACGATTTATACTTACGCAGCCGCGGCGAAGGCTTTGGCACTGAAGTTAAACGTCGTATTTTGATCGGCACTTATGTATTATCGGCTGGTTATTACGACGCGTATTATTTACAAGCACAAAAGACGCGACAATTGATCAAACAAGACTTTGATGAAGCTTTTAAAAAAGTAGATGCGATTGCTTCCCCCACTACACCTACGCCTGCTTTTAAAATAGGTGAAAAAGTGTCTGATCCCGTCACTATGTACCAATGCGATATTTATACCTTGGCCTTAAACCTAGCTGGTTTACCAGGATTGTCTATGCCTGCAGGCTTTATAAATGGCTTGCCCGTAGGTTTACAATTAATGGGACATTATATGCAAGAAAGTAAACTATTAAACATCGCCCATCAATACCAATGCCACAGCGATTGGCATCAGCAACATCCTACGGCCATGGAGTAAAAAATGACTACAACTAAATCAGAATGGGAAAGTGTGATTGGCCTGGAAGTACACGTACAACTAGCAACTAAAGCCAAACTTTTTTCCGGTGCCTCTGCACATTATGGCGCTAAACCGAATAGCCAAGCTTGCGCTGTAGATTTAGCCTTTCCTGGTGTGTTACCGGTGTTAAACCGCGAAGTATTAACGATGGCAGTACGTTTTGGTTTGAGCGTGAATGCAGACATAGGCAAACGCTCTATCTTTGCACGTAAAAATTATTTTTATCCAGATTTACCTAAAGGCTATCAAATCACGCAATTTGAACACCCTATAGTCGGTCGCGGCACTTTGCCGGTTATCACAGAAGACGGTCGTAACCTTTCTATAGGTATCACTCGCGCCCATCTAGAAGAAGATGCCGGTAAATCCTTACACGATGCATTTAATAGCATGACGGGAGTTGATCTGAATCGCGCAGGCGTACCTTTATTAGAAATCGTCAGTGAACCCGAATTGCGTAGCGCTGCCGAAGCCGTGGCTTATCTTAAAACCCTGCATGCCTTGGTGGGTTATTTACAAATCTGCGATGGCAATTTACAAGAAGGCTCTTTCCGCTGCGATGCCAATGTGTCAGTACGTAAAAAAGGTGCTCCCGAGTTTGGCACACGCGCTGAAATTAAGAATGTGAATTCCTTTCGCTTCGTAGAAAAGGCTATCGAATATGAAATCGCCCGGCAAATTCAGGTATTAGAACAAGGCGGCACTATCGTTCAAGAAACGCGTTTATACGATTCGGCTAAGAACGAAACCCGCTCCATGCGCAGTAAAGAAAATGCCAACGATTACCGTTATTTTCCCGATCCGGATTTGTTGCCTGTGGAAGTGTCACAAGCTTTTATAGATGAAGTGGCTACTACCATGCCAGAACTGCCCTGGCAAAAACGACTGCGCTTACAACAAGAGTATGCTTTAAGCGAATACGATGCCAATGTCTTAACCAGCAATAAAGCCTTATGTGATTTTTTTGAAGAAGCCTTGGCTCACACTAAAGCCTCAGCAAAAATCACCGCTAATTGGGTCATGGGAGAATTATCTGCTTTATTGAATAAAAATAACTTGGATATAGAACAATCGCCTATTAGCGCACGCGCTTTGGGCGGTTTGTTATCACACCTGGCGGACAATATCATTTCCGGTAAAATCGCTAAAACTGTATTTGAAAAAATGTGGTCTAGCGGCGAAGAAGCCAGTGTCATTATAGAACGCGAAGGCTTAGTGCAAGAAAACGATAGCGCTGCTTTAGAAAAAGTGATCGATGAACTCATGCTGGCTAATCCATCGCAATTGGCCGAATACCGCTCCGGTAAAGATCGCTTATTTGGTTATT
The DNA here is from genome assembly GCA_021778015.1 of Pseudomonadota bacterium. Taxonomy (GTDB): domain Bacteria; phylum Pseudomonadota; class Gammaproteobacteria; order UBA1113; family UBA1113; genus VFKP01. The sequence goes on from JAJYCX010000001.1 coordinate 248,698, forward strand.
TCGTAGGTTTAGTGATGAAACAAACTGCAGGTAAGGCCAATCCGGCGCAGGTAAACGAATTGTTGAAGCAAAAGTTGGCGGGATAAATTAAGCTACTCTACTCTGCACTTTCAACTTAACTATTCGTCTCTACGAATTAACTATGCTAGCAAAGAACTCGCCGCATCGTCATTGCGAGCAAGCGAATAATGGATTTAGAATAAGATCTGTGTGCGTTGACGATAAAGGAGTAATTGAATTGCCCCGAATAAGACGAACGCAGCGCGGCAATCCAGCAAAATTTTAAGCAATGCGAAGAACTATTATTTAAAATAAGACTAATCAAAAACTGAGATATATTATAAATCCAGGATTTTACTTCTGGATTGCTTCGCAAGCTCGCAATGACGGCGCAGAGAAAAAATGTAGCTTGTGCAATTTAATTAGATAAAAAGGGATATTAAGAATATGATGGATTAACTAGAAACCCATTAGTGGAGAAACATTATGGCAGCAAATGATCCTGTTGTAGATGAAATAATAGCCGACTGCAAACTAAATATGCAACTTTTTTGCGATACCTATAATCACCTCTTTGAGATAGGTACTTCTTATGTAAAAATCGACGATGAGGTAAACGATGACGATAAGCTTTTCTTTCTTGGAGAGCACATACTTTTGGGGTGCAAGCGCTCCCGTAATTATTTAATTGCGGCGGGATCAAAACAAAGCAATATTACGTCTCCTAATATTGTTACTATTGAAAAGGGTAAGTTTTCAATAACCACCTATGACTCGAGCAACGCTCACTATTCTAGCGACACTATAATAGTTGATGGTCCCTTAATGATCGCTGTAAAAATTAATGATAAATATCACTTCGTTGGTTTGGCTGTAGTGGGTGCCGAAAATAAAATAGGTGTTTTTAGTATTATAAAAAGCTTATCTAATGACGATCTTAAAACAGAATTACTTGATGCAGTAAAGGAGAGCTCACACATACTTTGTTTCGAGGATAGAAATAGCTTTTTCAACGATGGTAAATTTAAACCAGGCATAAACATAAATGAGCGTGGACACGCAGCAGCAGAAATTAGACGATTGAAAAAAGAAATGAGTGAGTTGAAAGAAAAATTTACGCATTTGGAATGGATAGAAGAAATTAGGCGATCCGAAAAACCCGGCGCTAGTAAAAAGCATCAGATAAAAGCCCTAGAAAAAATTAACGCTATAAAAGAGGCAGCAATAAAGACCCAAGAAAAGATTACCGCTATAAACGAGGCTTTGAAGGAAAACTCTCCAGAAAAATTGCACATCCTACTGGAGAAGAACAGTTCCTCATTTTGTAATTTCTTTACAAAGAAGAAAAAACCAAAATTGTGTGAAAATCTGGTGTATCGAAGTTTGTCAAAAGAAATTTGATTTATTTCTTGCAACCGAGCTCTACCGCTTCGGCAACACCGTTTCTGGGTCTATAGGCTGACCACGGCGGCGGATTTCAAAATGCAGCATGACTTTGTCGGCACCCGTATTGCCCATGCGTGCGATGGTTTGCCCGGCTTTTACTTTTTCCCCTTCCTTCACCAAGACGGCGCTGTTGTGTGCATAAGCGCTCAAATAAATATCGTTGTGTTTGATGATGATCAAGTAACCATAACCCGGTAAACCGCTACCGCTGTAAACCACTTGCCCTGCGGCAGCTGCTTTAATAGGGGTACCCATCTTATTGACAATATTAATTCCCTTATTTTGCGCACTATTGGCATTAAAGCCTTGCTCAACCGTGCCTGCTGCGGGCCATTTCCAAGTTAAGTCAGAAGCCGTTGCGACTGGACTTGTTGCAGCGGCGGCAGGAGCTGCTTTCTTTGCGGGTGGTGCTACGGCAGCACTTTGTGGTTGTACTGGTTTAGTCGCAGCTGGTTTTGCCGCGACGGTTTGAGTTGCAACCGGTTTTGCTGCTAATGCCGCTGCCATTTTCTTATCTTGCGCGGTAGGCTGTACTAAATAAAGTTTTTGCCCTGTTTGTAATGTGTAAGGCTCAGAAAGATGATTGATGCGCACGATATTGCGGTAATCCAAACCATAGCGCCAAGCAATAGCATATAACCCGTCGCCAGGACGAACTATGTAAACACCCTGCTTGGAGATAGGCTCATGCCAGCCATTGACTATAGGTGCCGTTGGAGCTTCATGCGAACTACATGCGGTGATCAGGATTGGCAAAATAAAGCTTAAACACAAAATACGATGGCAGCGATTCATTCCATTTCATCCTGTTCCATTTTTACCAGCCAATCACCTATACCATCCATAACTGCATGATGGGTAAAATCGATCATCAAGGGTGTAACCGAGACTTTGCCATCATTCACGGCATAAAAATCGGTGCCGGGGCCTGCGTCGGCTTCACCCCCTGAAGGTCCAATCCAATAAATATCATGGCCACGGGGATCTTTTTCACGTATAACAGGCTCTGCAACATGGCGTGTGCCTAAACGGGTCACCGTCATGCCTTGTAAAGCATGATAGGGTAAATCCGGCACATTCACATTCAAGATAGTCATTGTACCTAAATGCAGTTTGTCGCTCATTAAACGCTTGACAATACGCACCACCACTTGTCCCGCCGTATCGTAATAATGACATTCTCGGCTTGCCAAAGAAATGGCTATAGAAGGTAAACCCAAAGAGCGCCCTTCAATGGCAGCTGCTACGGTGCCCGAATATAAGATATCATCGCCTAGATTAGCACCCTCGTTAATGCCGGAAACCACTAAATCGGGCAATTCGGATAATAAGCCCGTTAAGGCTAAGTGCACACAATCTGTAGGCGTGCCTTCTACGCTAATAAAGCCATTATCTAAATGATGTATGCGCAAAGGATTATGCAAAGTCAAAGAGCTGCTGGCACCGCTACGATTTCTATCGGGGGCAACAACGTCTATATCGGCAATTTCTCGTAAGGATTCATACAATACCATTAAACCGGGGGCATAGACACCGTCATCGTTACTCAATAGAATGCGCATAATAACACTACACCTTTTTTCAAAAAAAGCCCATATTTGGCGCATCTTGCACGTAATTTTTCACTGAAAAATGCTCATTTATGCCCATATAAACTCCGCTTTTTCACCTCAAAATTACGTGCAACCTGCATCCAAATCTGGGCTTTTATGTATACTATAGATAGAAGAATCATTATTAACAGTCTTTAACCTATCGTTTGATAAAATGACTCGCCGCCTTTAACCATGCCCAATTCATCACGCGCACGCGCTTCTACGGCTGTACCACCCGTTTTTAAGGCATTGATGTGTTGCAGCAAAACGGCATTGTCTTCTGACAAAGCTTCATTATGCTTTTGTTGGGCACTAATCTGATTTTGCATGGCAGTTACTCCGCGCACACCGTCCGATGCTACCCATAGTTTATATTGTAAAGTTCCTAAAACGAGCATCATGCCCAGCAGTACTGATTTCATAGTGTATCCACAATGTAGTTATAATTCTCCATTAAGACCTGTAGCCATTTCTATCTGGACATACAGGACTTATTTTTATTGTAGACGAAAACAAAGTTTTTTGTAAGCGGTTTTAGCCCTAAGTCATGAAAAAATTTGAAGATATTTCGCTTCTGACCCTAATTCCTGCTCGATACGCAGCAACTGATTATACTTCGCAATGCGATCGCTGCGGCAAAGTGAGCCCGTTTTGATTTGCCCACAACCCGTAGCCACCGCTAAATCGGCTATAGTAGTGTCTTCAGTTTCACCGGAACGATGCGACATAATGCAGCCATAATGCGCTTTTTGCGCCATTGCCACTGCCGCCAGCGTTTCGGTCAAGGTACCAATTTGGTTTAGTTTAATTAAAATAGCGTTGGCGATATGATTTTGGATACCTTTTTGCAACAACACGGTGTTAGTAACGAAGATGTCATCCCCCACCAACTGCACTTTTTTACCCAAAGCTGTGGTTAATTGCGCCCATCCATCCCAATCTTCTTCGGCCATGCCATCTTCTATAGAAACGATAGGATACTGTTTGACCCAGGATTGGAGCATGTCAATCCACTCGGTGGCCGTTAAAGAGCGCCCTTCTGCAGCCAATTCATAACGGCCCTGACGATAAAACTCAGAGCTTGCTGCATCTAAAGCAAGCGCTATATCTTTGCCCGCAACCAATCCCGTGGTTGTAATCGCTTCTAAAATAAGTTCCATTGCCGCTACATTGCTAGGTAAATTGGGTGCAAAACCGCCTTCATCCCCCACTGCAGTCACCAAGCCTTTACGTTTTAGCAATGCTTTTAAGGCATGAAATACCTCAGCACCATAACGCAATGCCTCTTTGAACGACGGCGCTCCCACAGGAATGATCATAAATTCTTGTATGTCGACGGTGTTGTCGGCATGGGCACCGCCATTCAATATGTTCATCATGGGCGTGGGCATTATATAAGGCCCTTGCGGTTTTAGATAACGGTACAAGGGTTGTTTGCGCGATGCCGCCGCAGCTTTAGCCACAGCCAAAGATACCGCTAAAATTGCATTGGCTCCCAAATGCGATTTGCCTGGTGTGCCATCTAAGGCTATCAAGGCTTCGTCTATAGCTTGCTGTTCAAAAGCATTCTGGCCGCGTAAATGATTTTGTATGGTCGTTTCTATATTGTGAACCGCCGTCAACACACCTTTGCCGCCATAACGTGCGGGATCTTTATCGCGTAATTCTAAGGCTTCATGTACCCCCGTAGACGCACCCGAAGGTACCGCCGCGCGCCCCATGGCACCATCATCTAAATAAACATCGGCTTCGACCGTAGGAAAACCGCGAGAGTCTAGAATTTCCCGTGCTTTGATTTTTGTAATATTTGACAACATTTATCCCCTTTTTAAAAATGGAGCAGAACATTGTCATCCTCGCCTAGGCCGCAAGGCCGTGGGCGGGGATCCAGTAAAAAGCTTATTTTACCCTGGACCCCCGACCTACGGTCGAGGGTGACAAAATTCTAGATCCGTACTTAACAAATTATATGGCTTAGACTTTTAGAGTCTATCCAAAAAGAGCTTCTAACAACACTTGTATGCAGCGTACCGTCTTTCCATCTGCATCCAAATGTGGATTAAATTCGGCAATTTCAGCGCCTATAAAACGCGAGTCGCCACGTACATGCTGCGTTAATACTTTTACTAGAGGTTCAATGTGCAAACCATCGGCTTCTCTAGAACCCACGCCCGGAGCTTCTTGTGGATCTAGGGCATCCAAATCTATGCTTACCCCATATGCAACCGTACCTTGGGTAACGATGTGCATGGCTTCTTGCATCACAATATCCAAACCTCTTTGTATCACTTCATCCATCATAAAACAACGTACGCCTAGGCTTTTCAGCAAAGCCGCCTCCCCTTCGTCATAGCTGCGCACACCGATAAGGCACAAATGTTCTGGTTTTATCTTCGGTGCTTTATGCAAAATTTCAATTAAAGGCGCTTCGCCATGACCTAATAAACAGGCTACTGGCATACCATGGATTGTATTGCTGGGCATAGTGGCGAAGGTATTGGCATCTTGATGGGCATCGAACCAGATCAAGCCCAAATCGCCTTTGTTAGACAATGCATGCGCGGCCCCACTCCAAGTGCCGATGGCGCAACTGTGATCACCACCGATAGTGACGAAAAGTTCTTTATTTAAAACACAATGATCCGCTTGTCGCGCTAATTGCAAAGCCATTTGGCTGATAGCCACCACTTTGTCGCTGCAATCTTTAGGTTCGGTAATGGCTTTGTGCCAGTGATGCGGCACGGATAGCTTTTCTAAATGGCCATGCTTCGCTAGATACAAAGGCCCCTCACGGCAGTCTTGTTTTTGTGCGCCTATGCCCCAGGCGGCGCTTAGTATTTGTAGTGTAGATGATTGTTCAGACATTTTTAGTACCCTCTTTTTGCTTAGTCTAACACATCGTTCACTAGGTGTAATACTCGTACGGGCAGAGGTGAAATGGTATATTTTATATACAGCCGTGGCGAAGGTAGCGTAAAAATATCCACTAGATTCTCCGAGCCGCGACCGTCAGGGAGCAGATTTTTCAAACACCGCTCCCTGACGGTCGCGGCTCGGAATTTTGCAGCTTAATAGAAGACACATATTCTATAGGATATATTTTAAGGAAATTATTCCTCTGGATTCAAATCAGAATCTAGACTTTTACAGCAGAACCTTTTTTAATCCTATCATCGCTATATTTTTACCTACCTTAAATATATGATTACGGAATTTATCAAAAAAAGCCAAAGTAAAAAAAGTACCAAAAGCACCCAGACACAGTACAGGTATCATAAGTTTATTCTGGTCTTGATGCATAGCCACTTTACTTTGGTAGTAAAGAGCACGTTTTTGATCTAAGATCATACTGCTGCGCTTAATCTGTAGCTTAAGTAATTTTCTCTGATTCATTCTGGGTTCCTTGCTGCACGTGTACTTTCTTTAATTGCGCTCTGAAATGATCAAATTTAAGTTGATTGAAATATCGGTGAAGAAAGAAAAATACAAGCCCGACGCTTATAATACTGACTAGTTCAGCAGACACCAATGCAATTAACCAGTTATGCGTGTAAGCGTAAATAAGATAGGTTATCACCGCTAAACTCATTATTCCAAATGCACTGAGCACCACTATAAATAGGAGTGCTACAAAGCAAAAAGGGACAAAACTTTGTCTCGCTAGGTCCAGCTCTAAAAAGAATAAATCTTTATACGCTTTAGCAACACCTAGCCACGCTTTTCCTAAATTCTCTAAGGGCTTGATATCCATTCTGATTAATTTTTTCTAATCAGCAAACCAAGAACTAATCCTGCGAGAGCCGCTATAGCAATGGATTGATAAGGTTTGTGTTCGACAAATTCAGCCACTGCTTTGCCGTATTCACCAGCATCTTCTTTAATGTGCTTAGCCGCTTTTACGGTTTTTTCGTAGACGTTTTTGCTTATATCACTGATTTCGTCAGCAGCTTGACCTACATTTTTCATTATGCTGGAATCACCCTCTTTATCGTCTTTACCATAATGTTTGGAAGTGCCTTTAAAGGCTTTTATAAATTCATTCGCCGCTGTAGCCGCTTGTTCTTTAGCATAGCCCAATCGTTGTTCCAAAATACCCGCTAATTGATCAGCATCTCCATTAAGAGAGGCGCTGTCATTATCCGTAAGCTTGCCCCATTTTTCTTTTGCCTTGCCTTTAAATTCTTTCAAATTACCTTTTAATACATTTGCGGACATAATGCGCTCCTTATTTAAAATGAAAATCGTATTTGCAGCTATAAAGCTTTTAGTCAATCTTCCATTTTTCAGACGGGTTTCTTCTTTATAAGTTAAGACTAGTTAATGGCGCTTGTCAAGCCAACAGCCTTAATCTTACCGCGAATTATATGCTTTTAATAAATACAGATCACTCGGCAAAACCTACCCTCCTTTTGTACAGATGCAGAAAGGGGGGGATTTTTAGGGTATTCTTGCCTAGTCGCTTATTTGGGGCTATACTGGATACCAATATTATATTGTGTGGAGCATCTCATGGCTATTCTTTTTATCCTTATCATTTTGGCTATTTTTGCCATCTTTATAGGTGTTTACAACCGTTTAATTCGTATGATAGAAGCCGTTAACAACAATGAGCGACAAATCGACATCCAATTAGACCGCCGATATAAAGTCTTTGAATCTTTAATCGAAGTAGTGAAAAAGTACATGGATTACGAACAAACCACTTTAAAGGATGTCGTTGCACTGCGCAACCAAGCCCAAAGTGCTAAAGCTTCTGGCGATGATGCGGCGCGTATCGCTGCCGAAAATGGCATCTCCAAAATAGCCTCTGGCATTAACCTCGTTTTTGAACAATACCCAGACTTAAAAGCCAACCAAAATGCATTGCAATTGCAAGAAGAAATTGTCAGCACTGAAAATAAATTAGCCTACTCTAAGCAAGCTTTGAACGACAGTATTGAGCGCTACAATGCCGAAAAGAAATCTTTTTTCCAAGCCATGATAGTCAGCTTATGCAGCTCTAAATTGGATAAACAATTCGTGTATTGGAACTTGGGTGGTGCGGATAAGATCGCCGAAAAAGAATCTTACACTGTTAAGTTATAGGTTATAAATGGCAGACACCCAACCTTCTACCGATTGGCGCGATGTCATTGCGCGAAATCGTCGCCGTACTTATTTTGTCATGGCGACTTTTGTAGCGCTCTATATGGCCTTAGGTTTTATCATCGATATTTTATACCAAAGTCCTTTGGTGCACGCACAACTGCTGCAACATAATATCAATGAGCTGGCTCCGCTCGTCACTGCCAAATTGTTATTAACAGGCAAATTGTTTCCTTACGCTACCGTTAGCGCCGGTGTGGCCGCCTTCATCGCCATACTCATTACTCTGACTTTTAATAATCGCATCATGTTGATGGGCACATCCTATCGCTTGATCACGCCAGAAAGCGCGCAAAATCTAGCCGAGACGCAATTGTATAACGCCGTTGAGGAAATGAAGATTGCTGCTGGTTTGCAATTTATGCCCAAAGTCTATGTCATCGATGCCGATTATATGAACGCCTTTGCTAGCGGTTTGAATGAAAAATCGGCTATGATTGCTGTTACTAAGGGATTATTAGAAAAACTAGACCGTGATGAAGTCCAAGCAGTGGTTGCCCATGAGCTAAGCCACATACGCCATCAAGACACGCGTTTAATCCTAACAGTGTCCGTATTAACTAATTTAATGTTACTCATCATCGACGTTTTATTTTATAACCTCATTTTTAGCCGCGACCGACGCGGCAACCAAGGCATAATCGTCGTCATCATCTTGTTACGTTATCTGTTGCCTCTAATCACCGCCTTATTGGCCTTATACCTTAGCCGTAAACGCGAGTTTATGGCAGATGCGGGTGCGGTAGAATTAACCCGACAAAACGAGCCCTTGGCACGCGCGCTCATTAAGATTAATGATGCACACAGCCAAAACCCAGAACTGCATCAACAGGCTTATCAGCAAACCGCGCACGATGAATTACGTCAAGCCGCTTACATTTATTCCCCTAAAACCGCAGGCATTAGTAGCCGCCCAGGTTTTAGCAGCTTATGGTCTACTCACCCTAGTTTACAACAACGGTTAAAAGCGATAGGATATAAGGGTTAGACTTTAAGGATCATTAACCCAATGAAAATAGGGATTACTATTAAAACGCTGCTCTTGTGTTACTGTTTAGCTCTGCTAAGCAGTGCCTACGCCGACGGACCACCGTTAATAGACCGCGACGTCAGTAATGTAGTCGACGCCGTACCCGAATCCTTGCCTTATAACGATTTTGCTAATCAACCGGTTTATCAAGTCAACGGCCAAACCTATAAGCTTATTCCTTCTACTCAGGGTTATAGCACCACGGGCATCGCTTCTTGGTACGGTCAACAATTTGCTGAACGCATGACGGCCAGCGGTGAGCCCTACGATATGTTTGCCATGACCGCAGCCAGCAAAGAATTACCTATCCCTACTTTTGTCACTGTCACCAATTTAGAAAATGGTCGTAGTATTAAGGTCAAGGTGAATGACCGCGGCCCCTTTCACGATGGGCGCATTATGGATTTATCATACGCCGCCGCAAAACGCTTGGGCATGTTGGAAAAAGGCACGGCCCATGTGCGCATCACCGCCTTGGATACGCCTTATAATGCGGCCTTAAAAGCCTATTATTTACAAGTTGCCACTTTTCGCAACTTAGAAAATGCCACCCATTTGGCAAAAACATTAAAAACCATTTTAGCAGCGCCCGTGGCAGTTAAACCCACCACGACTCAATACAATACTTTCTACCGCGTACGCATCGGCCCCTTCGTAAATGTCGCCGAAGCGCAAAGTCTATACAAACAATTGAATCAGGCAGGGGTAAATCCCGGGGTTTTAATAGCAGGTTAAAAAAATAATCCTATTATTTTTCTAATACAGCTTGCTTTTTCCTTTTTCTCTCTCCATAATGAATGCACGGATGAAATGTAATCGCGAGCCATCGGGATTCTTGCCGTAAATAGACTCACAGCAGTTGGTTTTTAGGGTAGAAGACTAGCTCTCGAGCGCCAGGAGTGATGTACTTATGTCATATGCTGGGTGCGAGATGGGCGAAGGCAACACCCCCTAAAATTCAAATGCGAAGAGTATATACCCGTTGCGTGAGTGCTTACTGTAGTAGGAGCGCGCTTATGCCTGGAAAAAAATACATAATAGTAGATTGTGACCGCAGTGTGTTCTTGTACAGCTTGCGCCATATTGCTCGCCACCCACCTGCCTTTTTAAAATTAACCGTAAAATTAAAAGATAAGTCCCTACCGAGGGTACTCAATAGATTATCCAAAGAACCAAATGTTTCTATTATCATAGTTACAGCTTATCCTTATACTCAGTGGCTTGAAAAGCATTTGAAAGAAGAATTATCTGAAACGCCTTTCTCGATAGTATATGCTCCGTTCTTACGCGATAATAAAAAAAAAACTACTCAAGATAAAAAGATTAATATAATGCCCGCTAGTATATCACCACCACCGGGATATACATTGCTCTTCAACCATACCCTATCCGCTCCTAAGGGTGGCTGGGAAAACTATGCAGAAACATTATGGCAAAGATTAGTGAAGACAGATTATTTTTATAAGCTTCAAGAACAGCAAGAACTAGAACGGCAAGAACTAGAGCGACAAGAACTAGAACGACAAGAACTAGAGCGAAAAGAACTAGAACGAAAAGAACTAGAACGAAAAGAACTAGAACGGCAAGAACTAGAACGAAAAGAACTAGAACGGCAAGAACTAGAACGAAAAAAGCTGAAGAATAGAGAAAAGAAAGAAGAGAAACTATCTGCTTCTTTTGGAGAATACACCTCTACTCTGCGTTTCTTTACCCCCACAGTAATATTTTCAGCTCAAATGGATGCAAATGGGATACCTTCACGATCCCCCGAGGCAGCCGGTTCTCCCGAGAGGCGAACAACACTGACGCCTTCGCCATCTCACCTACGGCATATGATTGAGAAAACCAATTCCTCACATTATTTTAGCCGGATAGTAGGTAATGAAGCACAAGCAAAAAAGACACCCCCACCATGCCGCATACAGTGCATCAAGGAAGAAGAGGCGAAAAATCCATCTGGATCTTTTCGCTCACATTCTCCATTAACACTAACGAGCTCTTAGAGAAAACTTTTCTGAAGGGCTACAAAAGAACTCAATGTCCGTCAAAAAATGCTTTCACACGTTCAAACCAAGAACGCTCTTGCGGGCTATGATTTTTTTTATCGGCATCTAAAGCTACTTGAAACTGTTCTAACAATTCTTTTTGCTCACGACTTAGATTAATCGGTGTTTCCACAACGATATGGCATAAGAGATCACCCACCGCATGTCCACGCACAGCTTGCACGCCCTTGCCACGCAAACGAAATACCTTAGCATTTTGCGTTTCAGGCGGGATCTTTAATTTGACCTTACCGTGCAGCGTAGGAATTTCTATCTCCCCACCTAAAGCGGCAGTGATAAAACCAATTGGCATCTGACAATGTAAATCTTGGCCATGTCTTTCAAAAATAGGATGGGGTTTGACATGCACTTCTACGTATAAATCTCCAGGCGGCGCGCCATTTAAACCAGCTTCGCCCTCACCTTGTAAGCGTATGCGATCGCCATTATCCACGCCCGCAGGAATTTTAACGGATAATACTTTTTCTTCTTGATTGCGCCCTTGACCTCTACAATGAGTACAAGGACTGGTGATTTTACGCCCTTGACCACGGCAAGTTGGACACGTTTGTTGCACAGTGAAAAAACCGCGTTGCATGCGTACCTGTCCCATACCCTGGCAATCGTTACACACCGTAGGACTGGTTCCTTTGGCTGCACCACTACCATGACATTCTTTACAAGCAACCCAAGTGGGTATGCGCAAGGTGGTTTCGCTGCCAAAAACGACTTTATCTAAAGGTAATTCTATGGAAAAACGTAAATCAGCACCGCGTTGTTGCGCAGGACCACGACCGCCACCGCCTTGGCGATCACCAAAGATATCGCCAAATACGTTTTCAAAAATATCGCTGAAATTGCCATTAAATCCAGGACCACCAGGACCGCCGCCCATTGAAGACGGATCAAACGCATTATGACCAAATTGATCGTAAGCAGAACGTTTGCTGTCATCGGACAAAATATCGTAAGCCTCTTGGACTTCTTTAAATTTTGCCTCAGAGCTTTTATCCCCAGGGTTTTTATCCGGATGATACTGGCGCGCTAATTTACGATAATTTTTTTTAATTTCTTCGCTACTGGCATTGCGATCTAAGCCCAGAACCTCATAATAATCTTTTTGTTTATCAACCATACTGCTTTCAGCCCTGTTTTAAAATCTAAATTTGTTCAATTGCACTGAACTTCGTCATTGCGAGACCGCGAGCGCCAGCGAGTGGTCGTGGCAATCCAGGGGTAAAAAGGCTAGATTTATCAGCACCACAATTCTTTATAGATTTCTTAAGTACATGACGCTGATTTTCATTTTCGAAGATCCCTGGATTGCCACACTGCGCTCGTCTAATTTAATACAGCTTAATCATTCTATAAATACCACCGTACCCAGTTTCTATTATAAATCAGTTACTCGCTTGCTCGCAATGACGGCACTGCGCACTTAACACATTTACAATACCGTCAAAATTCATTTTCTCTTTACTCTTTCTTTTTCTTTTCGTCGTCGATTTCTTCAAACTCTGCATCGACCACATTGCCTTCATCACCTGATGCTTGCTGAGCAGCTTCTTCAGTAGTGCCTTGGGTTTGTTCCCCAGCAGCTTGCTCTCCTTGTTGTGCCTTAGCATGCATTTTCTCGACCAAAGGCGCGCTCGCTTGCGATAGACTTTGAATCTTCGCTTCTATCGTTGCTTTGTCATTGCCTTTCATCGCTTCTTCTAATTCCTGGATTGCTACTTCAATCTTGGTCTTAGTATCAGTATCCACCAAACTGCTATCGATTTCAGTCATAGTTTTCTTAGTTGAATGCAACAAATTATCGGCTTCATTACGCACTGTAACCAACTCGTGGAATTGACGATCTTCATCGGCATGTGCTTCAGCATCTTTCACCATCTTTTGCACTTCTTCTTCAGATAAACCACTGGAAGCACGAATGACGATGGATTGTTCTTTACCCGTGGCTTTATCTTTAGCGTGTACATGCAAGATACCGTTGGCGTCTATGTCGAAGGTAACTTCGATCTGCGGCATACCGCGCGGTGCAGAAGGAATACCCACTAAATCGAAACGACCCAAAGATTTATTGGCCGAAGCCATTTCGCGCTCACCTTGTAACACATGAATAGTCACTGCAGTTTGATTGTCGTCCGCGGTTGAAAACACTTGGCTTTTCTTCGTAGGAATAGTACTGTTCTTGGTGATGATCTTAGTCATAACCCCACCCATGGTTTCTATACCCAAGGATAAAGGCGTTACGTCTAATAATAAAACGTCTTTAACATCACCCGATAATACTGCACCCTGAATAGCAGCGCCAATGGCAACGGCTTCATCTGGATTCACGTCTTTACGAGGTTCTTTACCAAAGAATTCCGTAACCACTTCTTGTACTTTAGGCATACGCGTTTGACCACCGACCAAAATAACGTCGGTAATATCGGAAATTGTTTTTCCAGCATCTTTCAATGCTATCTTACAAGGTTCAATAGTACGTTGAATAAGTTCATCTACCAAAGATTCCAATTTAGCACGCGTAACCTTGATGTTTAAGTGTTTAGGACCAGAAGCATCGGCAGTAATGTACGGCAAATTGATATCAGTTTGTTGTGAGCTAGACAATTCAATCTTGGCTTTTTCAGCTGCTTCTTTCAAACGTTGCAAAGCCAGAGGATCTTTAGTCAAATCCACGCCGGATTCTTTCTTAAATTCTTCAACTAAATAGTTAATTAATAGTTGATCGAAATCGGCACCACCCAAGAAAGTATCGCCATTGGTGGCCAACACTTCAAATTGGTGATCGCCTTCTACATCGGCAATTTCAATGATGGAAATATCAAAAGTACCACCACCTAAATCGTAAACAGCTACGATGCGATCGCCGCGCTTTTTGTCTAAGCCATAAGCCAAGGCAGCAGCAGTCGGTTCGTTGATGATGCGCTTCACATCTAGACCGGCAATACGGCCTGCATCTTTCGTGGCTTGACGTTGTGCGTCGTTGAAATATGCTGGCACAGTCACAACAGCTTCGGTTACGGGTTCGCCCAAATAATCTTCGGCTGTTTTTTTCATCTTACGTAAAACTTGTGCTGAGATTTCTTGTGGCGACATATCTTTGTCACCTATACGAATCCAAGCATCGCCATTTTTGGCTGCCACAATTTCGTAAGGTACATGTTTTTTAGCATGTTGCACTTCTTTGTCGCTGTCACGACGACCAATCAAGCGCTTAGCTTCATAAATAGTATCTTTAGGTTTAGTGATCATCTGCCGTTTAGCGGATTCACCCACTTCTATTTGCTCACCAAAAGAGACTATAGACGGCGTAGTACGACGTCCTTCGCTGTTTTCAATCACCACGATTTTACCGCCTGGTTCCACAACTGCAACACAAGAGTTGGTGGTGCCTAAGTCTATACCTATAATTCTAGCCATTGTTTACTCCAAGTAATATTATTTCTCTACCCATATATATGGGGGTTCATCTTTAAAAATCAAGCCTCTTTAACCACAATAACGCGCGCCGGTCTTACTACCCTGCCATGCAAGATATAACCGCGCTGAATCACGGCCATTATGACTCCCGGGGCATATTGATCGCTGGGTTGCATGGCAATGGCCTCATGTTTTTGTGGGTCGTATTTTTCGCCTAGGGGGCTGATGGCTTCTACGCCAAAACGCACCAAAGCGTCCATAATCATTTTATCGGTTAATTCCAAGCCCTGACGCATCGCTGCGAAGGCCTTGTCATTCATTTCCACGCTATTTTCCAAACCTTGGCTTACACCGTCTAAAGCCGGCAATAATGCTTCAATTAATTTTTGCGTTCCGTATTTCTGCATTTTTTGCACTTCTTGCTCTAAACGCTTGCGCACATTGTCTTTTTCGGCGACTTCACGCAGGTATTTATCCCAATTAGAATCTGCTTTGGCTTTTAATTCTTCTATGCTTTGTTGCAATTCACTGTAGGTGGGATTGATAGGGCCTGTAGGCATATCGCCAGCCTGTTCCTCTAATGCTTCAGGTGTCTTTTCAGCAGCACCTTTTTGTTGCGATTCTTCATGGACTTTTTGCCATTTATTGTGGTGGTCTTTACTCACGAATGTCTCCTCTGCAGATAATTTAAACACTATCTATAATACCCATCTTATTTGAAGATGCAAACTTTAACTTATATATCGATTTTCAACTAAAGCTTTGTCATCCTCGACAAGGCCGCGAGGCCTTAGTCGGGGATCCAGTTTCAAATCAAGTTTTTCCTGGATCCCCGACCTTCGGTCGAGGATGACAATATTCTGGTTTGTGATAGCTTCCAGTATTCAACTCATCTTAAAGTCTAATATGTATATAAGGCCTTTTTCCATTATTTCAAGAGCTCAGCTACTTTTAGCCAATCTTCATAGGCTTTGGCTTTATCGGCTGGATTGCGTAATAAATAGGCAGGATGGTAACTCACCCACAGCGGAATTTTGGTTTGACCAAAAACATAGGCCTGACCACGCAGGCGAGATAAGGCGGTGCTCACATGGAGTAGATTATGAGCCGCAATACGGCCCAAGGCTAAGATAAGCTGTGGCTGCAATAAATCTACTTGTTGTTGCAAATAATCCTGACATTGCGCCACTTCTGCCGCATTAGGGTCACGATTATTCGGCGGGCGGCATTTCAATATGTTGGCGATATAGATATCGTCCATGTTTAAGCCTACGCCAGCGATGATTCTGTCTAATAGTTGCCCTGCTCTGCCTACAAAAGGCAAGCCTTGGCGATCTTCTTCTGCTCCCGGTGCTTCGCCTATTAACATCAGCCTTGCTTGCTGACTACCGCGACCAAAGACTGTTTGTTTACGGCAAAGATGTAGTTCACAACGCTGACAAGCTGCGACAGCCTGTTCTAAATCTTGCCAATTGTTCTGTAATGAAGTATCGCTTTGTTGCGCTTCTTGTCGCTCTAGCCATAGATCAATACCCATGGCTCTGAGATAATGACGTTGTTGTACTACAGATTCACTCATAAAGAGGATTATCCATGTTGTTATTGATCTTAACGGTGGCAAGCCTAGCATGTAGCTTGGGCTTACTCATCACCCTGGTTATCACCCAGCGCACAGCATACCAAAGTATAACCGCTTTGCACCATGCTTTATCGCGCCAGGAAGGATTTGTGGCGCAATTTGCGCAAAATCTGCAACAATTGCAGACACAAAACCAAGCGGTGATCTTACAGCAACAACAACGCCATGACCAAATCTTGCATCAATTAAAAGAATATGCAACTCAATTGCGCCTAGATTTTAGCGAGCATCAATTAAAACAACTCACCGTGTTACAAGAAAGTTTACATAAAAACATTAACGAGTTAAGCCAGCACATCTTAACTGTTTTAAATCAAAATACGCAAAGCAGCACGCAAGCGATGCAACGCTTAAACGAAACTGTCGCTGAACATTTAAAGTCTATCAGCGCGCAAGTGGAAAAACGTTTGAGCGAGGGCTTTGAAAAAACAACGGCGACCTTCCAGGCTATTATTCAGCGTTTGAGTTTGATCGACGAGGCGCAGAAAAAAATCACCGAATTATCCACTAATGTAGTAAGCTTACAAGCAATCTTATCCGACAAATCCTCGCGCGGTGCTTTTGGTGAAGTGCAATTAAGTGCACTCATACGCAATTTTTTACCGGAAAATCAATTTTCATTGCAACACACTTTATCCAACGGCAAACGCGTAGATTGCTTATTATTCTTACCCGAACCTACGGGCAACATCGCCATCGATGCCAAATTCCCCTTAGAAAATTATCAAGCTATGCATGCTTTAACCGCAAATGATCCTTATCGCAAAGCTGCCGAACAACGCTTTAGACAAGATCTGAAAAAACACGTAGACGATATTGGCGATAAATATATCTTGCCAGGCGAAACAGCCGATGGTGCCGTGTTGTTTTTACCGGCCGAAGCCGTTTTCAGTGAAATAGTTAGTTATTTCCCCGATGTAGTGGAATACGCGCAAAAAAAGCGAGTCTGGTTGGTGTCCCCTACTACCTTAATGGCCATATTAACCACTGCCCGCGCTGTCATTAAAGATCAAGCCACGCGCGAACAAGTTCATATTATTCAACAACATTTGCGCGCCTTGGGTAAAGATTTTGATCGCTTCCAAACTCGTATGGATAACTTGGCCAAACACATAGAACAAGCTAATAGGGATGTGACCGATGTAAATACCTCGGCACGCAAGATCACCAGCCATTTTCGTAAAATCGAAGCCGTGGATGAAGATTTAATCCAAAATCCGTTATTAGAGAGCGACAAGGACTTGACTTTAGAGTAAAAAATAGACTATTCTACTCCCTCACGATTATAAATAAATATATGCGAGGGTTAAAATGGTTAAAAATGATACACATCAATCTGCTACGCTTCCAAAATCGGAAGATAAGCCACTAGTTCCATTCGTTCCATCAGAAATGTCAGAAGAAAACACCTGTGGAATAGGAGCAAAGGATGCGGGTATGGGTCTAATAAGCGGCGGTGCTTTTTTTGCTGCTACGCTGCCTTGTCCCGCTGTTGGTCTAGGATCGCAGCTTGTCGGTGCAGGTCTATTTGCATTGTGCTGCACCTTTTTTGGTAGAAGTGCAGGTTCACATTGTATTGAAAAAGGTTGTAGTAACGAGCCTATGTCTAATGCCTTAGGATAACGCTAAATTAGAATTCGGTTTGAGGTGTACGCCTCAAACCGAACTAGATTAAGCATCGACGACGCCCTTATACTCATTCAACACTACCGCTGTATCCGGTTTAAAACCAATCCATAATGTAAATGACTCCGCAGCTTGTTTTACCAACATGCCAAAACCATCTAGACATTGTTTCACACCGTAATCAAGTGCACATCATTCAACAACATTTGTGTCCTTAGGTAAAATTTTTGATCACTTCCAATGACTAAACGCATAGAACAAGCGAATAAGGATTTGTCTTTAAAATAGAAAAAAGGTAGAATATTGTAACGTATCTTGTTACTTAAAATAGAATGTCAGCGGAGGATGAAGACTATGGCAGCTTACGAAGCAAGTATCTTTCAAACAATGGAACAAGCTCAAGAGGAAATCCACGATGCTTTTATAGAAGCAGTCGCGCAAGAATTGCATAAGCCAGGAGGAATACTATCCTCTATATTTCATCCGCTCCATCTTGTTGAACCAGGAGCATCATTTTTTGTAAAGCTTCTAGATGATGAAAATGATCGCTTTTCTGGTTGGCTAGCATCCTACTCTAAGAAAGTTTTTTCCCATTTCAATAGAATTTTATCCGAAAAAAGGGGTTTGTCTAAAAAGAAAACACTATCAGATAATATAACACCCTCAGATGATATAACACCCTCAGATGATATAACACCCTCAGATTTTGAAGAATTCATGCATTTATCCAATAGAGATAATATAATAGATTATATTGTTAAAGATGCTACTCGCCGCTTCATTGCGACCTATGCCGTTGAAGAAGCGCTGGCATCCACCATACAAACTAAAAAGGCAGTCGCAACTAGGTGCATTGAATCTTTTTGTAACTTATTTCAGCTTGATGCAGAAACATTCAAGAACTATATTAACTTGTCTCGTTTATTTGCAAAAAAACTCTCATCCAATCTATCGTCTTCAAGTCAAGAAGTACAGATAACAGATGATCTATTGGAAAATTTTGAAAAATGCAAAAAAATAATACAGCCTATTATGGAAAATGACTCCGATAAGATTGCGGAGATGCAAAATTATGTGGAAGTAATTGAGGCCGTGAATGCGATGAGGACTCTTCAATCCATTCAGAAATATGAATCTATGGTGGCCGAACTTACAAAAAAGTTTGGATTAGATCTCTCACAAGCGAGAAGAATAATCGCTATTTGTGGTTATGGCTTAACTAAACCCTATATACCTATGATGACTTTAGAGGAATACCAACAATTTAGCGCGAAAGAGGAAAATCTCTTTTCACAAATAAGGCATGAAGTTTATTACAGGGTTGCTGACAAGGAAATAGCTGAATTTCAATGTGAACCTCACATTCCTTTATTAATGCAAATAAAAATGCGTATGGATTGTATAATAACCGTCATTGAACTAGCCTCTTACGATAGCAATTTCTTCAACGGTGAAAAGATCAATTATACTTTTAAAGCACAGTCTAAAACACAGACTCAAGAAAAATATATACCACCCCTATTGTATCAGTATCGTGCGGAACTTCAAAATTTTATAAGTTCAATCGATTTAGAAAAAGATCCGGCTCCTGATTTGAAAAAATTGAATGACATAATAGTGCATTTTAAAATTAGACTGAGTGACGACTCCATTCACTCTAAGTGGCATTATCAATTCTTGACTCAGTTAGATAACATGGTTAATTCTTTCCTAAAAGAAGATAAAGAATCTGAGCGTCGATTATCATCAAAGGGCGAACCATCAGCCTCAAGTCAAAGCCCTTATTCTATAAGTTCATTTCATGTTGAAAGACAAAGAAATGATGCTGCAAGTGCATCATCAACAGGCACTATACAACATGATGCCGGCAGTAGTGTCCGCTATAGTCACTTGAGTTGATTTTGAGCACATCAAAAGGTCCCCCTAAATGCTTTATACTCATGTAATACTACCGCTGTATCCGGTTTAAAACCAGTCCATAATGTAAATGACTCTGCGGCTTGCTCCACCAACATGCCAAAACCATCTAGGCATTGTTTCACGCCGTAATTGGTTGCTTGTAAAAGGATAGGTGTGGGCTTGTCGCTGTATTTTAGATCGTATACTAAAGTGCAATTTTGAAAGATATCTTGGGTGAGTGGTAAAGGCCAGGAATCGAAACTGGTGCAGTCGATCAACACATCGAATTCTGCTTTTAACTCTTTAAAGTCTTTTGCTGTTATATTACCGTATTGACGAAATTCATCGGCTAAATGTTCTGCCTTAGTTAAAGTTCTGTTGGCTATCACAACGCTGTGCGGCTTAGTTTTTAATAACGGATACAATAAACCTCTGGTTGCACCACCCGCTCCCAGTAATACTATTTTTTTGTCTTTTAAAAAATAATCATGATTATGTTGCACATCGCGTATAAAGCCTATGCCATCGGTATTCTCACCATAGATTGAACTGTTATCCATAAATTTTAAGGTGTTGACCGCTTTGGCGATTTGTGCCCGCTCTGACAGTTCATTGCAAAGCCTATAAGCTTGTTCCTTAAAAGGTATTGTCACATTGGCACCATTACCACCGCTATCCCGAAAAGAAAATACAGTTTGTTCAAAAGCGTCGAGGGGTGCTTCTGTTTTAGTATAATCCACATTTAAACCACTAAATTGCGCCGCAAAACGTGTATGGATCCAGGGAGATTTGCTGTGTAGAACGGGATTACCGATGACGGTGAGTTTGAAGTTCATTTTTTCCTCTTAAGAGACCCAGTCCGGGCAGGCACAGGGGCGTGCCCCTACGCAAAGAATAATGCCTAACCTCAAAACCCAAATTTCTGCAAGCTCTCATGAATCCTTGCAGCTACTTCTTCTACAGTACCTAAACCCGACACTTGGCAGAATTTAGGGGCTGCAATAGGCGCATCTTTAGGAAAATGTTTATAAAAATCAATTAGGGGCTTGGTTTGCGCGTGATACACATCGATACGTTTACGCACCGTTTCTTCTTTGTCGTCTTCACGTTGTATTAATGGTTCGCCCGTGACATCATCTTGCATGGGCACTTTAGGAGGATTAAATTCGCTGTGATAAACACGCCCAGAAGCAGCATGCACGAGACGGCCACTCATTCTATGGACGATTTCTTCATCCTCTAAACTGAGTTCTAGTACTACATCTAAAGCAATAGCTGCATCGATCAATGCTTCTGCTTGCGGTATGGTACGTGGAAATCCATCGAGTATAAAACCGTTAGCACAATCTTTTTCGGCAATGCGTACTTTGACTAAATCGATGATCAAATCATCCGGTACTAATTTGCCCGCTTGCATAATGACTTGTGCCTTTTTGCCTAAGTCGCTGCCTGCAGTCACAGCTTGACGTAGCATTTCGCCAGTAGAAATTTGTGGAATATGATAATCGCGGGAAATAAATTGCGCTTGAGTTCCCTTACCCGCCCCAGGACAGCCTAACATCATTAAACGCATAATAGTATTCCTTAAAAAAAGCCCATATTGGGCGCATCTTACACATATTCTTTCATGAAATTTAAAACTGGATCCCCGACTGCGGCCTCGCGGCCTGGTCGAGGATGACAAAGCTTTGATTCAAGTTCAATATGTTCATTCAAATCTCGCATCTTCATTGACGATGAATGATGCTAAAACTGCTGTAAAAATCGAATGTCGTTTTCAAATAATAATCGTAAATCAGGGATCTCATAGCGCAACATGGTGAGGCGATCGATGCCCATGCCTATGGCAAAACCACTGTAACGCTCGCTGTCTATGCCTACATTAGCCAATACCTGCGGATGTACCATGCCGCAGCCTAATATTTCCAACCATCCTGATTGACCGCAAGTCCTACAACCCTCGCCTTTGCATTTCACGCATTGTATATCGACTTCGGCAGAAGGCTCGGTAAATGGAAAATAAGAAGGGCGTAAGCGCAATACTACAGTTTGCTCAAAAAAAGCTTCTAGAAACGATTGTAATAAACCCTTTAAATCAGCAAAGGTACTGTGATCATCCACCAACAAAGCTTCTAGTTGATGAAACATAGGTGTATGCGTCATATCGCTGTCGCAACGATACACTCGTCCCGGTGCCACCATACGAAAAGGTGGCTTCACCGTTTTCATATACCGAATTTGCACGGGTGACGTATGGGTACGCAATAAGGATCCATTTTCTAAATAAAAGGTATCGTGTGAAGCGCGCGCCGGATGGTGCGCCGGAATATTTAAGGCATCAAAATTATGGTATTCATCTTCAATTTCAGGGCCTGAAACGATATCAAAACCCATACCACTGAAAAAAGCTTCTATACGCAAACGTGTTTGCGTGACGGGATGCAAATGGCCTACGCCTACACCACGTCCTGGTAAAGAAGTGTCTACAGCATCACGCTCTAAAGCTTCGTTTAAAGCACTGTGTTGTAGTTGTAGTTGTTTGTCTTGTAATAAAGATTGAATCGCCACTTTTAAATCGTTGACCTTTTGCCCATAGGCCGGACGCTCTGCGGGCGCCAAGGTAGCCATGGTTTTCATCAACTCGGTGACGGATCCTTTCTTTCCTAGAAATTGTACGCGAACTTGCTCTAGTGCGGCTAAATCCGTAGCCTCAGCACTTTGTTCGCGTACTTTTATCAGGATGTCATCAAAAGATTGCATAAAGAATCAAGCTTGAGCCAAGGCAGCTTTAGATTGTTCTACAATCGCTGCAAAAGCTTCTTTTTGATTCACTGCCAATTCTGCTAACACTTTACGATCGATCTCTATAGCCGCTTTTCTTAAGCCATTCATAAATTGACTGTAAGTTAAGCCGAATTCTCTGGCTGCAGCATTGATACGTACAATCCACAAACCACGAAAATCACGTTTACGTTGACGACGATCGCGGTAAGCATACTGACCTGCTTTGATAACCGCTTGCTTTGCCACACGGTAGACACGGCTTCTAGCACCGCGATACCCTTTGGCTTGCTTTAATACTTTTTTGTGACGGGCTCTCGCCACGACACTGCGTTTTACTCTTGCCATGGAATTTCCCCTCTAACTACCGGTTAACATACGACGAATAGATCGTTCGTCTGATGCGCTAATAGAGTCTTGTCCTCTATGTTGACGTTTGCGTTTCGGCGACTTCTTCGTCAGAATATGCGAACGCTCCGCGTTACGGTATTTAAAGCCATTGGCACGAGCACGAAAGCGCTTTTTAGCGCCACTTTTAGTTTTTAGTTTTGACATAGTCAATAACTCCGCATTAGGACTCTTAAATACTATACCTTTCAGTACGATACGAGTCGGTTACTTCTTTTTAGGGCCCAAGAGCATAGCCATTTGCTTCCCTTCCATTTTGGGGAACTGTTCCACCACACCATATTCAGCTAAATCTTCACTGATGCGTTTTAACATTTCTAATCCCAATTCCCTATGTGCTAATTCACGACCCCTAAAGCGGACCGTGACCTTGGTTTTATCCCCATCCTCTAGGAAACGTATCAGGTTGCGTAGCTTGACCTGATAATCTCCCTCATCCGTTACTGGACGAAATTTGACTTCTTTGATCCCAACTTTATGCAGCTTTTTCTTAGACTCCGCTGCATTTTTCTTTTGTTGGTAAACATGTTTACCATAGTTCATGATCTTACAAACAGGTGGCTCTGCAGTAGGTGATACTTCGACTAAATCTAGTTCGACTGCACGGGCACGTTGCAAAGCTTCCGCTATGCTTAAAATGCCGGCTTGGTCCCCATTTTCATCGATAACACGTACTTCTTTTGCCCTAATCTCCTCGTTGATACGCGTTTTGACCGCTGTTTGCTTAGTACTAATCTCAAATTCTCCTATAACACTCTTCGCATTTGCTTCTTAGGCTTTGTTGCCTACGCCTAAAAATCAACTGCTGTGAGTTGATAATTTTACATTTCTATCCACGGGGCTTACCCCTATGAACCACGCCCCAATAAGGCACTTTCTTTCTCTAATAGAGATACAAAATCAGGCAAAAGCATCTCCCCCAAATCTTCGCCTGCGCGAGATCTGACGGTAACTGTACTTCCGTTGACTTCTTTATCGCCGATAATGAGCAAGTAAGGCACTTTTTGCAGTGTGTGCTCACGGATCTTAAAGCCTATCTTCTCATTACGCAAGTCATTTTCTACACGAAAGCCTAGGTTTTTTAAATTTTTGTATACTTCTTGAGCATATTCGCTTTGTTTATCGCTGACATTCAGGATAACGGCCTGTACAGGCGCCAACCACACCGGAAATTTAGCGGCAAAATGTTCAATTAATACACCGATAAACCGCTCCATGGAACCCAGTACGGCCCTATGCAACATCACCGGCACAACCTTATCCCCAGCCTCGTCTATGTAGTAAGCGTCTAATCTGCCCGGCAATTGGAAGTCCAATTGTACCGTACCGCATTGCCATTCACGGCCTAGACAATCGCGCAGTTTAAAATCGATTTTAGGGCCATAAAAGGCGCCATCACCGGGTTGTAGGGTCCAATTGACACCCTTG
>JAJYCX010000026.1 GCA_021778015.1 Pseudomonadota bacterium
CGATCTTCATTTATGCGATACATCTTGAAATAATGAAGAATAAGATACATGTGCAACAATTCATCCGGAGAAATTTTTGACAGATCATCCTTTTGCATCTGCATGATGACTTGACCTAAAAGAACGATTAAATAGTTCGAATTGTGGGGGCGGCCATCCGTCGCTGGGGAAAAATCAAACTTTAAACCATATAGACCCTCACCACTTACTTTCACAACCAATGCATGTGACAGTTTTGCTATGGTTTTATATAATAGGGGCTTATTGCTTGCATTGTTGAAAATAAGATTCAGCTTTGATATTACATTTTTATTTCCCAGCAAGAATTCAATCAGTCTAGCTTCGCTTTCAGGTATCATCCAACCCTGAGAAAAAGCAACTAAACTCTCTGCAACAGAAAAAATATGATGCGCTGTTCTTTCTTCATAAGAAGCCACATCTACTAAATCCCCGACTCCGATTTCTCTATACATATCTTCTAAAGCCAGTTGTTTGATTGCTCCTATCGTTGCTACCTCACTGGGATTTAATAATGCGACATCATGACTTTCATCGTTACTAGATAATTCATTACTACTGGCAACAGCCGCTACAGCGGGCATTATAGAAGCCACAGTAATCATGGCCAACAAAATGAACGATGCAGACAGGATTTTTGGGTTAATAAAATCAGACCGGGGGTTAGGCGCTAGCTGCTTTTCTAGCATTTTTTTCAGCTCACGGTATTCGGGATGTTCCCCAGGAGCTGGTGTAATACCCCCATGTGGAAGAAAACTAAAATATTCAACCTTTTTTAGACGTATTGGTTGGCTTGTCACTTTGTCTAATGCAAAAACAATCAACTCCTGGAATTCAGCATCTGTTAAATACGGTTTACACTGCTGTAGTAAATATTTTTCTATAGAGGCTGTTGTGGTAATCCATGCACCTACCGTCTTTTGAGAAAAGACAAAGCCTTCTCCGATAATAATCCAGCGTCCAATCATTTCGCGAATTGCGTCTTTTGCCTCCGCCAATGTGATTTTTTGTATTAAGGCTTGGGTATTAAGATTGGAACTAGACATATTTTATTTACCTCGCAATTATAATTATTTTCTTTTTTTAAAGAGCATATTTTATACTACCCCTCCTTGAAAGGCAATTTTTTGACTAAACTATTTGTACAAACGTTCTTTTTAGGTTAAATATTTCCCTAATTACTCGCCGCCATCACGCCCATCACTTCAGTTTGGCCTAAAATATGACCTGTCATCGCTTGCTGCAACTGTGCATTCGTGCTGCCAGGCGCTAAAGTCAAATTGGTATCTAAGGCGTATAAGTTTAAATAATAACGATGTTGTCCTGTGGGTGGACACGGACCTTGATAGCGCATATTGTCCCAGCTGTTTTTTCCCATTAAACCTACATTAGGTGTTAACTGCGTCTCTGTTGCCGGAATATTCCAGATTAACCAATGCGTCCATAAACCGGAAGGCGCATCCGGATCTTCTAATACCAAGGCTAAACTTTGACTATTTGCAGGCACATCTTGCCATTGAATCAGTGGAATTTGGTCACCACCTTTACAACTATATTGAATATTGATTTGACCATTACTGTTGATTAAATCCGTTTGCAGACTTAGCGCGAATGTTTCTGAGTAAACGGTTAGTAGAACTAACGCAAATAACGTTGTATTACGTAATTTTTTAAACATTATGATTTCTCCTTGTACATTCTATGCTATCGGTTAAATCCAGGGCTCAGTGTTATAACCC
This sequence comes from Pseudomonadota bacterium, assembly GCA_021778015.1. Lineage (GTDB taxonomy): Bacteria > Pseudomonadota > Gammaproteobacteria > UBA1113 > UBA1113 > VFKP01. The sequence goes on from JAJYCX010000026.1 coordinate 1,758, forward strand.
CTCGTCAATGAAGATGTGAGATTTTGATAAATACTATAGATTTAAATCAAAGCTTTGTCATCCTCACGAAGTCGAGGATGACAATTGCGCGGAATCAGGCCTAAATCTATCGACACTAACTGTTACCTCAAAAATGCAGACAGATATGGATTTGCTTGCTACAAAGCACAATAGTTATGGACGGGTGGCACGTGACAGGAGTCCTAGGCGCGCGCAGGCACGAGCACGACGAGGATGTCACGTGACCGGGCCCGGCCAGCAATGAATTATAATGCTGAGCCCTGGATATAGAAAAATTTGCATCTTGAACTATAATCGATATATAACATACTCATAATCTACTACTTTACAGAATAATAATGAAAAAGTCTTCAACCGATCTGCAAAATACCATCAAAGAACTATCCGATCGGCTTGTTTTGCTACAAAAACCTATACGCATCCTCAATGCGGTAAAATGGGATGATCATATCAAGGAAGATTTTTTAGCACATAAAGGTAAAAAATCCCCCGCGGTCACTAAAGATTATTATACTAGTGTACCTTTAAACTTTAAAGCACAGGCACTCAGCGAAGAATTAATAGCCTTAGAAGATCAAATTCATAAAAAATTAGGCCCATTTAACTCCGTAGGCATGATTATGATACGTATGTGCCAAGAATATCGGACCACCATTGAAATGTTGGCGCATCGTGGTCAACGTCAATTTACGGAATTAAGCCAAGAATTATACGGCAGCGTCAGCGATGTCTTTTATGCAAACGGCCCTTCGTTAAAAGATTTAGCGGATAATCTTTCACAAACACTAAAACAATTGGGGCAAAGTTGGGAAAGCGATAAAGATGAAAAACGCTACACTAGTAAAGAAGCCGTACAAATATTATCTCATCGTTTAGGGCGTTATTTCACCGACCCACATGAAAAAATTACTGTCAAAAGTGACGATGGTATTGTTGCTGATGCTGCAGCCGGTGCGGAAGTCCTCAAATTGCGCAAAAACGCTTTGTTTAGCGAGCGCGATTTAAAAATTTTAGAAGTACATGAAGGCTGGGTACATGTAGGCACCACCTTGAATGGCAAAAACCAACCCTACTGCACTTTTTTAAGTAAAGGTACACCTTCTACTACTCTATTCCAAGAAGGCTTGGCCATTCTGATAGAAATGTTTAGTTTTGTTTCCAGCCCAAAACGCATACAACGTTTAGTTGATCGCATTCATGCCGTGCATATGGCAGAAAATGGCGCGGATTTTATGGAAGTATTCCATTTTTATCTAGAAAAAAGCACGGATATGGAAAGCGCTTATCAGCAAACAGTACGTATTTTTAGGGGTAGTTTGCCGCATTTAGGACCTTTTACCAAGGATATAGTCTACAGCAAGGGTTTTGTCCTTATTTTTAACTATATTCGTTTGGCCATCGCTGAAGGAAAATTAGATCACATCCCTTTACTGTTCTTAGGCAAAGTGCATTTAGAGGATTTGCGCGTTTATGCCAATTTAATTGAAGATGGCACCATTATTGCACCTAAGTATTTGCCCTTGTACTTTAAAGATACTGCTGCGCTCAGTTCATGGATGGCTTATTCCTTATTCTTAAGCACCTTATCATTGGAACCTTTGTTTCATGATTATAAGAGTATCTTGTAGATACTCTTCACATTTGATTCTTAGACTTTGTTGCCTTCGCCCATCTCGCACCAGTCATGTAGATTACTACACTCCTGGTGCTTGAGGGCTAGGCGCCTCGTCTAAAAACCAACTGCTATGAGTATAAATCATTTTCTGCCCTTTATCTGCTCATTTATACTTGACACTTTCTTCAATTCTTGACAGCATAACAACTCATTGCTGCTATTAAAGCGCATGCCGTACCGATTAAGGAAAAGAAACAATGACTGTTCCAAAAATAAGCAAACGTACCTTTAAAATAATCATGGCTATCGTCATAGTCCTCATTGTCATCCTGATAGTCAAAAAAATAATGTCGCCTAGCACTGCGGGCACTAGCATGCCTCCCGCCATAGTCAATGCCGTTACCGCCAAACAAAATGCTTGGCATATCCCTATTCAATCTACCGGTACCATCAACACCTTCAAAGGCGCTATGTTGAAAGCACAGGTACAAGGCCAAGTCACCGCCATTTATTTTGATTCGGGCACTATGGTCAAAGCAGGCGATAAACTGATCCAAATCTATCCCGATATCGTAGAGGCACAATTACAAAAGGCTCAAGCTCAATTGCAGTTGAGTTCAGTAACCTACCAACGCTACGCTAATTTGTATAAGAAAAATGTCGTCGCACAACAAGACGTAGACAATGCCTATTCCACTTGGCAGCAAAACATTGCCGATGTGCAAAATATCCAAGCCACCCTGCGCCAATATAACGTCACCGCTCCCTTCGATGGCATGGCGGGTTTAAGACAAGTGAGCGTGGGCCAATATGTAACGGTAGGCAACCCCATTGTTGACTTAGAACAAATCGACCCTATACGAGTTGATTTTAGCATTCCCGATATTTATGTGGATGACATCGCTGTGGGGCAAAAATTGTCTATAGTCTCCAGTGCCGATCAAACCAAAACCTTCGATGGCCAAGTCACTGCTATTAACTCCGCAGTAGATGTCTCTACTCGTAGTATTTCTTTATGGGGCTCGGTACCCAATAGCTCCCATACGCTGTTACCCGGTAGTTATGCGGTCGTGACCTTATACAGTTTAAAAACTCATCCTGTAGTCACCATTCCACAAACAGCCTTAAGCTATGACAGTACCGGTGGTGCTGTATGGAAAATCGTTAATGGCGCCGCTAAAAAAACCGAAGTCACCATAGGTATGCGCCAAGGCAATGACATATCCATTGCTTCCGGCTTGTCCGTGGGCGATGAGGTGGTTTCTGATGGCATTATCAAAATTCAGTATGATGGCCAGCCCGTACAAATCGCCGCTTTAAATGGCAAGCCAGTTGCTGCCCCTGCAGAAAAGAAATAGTTAGAGAGATAACCTATGACCAGTTTTACCGACGTTTTCATCCGCCGCCCGGTATTTGCCATGTCGGTCAGCTTGTTATTATTGGCTGTAGGCTTAGCAGCATTTTTTAAATTAACAGTGCGCCAATTTCCAAAAATGGATGCCTCGGTTATTACTGTTACCACCAGTTATCCCGGTGCCGATGCCACTTTAATGTCTAACTTTATTACTACGCCGCTGGAAAATGCCTTAACCGGTGTAGACGGCATAGATTACGTCACCTCCAGCAGTACGCAAAACACGAGCAGCATCACCGTTTACTTTCAACTAAACTACCCTATAGACAAAGCATTAACCGACGTCTCTAATGCCGTCGCTTCAAAAAGCAATGTTTTACCCAAAAACGCTTTTACTCCAGTAATCGGTAAAAATGATCCCAGCGCTAAAGCCGTTTTATACTTAGGCTTTATCAGCGATACTATGAGCCCAGGTGCAGTGAACGATTACTTATTGCGCGTAGTACAACCACAAGTAGGGGTATTAAATGGCGTAGGCCAAGTCCAACTTTACGGTGCTCGTACCTATGCCATGCGTATCAACGTCGATAGCGATAAATTAACCGCCTATAACCTGACGGCTGAAGATGTCTACGCCGCTTTAGCTCAACATAACTTACAATCTACTGCCGGTACCGTATATAGTCATTATCAGGAATTTAATGTTTCGGCCAATACCGACATGCAATTTCCAGAACAATTCGACAATATCCCCTTAAGAACAGTCAATGGTGCTGTTGTACGTATAAAAGATGTGGGCTATGCCACCTTGGGCGCGTTAAATTACAACAGCTCTGCGTATTTTAACGGTAAACCCATGACGGTTATGGCCATATTCCCTACTTCTGACGCCAATCCCTTAGCCGTATCAAAAGAAATTAAGGCGATACTGCCCTCATTGCAAGACAAGATGCCTCCAGGTTTAGAAGTAAATACAGTTTACGATTCTTCTATTTTTATTCAAGAATCCATTACCGAAGTGGATAAAACGATTGTTGAAGCCGTTATTTTTGTGATCTTCGTTATCTTCTTATTCTTAGGCAACTTTCGTGCTGTATTGATCCCGATCATCACCATCCCCTTATCCCTCATCGGTGTTTGCGTGATCATGATGGCCTTAGGTTATAGCTTAAATACCTTAACGCTATTGGCGTGGGTATTGGCCATCGGTTTGGTGGTGGATGATGCTATTGTCGTGTTAGAAAATATCCATAGGCATATGGAAAATGGCATGAAACCCATTCCGGCAGCCATTGTAGGCGCGCGCGAAATTGGTTTTGCCATCATCGCCATGACGATTACTCTAGCGGCCGTGTATGCGCCCATCGGTTTTTCGGGTGGTATTACCGGTATCTTATTTTCTGAATTTGCGTTTACGCTTGCAGCAGCCGTTATCGTATCGGGCTTTATCGCTTTAACCTTATCACCGATGATGTGTTCACGCCTCATCAAAGTAGATCACGATCCTAATAGCAAAAGTATTGCCCATAAAATTGATGCTGTTTTTACTAAAATCATGGCCAAGTATCGTGTTCGCTTGCAAAAAACGCTCAATAAAAAATATTTTGTGATTATTTTTACCGTGCTCATGTGGCTCGCTTGTTATTTTATCTATACCACCACCCGTGAAACCTTAACCCCCCTAGAAGATCAAGGGGTTATAGTTACTGCATTCAATGCACCTGCGGGCAATAATGTTAAATATACAGAAAAATTTAGTGCCGCTCTTAATGGTATCTACGAAAAGCAAGCCGGGGTTGAGCACCTAGGTGTCATCAATGGCACCACCAGTGATAATGTGGGTATTGCCTTTGCACCCTTAGTGAATTGGAACGAACGTGACCGTTCGCAGTTTGATATTATGGCCGCAGTACAACCCGCTTTAAATGCTATACCTGGACTACAAGCCTATGCTGTACCCTATCCTTCTATTCCTCTGCCAGGCGGTTCATACGGAATTTATTTTGCCATTTCTAGCCCAGACGGTATAAACACCTTGTTGCCTGCTATTAATGGCTTATTAGAGGCTGTAAGCACTAACCCCGGCTTTAGACCCGGAGCACAAATCGATCTAAAGGTTGACCAACCACAAATTAACATCACCATAGATCGTCTGAAAGGCAGCGATCTAGGCGTTAGCGAAAGCTCTATAAGTAACTCACTAGCAGCTATGTTTGCTTCACCGCAAAATTTGCAGTTTTCCTATAATAATCGTAGCTATTATGTGGTACCGGAATTTATCAAGAACTTCAACTTTGAAGCCTCTCCCGATGACTTACAAAATATATACGTGAGAAGCACCACCACTCAGCAGTTGATTCCTTTATCCAATCTTGCGACCATAGAAAATACGGTGCAACCGGAAAGCATCAACCATTTCCAACAAATTCCCTCTGCCACACTACAAGCTAACTTATTGGGCAACTATAGTACCAGCCAAGCTGTCAGCTTTTTAAGTGATTACATGACTAAAAATTTCCCTAAAATTAGTTTTAACTATGGTGGACAAACGCGTTATTACATAGCCTCACAAGGTGAAATGACGCAGGTGATGTTGTTCGCCATTATCATCATTTTCTTGGTGTTGGCGGCTCAGTTTGAAAGCTTTAGAGATCCGTTGATCATCCTCATCGTCGTGCCTATTACCATCGCTGCAGCTATTGCTGTCTTGCGCTTGGTTGGGGGTAACTTAAATATTTACAGTAAGATTGGTTTAACCACGCTCATAGGATTGATTGCCAAACACGGTATTTTGATCGTGGAATTTGCCAATCAGTTGCAAGAAAAAGGCATGTCTAAACTAGACGCGGTGATCGAATCAGCTACTTTGAGGTTAAGACCTATATTAATGACCACCGGTGCCATGGTGCTAGGAGCCCTGCCCTTGGCCTTTGCCAGCGGCGCGGGTGCAAATTCCCGTATGCAAATCGGTATCATCATCGTTGCGGGTATGACTTTTGGTACGATGTGTTCCTTATTCGTAGTACCGGCTTGGTATTTGCTGCTAGCAAATACTAAAGAAACCAATCCTCAGATGGAACGCGACATCGAAGAAGCTATAGAGAAAATGAATAAGCTGGATGGTGAATAGATAGAGGGCGGTTTTACCGCCCTCTATGCACAACTAATTAGACATTAATAGGCGTAAGTGCGAATTTTTTTCTTTTAGACTGAGGCTCATTATCTAGAGCATCCGATTTGCGCTTTCTACTCTCGTCGTTAATAAAAAAACCTGGCCCCCCACATCCGCTGCGTAATGACGCTCCTGAAACAACCGGGGTAGTATCCATTTCATTTATTGTATTTTCTTTGTCTTTTTTATGAGGCTCTTCTTTACTCATCTTTTTTTCCAGCATACGCAACTTACTTTGGGCGTATTCACTACCGTGCTTTATTGCTTTTTTATACAACATTGCAGCCTGTTCATAATCGGGAACCCCATTATGAGCATCACCCGTTTCATGCAAATGGGCTTTATTAACCATAGCCAGTGTAGAGCCTTGACTAATCGCAATATCATACCATTCAATAGCCTTTTTATAATCAGGTTCATCGTTATTTGCTTCACCGGTCTCATATAATAGGCCTAAAGCTGCCATAGCATCTTTATGGCCTAATTCAGCAGCATAGTTATACAATACAATAGCTTTTTCTACTTTATCATCTGCATATAGCTTACGCGCTTCCTCAAATAACTCTCGTTCCAATCGCCGCATTTCTTTCTTAGCGCGTTTATCACCATGCTCCTTTGCCAAGTCATACAACTCGATGGCTTTATCATATTGAGGAACATTTTTATTTCCCACTCCATGTTCATGCATAAACGCTCTATTAAACATAGCGCCGCTATGACCGCGCTTAACAGCCATATCATATCGTTTTATAGCGCTTTTATTCGTTCTACGACGCTCAGGGCCTTCCTTATTGTATGAATCTAATGCCGCTTGATATAATAGATTTCTCAGTACCTTATTTAGTAATATTGCCTTCTTCCTTTCGGCGTTGTACTTATTATCGATGATCATTTTTTTATATTCTTCGGCTGTCTCGCTACAATTATCAAGCTCAACATCTAAAGCTGAAATGAATGCATCATAGTGATCCATAGCATTTTCATACATTTCAATCGCTTGCTCTGGATCAGGGATGCCTTTGTTTTCAACACCTTTCTCATAATCATCTCCATGATGCTGAAATTCCTTGGCTAATTCACTCAGAATAACCATCTTTAAAAGCTCTAAATTGCGTTTAGCTCCGATATGACCGAGGTCTTTGGCTTTCTTATAATATTCCTCAGCTGTAGAACGATTTTTTTCCATTTTTCCTGGTTTGTCTGATTTACGTTCTAAATATAGACATGCCAAATTATTCATGGCGTCCCTATGAGTTGGGTCTAGTTCTATCACCTCTTTATATAACTTAATTTGTAATTCAGGATCTTCTAAGAGCACAGCTTTGTTAAAAAGTTGCGCCGCTTCTCTTTTTGATAGACGTACCTCTACCGTGCGCGTTTCTGTAGCCATATTTTTACCTTCTTTTTAATATAATAAGGTGGTATTTTAGCTCAAATGTGGGACAAAAAACAATTGATTTGCCGTTCGAACGGTTTTTTAACGGGGTTCAGCCTTTCTTTTGGCTTTTTTTGTTTGTCTATTGGTCAGGTAGGCTATAAACTGAGGCATAACAGATTTTGGTGTAGCTATTAATGACCACCGGTGCCATGGTGCTAGGCGCCTTGGCCTTTGCCAGCGCTCGAAGAAGCTATAGAGAAAATGAATAAGTTTGAGATTAATTATGCCACTATCCGGCCTTTTTTCGCAGCAATCGCCATCTTGCTTATACTTTTCGGCTAATTTTTTTAGTCTCTCTTTCTCTAAACGGCGTAAATCATCTCCAGATTTTTCAGCTAATTTTTTTAGCCTCTCCCCCTGTAAACGGAGTAAATCATCTTCAGCTTTTGCATGCCCCAGTTCACTTGCTCGTTCATAATACTTTATAGCTTTATCTCGATTAACTTCGAGTTGGTCTTTATCTTGTGGCTTAAGTTCTAAATATAGGCAAGCTAAACTATACATCACATCTGCGCGAGTAGGGTCTAGTTCCATCGCTTGTTTATATAATTTAATTTTTAATTCGGGATCTTCTAAACGCTTAGCATTCTCCAAAAAACCGGCTGCTTTTCTATCTCTGCTGACCAGAGCACCGAGATAATTATACCTCTTTGCCATCTTATGTTGTTTTCATTTATCGCTTATATCCTTTCGCAACGATTCAAGGTCTTCCTTATTAGCGGCTTCTTTTCTTTTTGATAGACCGACCTCTGCCTTACACGTATCTGCAGCCATAATTTTTACCTTCTTTTTAATATAATACGGTGGTATTTTAGCCAAAATATAAAACAAAAAACAGTCTATTTTTCTATTCGGCAGGTGTTGTTTAGAGGGATCTGCTCTCTTTCTTTGATTTTCAGCTCATTTATTAGTAAGAATAGATGTGCATCTATGCTTTCTGGGTAACTACTCGCGCTTTGTAATAAGAAAAACTTATATTGGATAGATTAGAGTATATTTCCTCTTTCCGCTCCCTAACGGTCGCGGCTCGGTTCATCCGTTTTAACAAAAATATAAAAGATTTTTTATGGTGCTAAACACCACCATTACCGCTTCGGAAGCGGTAATGGCGGTATAGATTATATCAAGCCTAGATCCTTCACGGCTTGTTTTTCTTCGCGCAATTCATTCAGGGTACGGGCTATTTTTTCCTTGCCAAATTCATTTTGCTCTATACCTTCGATGACTTTGCACTGTCCTTTTTCGGTGCGACAAGGCACAGAGAAGATCAAGCCTTCATCCACACCGTATTCTCCACGCGAAGCACGAGCCATGGAATAACCGCCGCTGCCTACCGTATCATGTACTAAATCATGCACCGCATCGATAACAGCATTGGCAGCAGAAGCCGCTGAAGAAGCACCGCGCGCTTTGATAACCGCTGCCCCGCGCTGTTGCACCGTAGTGATAAAATCTTGTTGCAACCAAGGCATATCGTGTATGACTTCTACCACAGGCTTCCCACTAATAGTGGCGTGATAAAAATCGGGATATTGCGTTGAGGAATGATTACCCCAAATGTACAGATGCTCTACTGCAGTCACATCAACTCCTGCTTTTTTAGCTAATTGCATGCGTGCACGATTTTCATCCAGCATCGTCATGGCGTAAAAGCGATCTTTAGGTACATCAGGAGCATAATGCATGGCAATCAAGGCATTGGTATTACAAGGATTACCGACCACAAAAATACGCACATCATCTGCGGCGTGATCATTAATGGCTTTACCCTGTCCTTTGAAAATTCCACCATTGATTTTTAATAGATCAGAACGTTCCATACCTGCTTTACGTGGTACTGCACCGACTAATAATACCCAATTAGCGCCTTTCATCGCTGTAGCGATATCGGATGTACAAGTAATTTTCTTTAATAAGGGAAAAGCACAATCGTCTAATTCCATTGCCACACCTTCTAAAGCAGGCATAGCGGCTTCTAATTCTAATAAACGTAGTTCAACGTCTGTATTCGCACCAAACATGGCGCCGGAAGCGATCCTAAATAACAAAGCATAATTAATTTGTCCGGCTGCTCCGGTAATCGTAACGACAACTCGATTTTTCATTTATGTTTCTCCTAGTTAAAAATATTTTTACTTTTTAAGTTCGTGCGTTTAGATTGCGCTTTAATCAACGCTTTGTCATCCTCGACGAAGTCGGGGATCCAGTAAAAAAGTATTAAAACTTAATTTGAAACTGGATTCCCGCCTACGGCGAGAATGACAATAGGCTGGATCCCCGACTGCGGCCTCGCGGCCTGGTCGAGGATGACAACGCTCTAGTTTGTGATTGTTTCAGCATTAATTTCGCATCTTCAAGCACGAAATCATCACAACTGCAAATAATTTAACCAATCTATACTGGTATCACCTACACTAATAAATGCGGGATTCAACAAAGAATCCTTGGTATTGTAGCATAACGCTTGTCCAGATAGATCAAACATGCGGCCACCAGCCATTTCCAAAATACACTGTGACGCCGCCGTATCCCATTCGGATGTAGGCCCAAAACGAACATAGAGATCGGCCACCCCTTCTGCAATCAGACAAGGTTTTAGCGCGCTGCCTACTGGTATGATGGTACACTCACCCATTTTCTGCAAATGCTGGGCCAAAATCCCGCCACTATTATGAAATCGGCTCACCACCACGGTGGGCTTATCCGGTTTAGGTCGTACACGAATCGGTTGCCATATTCCCGCTGCAGTCACTTTAAAGACACCCACCTCGTGGGCTGCTATATAAGACACGCCATGTGCAGGCGCATGCACTACACCTAAAACAGGTTTTTGCGCCACAATCAATGCAATGTTAACTGTAAAATCATTGGTATGATGAATAAATTCGCGCGTACCATCTAAAGGATCTACTAACCAATATTGTGACCAAGTTTGACGCTCTGCAAAATCTGTGGCGACGCTTTCTTCAGATAAAACGGGATGACGTTGGCTTAAAGCGCTTAATTGTGCTGTGATTATGTGATCGGCGGCTAAATCAGCTTTGGTAAGGGGGGTATGATCTTCTTTTAGGGTAACTACAATCTCTTCTAGCCCATGGTAAAGAGACAATATCTCTTCTCCAGCACTCTTAGCAATATTTAGGACTTCAGTTAATAACGTTTTCAATTGATCCTCAATTTTGATTCTATATCCATCTCACTTCAAAATACACGTTGAATGTTCAAGGTAGCTGTAAACTAGAATGCTGTCATTCTCGACCAGGCCGCGAGGCCGCAGTCGGGGGTCCAGTAAAAATTCTATGATCCTGGATCCCCGACCTTCGGTCGAGGATGACAATCGCCTGGATTCCCACCTGCGGCGAGAATGACAAAATTTTATTTACGTAACAATTTCCATAAAATAATGAACTGGCATCGTTTCTATTTTCTTTTTATCCATGCACAAATCATAGATTTCTTCCGTTTTTAAGGGGGGAAATGCGCTCAATAAACTGCTTTTAAATTTCTCCAGTAGTGCAGGAATGCCTTCAGCACGTCTACGCTTATGGCCCAATGGATATTCAACCACAACCTTATCGGTGTGCGTACCATCTTTGAAATAAACTTGTATGGCATTGCCGATAGCACGCTTATTTTCATCATAATAATCTAGAGTAAATTGTGGATCTTCTTCAACAACCATCACGCCTCGCAACGCATCGATGCGCGGATCAGCTGCGCGTTCATCTTCAAAATCATCTGCTGTCAATCGACCAAACAATAAACCTATAGCCACCATATATTGTAAACAATGGTCTCTATCGGCTGGATTATACAAAGGCCCAGTTTTACTGATAATGCGTATAGCTGGTTCTTGTGTAGTTAAAACAATTTTTTCGATCTGCCCTAGATTGTCGGCCACTAAATTATGCAGCTTAAACGCACATTCAATTGCGGTTTGTGAATGGAATTCAGCGGGAAATGCAATTTTAAATAAAATATTTTCCATGACATAACTGCCATAAGGACGGGATACTTTAAAAGATTCCCCCTTAAATAACACATCATAAAAACCCCAATGCGGCGCTGTTAAGGCGCTGGGATAACCCATTTCACCTTTCATCGCCATAAAGGCTAATTGTACACCGCGCGCCGTAGCATCGCCTGCTGCCCATGATTTACGGCTGCCTGTGTTCGGTGCATGTCTATAGGTACGTAGGCTTTGTCCATCCACAAAGGCTGATGACAATGCATTTAAAATATGTGCCTCAGTACCGCCTAACAGTTGCGTTACGACCGCTACAGTCGCAATTTTAACTAAAATCACATGATCCAAGCCTACACGGTTAAAAGCATTTTCCAATGCCAATATCCCTTGGATCTCGTGCGCTTTGATCATGGCTATAAATACATCGTGCATCGTTAAAGGCGGTAAACCTAGATGCACATTTTTTTGTGAAATATAATCAGCTACCGCTAAAATACCACCGATATTATCGGATGGGTGACCCCATTCTGCAGCTAACCAAGTATCGTTAAAATCTAACCAACGGATCATCGCACCTATATCAAAAGCCGCTTTAATCGGATCTAAAATATAATCTGTACCAGGTACACGCGCGCCATAAGGAACTTGCGTTCCAGGAATATAAGGGCCTAATAATTTACGACATTCCGAATAACGTAAAGCCAACAACGCACACCCTAGACTGTCCATGAAGTTATAACGTGCTGTTTCCAGCGCTTCTTTAGAAGGCTCATGTGGTTTTACTACATATTGCGCTATCTTTCTAAGTTCTTCATCAAAATCAGGGCGTTCATTTTCGGTAACATTGGTATTACTCATTGTAATTTCCTTAACGATCAGCTATAGCAACAAATTTTCTAGGCGTAGGACCTATGTATTCTGCGCCAGGTCTAATGATTTTATTGTTTTGTCTTTGTTCTATTACATGCGCGGACCAACCAGCAATGCGTGCAAACACAAAAATAGGAGTAAATAAAGGCGTAGGAATTTGGCAAAAATGATATGCTGCCGCACTGTAAAAATCTAAATTAGGGAACATGCCTTTTTCATCTCGCATCGTCTGCTCTATGGCTTCAGAAACAGGATAAATGACCGTATCATGACGTAACTCGCCTAATTTTTTTGCCCAGCCTTTGATGATATCTGAACGAGGGTCTCGTATTTTATAAACAGCGTGACCAAAACCCATAATTTTTTCTTTATGGGCTAATTTATCGAGCAAACCCGCGCGTGCTTTTGCTGGAGAATCATAGCATTCTATTAATTCCATAGCGGCTTCATTGGCACCACCGTGCAACGGACCACGTAAAGTGCCTATCGCAGAAGTAATGGCGGAATAAAAATCAGTTAAAGTTGCGGCCGTTACTCGGGCAGCAAAAGTAGAGGCATTAAATTCATGCTCTGCATATAAAATAAGAGATTGATCTACGGCTTCAAGTACCATAGGTTCCGGTTTTTTTTGCAATAATAATTCTAAGAAATGCGCAGCAACACCATCGGCATCACTACGTGTGTCTATTTCACGTCCTAAGTGATGCCATTGATACCAATACATCACCATAGAAGGGAATAAAGCCATTAGACGATCAGCAATGTTACGTTGTTGCTCTGGACTGTGTTCCGGTTCTATCGTTCCCAAGAAGGCACAACCGACCTTTAATACATCCATGGGATGTGCATTACGTGGAATAAGTTTTAATACGGCTTTTAATTCTGCAGGCAATTCACGCAGTTGTTTTAATTTGTCTTGGTATTTTTCCAGCGTTGCTTTATTGGGTAATTCGCCATAGATGAGCAAATACGCGATTTCCTCAAAACAAGCTCGACCCACCATGTCTTCGATAGAATAACCTCTGTAGTGCAGGCTATTGCCTTCACGACCTACGGTACATATAGCGGTCTGTCCAGCGACGACCCCCTTTAAACCTGCAACAGCCTCACTCATGAATTTCTTCCTTTATTCTATTGTTTTTCTAGCAGGGAGGCCTGAACCGCCCTATCTCATAATTCTTGCACCGGCGCCCCACCAACGATGGCAGCTGTATCATCCGCAGCAAAAGTTTCTTTAAGCCAAAACCGCACCATAAACCAGCCTAATACAAAGATAACGGGCAATACAGCCAGCGCCACTTGGTAGTTCTGTGCCGTGAATATGGGCGCACCTTGGAGTTTTTGTCCATCCCATGCAGCCGATAATAGTACACTAGCAATAGGTTGAAAAATAGCCCCACTGACAACCACAAACATATTATTGATGCCTATAGCCGTGCCTACTGTAGCCGGGTTATTGCGATCTTGCACCACGGCAAAAGCCAAAGATTGCCCCGCCGCCGCTAATCCAAATAAAAATAACCATATGGATAGACTGACATAGGATAAAGCCGGCCCATATACCACGACGTAAACCGAAATTAGTCCTAAAGTTAAACAACCCGATAAAACTTTTTTGCGCGTTTTAAGCGTATTCGATAACCAGCCCGCTAGAGGACTACCTATACCCATGCCCAACCAATACCACATCATCAAGCCAGAAACCGTAGCAGCGCTGTAATGGTAAACCTGCATTAGATAGGGCACGCCCCACAGCTCCGCAAAAATGACCGCAGGTGTCCAAATAATAAGCGAATAGAATCCTATTGCCCAGGTTTGTGAATCTTTAATCACAGACAAAAAGCCTAAAGGTTTACGTGTAGGGTTTCTCTTAACAATGACGCTGCGTTTTTCAGCATGTGCTGGATAATCGCGCACGCACAACAAAATGAGTACCGCTAACCCAAAACCTATACAAGAAATAACGAAAATAGACGGACGCCAACCAGCGGATTGCACTGCCCTGGCTAAAGGAGCCTGCCCCAAAATAGACCCTAGAGCGGACATAAATTGCACAATACCGGCCAATACTGCAAAATATCTCTTGGGAAACCAATGCGTTAATAAGACCAAAGTTCCTATAAAGGAAAAGGCAGCGCCCGCACCGGTTAAAAATCGTCCTAAACAAAGCGCAAATGCGGTATGCCCTAAGCTAAAGAAAAGGCCGCCTAAAGCACAAACAGCCGTGGCCAGTGCAATGACATAACGTGGGCTAAATTTGTCGTAAGACAAGCCTGCAGGGATCTGCATAGGCGCATAAGCGTAAAAAAAGAACGCAGAAATGATGCCTAGACCTGTGGCACCTAGTCCCAGCTCACCCATTAAATCGGTAGTAATAACAGAAGGCGCTACTTGTAGCACAAAGTCATATAAATAAAATAATGAAGCCAAAAAACAGACTAAACCCGCGCGCGCATAATAACGCCAATGATTAGGGAAGTTTTCCATCAAGTTAGATTCCTCTTTGCTCAAGGTGGGGCAAGTGTATCATAAAAAATTACCATTGTCATAGGGTTTTATCCACAGCAAATACTGTGCATTCATCACAAATTTATGTATAATACGGTACAATGTATTTTCAAACTGTGCTCCCTTACAATCGCAAATCCTCCGAGTTATTTGCTACAATTCGTCATCGGCCTTCTGCGGTGCTATTACAAAGTGCTGCAACTTCCGCCGGACGTTACGATATTATCAGCGCTAATCCCACGTTGATCGTCACCGCCACTACAGAAAAAACTTTGCTCATACGCGGCGATATGCAAGAAATAATACACAGCGACCCTATTGATTTTTTGATTGCACAATTGCCCCCTACTCTACCCCCTAGCCCATACCCTTTTATAGGTGGCATACTGGGTTATTGGTCTTACGATTGGGGAGTACAATTGCACCAAATCAAACGCAGTATACTAGCGCATCATTCATTGCCACTATTACATTTGGGTCTATACGACTGGGCTATTATTGTTGATCACCAAACACAAACCTCCACTTATGTATCTTACAATTTAGAAAAAGATCACGCATCTTTTTTGGAGGATCTACTTGCCCCCGCTACCCCTGTTGAAAGTACACCATTTCATCTGCAATCTTCTTGGCAAAGTAATATAGACTACACTGAATATCAGCAACAATTTTTACGCATCAAAGAACATTTACACGCGGGTAATTGTTATCAGGTTAATTTTTCGCAACGTTTTTTTGCCGATTATACAGGTGACCCCTGGCAAGCCTATCAACGTTTAATGGCTACTTGTAGCGCCACTTTTTGCGCCTATCTTAATTGCGGTAATCACCATATTTTAAGTTTATCTCCAGAACGGTTATTAAAAGTTTATAGCGATAAAAGCGTAGAAGCAAAACCCATTAAAGGCACCAGGCCTCGCGGTAAAACCACTGAGGAAGATCAACAATTGGCATTGGATCTACAACTCAGCGCAAAAGATCGTGCCGAGAATGTGATGATAGTCGATATGTTGCGTAACGACTTAGGTCGTTTGTGTGTTGCGGGCAGTATTTCAGTACCACATTTGTGTGCACTAGAAAGTTATCATAACGTGCATCATCTGGTCAGCAGCATACAAGGGCAATTGTCTGAAAGTTGCCATCCATTGCATTTATTAAAAAGCATTTTTCCTGGAGCTTCCATTACTGGGGCACCTAAAAAGCGTGTCATAGAAATTATTGAACAATTGGAAACTCATCAACGCCATATTTATTGTGGTAGCATAGGTTATTACAGTGTAGACGGGCAATTTGACAGTAATATCTGCATACGAACGGCTTTGTGTTATGACGGTCATATTGAAATTGCCGGCGGTGGCGGCATTGTATTGGACTCTGATGTAGCCGAAGAATATGCAGAGATTCAAACTAAGATCTGTGCGATGCTGCAGGCATTAACATAGTATAACTTCTATACTCATCGCCAATGAAGATGCGAGATTTGAATAAACGTATTGAACTTTAATCGAAGCTTTGTCATCCTCGACGAAGTCGAGGATGACAACACTTCAATTCAAAATAACGCTATTTACTAGATCTCGTGTGTAGCCGTTATTTTGAACGTATCAACAATATCCCACCCTGCCACTGTTGATTAGAAACCGATTTAGGCGGCAATGCCGGCTTTAATGCTAAACGACGAATTAAAAGACCATCTAAGTCGCCGCTTAAATAAAGTGTTGGTGGCGGCATGTTATTTAAAGTAACCATTATACCGCCATAAGTCAGCGGATGGCGTGTGATTTTTTCATAAGTCACCGCCCCATACCATAAGGGCAAAGGATCGTCTACAAAATCCATATTCGCTTGCCACAAGCGCAATACCACCACTGTACCGTTATTACCTTCCAAGCTATGCACGAAAACAGCTTCGGGTGCTTTACCTTGGTATAGGAGTGGGAATAAAGTTAAACGTTGACTATCACTGGAATTGGCCAAATGATTCACAGCGTTGACCCAGACAGAACGAGGTAACAGTGTCCAATTATTTTGCTGCATCGTATTGATGATGTTTCCTAAATCATCCACCCATTGTACATTCATCAATTCTCGCGTATGGCCTAACCTATCTTTACGATAGTTCAACGCTTCTGTCCCGCTCTGCTGCCACCATTGTGTAGCAACGATTTCATGTGTAGGCCAAACAGGAACATAAAGGAGCGTATCTTTCTTAAACGTTGTCTCTATTCTTATGCCAAAAAAGAGAAGGAAAGCAATGACTACAACTATATTAAATGTTTTTAACGAAAATTGTGGTGCCGGTTGACAACGAAAAGATAACGTTACCAACATAGCGGTAGACCACCCTACAAGCAAACCACCTAATACATCGGTAAACCAATGTGCGCCCAGATATAAGCGCGTAAGTGCGATCAGTCCAATGGCTGCAGCGGTTATGCCGTGTATGAGCCTACGGTGATGGGATGATGATAAACGCTCTAGTACGACCGCATAAAATGCAAAAACAGCCACCGCGACGGTGGTATGGCCGCTGGGAAATGAGTTTCCTAACAATATTTCTTTGAACCCCGTAGGTCGTGGTGAGTGATAAATGTATTTACTCACACCTACAAAACCACAGCTCATGAATAGTAGTACTAACCAATGACAGGCCGTGTACCATTGTTTACGCCACAATAACCACACTACCGCCACTATCATAGTCGGGCCTAATACCACTTTGTCGCCCATGTAGGTTATAACGATGGCTATTTTTTGTAGGAAAGGCATATACAAGTTACGGAAAAATTGATTAATAGGCACATTCCAGTCGTATAGTCCTGTTTGTGTTACTACCATTACCGTTAATACTAAAAATAGCAGTCCGGCAATGAAGATCCCCACTAATAAGTTAAGCTGACTATGCCCCTCACGTCTACAAGGATCTTGTAATAAACGATACAAAGGATTGACTTTAGGGGTGTGTTTTATGGCTTCCCACAGTTTATCCATTAGCTGCGCTACCCAAGAAACCACTTTGAAAAATAGAATTTTTAAAAACCATGCGCTTAAAAACAAGATTGCCAGTACGCATAGTATTAATAAAATAAAGCGTGTCGCTACTTCAGGCGGAAATTGCAAGGCCGCTAAGCCAATTAAAACACCAGGCAGTATATAAGCAGGTGCCCATAATATGGCTGAGGTTACATTAGAAAAGAAAAAGCGCCACGTATTCATGCGCATCATGCCTGCAATAACTGGCACCACTGGTCTAACCGGTGAAAAGCGCGCTAAAAAAACGCTCTTGCCGCCATGGGCTGCAAAAAATTGCTCTCCTTTTAAGAGAAATTTAGGATGGGTCCTAAATGGCCACATATTCCGTATGCTGTCTTTAAAATAATAGCCTATACGGTAGCTCAAACCATCACCTACAATTGCGCCTATGATGGCTACAATTAAAGTGGGCCAAGCGGGGAGAATTTCAACACCCACTAAAATACCTGCTGCCGTCATCATCAATGACCCAGGTACTAACAGACCTACAAAAGCCAACGACTCAATCAGTGAGATAATAAAAACTAAGCTCAGGCTGATCGCCATATGAGCTTGTAACCAGCCTAAAAATGGCCTTAAGTGATCAAAAATTTCCATGGATATACATCCTATCCTAGCACTAAATTATTCACCAACATCCACACCTTTAGCTTGCAGATCGGCATGATAAGAAGAACGTACCAAGGGCCCGCTGGCTACGTGTGTAAATCCTAATTGTTTTGCTAATTGCGCCAATTGCTTAAATTCGGCCGGAGGCACATAACGCATTACCGGTGAATGATAACGACTAGGCTGTAAGTATTGACCTATGGTTACCATATTCACATCATGTTGCCGCAAATCAGCTAACACGCTTTCAACTTCGGGCAATTCTTCACCTAAGCCTAGCATAATTCCCGATTTGGTTAAAATATGTGGGAAACGCGCCTTAAATTGTTTTAAGAGTTGCAAAGAAAAAGCATAATCTGAACCCGGACGTACTTGTTTATACAGACGAGGCACCGTTTCAATATTATGGTTAAAAACATCGGGGGGCGCTTTGGAAAGTTCATCCAAAGCGACTTCCATGCGTCCACGAAAATCCGGGACCAAAGATTCTATGGTTATATTCGGACAGCTGGCACGTACAGCTTCATGACAAGCCACAAAATGACCCGCACCGCCATCGCGTAGATCGTCACGATCGACGGAAGTAATAACGACATAACGCAACTGCATAGCAGCAATAGTGCGCGCTAAATTAGCGGGCTCTTCAGGATCCAGTGGATCGGGCCGGCCATGACCTACATCGCAAAAAGTACAGCGACGAGTACATTTATCACCCATAATCATAAAGGTGGCAGTACCATGGCTAAAGCATTCCGGTAAATTTGGGCATGAGGCTTCTTCACACACAGTTACCAAACGATTTTCGCGCAAAGTTTCTTTTAAACCGGTAACCACTGCAGAATTGCGGGGTAATTTGATGCGGATCCAATCGGGTTTAGCTAAAGGCTCTGTGGTCATCTCCACCTTAATCGGCACGCGACGCATTTTGGCTTCGCCTTTTTGCTTGATGCTAGGATCAGTTATAGATGGATTCGACATATATTTTATCACCATAACAAAATTGTTTTATATACGTTAATAAAGGCGCGGCCAAATTAAACATATCATCCACCTCAGCCCAATCACGCCATTGCGTCATTTGAATGTGCGCCAAGCCGCATGGATTAATACGCTTAAATGGGCTTAAATCCATATCCATATTAAAGCTTAAGCCATGATAAGAGCACCCTTTTTTGACGCGCAATCCTAATGAAGCCATTTTAGCGTCATTCACATAAACGCCTGGGGCCTTATCACGTCTAGCCGCTAGAATACCATAATCGGCCGATAAACGGATCACCGATTCTTCAATTGCACAGACAAACTGACGTATGGGTAGCTGTAGACGGCGTATATCCAACAAAAAATAGACGATTAATTGCCCAGGGCCGTGGTAAGTGACCTGCCCTCCGCGATCGACTTGCAGCACGGGGATATCGCCCGTGTTTAAAATGTGTTCAGGCTTGCCGTTCTGGCCTTGGGTAAAAATAGGAGGATGTTCTAGCAACCAAATTTCATCAGCGCTGTTTTCATCGCGGTTTTCGGTATAATCCTTCATACGCTGCCAAATAGGTTCATAGTCATTCCGGCCTAAGTAGCGGATATTTAAGGCAATAGCACTCACAATCGCTGCTCTCCCACGTAAAAATGTAAGCTAATTGTAAAAAATTTTAGCCGTTTTTGCAATGGGCTATATAGAATCCCCTCCGTATGAAAAATAAAGTTTTCATACTGAGGGGGAAGTAAGATGGCTAGTTATTTATTTAGGATCGGTTCGACTTTGTCTATTGGTGCTGCATCACTAAAAAATCTTTTACGAAAAGCACTAGCACCAGCAGCAAAGATACCTAGGCTCATTAGGGTATCTGTCCCTCCAACAGATGCCGGCCCATGACTAGCAATAGCCATACCCGCTTTAACACTAGATCCTTTGATAGCCACACCTGCTGTAACACCAGCCCCTTTGATAGCCTTAGCCGCCATAAAAGCAAGAGGCAGCGCTACAGCACCATGCGTTGCGCCAAGTACGACCAATGTGATCACTACAGCCGTTGTGATCCCTATAACGGCCGCTGCCACGGGATGTTCTTTAGCAAATTTGCCAACTGCACTGTTGCGTACTGCGTTTATAAAAAAATTTAGCGTAAGATTTGCGCTAAGGTCTGAAGAAGTGTTTTCTTGTTTCTCGTTTTGTTGTTCAGCAACAGCTTTTTTTTCAGCTTGTTTTTCGTTTTGTTGTTCAGCAACAACTTCTTTCCCAGTTTGTTTTTCGTTTTGTTGTTCAGCAACAACTTCTTTCTCAGCTTGTTTCTCGTTTTGTTTTTCAGAAACAGCTTCTTTCCCAGCTTGTTTTTCGTTTTGTTGTTCAGCAACAACTTCTTTCCCAGCTTCTTTCTCAGCAGCTTCTTTTGCGGCAGCTTTTTTCGCGTCATTTGGATAATAATGCGCTAAGGCTGCTTTCTTAACCCTTTTACAACCACTTGCATCTAGGAATGGGGCACCAGATTCATCTTGTAACGTCGCAATGTCGTGATCATCTAATGATGGATATGTCTCTTTTAACTTAGGAATAGACGTTTTCATAAAATCTTCAAAATTTTTAATTTCACCCTGCGGCGCTGAGTCAAGAGATATAGTCCACACTCCGTACCAACGATCTCTTTTATGGTCCAAAAATAATTGCTTTTCAAACAGATCCGTTAAGGCAACAGAAAAATCTTCAAATGATCTAACACCAAGATTTTCACCAACTTTTGTTTTAAAATCTCCAGGCATTTCTTCAAAAACGTCTTTTATAAGTTCTTTTTCAAACTCTTTTTTAAATGCTTTTTCAAATTCTTCTTTTTTCGCTTCATCAACATTTAGCAAGAGTTTATTAACAATATCGTTTAGGAACAAAGGGGAAAAGAAGAACTTTGACCAGGTCGTATCGCCGTGAAGCAATTTGTTTTTCTCACTCATTTCGGTATCGAAATATAAAACCATGGCTAAAAATTTAACTAAATTTTTTCGAGAAAATTTGCCTTCACTAATGCGTTCAATAAAAAAAGCTTTCAGAGCATCCGCCGTGGCCTGTAAATCATCCTGCTTAAGAGGTTTCATCCCTTCACATCTAGCTTCGCGATCAGCTCTTAGAAGGTTAATTACTGCACCAGGATTGTCGGAAAGAGAATCTATTAAGTCATTGAACAACTTCTGTTCTCTAGCTTTTTTAGCCTGTTCAACCTCTGCAGCCTTTATCGCTTCTTCTTCCTTCTTTCGTTTTGCACGCTTTTCTTCTAGTTTCTTCAGGGTAGCTTGTCTACTAATAGCCATTTCTTTACCTCACTTTTTAATATATTTTATTCAGAGACACTTCTTCAGGGTGGTTTTATCACACTGCCCTGTATGTCTAGGGCACAAATTATATCAAACGATTATTAAGGAAAGATTAAGAGTTTAATAACTTTCTAAGTCATTGTATTACCTGAAAATATCACGGTAAGTTCACTGATTGGGATGGTTTAAAAAATAGACAATAATGATTTGTTTAGGTGTTTTTACGGGGAACAACTTAAGCTTCCAAACGGATTTGTCAATTGTTGTCCTTTATCAAGGACTTGCATTTTTTCTCATACCTAGGTACATTTGCACCTACGGGCCGTTAGCTCAGTTGGTAGAGCAGCTGACTCTTAATCAGCGGGTCGTTGGTTCGATCCCAACACGGCCCACAAACTAACCCATCAAAGTTCATTAACTTCAGCCACAGAATTTTCTTAACAGAGTTTTCTACATTTTTATATAACAAAGCGCAAAATTTAGGCACAAAGCCATTGTCAGTCTGAAATTTCAGATCTCGCATTTCGCATCTTGAAGGTAATTACGAATGGCTAATAAAAACTGGAATACCGGATAAATCCAGGATTTTTACTGGATTGTCACGCCTTGTTCGCTGCACTCACTGGCTCGCAATTGTAAAGGTCAAGTAATTCGTTGATAAAATAGTGATAATATCGACGGAAACAATATAGACCTTATTGAGTGCTCTAATCGGATTCAGTTGCGCTGAACTCCGTCATTGCTGTAAAGGTTAAACAATTCGTTGATAAAATAGTAGTAGAGTCTCAACGAACTCTAAAATTTCACGGTACGTGTGTTACACGTGGGGCCGGTCATTGCGCGCCGGCGAAAACACAAAACTATAAAGAAGTCACTGTGCGTGAATGTCTTTTAAATAGTATAATTTCCTGGAACTGGATGAGCGCAGTGTGGCAATCCAGGGGTTAAAATACTCAATTTATCAGCATCATCTCGCTTTAATTAGTCTCACTGCACATAAACTTCATTTTCATTGCTGAAGATCTTCCTGGATTGCCACGCCTTGTTCGCTACGCTCACTGGCTCGCAATGACAGAGTTCTGCGCAATTGAACCCGATTAGAGATCTATATTATTTTCATCGATATTTTCACTATTCTATCAACGAATTGTTTAACCTTTACAGCAATGACGAGTTCTGCGCAATTTTTATTTTGCAATAATAATTTTCTTACACGCCCAAGATACTACCCTAAATGCGTAGCAAAACACCAACTATACCCTTCTGGATCTTGTAGCGCGCACATGCGATCACCCCAGAACATATCTTCTGGTTCTGTCAAAGATTTTGCGCCATGTTTCACAGCGTGATGATAAAAATCATCCACATTGTCTACATAAACATACAAATTAATAGGCGATTCAACGCCGCTGGAAGCAGGTGTCTTTGTGCTACAACCCCAAGCCCCTTGTTTGCCCATCATTAACAATTGACCCTGATACATCATCTCGACATGCCAAATAGAGCCATCTTCGCCAGGCGCTAGTTCTTTCACCTCAAACTTAAAAGCCTTTTGATAGAACTCAGCTGTTTTTTCAGGATGCTGCACGGTTATATAAGGCGTGATCCAGGGTGCTTGTGCTGGGCGTGGTGATTTTTGTGTCATAAATATTCTCCTAAAAAATAATTGTACCCTATGCATTTCTGTTTAATATCAGTGCAAATTTGACAATACACATAACTACTCACCCAGTGTAGTACTAAAAACCTATACTTGGATAGATTAGAGCATATTTTATCTTTCCGCTCGCAGTTCGAAAAATAATGGCGCTCTAAATACAATCGTTACTCGGAAATATCCG
>JAJYCX010000004.1:0-19925 GCA_021778015.1 Pseudomonadota bacterium
TGCCCGGCTCCATTACTGCGTATTATCAAGAAGTGGGTCGTGCTGGGCGCGATGGTGTAGCCGCATATGGTATTTTGATCTTTAACAAAAGTGATATTAGAATTCAAAAACACTTTATAGATTCAGCCGAGCCTAGTGCCAAAAATTTTCAGCTGGTATTAGAGATACTGAAAGATAATGGCAGTTTACAATTATTAAACATCAAGCGCCACAGCGGTTTACATCCTACACAAGTTATCGTCATTCTGGCTGAATTGATTGAACAAGGCTTTGTGCAAAAACAACTCGTATCTGGTCAACAATTATATGTGTTAACCCAAAAAAACGGTAAACCTGATCTATCACGGTATGAAAAACAAGCGCTGTTAAAAACAAAAGAATTGAACGCCATCATCGATTATACTCAAGAAAAAGAGCGCTGTTTAATGCTGAGCCTAAGCCAGGTGTTGGGTGACAACAGCGTCTATAGATGTGGCTGTTGCGCTAATTGTCGGCCATTACCATTCAAGCTTAATGCGACCAGCTCTAGCGGCATACAGTCGTGGTTATTGTCACGACATGTGCCTATAGACCTAGGCACTTCAGCAGCAGCGGAAGAAGGATTGGCCTTATTTGATAGTCAAATGCGCCATCCTCTTTTTATGGAATTTATGACAAGCCGCGCGTTAGCAGGGGCAATCCCAAAGCTAGAACTCTATAATTTCATTCGCGATATGTTAGCAACATTATCGCAACGCTATTTCTGTGGCGCGTTATTAACGCTGCCTTCGACTACTTGGACCAGTAAGCACCTTATCAGTGAATTTATCGCACAGTATTTGAAAATCCCACTGTTTTTGGATGCATTGCAATGGATCACGCCACCGGAGAGCCGTCAAGGTGAGTTGTTAAACAACGATCAACGCCGTTTTAATGTGGATAAAAAAATGCAGTTGAAGCTATCCTCGCCACTGCCTAAGGGAAATCTATTGCTATTGGACGACTACACCGGCTCAGGTGCCACGTTGAAAGAAGCTTGTCGGGCAATAAAGCCCTTTCTGAGTGCCAATCAAAAGATTGTGCCCATGACCATTGCTTCTATACGCTGGCGGCTCGGAAAGCGCGGGATGATCTGACTATTCCTTGTACGAAATCTCTCAAAGGAAGGCTACTCTCAGAGGCTAAAACAGCTCTTTTTATGCGCAACACCCTGATTCAAAAGACTATTTTTTACCCAAATATGCGTTAACTGATAATTTCACTATCTTGTAATACAAGTTAAATTGCTCTATCATGTGCCGTATGTACATTATATGTGCATAACGGCAAGGAGCTTCAGGATGAAGCTTAAGCTCAGGGCAAGGATGATTAGGGTAAGTAAGGGTATGAACGAGTGCAACGCTAAGAAGGGGATGAAAATGGAAGTAGTCATGAATGTGGATAGAAATGAATTGGCTTTTGAGCTAGGAAATAAGCACGGTCTGCGTCTAATTAAGGGCGGCAAAGATAATCTCACAAGTATGGTCAGCTTTGTAACGGATTTTGAGGATATAGTACAAACAGAGCTGCAAAAGTCCGCGTTTTGTATAGATCTCATAAAGCTAGATATAACTCATCATCAAAAGGAATTACGCTTCCAATTGAAAATATTGAAAGATTTATGGCGTTTAGTCCCTCCTTCAAAAAGTCGTGAAGAACGCGCTATAAAGATAATGAATAAGATAGCGAACAGTAGGCAAACGATTGCAGATTGTGAGGAACGTTTGTTTGTAATAACACAGCGTATTTTGGTGCTGAAAGAGCAAGTGGCTGTGTTGCCTTGAGTGTGCATGTGCAAATTTGTATGAAGTACGATCCCCCTGGATTTTGCTCCAACAGCAGAAATGAAGCGTCTGATCACGCAAAAAAACCGTGCAAAATTGTATGAAATATCTTAGAATGGGTAAGTAAAAAAACACCTAAAAATGAGTTTCTTGTGAGCAGAAGGTTGATTTGTAACGCTATATTATGTTTTTACGAATGTAAAGAAGTTGTTTAACTCTATTGTAATAGTGAGAGAATTGCTATATCATGTTCATGTTATACACAATATGTACGCTCATGCAAGGTCTGGTTGCTCATGGATTGAGCATGTAAAGCTAGTGCTCAGGGATGTTAAGGGGCGTAAGAGTAGTTTTTACTACCGCTTCCTTAATTTGGCTGTTGCTTTCTATGATGCGATAGCTTTGGTGTTGATAATAGCAAAAAACAAAAATAGTGGTATAAATTATGGCAAAACAAAAAGAAGGCGCAAAAAAAGTAGAATATTCTACGGCAGTCATTGGGGGCGGGCTAGCTGGCTGTTTAGCCACGATTGAACTGGCGAATAAAGAACGCTTAGTGAATGGAAGGAAAAAAATCTGCTTGATTGAAGCTAATGAAGGGTTGCTTCAAGGAACCAGTAATGTTACTCCAGGTAGAATGGGCCTCGGGTTCCACTATATACATAAAGATACAGCCATTGTGTATTTGCACTCTACAATCGAATTTGTAAAAAAATATAAAGCCCCTGTGAAACTATTTGCAAAAGAATACAGAAATTCTGTGGAACCATTGGTGATAGGTGGTGATAAAGAAGAAAGCAACCCTTTAAGGCGAGGAAGATATTTTATTACAGAGGATTCTCTTTTCCCTAAAGAAGATATTTTGTTAACGTATGAAGCGCTTCAAGCGGAATATCGTCGATTATGTGAAGAGGACAGTTCAAATCAAGTTTTTGGAGATCCGGACGTTTTCTTTCAGATACTAGAGCCGTCAGAGTATGAAGGAGATGTTGGTGAAAACATAATATGTGGTATAGAGACATCGGAGCACTTATTAAATTGGCCTCTTTTTAAGGACTTTGTTATTGAAGAGATCACAAGAAATAGAAACATAGATGTTTTCACTGGAATAGAAGTTAAGAAAGTTGGATTTGATGCAGAAACCAATGAGCATGTGCTATTTTGTTATGATCGAAAGAATAACCAACTAAAGTATAAAATTCATTCTCCATTTGTCATAAATTGTACGTGGGAACATGTTGAAGAAATAACAGATGCCGCAGGGTTTTTACCCGTCCATATAACAGAAGATTCAGAATCTTCTGAACCAGCAAAGACAACGTTAGAAAATAGAGAACGAACAAACCGATTAAAAATCTTGGTTGAAGTTAAGCTACCAGAGAGTTTAAAGAATGCGCATTCTATGTTTTTTTGCATGGGCGCACATTGTATGTTTTCTAATATAGGCAATGGATATGGTATGTTAACGTATGCTCCTGTCACGAATTCATTACAAAGTACAGCAGTCTCTATTCCTAAAAAGATGGCCTACTATTTGAGTTTAAATAATGGGGATGATTCAGATGAATCTGTTAGAACAGAGGTTACAGAGTATGGTAATAAAATAATTAAGGGGGTATCACAATATATTCCAGAAATGGCCATGGCAGAGTTATTATCTGTAAGATTTGGTATCGTTATTACTAAGGGAAATGTAGATATTTTTGATCACAATAGTGATTTTCATATTAGAAACTATAATGGTATAACGTCTGAGGAATATCCTTTAGGCTGGATTAATAATACTTGTATGAAACTTCTATATGCTTATGATAATGCAGTATCTATTGGAAAAATAGTAGATGAACAAAAAGCGCAAAAACAGTTAATCTCTGAAAAAGTAGAAGAACTTGAAGAGAGGTTACCGGCTGATAAAAAAAGAGCCTTAGCATCTGTTTTATATCGCTATTTCTCATCCGCAGAATTGTTGAAAGAAGAAAATAAACATCAAACAATGTCTTTTGAAAAATCAAAACATTTAATTCAAGCAGCGATGAAAGGAAGATTACTTATAAATTCCGAGATCTGTCCCCCAAATGTTGTTGAATCAGGCTTAGTGGGAAAGGAAGAAGTTTTCAACCAATCCATACAAATTTAGTCGTGTAGGCTGCTTAATTTAAGAAGGAATTTTTATGACTTACCGCTCTTCACTATTAACGGAATCTATTTTAGATCTTATTCCTTGCTATATCTTTTGGAAAGATAGAAACTCTGTTTTTCTTGGCTGTAATCAATTATTTGCCAAAATAGCACAGTTAAAAACAAGTGCCGATATTGTTGGGAAAACAGATTATGATATGCCATGGGCTAAAGAAGAAAGCGACCGATATCGAGCGGATGATCAGTGTGTTATGGGGACCGGTGTTCCTATAATGAATATTGAAGAAACACAGACTTTACCTAATGGAGATAGAATCGTTATTATTACAAACAAGGTTCCCTATACAAATGAATCTGGTGAAATTATTGGCGTCATAGGGGTTTATCACGACATAACAGAGATAAAGAATGCTCAAAGCAACTTAATTAAAGCTAAAGAGCAAGCAGAAGCTGCTAACATAGCAAAAACAGAGTTTGTACAAAACATGCAGCACGATATACGTACTCCAGCAGCGGGAATGTGGGGTGTTCTAGATATCTTAGCCAAAACTGAAATTGATCATAAAAAGAAAGAAGTCTTAAATATGGCGCTTACTGCCAGTAAAAGGCTTTTGGATCTGTGTAACGACGCAGTGGAGTTTGGTGATTTAGAGAGCAAAAATACCAGGCCGCCATTGGAAAAGGCATTGGATATACGTGGTCTTGCTAAATCAGTAGTGGAGTTGAATCTGCCTGCAATTTTTGCTAAAGGTCTTATACTTCATTTTAAGGTTGATACCTTGGTTCCAAATCATATCATGAGCGATGAGTTTAGGCTTAGCCGAATTTTAATCAATTTGCTAGGCAATGCAATAAAATTCACTAACGAAGGCGAAGTGGCTTTGCATATTAAAGCCACAGTAGATGAGAAAACGCATCATGGATTATTAATCATAGAAATAAAAGATACTGGCATAGGGATTGCCGCAAATAAAATCGAAAGTATTTACGAGAAATTCACGCGTGCGGTGGCCTCTAACACCAACAAATATCCAGGTACAGGCTTGGGTCTTTACGTAGTGAAAACATTTATCGATGAGTTAAATGGTGATATTGAAGTGCAAAGCTATGAAAATGAAGGCTCTTGTTTTAAGCTTAGCATTCCTTTTAAGATTCATTTGGAAGATCTAAAACAACCTGGTGTAGCAATTGACGAATATTTCAATTCTCCTTTTAACAAAGAGATTGTAGAAGAACCAAAGCTGAAAACTGAACAATTACCGCAAGTGAAAACACCCTTTACACATGAGATTTTACTCGTTGAAGATGATAAAACGTGTCTGTTTGCCGAAAAACAATTACTGACTGCTTTTACAAACAAAATTGATAGCGCGGAAAGTGTGGTAGAAGCTCTAAAAAAATTGGCTGTTAAACGTTATGACTTAGTAATCGCTGATTTGGGTTTGCCAGATGGCTCAGGTTGTGACATTGTTGCACAGATCAAAGCTGCGCCAAAATCGCCCAATCATAAAACGTTTTTTGTGGCCATGACGGCGCATAATGATGAGCAAAAATTGCGACAAGCGATGGATGCCGGCTTTTCAGCAGCAGAAGTAAAACCGTTGACTACGGAAACCGCCGTAGAGCTTTTAAATATCTATCCGGTGCCTGGAACCGAACAACCCACGAATGAAGGTTTAGTGGTGATCGATCTAGCCTTGGGCATGCAACGTATTTCAGTGCAGGAGGAAGGCCCAGCCATAGAAGCTTTAGGTATTCTATATAAAACCTTGCAAGAAGATATTCCTGCTTTACAAGAAGCAGAGCAGAACAATGACATTGAAAAAGCACGTGAAATTTTGCACAAAATACGCGGCGGTTTATATTACAGCGGTACCCCTAGATTAGAAGAATCCTTCAGGGTATTACACGATGAGGTAAAACGTGCTTCGGACCTTAGGAAAATAGATCTGCTATTTTCATTGGCTTATGGCGAAGTGAAGCTTTTTGCTGAGGAATATAAAGAATTGGTTGAGAGTTGAACTTTGGTGCTTAATGTTCACGGTCAGTAGACAAAATAATTTATAAGCTATTCTAAAAAAGGGGCATTCATGAGCAGTGGAGAAGCATTTAGCTGTAAAAATACCTCAATCAATAAAAAGTTAGATAGGATCTTGGCCTATTTAGATAAAGATAGTGCCAAACTTACCCTTGACGATATATTCTCGGCCATTTTTAACTACTATGAAGGCCTCATATTAAATATGCCTGCAAATGTTTACTGGTTCAATGCAGATGGTTTGACAGCGGGTTGTAACCAAAATGTGCTAAGTTTCTATGGACTTAACTCAGTAGATGAATTTATAGGGCTTGATTTTGCTCAACAGGGCGCGATGGCTGGCTGGGATGAAACAACTACAGCTTCATTCAAAGCAGATACTTTTGACGTATTTAAAACAGGAAAGGCCAAAAGAAATGTTAAAGAACCGCCTATTAAAGGCCCAGATGGGACACTCGTTTATTTTTTAACTACGCGCGTACCTATATTTAACAGTGAAGGAAAAATCATTACAGTAGTTGGCATTTCAACGGATATTACAGAATTAAGAAATACTCAGATGGAACTGATTGAAACTAAAAAGAGAGCCGAAGAAGCCAATAAAGCAAAAACAGAATTCGTACAAAACATGCAGCATGATATACGTACACCATTGTCTAGTATTATGCTGTTGTTGCTCGTACTAAAAGATCGAGAGATGGATAAAGAAGTTAGAGAAACTTTTACATTATTGGAACAAGTATGCCATCAATTAACGAATTTATGTCGTGATTTTGCAAAAACAAGCTTAAATGAAGATGGCAAAGAATCGCTTAAACAAGAAGAAATCAATATTCGTGATATTGTCACAGAAAGTATCAATACGCATAAAGTTACAGCGGCAAATAAAGATATAGCATTAGATCTACATATAGCGGACAGTGTGCCTACGCACATCATTAGCGATGAATCTAAATTAAGGCGCATTTTTCTTAATTTATTGAGTAATGCTATAAAATTTACAGATCAGGGTAGGGTGAGCCTTAGTATTGATATGGATGAAAGCAATGCATTATTTTCTATGAAAGTGAGTGATACAGGGATAGGGATCAACAAAGACAAATTGCCATTCATTTTTGACAAATATGTACGTGACGATATTGGGGGGTCACACAAATACCCCGGAACTGGCTTGGGACTCTATTTTGTCAAGAAATATGTGGAGGATTTAGGGGGTAGATTGTGGGCTGAAAGTGAGTTGGGTAAAGGCTCTGTTTTTTTTGTCGATCTGCCTAAATAAATGAATATTACCCGTATAGCCTAAAGGTGATGCCCCAAATGTGTCCCCAGAGTGGATCAGTCATTGCGCTGAATGGGATAATTGTTTAAATTTTACACATTCTTCTCTTAGCTTTATTTTTTTCCCAGTGACCTGGTAATGGAACATGTCATCGGGTATAGTCGCTATCAGCAAAGGCAATCTGCATGGGCTAGAGCGCCGTTTAGTGTAGGTTTGTGACGATTTTACTGTTACATTGGGGCTAAAAAACATTAAGGAGATTCTTATATGTCATCAAATGTTAATCAGCTCAATATAGCCGAAGTGCCCTGTAGTGACGCCTTTAACTTTAAAAGATCGATGCTTATTTGCAGTGTCCCCATTTTATTTTTCCTTATAGAGTCACTTAGAGTGAATAGCTTTTCCTCATTAGCATTAACCATAATGCACCACTTTAATATCAATGCTTACCTATACGCTAAAATATCTTCTGCATATCTTTGGGGCAATATACTATTTCTGGTTCCATTTGGGATATTATTAGACAGATTTTCATCAAAATCTATTATTTGCACAGCAGTACTCATTTGTATTAGTTCAAATGTAGCATTAGGGCTTTCTAGAAATTATCAGCAGATGTTGGTTTTCTCATTTATTGCGGGCGTGGGTGCTTCTGCTGGCTTTATTTTAGCGGCAAAGCTTATTAAAGAATGGTTCCCACCGAGATATCTAGCATTCATGGTTGGGATTTTAGTCAGTTCGGCAATGGTGGGAGGAATCTTAGCGCAAACACCAGTATTATATTTCATTCAGTATTATTCATGGCGCATGCTATTCTTTGTGTTAGCCTCATTAGAGATATTAATACTTATAATGTCGTTGATACTGATAAAAGATAATAAAAACCCCAAAATTAAGCAACCTACTAAACAGTCAATATTTCAAACGATTAAAAATTTCTGGGGTACAATTAAATGTCCAGTCAATTGGATCGGTGGCTTATTTGCTTCGCTGATGAATTTGCCCGTTACATTGATAGGAGCACTATGGGGACAGCCTTATCTGCAAACGGTGGATAATTTGTCTGCAGCTACATCTAGCTGTATTGTTTCTTTAATGTTTATAGGCGTTATTATTGGCTCACCATTAGTAGGTTCATTCTCTGATAAATTCCAATCTAGAAAATTATTTATGATATTAGGCGCTGTTGCCTCACTCATTCTTAGTTTAAGCATTGTTTATATAACCATAAATTCAACCATTATTCTGGCAATAATTTTCTTGCTGCTGGGTTTAGCTTCAAGCGTCCAATCTTTAGGGTACACAGTGGTAAGTGAAAATAATCCTCTGCATAGGATCGGTGTTGCAATGAGCTTTACGGGAATGATCGTGATGTGCGGAGGCGCGTTATTACAACCGTACATTGGAATGTTGTTAGACCAAAATAGACTAGGAGCAGCAGAAAATGTACTGCAATATGGTGCTGTAGATTTCCAGCATGCCTTTACAGTGTTCCCTATTTCTTTTACAATAGCTCTTTTTTTAGTCTTGGCGCTTTGGGCCAGAGACAAACGAGTGTGATGGTTGAGCGAATATAATAAATACTGGCGGTCATAATAAAAATAAGCTAAACAATTTAGGGGATGGTTAATGTATACACTAGGAATTGGCGATGTGACTCATGATACTTCTGTTTGCTTGATGAGGGATAATGAAATACTGGTTGCCATTGAACTAGAGCGATTAACCAAGATTAAACATAATCTGCAATTAGATAGCAATTTATTTTCTATTATTGAACAAGGCAAAAACGTACACGATATTTTAAAGAAATGGACTGTTGCTTATAGAGAAAATCAATTTAACAGTGCGATCGATTATTGCTTAGACTATGCAGATATCTCGCCTAAAGACATTGCAATGATGGTTGTTTCAACGCTATATAATGACCCTGTTTATCAAGAGAAATCCATTTTTATTGATCACCATTTAGCGCACAGTGCTAGCACTTATTATCCGTCTCATTTTGAAAACGCTGCCATATTAGTGATGGATGCTTATGGTTATTTAAACAAAAGCAAGACTTCTATTTCTACTTTATTTGCGCAAGGAGACAATAACACTATTAATATATTAGACAAGATTGTCGGTCATCATGATCATACCATAGCAGAGTTGCAACAAGGAGCACGCGAATCACATATGGTGTTTACCAATTCATTAGGTACATTGTATCAAAATGTGAGTATGTTGCTAGGAATGGGTTATTATGGTGATGGGAAAACGATGGGGCTTGCCTCTTATGGAAAAATGAATCCAAAATTTAATCCAATTCGAGAACATGTTACTTTTTTGAGTGCTGGCAAGATCGAACTTGATAATAGAGCGATATTTTTATTGGTTAAAAATTGGTTAGATAGTGCTCATGGCCGTTTGACTGAGAATCAATTATTTTATTATAAAGCTGATATAGCTTATGCGCATCAAAAACTCTTAGAGGATATGATATTACATTTGTGCAATTATTTATATAAAATATCTCCATCTGAAAATTTATGCTTGGCCGGTGGTGTAGCCTTAAATAGTGTTGCTAATTATAGAATATTACAGGAGACACCTTTTAAAAACATTTTTATTCAACCCGCAGCTGGAGATGCCGGTATCTCTATAGGGGCCGCTTTGTATGGCGCTCATGCAATTAACAATTTACCGCGTTCAAATTTGAACACTAAAAAACTATTTTCACCTTTTCTGGGAAAAAGCTATAAAGATACAGAAGATTGCACACTGCAAAAAAATAGGGTTCAGCAATATCGTGTAAATGTGTCAGAAGAAGATCTATACACCGAAATTGCCAAGCAAATCAGTCATAAAAAAATTATCGGTTGGTTTAATGGTAGGAGCGAAATAGGACCGCGAGCTTTAGGTGCAAGAAGTATTTTAGCGGATCCGCGTGATCCGCAGATGAAAGATGTCCTAAACCAAAAAGTTAAACATCGTGAAAATTTCAGACCTTTTGCACCTGCTATCCTTGAAGAGGAGGTAGGTCGTTATTTTGAAAATATTCGCATAGCGCCTTATATGTTACTCATTGCCAATGCAAACGAAAATGCAAAAGAGGAAATCCCTGCGACCATTCACGTGGATAATACCGCCAGGGTTCAAACAGTGAATGCTGAAATGAACCCCGATTTTTATGGCCTGATCAAGGCATTTTACCACTTAACAGGGGTTCCCGTGATACTAAATACGTCTTTTAATCTCGCAGGCAAACCCATCGTTGAAACTCCAGAAGATGCGATTGATTGTTTTTTAACAATGTCTCTAGATGGTCTGTATCTAGACGGTGATTTTTATCTTAAATGAAAATAGCTTGAAACTATTTCATACGAATTTGCACACAGCCTTTAGCCAAAGGACTCGCATGTGAAAATTTTCTACCGCGTTTAGCTCCACGCACTTCAATCAGCGCCTTATCTCTTGAGGGCAAATATTTGCTGTTGTGAATATCGTCATGGCGCTCTGTATCGGGATGATAAAAATCAAACTGAACATCTTTAACGATCCATTCCATTAAAGTATCAGCAACTTTTAATCTTCCCTCCAATGCAAACTCAACAAAATATTCTAATAACGTTTTAATCGCACGTGTTTCGCTTAAGGTGTTTTTGAATTTGTAGATAGGCTCTATTTGAGTTTGTACCTGCAATGAATAATAGATAGGCTCATTGTTCTGATACGGGCTAAAATAATCCAATGCCATGATGGTGGGGATATAATTTTTGAGTCCATAGGTATTTAAATAAATTTTTTGTAGAGCCGCTGCAGGAGCTGCAATATCTGTTTTCACTATGGGTCTAAATCCAGGTGCTGCGCCCATGGCAATGGCAAAAATTTGTTTCAAAATAATGATTAACTGTGAGTTTGCTTTAATCCCTTTGGTCTCTAGTTCCTGGCTAAACAGCAGCCAAATCCTATCGAAGGTGATTTTGTTCCGACTGTGCCCAGATAATTTCCACGCTTTTTTTGACAAAAAATTATAAAATCTTAACCAGCCTATATCCTGGTTATTGGGAATCAACCAATCTTCTCCCAAAAAAAGTATTTCATGAACCCATTCTTGTTTAAAATGTTGATTTTGAATAATTTGCCTAAAGACTGAATGATGATCATAGATCGTATTAGGCGCTGAGCGTTTGACTCCATAGTGTTTCTTTAGTTGTTCATGCGGCACTCGTTGCGAAATACTGGGCAGCATAAAGATGCTGCGAGCACCCGCACTCACATCCCAGATTTGTTTGGGAAAATAGGAAGCGTTTTCTTCTAAAGACTCCCATAGGCCCATAATGACGCCGGGTTTAAAAAAAGCTAAGGGGATCACCCGCTCACCTGTCTCTGAAAAAACTTCATTGCTACCAGCCGTTATGATACCTAGAGGCATATTACTGTAGCTCAGTTGCTTTTGGATTTCTTCAGGAATAGCGGCGGAATGAATAGGGTATGAGATACCATCTTTATCCGTAAGATGCAAAATTCCTCCTTTCAACACCTTATCGCCGTAATTATAACGTACTCTGATAAAAGGGTGCCGAACGTGCCAATTATCTATAATGTCGGCCAGTTCAGGCTCGGCAGCTTTTACCGATTTTCGAGCTTGTTCCCAGTTAATTATCTCTATATTCGAGTTGTTTTTCACTAAAATTGGCCTTTTTCTCATGAAAGATAAACAAATCATAGCACATAAACCATGATTTAACCACTTTTTTATTAAAATAAAGAAAAAATAAAATACATTAAAATCAATATGATATAAAAAGATGTGAAATTTAATATGTTTAATATTTCCAGGAAAAATCAAAAATTTATTTGTAAATAATAAATGTTTATCAATGACTTATGTTGTTTGATGTGAAATATTATGTCTAATTTATATGACATTTTTATATATATTGCTATGGTATATATATTTTAATAAATGCGCTTTAATTACGAGGTAAGAATAAATGTGTAATTACCAATGTTACAAAAAGTTAAATGATTTAAAAGAATCATTAGCGAATAAGGAGATAACTATGAACATAGACATAGAAGCAGTAGAAGAGTTGTGCTTAACTAACTACACCGCCATTTCAATTCTAGAGCGTTTAGGCATCAGCCCAAGCCTAGAACAAATCAACCTCATGGAATCTGTGCTATTGATGGCAACCTATCCCAAGAAAGTAAATCCTGCAACCATCAAACACTGTGTGGGTGAGGATAATCTTGCGTATCTTTTCTTACATTTAAGAAATCAAGATCTACGCGTATAAGAAATAATAGGGAAATACACATTATGGTTATCAAAATAATTCAACTGATTTTTTGCCCTGCCCTGGGACCCAATAATACCCCCTCACAGTTGTGGAGGGGTTTAACGGGTATAGATTCAATTTTTATAAGCAACCGAGTTCTGAGCGACGCATTTAAAATATTTAGCAAGGCTATTCTTGCTAGGAGTTTAGTGCGTTATTTTTTATTTATTACAAAGAAGGAGATAGTGTATGTTGATATTAAGTAGACGAGTTGGCGAAACAATCATGATTGGCGACAATATTACCGTAACGGTTTTAGGGGTTCAAGGCAATCAAATCAGAATAGGCATTAATGCGCCTGGCGATGTATCGGTTCACAGAGAAGAGATCTACAAAAGGATCCAAGCAGAAAAAGTAGCTTTAACATCTAGCGATGAAGAAACGCCAGCTTAAGCTCATTGATTAATGCGTGTAACAAGCTCGGTTATTTAGACTGAGCTTGTGAGGGCATTAGCGCGTTTATTTTTAGCTGGAACCATTAAAATAACGCGAAGTAAGTCTTTCTAAATCTTTCAAATTCTCGCACTCATTGACGGCCATACAAAATTCAGCTCTTGTAGTCAAAGGACGTGCGTAATATTTCGCAAACTTACGCGCCTGTAAAATAGCGAATCGTTCATCTTCAAGGAGATCTTTTAACCGTAATACATGCTCCATAAAAACAGCACCTATTTCCTGTAAACTGGGCATTATAAAGACTTCTTGATTTATTTCGGCCGTTAATTTTTTAATTAACCAGGGTTGGCCTACACCGGCTCTTGCGATCATCACTGCAGCGCAACCTGTAGCCAACATTCTTTCTAAAGAAGCAATGCATGCCACATCGCCATTGCCAATCACGGGTATTTTCAAATTCTCTGCGAAAAATGCTATACTGTCATAACGGCAAGGGATGTCATAATGTTCAGTCCAATGTCGGCCATGCACTATCAAAAAATCCAGCCCCGAATCCTTCAATATTTTCAATAAGTCCTCATGGAAAAT
Source organism: Pseudomonadota bacterium (assembly GCA_021778015.1). GTDB lineage: Bacteria > Pseudomonadota > Gammaproteobacteria > UBA1113 > UBA1113 > VFKP01. Next base: position 13,573 of record JAJYCX010000004.1, read on the forward strand.
CTCATCTTGGTTTTCGACGCGAATTTTAATGGACACGGGTAGGTGAGTGCTTTGTTTCATCGCTTGAATCAGTTGCAATAATTTTAAGGGCTCCAGTAAAAGGCTAGAGCCAGCTCCTTTGCGACGAATCTTTTTAACCGGACAACCGCAATTTAAATTAATTAAATCAGCGCCTAAATCACTCACTATTTTGGTGGCCAACGCTAATTCATTGGGGTCGGATCCCGCTAATTGAAAACAAAGAGGTCCTTCCTCACTGTCTTTCATCACTAAGCGTTTTTGCGCCGACAAAGATTGATGAAGCAGCGTTTTACAAGAAATCATCTCTGTGCAAGAAAAGGCAGGCTGACTGTAGCGAGCAGTCAGAACTCTAAAAGGAGCGCAACTAATCCCCGCCAAAGGTCCTTGGATCAAATTACTTGAATAGCTTGTTTGGCCAAGAATTAGAGGGTTAAGCCTGGGAACTTTCATATGTCGTAACTACTGATTAATAATGGTGGCCAGAGCGGGAATCGAACCTGCGACACAAGGATTTTCAGTCCTCTGCTCTACCGACTGAGCTATCTGGCCATAAATGCGGTAAGGGCCATATTAGACCTTGACTGGGGGTCTGGAGTCAAGGGGGTAAGCAAAAAAAAGTATAACTAGGCTATGTGATTGTTAAAATTGTTACTTCATTCATATTTAAGGTCATTTTAAGCGCTAAGGCAGCAAAAAGGTTAATAAAAGCACAAAAAAAGGCTGGTAGAAAGGTCTCATACCTGCTATGATTACCCATTAATGATAATGGCTATTTTTTGCTCAGTTTACATTGAGCGTAGTCTTTACTGTAGGAGTCAATCATGTCCAGAAAGTTGGCACAAGAAACAGCCGCTGCCACCAGTGTAGTCGGTTTACCCGGTATAGCCCCCTATCAGGCTAAAAAAAGTGAAAAATACATGAGCGAAGGACAGCAACAGCACTTTCGTGTTATATTAGAGGCGATTAAACAGCAGTTAATGGAAGGCAGCGATGCCACCGTTGAACGGCTGCGTGGCGGCGATAGAGAGTTGGCGGATCCTGCGGATCAAGCCACTCACGAAGAAATCGTTGCTTTGATGTTGCGTGCGAGCGATCGCGAAGGCAAATTGTTGCGTAAAACGGAAGAAGCTCTACAGCGTTTGGACGATGGCGAATACGGCTATTGCGAAAGCTGTGGTGAAGAAATCGGCATTCGACGCTTGGAAGCGAGACCTGCGGCGACTTTGTGCATCGATTGCAAGACATTGGATGAAATTCGCGAAAAACAGAGGGGGAGCTAGATCATGACCTATTTTTATGGTTTGTTGAATTTGTCATTATGGCAATATATCGTAGTAACCTTGGTGCTAATGCACGTTACTGTCATTTGCATTACACTTTACTTACATAGAACTGCTGCACATAGCGCTTTAGAATTGCATCCTATCGCGGCACATTTTTTTAGATTTTGGTTGTGGTTTGCTACTGCCACAGTCACCAAGGAATGGGTAGCGATACATCGCAAACACCATTCTACCAGTGACACCGAAGCCGATCCCCATAGCCCGCAAGTTTATGGCTTGAAAAAAGTGCTGACACAAGGTTATGAACTCTATAAAAAAGAATCAAAGAATCAAGAGACCCTAAGCCGTTATGGTCATGGAACACCGGATGATTGGCTAGAACGTCATATCTACACCCCACACAGCAGTTTGGGTATAGCTATTTTGTTTGTAGTGGATTTAGTACTATTTGGTGTACCGGGTATCGTGATTTGGGCAATACAAATGATGACGCAACCTGTATTAGCTGCGGGTATCATCAATGGTCTGGGCCACTATGTGGGCTATAGAAATTTTGAGACATCGGATGCCTCTACCAATGTTATGCCTTGGGGCATCATAGCGGGCGGGGAAGAGCTGCATAACAATCACCATGCCTTTGGCGCTTCGGCAAAATTATCGGTGCGTAAGTATGAGTTTGATATCGGTTGGATGTACATACGCGCATTACAGTTTGTTAAACTGGCAAAGCCCAGACGTGTTATACCCAAATTGGAACAGAATAAATTTTCCAAGGATATTGATGTAAGTACTTTAACAGCCATCATTACCCATAGATTCCATCTGTTAAAACAGTATGGCGAAATGGTGATACAACCTATTGTGCGTCACCAAATGAGCAAAGACAAAGAAAGGCGTCAACTGTGGCGTCAAGCCAAAGCCTGGTTAAGCCGTGCCGATGAGCAGCATATAGATGCTCAAAGTCGTAAGAGTCTACAAACTTTGCTGTCTTCTTGTAATGAATTGGATGTAGTATATCAATTTAAACTACGCTTACAGAACATTTGGACTAAAGCGGTGAACAACAATGCTGAATTGGTGCAGCAATTAAAGCAATGGTGTGTGGATGCTGAAAAAGCCGGTATTCAAACCCTGAGACAATTCTCCCTTCAACTAGCGACATTGAGTATCGCTAAGGAATAATGTGGTACAGCGATTAACCTTTCAGACCATTATTCAAAAATTACAGCAGTTTTGGCAAGAGCAATCTTGCCTCATACTGCAACCTTTGGATCTAGAAGTGGGTGCTGGTACCTTCCACCCCCAGACTTTTTTAAAATCTATAGGCCCTGAGCCTTGGGCTGCAGTCTATGTACAACCCTGTAGACGGCCCACCGATGGCCGCTATGGGCAGAATCCCAATCGAGTACAGCATTATTATCAACTGCAGGTGATTTTAAAACCCTCGCCCTTGAATATCCAAGAGTTGTATCTAGACTCATTGCGCGTTTTAGGCATCGATCCCTTAGTACACGACATTCGTTTTGTGGAAGACAATTGGGCTTCGCCTACCTTAGGTGCTTGGGGTTTGGGCTGGGAAGTGTGGCAAGATGGTATGGAAGTCAGCCAATTTACCTATTTTCAACAAACCGGCGGCTTAGATTGCAGCCCCGTTACGGGCGAATTGACCTATGGTTTAGAGCGTTTAGCCATGTACTTACAAGGTGTGAATAGCATTTTTGATATTCTATGGCATGAAGGACCTTCTGGTCCTATCTATTACAGAGATATTTTTCTGCAAAACGAAGAAGAAATGTCGCGCTACAATTTTGAGTGCGCCGATGTAGACGCCTTATTCAAGCAATTTGAATATTACGAAACAGAAGGGCAGCGTTTACTGGAAATAGGATTGGTATTACCGGCCTATGAAATGGCTATTAAGGCCTCGCACGTATTTAACTTATTAGATGCACGCCACGCCATTTCAGTTACAGAGCGGCAGCGTTATATTTTACGTTTACGTACACTGGCTGTGGGAGTTGCCAATCGTTATTATGCTTTACGCGAAGAACAAGGTTTTCCTTTATTAAAAGCACAGCAGCAAGGACTACATCATGTCAAACTATGATGATTTTTTATTAGAAATTGGCTGCGAAGAATTGCCAGCTCGTGCGCAAGCGATTTTAATCAACGCATTAGCAAAAGGTTTTGAAACTGCTTTAACCGATTGCGGTTTAGCGCATGGCACCATACACCCTTACGTTACGCCACGCCGTCTTGCTGTGTTCATTGAAAAATTGCAAAAACAAACACTCCCACAAAAAGTAGAGCGTAAAGGGCCTTTATTAAGCTTGGCCTTAGATGCAGACGGTAAGCCTACGCCTGCAGGCTTAGGGTTTGCTAAATCATGTGGCGTTGAATTTGCAAATTTAGAACGCATAGCCAGCGATAAAGGCGAGTGTTTATATTATTGCAGTGAAATGCCTGGACAAATGACAACTGAACTGTTGCCTGCATTGTGCAACAAGGTGATAGCCGCTTTGCCTATAGCTAAAGCCATGCGTTGGGGTAATTCCGATGTCAGCTTTGCTAGACCGGTACATTGGATAGTTTTATTATTTGGCAAGGAAGTAGTGCCCGCTAAAATCTTGGGACAAAACAGCGATCGCCAGACCTATGGTCATCGCTTTCATCACCCGAAAGCAATCTCTTTGGATGAACCTAAACACTATGAAGCGGCATTGCAAAAAGCTTATGTGGTGGCCGATGCGGGAAAACGGCGCGCATTGATCGTGCGTGGTTTGAAAGAGGTTGTGGCCACGGTCAAAGGTGAAGTAACCCTCAATGAAGAACTTTTAGATGAAGTAACGGCGATTGTAGAATGGCCAGTGCCTTTCTTAGGGCAATTCGATAAACATTTTTTAACGGTGCCGCATGAAGCCTTAATTTTAGCCATGCAGCAACATCAAAAAGCATTCTATGTACACGATAAAGAACAAAAATTATTACCTTATTTTATGGGCGTCAGCAATATAGAAAGTCGTGATCCTAGCCAGGTAGTACACGGCAATGAACGTGTCATGAATGCGCGTCTAGCCGATGCCAAATTCTTTTTCGACAGCGATCGCAAACACAGTCTTGCTTTCATGGCACAAAAATTGGATCACATTATTTTCCATGCGCGTTTAGGAACCTTGCAAGATAGGTCACAGCGTATTGCTGAATTAGCTAAAACAATAGCATTATCGCTTCATCTCAATGGTGAAGAAGCGCATAGAGCCGGATTATTGTGTAAAGCCGATTTAGTATCGGATATGGTGGGAGAATTCCCAGAATTGCAAGGCATTATGGGCGGTTATTACGCTGCACACAGTCATGAAACACCTGCCGTAGCAACAGCGATAGCAGAGCATTATCAACCGCGTTTTGCGCTAGATGAATTGCCACAATCACCTTTAGGTGCTGTGGTCGCTATAGCCGATAAACTCGATACTTTAGTGGGTATTTTTGCTGTAGGTGAGATTCCTAAGGGCGATAAAGACCCCTATGCTTTGCGGCGTTTGGCCTTGGGTGTTTTGAAAATTATCGTGGATAGGCAGTGGCCGTTGGATTTAGTGCAATTGCTGCAGAAAGCGTGTGAATTGTATGGCGATAAGGCTAAAGCAAGTGTAGTACAGCCCGTCTTTGACTTCATGATGGAGCGTTTTAAACATCACTACATAGAACAAGGCATTGCCGCCGAAATATTTATGGCGGTGCTGGCAAGTCATCCCGTCAAACCGCATGATTTTGCATTGCGTTTGCGCGCAGTACAAGCCTTTTGTGAATTACCGCAAAGTGCAGCACTAGCCGCGGCGAATAAGCGCGTTAGCCGTATTTTAGAAAAAGAAGCCGCGAGTTTAGCAGGGCAGAGCGTGCAAGAAGCGCTTTTAGTAGAATCAGCTGAAAAAGAATTATGGCGGGCGTTAAGTGCAAAGAAAAAAGAAGTATTACCCTTATACGCGGCACAAGATTATACCAAGGCTTTGTTATTATTGGCGTTATTGCAACCGACTATAGATGCTTTTTTTGAAAACACGATGGTCATGGCCGAAGATAAAGCGCAGCGATTTAATCGTTTAGCCCTGTTAGTAGAATTACGCGATCTGTTTTCAGCAGTGGCGGATTTATCCTGTTTATAGTTCAACGACTTATCAAAAGAAAATAACCCTATTGACTTTAAGAAGCCTACAGTATATTTTTGTCTGTTTTTTATAATAGTGAGGTAAATTATGCCCAGAGATAAAGTAGCTGAAGATACGCGCCTTAATGCAGTACTTAAAGAAGTACGTGGGTCGAATGATCCTGAAATCGATAATGATCCTCCAATTGGTTATGATCCTGAAGATGAGTTCCTTAATGCAAGATTTGAGGAAGTGTTTAGGCCGAATGTTTCTAAAATCAGTAATGATGCGGAAGATATTCAAGCATGGCACTATGGGTTTAAAGAACAAGAAGAAACAATTGCGGCATTGAGGGCGGCAATTGCGGAAAAGATGGCGGAGCTTAAAGAAATTAGAGAAAGGAATGAAGCGCGTTCTGTACAAGAAGAATCCGATAAGCAACAAGTTAAAACAGCGGTGGAACAAAATAATCAAAGGAAGGAAGAAGTAGTAGCATGTGGCAATCGTGAGATGAATGATCATAGTAGTCTCAGCTTAGAATTTTCTATGTTTGCTGAGACCGTACCAAAGTCTGAGGCTAATAAGCCTGCTGAAAATAGTTGTATTGGTTTGAGGAATAGGCGCGGTTCTGAGAGCGAATAACGACTAATGTGACCGTTTTATTTAAATTTAAAAGGAGAGTATATACCTAATACACTTCAAGATGCGAGTTCAATGCTACAAGCAACTACAGACTAGAGTTGTGTCATTCTCGACCAGGCCGCGAGGCCGCAGTCGGGGATCCAGGAAAAAGCCTATATGATCCTGGATCCCCGACCTTCGGTCGAGGATGACAATGTGCTGGATCCCCGACTTCATCGAGAATGACAAAGCTTCGATTAAAGTTAAATACGTTTATTCAAATCTC
>JAJYCX010000004.1:19935-89243 GCA_021778015.1 Pseudomonadota bacterium
ATCCAGGAAAAAGCCTATATGATCCTGGATCCCCGACCTTCGGTCGAGGATGACAATGTGCTGGATCCCCGACTTCATCGAGAATGACAAAGCTTCGATTAAAGTTAAATACGTTTATTCAAATCTCACATCTTCATTGGCAATAGATATATACCCAATACACTTCAAGATGCGAGTTCAATGCTACAAGCAACTACAGACTAGAGTTGTGTCATCCTCGACCAGGCCGCGAGGCCGCAGTCGGGGATCCAGGAAAAAGCCTATATGATCCTGGATCCCCGACCTTCGGTCGAGGATGACAATGTGCTGGATCCCCGACTTCATCGAGAATGACAAAGCTTCGATTAAAGTTAAATACGTTTATTCAAATCTCGCATCTTCATTGGCGATAGGTATATCTGTTGACTTTAGGGATCAAACAGTATATTTTTATTTTTTTTTATAATAGTGAGGTAGATTATGAATATAGATGGGGTTACTGATGAAGTGCTTGATAAAACACTAGACGAAGTACTAGACGAAGTAATTGACGAAGTACTTGGCGAAGTGCCTGAAGAAGCGCTTGGGCCGAAAAATGATTCTGAAAGCAGTGTAGTAGCGCAGCCACAAGACATTCGACAAATGCAAAAAATAATTAAAGAACAAGATGAGACAATTGCAGGGTTAGCGATAATACTTGCAGGAAAAGATGAAACAATTACGACACAATTAGAAAAAATTACAGTGCTAGAGACAATGCTTGCGAGACAAGCAGCAGAAATTGATAGGCTAAAGGTAATGTCTGTGAAACAAGATGAAACAATTTTGGAACAAGATGCGACAATTATGATACAAGCAGCAAGAACTACAGTGCTAAATACAATGCTTGCGGAACAAGATAAAATAATTGCAGAACAAGCAACAAAAATTGCAGAGCTAAACATAATGACTGCGAAACAAGATGCGACAATTGCGACACAAGCAGTAAAAATTACAGTGCTAAAGGGCTTAACTCCATCTTCGCTCGCTAGTAAAATGGGTGCTAATAATCTAAGCAGCTCAGCATTTTCTATGTTTGGTGAGGATAGGACAAAAGAGTTATTGTCCAAATTAGAGCGCAGAGCCAATGAGAAACTTAGCACTGACACGAGCAAACGTTTTAGTAACAATAACTAACAGCGAATTTTTAAAATTTTCTAATCTTATGGCCCTGAACAGAGCAGTTCAGGGCCATTTTCTTTCTTAATCACGACGCTACAATTTCAGCCTTGCTTGCCGCGAGTACTTCATCAGTCACCTTAACCCTAGGCTCGCGTATTAACCTATCCAACAAGGGCCGTAATCGGAAAAGAATCACTGCCACCAGCACGCTGGCAAGACCTAATAGTATAAAAACACGTCCATAAGTGAAATTAGTTGCCAATGGTGATAGATCGCCCGTGGCAGAATAAGTTGCCCATTTAGAAACAATACCCGTAATAGCTCCGCCCATACCAGAAACCATCATCCACGTGCCCATCATCACACCACGCAAGCGTGCAGGGGCCAACTGTCCTACCATGGCATAACCTATAGGACCTAAGAATAATTCGCCTGAACCTTGTAGGGCATAACCCACTGTAATCCAGATTGCGGGGACATAACCATCCGCATTGGCAAAAGCAATGCCCAGAGGGATGACCAAGAGCCCTGCACCCATTAGAAATAATGCAGCAGAAAATTGTTGTGTCAGCGTGACTCTATATCCCTTGCGGCGCAACCATTGGAATAAAGCGGCTAAAATTGGTCCACCCAACATGATCATAAACGGGTTGATATTAAAAAACCATTGTGGCGGTATCGTAAAATTAAAGATCTGACGATTTACATTGCGCTCTAGAAACAAAGCCAAGCCATTGGGCACCAATAAAGCGATGGTCCAAAAGGTAATGGCGGCAGCAGAAAATATCAAATAAGCGTGCATTTTTTGTCTGCTAACGATGTCTTTTTCTGCGAAAGACAATGCCAGCAAAAAGGCAAAGACAAGGAGCGTGCCATAAATGACTAGGTTTTGGCTGGCTGCAGGGTGTTCTACCAAGCGATATAAAGCACAGAATAGCGCTACAATGAGTGTTATACCAAAAATAACACGGGGTACCTTGTTAGTGGCTACCTGGTAAGCCGTTTGTATATCTTTCAATTTCGACCAATTGCAGGCAACCAGAACGATGGCAATGATGTTACCTAAGCCGCTTAGCAAAAACAGGTCGCGATAATTACTGTGTAATTGGAAAGAGCCCGCGATGATGTTGGCTATAAAAAAGCCCAAGTTCATGCTGCTGTAATTCCATAGAAAAGCAGTTTCACGCCGCTTGTCATCGGGCTGGAACAGTTGGGTAACCATGCAATTGAGGCAAGTGACATTTAAGCCCGCCCCAGTCAGGAAAAAAGCGATGCCACTGTAAAATCCATGTAAGGTAGGGGTGGTGATCAGGTAACAACCCGTGGCAATGGACAGCATACTGATGATAAATAAGGATCTATAGCTTAAAAAACGTCCCCCTACATACCCTCCTAAGAGGTGCAAGCCATAGTTAAAGGCTAGAAACATGGCAATAAGGCTGGTGGTGAAATGGTCGTCCAAATGCAAGCCTTGTGAGCAATATATAGCCAAAGTGGAATAGATGGTGGCAAAGCTAATGAGGGAAAAAAGTTGCACAAAGATTAAGGCAACTGTTCCAGAAGGCATTTTTTGACCAGATTTGGCGGCTAAAGTCGTCATATATGGGTACCCCTATGTCATTTCTGTAATTTCGCATTAGATAACAAACTAGCCTCAATTGCAAGCTATTTTTTATGGCTAGAACTACGAGGATTGCTTGAATTGTGATATAATAATCACCTTGCAGTAGGTAATTTGCTGCGGATATTTTAAATAAACGAGGTCTTAGATGAGTGAAGATACTGCCTATAATTCTGCCAATATTAAAGTTTTAAAAGGCTTAGATGCGGTACGTAAACGGCCAGGTATGTATATAGGCGATACAGATGACGGCACCGGCTTGCACCATCTGGTTTTTGAGGTGGTCGATAATTCTATCGATGAGGCTTTGGCTGGGTATTGTACCCGTGTCGATGTCATCATCCATGCCGATAACTCAATAACGGTACGCGATAACGGTCGCGGTATTCCCGTGGATATGCACCCTGAGGAGGGGCGTTCGGCGGCAGAAGTCATCATGACTATACTGCATGCGGGTGGTAAGTTCGACAATTCATCCTATAAAGTTTCCGGTGGTTTGCATGGCGTGGGCGTGTCGGTGGTGAACGCATTATCTGAAACACTAGAATTGACCGTACGTATCAATGGCCAGGTCTACGAACAACTGTATAAATTGGGCGAACCGCAAGCGCCTATTAAAGTAACGGGAACCACCAGCGAACGTGGCACGGAAATTCGCTTTAAACCTAGCCCTACTATATTCACGCAATTGGAATTTCACTACGATATCTTAGCCAAGCGTTTGCGCGAATTGTCTTTCTTAAATCAAGGCGTGCAAATAGAATTATTCGATGAACGCGATGGTAAAAAAGATTCTTTCCATTATGAAGGCGGCATTAAAGCTTTTGTACAATACTTGAATCGCAAAAAAACTGGCATCCATCCTACGGTGTTTTATTTCTCAGAAGATGTTAAAGGCACAATCGTGGAATTGGCGATGCAATGGAACGACTCCTATCAAGAAACAATTTTCTGCTTCACGAACAATATTCCACAACGTGACGGTGGTACACACTTGGCAGGCTTTCGTGGCGCTTTAACTCGAACCTTAAATAATTACATAGAAAAAGAAGGTTTAGCGAAGAAGTTTAAGATTAGCACCACGGGTGATGATGCACGCGAAGGGTTAACGGCAGTTTTATCGGTTAAAGTCCCCGATCCAAAATTCTCTTCACAAACCAAAGATAAGCTGGTGTCTTCTGAAGTTAGAGCAGTTGTGGAAGGCACGGTAGCAGAACACTTTAATAATTTCCTATTGGAAAAACCACAAGAAGCCAAGGCGATTATTACTAAAATGGTAGAAGCCGCGCGTGCACGTGAAGCTGCACGTAAGGCACGAGAAATGACACGACGTAAAAGCGCTTTGGATGTGGCAGGATTACCCGGTAAATTAGCCGATTGCCAAGAACGCGATCCAGCTTTATGCGAAATATTCATAGTCGAGGGAGATTCTGCAGGTGGTTCCGCCAAACAAGGGCGATCGCGTAAAACTCAAGCCATATTGCCATTGCGCGGTAAAATTTTAAACGTAGAAAAAGCTCGATTCGATAAAATGTTATCGTCGCAAGAAGTAGGCGTGTTGATAACGGCCTTGGGTTGCGGTATAGGCTCACAAGAATTTAATGCCGACAAATTGCGTTATCATAAAATCATCATCATGACCGACGCCGACGTCGATGGTGCGCACATACGTACCTTGTTATTGACCTTTTTCTACAGGCAAATGCGTGAACTCGTCGAACGTGGCCATATCTATATAGCCCAACCGCCATTGTATAAAATCAAACGCGGTAAACAAGAACAATACATTAAAGACGATACGGATTACACAGCTTATTTATGTCAGCAAGCCTTAGAAGGCACTTCTTTGTATGTGGATGCGAACACGCCACCTATCAGCGGCGTGCAATTAGAAAAGTTAGTGCTCCGTTACAAAACAACTGTAGAAAGATTGCAAGGATTAAAGCGTTTATATCCCTTACCGGTACTGATGCAATTATTGCATATGTCGGCTTTATTGGCAGCGGACTTGCATGACCAGCACAAGGTAACCACTTGGTGTGCAGAGTTAACTGCACACCTAAAAGACTTGGAACACAATGGAATACATCATAGCGTGGAATGTTCAGAAGTTGTTGAAGGGCAGATGTATTTACCCATCGTCAAAACCCATATTCATGGGCAATTAGAATCAGTACAACTCAATAAAGAGTTTTTTGTACGCAATGAATACCAAGAATGTGTCACATTGGCAACAGAACTACAAGGTTTATTAACCGAGCGTAGCTATTTCATTCGTGGTGATCGCAAAAAGGCTATTGTTGATTTTGGTGAAGCCATCGATTGGCTGTTGGAAGATGCGAAAAAAGGCCAAACTTTGCAACGCTATAAAGGTTTGGGAGAAATGAACCCAGAACAATTGTGGGATACCACGATGGATCCAGAGCATCGGCGTTTATTGCAAGTTAAAATTGAAGATGCCATAGTTGCTGATGAAATGTTTACGGTATTAATGGGCGATGAAGTTGAGCCTAGGCGTGAGTTTATAGAAGAAAACGCCTTGTTGGCAGGAAATATTGATGTGTAAGGATGACAAAGCTTTAATTCAAAGTCACAGTAGTTACTAGATTTCGCATCTTGGAGTATAGTGGTTATATACCCATCGTATTTGAAGATGCGAGATCTTTGTGAAGACTGTAAATTTAAATCAAAGCTTTGTCATCCTCGACGAAGTCGGGGATCCAGTTTCAAATCAAGTTTTTTCTGGATCCCCGACTGCGGCCTCGCGGCCGCGTCGAGGATGACAACGTTGTGGTATGTGATGGCTTTTAGTCTTAAATTCGCATCTTGAAGTATAGTGGTTATATATGAGGGAAAATAAATGACTATTCGAGTATTAGTGAATGGTGCCTTAGGCCATATGGGGCAAGAAGTAGTGCAAGCCTTGCGGGGAGATGCTAGATTTGATGTGGTGGGAACTTGTGGTCGCGGCGATGATTTGTTTGCCGCCATTAAACACAGTCAAGCAGATGTGGTCGTTGATTTTACCAACGCCAATGTAGTGTTTGACAATAGCCAGAAAATTTTAGAAGCCGGGGCAAGACCTATGATTGGTACCTCTGGGTTAATGCCGCCACAGATTGAGCAATTAAAACGTATGGCGCAAGCAAAAAACTTAGGTGGTATTATTGCGCCTAACTGTTCATTGGGCGCTATTTTGATGATGAAATACGCCACGCAATGGATAAAATATTTTCCAGAAGCAGAAATTATTGAGCTGCATCATGAAGGTAAACTAGATGCACCTTCGGGCACTGCTTTACGTACAGCACAAACTATGGCCGCCTTGCGTGATAAAGCACCCGAACCTCGCCCTGAACACACATTAGTTGCGGGGGCTAGAGGCGCAAATGTAGACGGTATACATGTGCATTCTATACGTTTACCTGGTTTAGTTGCCCATCAAGAAATCATTTTTGGTGGCTTAGATGAAACCCTTACTGTGCGTCACGATTCACTAAACAGACGCTGTTTTATGCCGGGCGTGTTACTGGCTTGTGAAAAGGTGATGGGTCTTACAGAATTAGTGTATGGTTTGGAAAATATTATAGATTAGATATATACCGATTTCGAATCGAAGCTTTGTTATCCTCGGCTGAAGGCCGGGGCCCCAGTTTCAATTGAAGTTTTTTCTGGATCCCCGACTGCGGCCTCGGGCCTTGTCGAGGATGACAACGTTCTGGCTTCGTGTTTATAGCAAATTTCTTTCTCGTATCTTGAATGTAATGAGTATAAATTAGGTAGTTAAGCGATATGGATAAAAAAACATTAGCGGCATTGTGTACGACTATTTTTTTATGGGGTTCTGCTTTTGTTGCTATTCGTATGGCTACAGTACATTACTCTCCAGGGGGATTAGCGCTATTAAGAATATTCATAGGTGCAGTAGTCTTATTACCCGTTACGGCGCGTTATTTATTTATGAAAGTCGATTTTCGGTGGATGGATATTCCGCGCATTATCATTCTAGCGACTATTGGTCTTAGCTTATATCATTTTTTCTTAAATTACGGCGAACGCAGCGTGTCTGCGGGTGTGGCCAGTTTCATAATCGGGCAAACGCCTATTATTTCCGCAATATTAGCATTGTTTTTTTTCAAAGAACGCGTGCCATTTTGGGGTTGTGTGGGTTTAGTGATCAGCATTGCCGGAGTCTCAATAATAGCCTTGTCGGGCAGTGCAGAAGTTGCTTTTACCATAGGTTTATTGGCTGTGCTCGGTAGTGCGGTGTGTTCGAGTATCTATAATGTTGCTATTAGACCTTTATTACTGCGCTATCATCCCATGGCATTATCTACTTATTTGATGTGGGCGGGTACCTTGTGGTTATTACAATATACACCTGATTTAATGCGCGACTTGCATACCGCACCGCTCAAAGATACCTTGGCTGTTATTTATCTAGGCCTATTCCCCACAGCGGTAGCTTATCTGACCTGGAATTATGCTTTAACACGGTTGCCTACCTTCCGCGTTACCTGCTGGATGTTTATGTTACCTTTGGTCTCTTGTTTATTAGCTTGGCTAGTGTTGGGAGAAATCCCAGGCGTATTGACCTTCTTAGGGGGTGTGATTGCTATGGGGGGTGCTATTTTGGTGACATTGAGCAAACACAAAGCAAAAGCCAAAGTCATTGAAAATAAAGAAATAGTTGCCTCGGAAGGTTCGTAGGGGGCAACAAAGGCTAAGAATCAAGGGCAAAGAGTATACTTGCTTTTGCCTTAGAACTTTGGTACCCTTGCCGCCAATTGGTTATTAGATACAGAGGAATTATTATGCAAGCAGAAATACACCCTAACTATAAAGAAGTTGAAGTAAAGTGCAGTTGCGGCTATGTGACGCAAATTCGTTCAACTATGCCTAACAGTACTTTAGCTATTGAAGTATGCTCACAATGCCACCCATTTTATACTGGGAAGCAAAAAATTGTGGATACAGCAGGTGGTCGAGTCGATAAATTCAAACGACGCTTCAAGAAAGAAACCAATGACGGTAAAGCAGAAGTCTAATCTGTACGACCATTTAAATTCTCAACATTATATTTTTATGGTATATTGCCCTGTAGTGTAGCTTTTTGTCTTTTTAAAGGGGTGCAATTATGGATACCGCAAGAGTAGCAACGGCTAATCAAATGCCCAAAAAACAAAGTCCTTGGATTTGGGCCTTCCCCATTCTAGTCTGTTGCCTAGGCGCTGCCTTTTATGCTTATGAATACCTACTGCGTATTACCCCCAATGTAGTCTATGCCGATTTACTGCGTTATTTTGGCATTTCAGCCACGGGCTATGGTTTCATCAATGCCTTTTATTATTACGCTTATACGCCTATGCAATTGCCAGTGGGCATGTTAATGGACCGTTATGGCCCACGCCGTTTATTAACCTTTGCCTGTTTAATGTGTGCCCTAGGAACTTATATTTTTGCCGGTACTACTCATTGGGAAGTGGCCTTATTAGGGCGCTTTTTAGTAGGCTTTGGCTCTGCTTTCGCCTTTGTAGGCGTGTTAAAATTAGCCACAATTTGGCTGCCACCCAATAAATTTGGCTTAGTGGCGGGTATGGCTTCTTCTTTTGGTACTTTAGTGGGTGCGTTTTTGGGTGAATTGGTACTAGAGCATTTGGTTAATGTACTGCAGTGGCGGCCAACGCTATTTATATCGGCACTAGCTGGAGTGATTTTAGCGGTGATTATGGCCTTAGTTATTCGCGATAAGCCTAAAGACAATGCTCGCAATTACAGTTATCTCAGCCCAGAACACCAACCGCATACTATGCGCGAAGTGATGAAACAGTCTATGATATTATTGAAAAATAAGTTTATCTGGTTAAATGGCCTCATCGGTTGTTTATTGTATTTGCCTTCTTCCGGGTTTGCTGAAAATTGGGAAAAACCTTATTTAATGGTGGCACATGGTTTTTCTAGCCAGCAAGCAGCGAATGCAGTGTCTACGGTATTTTTAGGCTTTACTCTGGGAGGCGTTCTTTTTGGTTATATTTCAGATAAGATCGAGAGACGTAAAATGCCTATGGTGATTGGAGGCATTTTAGCGGCCATCCTGATTTCCATCATTCTATATGTGCCGGCTTTACCCACTATGCTCATTTTTATCCTGTTATTTTTATTCGGTGTTGCTTATGGTGCAGAAGTATTGGTATTTCCCGTAGGCCGTGAATTAAGCTCTAGAAAAGTTTCGGCAACAGCTGTAGCGGTTACCAATATGTTAGTCATGGTCAGCGGATCATTGCTCACACCGTTAGTGGGTATTATCCTCGATCATTTATGGAATGGCGTTGTTGCTGGTGGTGAACGCATTTATACAGCATCTAATTTTACCGCTGCGCTGACGATGTTACCCATAGCTTGTATCCTCAGTGCACTTTTAGCATCATTCTTGCGTGAGACCTATGCTAAGCCTTTAGAAGAGTAGATATTCGTCATTGCGAGCCAGTGAGCGCAGCGAACAAGGCGTGGCAATCCAGCGTTGGAATAATGAAAATTAACTTTTTGTACAGAGACACTTTTAAAACATTGTGATACGTATAAAACGAGTATTTTTCTGGATTGCCGCGCTGCATTCGTTTAGTTCCGCGCAGTTTAATCATTCTACTGTTGTTACCGTACATGGCCTTTATTATATATCCAGCACTCATTTGCTCGCAATGACGAGCTCCGCGTATACTAACCGTACCGTGAAATTTCAGAGTTCGTTATGACCACTAATATTCGTTGGGATTACTCAATTACATGCTGTATTAACACTTTTTCCTCATTTTTAAATCCCTGCAATAACACCGCAACAGCAGTTCCATCGGGCAATATCAGCTGTGGTGCTATTTCGTATAAAGGAACCAGCACAAATAGCCGTTCTTTCAAGCCTGGGTGCGGTAAAATATAATCTTCTTCCTGCCTTTGCATATCATCATACAACAATATATCAATATCGATGCAACGCGGTCCCCAGGGTTCTATTCTGATACGACCTTGTTGTTTTTCTAGCGCCAAACAAACAGATAATAATTCACGTGCAGAATATTCGGTGTTAATGTGCATGACTGCATTGATGTAATCATCTTGCGGTGGGCCCATGGCCGGTGTTTGGTATAGACTCGACACGGCGTGTACAGTGATACGAGGGTCTTTTTTTAAGGCCTCAATGGCACTCAAGATTTGCCGTTTGGGATTATTTAAATTACTGCCCAAAGCTAAAAAAACAGAACTCATAACGCAGGTTACCCTTGAATGGTTGGATTGTTTGCTGGAGGGCGTTTTTTGGGGTATCGACGTTTTTTGTTGCGCGCAAATTTTGGCTTGGGCAGCTCATTGATCATTTGTTCGCGCGCGGCATCATCTACTTCTTGCCACGTAGTCCACCAATCGGCGATGGGTTTTAAAGAATCGTCTACCTTAGCGCGTAAGCATAAAAAATCATAAGCAGCACGAAACCGAGATTGCTGCGCTAAATGATAGATTTGAAGTTGGCGTCTACCTATGAGTTGAAACTGCAGTAACCAGATATCTATAACGGTTTGGGTAATCACTTGCGTAAAAGCCAGATGTTGTTTGGCTTGCCGCAGAATTCTGCCAGCAGCGTGCTCAAGTTTAGTGAAGTCGCTGTGGTTCGTTGTGCCAGTTTTATTGTGATGTTCTTTTTCTAGCATGATTTGTAGCGGATACCATAAGAATACAGATACTAAAAAAGCTGGATTCAATGGTTTATCTTGTGCTACGCGAGCGTCGGTATTTTGCAAAGCGTATAAAATAAATTTATCGGCAATGGCATGTAGATCAGGATGGCTTAAGGCTTCTTCGGTGAGTGGGTATAAATGTTGTAGTACAGCGTAATGGCGCAAAGCGGCAAAAGTAGCAACTGAGTTACCACTGTTAAACAGTTTATGGGTTTCATCTAATAAGCGTGCAGGTGCAATGGCAGCTAATAGCATATGTGTTTTAGGAATGGCTTTAGCCGTTTTTTCTTCTAAGGGCATGCCTAATTTTGCATGGAAACGAATGGCACGTAAAATACGCACGGGATCTTCTTTGTAACGTGTTTCAGCATCGCCTATAATACGGATGATGCCTTGTTGTAAGTCTAGTAAACCATTGGTGTGATCGATAATGCAATTGTTTTTTGCATCATAATAAAGCGCATTTAAAGTAAAATCGCGCCGCCATACATCATCTTTTAAAGTGCCATAAACATTATCTCTTTTTAATAAACCATTATGTCCTTTTGATTGATGATGATGACCTTTTTTACCTTGTTTGCGAAAGGTCGCAACTTCAATAATTTCGTGTCTAAAATAAATGTGCGCGAGACGGAATCTTTTGCCTATCAATCTACAATTACGAAATAAACGATAGATTTCTTCTGGTTTGGCATTGGTGGCTACATCAAAGTCTTTAGGTTCTCGCCCTAGGAGTAGATCGCGTACACTGCCCCCTACCAAATACACTTCAAAGCCTGCATTGGCTAGGGTATCAAGCACCCCTAAACAGTTACGGCTGATGAATGAGCGGGATATGGCATGCTCCGAGGCGGGGATAATGGTAGGCGCACTATTTGACGCTCCATTCTTTATGAAGATATTTTTAATAAAAGAAAGCATAAATTATTGTCCAATTAATGTTCGCATCGAGTGTTTTATTAACATTTTCATCGAATATTTGCCGCAAGGGCAGCATAATACCTAAAAATGACGCATTATCAATATAAGTTGGAGTGATCCTAACAGTTCTAGCTTGGGGATGGTAGTACTACCATGGTTTGCGCTTAGATTCAAAGCTGCTACTATTAAAGATATAGAACACAGCTCTAGAGGTGTCCCATGAAGGTGCGTATTAGCGACATATCCGAGTTTCTATTGGCACATCCCGCCGGTAGTGTCTTTTATTTGCATCTTAAGGATGGTAAATTGCTGGAACAAGACAGTATACCTGATGACCAGATGCAAAATTATGCACGGCTGCCATTATTGGCCGAAGCACAAAGTATTGTCGTGTGTTGGGACTATATTGAAGAAATCGATGAAACAGAAATACGCCATGAATTGCAGGTTATTCTAAGACATGGTGATGAAGACTATGAATTTCCTGAATTTACCGAAGCACTGTATTATCATGGCTTGGAAGAAGATTGGGAAACCTACAAAGAAGAGCGTTTACAGCATATCTTAGCTGACTGGTGTGAGCATAATAATATAGACTATAGTGATTAAAATCTGAAGGAAAATAATCTTGTCAAAAAATAAAGCAACTTATCGTTGCCAAAGTTGTGGCGCCCAATTCCATCAATGGGCAGGGCAATGTCTAGAATGCGGTTCATGGAATACTATTTTTGAAGAAGTGGTGAAAGCCGGTACACGGAGTAACAGTCAGTATTCCGGTCAAAATAGCTCCGTGGTGTTATTAAAAGATATAGCCTTAGACAGTATTGCGCGTTTGTCCTTAGATCAGGGAGAGTTAGATCGGGTATTAGGTGGCGGTCTGGTGCCGGGTTCGGTGGTGTTGATCGGCGGTGATCCAGGCATAGGTAAATCAACCTTATTATTACAAGCCATGGCCATGTTACCGCCTAGCGATGCGCCGTTGTATGTTACGGGCGAAGAATCCTTACAACAAGTCACTTTACGTGCGCGCCGATTAGAACTGCAATTGGATCATCTGAAGTTATTAGCCCATACCCACGTGGAAACGATATTACAAATTGCTGCTGTAGATAAACCCAAAGTGATGGTGATCGATTCTATACAAACGATGTATACCGATACTTTGCAATCAGCTGCTGGCGGCGTAGGGCAAGTGCGCGAAAGCGCAGCGCAATTGGTGCGTTTCGCTAAAGAAAGCGGCACTTCTTTATTTCTAGCAGGGCATGTAACTAAAGAAGGCGCTTTGGCTGGGCCGCGGGTGTTAGAGCATATGGTCGATACGGTATTGTATTTTGAAAATGAACACGACAGTCGTTATCGGATGATACGTGCCAGCAAAAATCGTTTTGGCACTGTCAATGAGTTGGGTCTATTTGCGATGACTGAAAAAGGTTTGCGTGGTGTGCATAATCCTTCCGCTTTATTTTTATCGGGATTTAGAGCCGATGTGCCGGGTAGTGTAGTGATGGCCACTTGGGAAGGTACCAGACCTATGTTGGTGGAAGTACAAGCTTTGGTAGACGATAGTCCTTTGGCCAATCCTAGACGTGTGACTTTAGGTTTAGATGGCAATCGTTTAAATATGTTATTGGCCGTATTACATAAACAAGGTGCAGTGGCCTGTTACAATCAAGATGTGTTTGTTAACTTAGTTGGCGGTATAAAAATTACTGAAACCGCTGCTGATATAGCGATTTTATTGGCAGTGGTATCTAGCTTAAAAGAAAGACCTTTACCGCACGATTTAATTGTATTTGGCGAAGTGGGACTGTCGGGTGAAATTCGTCCGGTGCAATATGGCCAAGAGCGTTTAAAAGAAGCGGCAAAGCTCGGTTTTAAACGTGCCATTGTGCCTAAGGCCAATCAAGCTAAGCAATCCTTGGATATAGAAGTATTGCCTGTGTCGCATTTGAAAGAAGTACTGGAATATGTCTGACGCTATCACCGACCAGAGATCCGGAACGTTGTCATCCTCGACGAAGTCGGGGATCCAGTTTCAAATCAAGTTTTTCCTGGATCCCCGACTGCGGCCTCGCGGCCGCGTCGAGGATGACAACGTTTTAGTACTGTGTTCGTAGAAAGTATTGCTCTCGCATCTTGAAGTGTAATGGCTATATCTCTAACCTTCATGCCTTCAACATCACGTACACCGCGCCATTGCCGCCATCTACACTACGCGCGGAGCAGAATGCCAACACGGCATCTAAACGACGCAATTGTTCATTGACTGTATTCTTTAATATAGGTGAATGAAGATTATTGCGATTACCTTTACCATGAATAATCAGCACCACCGTTATTTTTCTTTTTTGCGATTGATAAATAAAATCATTGAGACGTGCTATCGCTTCATTTTCGGTTAAGCCATGTAAATCCAACACAGCTGGTTTAGGAAATATGCCTTGTTGTAATTGTTGCATTTGTTTATCACTTACATTTGCTCTACAAAATAATAAAGGGCTTTCGGCATTGACCATGGGTGCAGTATTGATATTGGGCGTAGTGCGGCTGGCTTGATAACGTCTATAGGCTAGGCTTTGTGTATCTTGTTTTTTTCTGGTTTCTTCGATTTTCTTTTTAGGTGTTAAGGGTTTATTGGCTGCCATGGCTTCGGCAAATAAGCGTTTGTCCTCATCCGATAGCGTGGTTTTTTTTGTCATGGCCAATGGTCCGTGTTAGTATTTACATTATTATATACATTTATACACATTGGGGGATATCATGCAAATCAAAGGAACTATTGCCGTTGTTACGGGCGGAGCATCAGGCATGGGCGCTGCCACGGCGCGATTTTTGGCGGAAAATGGCGCTAAAGTCGCGTTGCTGGATGTGAATGAAAGCCAATTAATGTCATTGGCCAAAGAAATCGATGGCGTAGCAATTGTCTGCGATGTTACTAGCTCAGACAGCGCAGAAGCTGCTTTTGAGCAAATAGAAGCCAAGCTAGGTCAACCCGGTATTTTGGTCAATTGCGCTGGTATTTGTCCGGCACAACGTGTAGTGGGCAAGGAAAGTGCTATGCCCTTGGAAGCTTTTAGCCGTGTGATTGAGGTTAATCTTATAGGTAGCTTTAATATTTTGCGTTTAGCTGCTGCTGCGATGAGTGCAGGTACAGTGGTGAATGAGAGTGGCGAGCGCGGTGTTATTATCAATACAGCCTCTGTAGCTGCTTATGAAGGGCAGATTGGACAAGCGGCCTATAGCGCCTCTAAAGGCGGTATTGTGGCAATGACTTTGCCCATCGCACGTGAATTAGCGCGTTTTGGTATACGTGTGATGACCATAGCTCCAGGTCTTGTGCAAACTCCCATGCTGGCTGGCATGCCACAAGAGGTACAAGACAGTCTGGCTGCGCAAGTGCCTTTTCCGAAACGTTTGGCGCGTCCGGAAGAATTTGCTCAATTAGTAGGCCATATCATTAACAATGAAATGTTGAATGGTGAGGTAATACGCTTAGATGGCGCTATTCGTCTACAAGCTAAATAGAGAAGGCGACATTTCCACGCGATAAAATGTACAAAAAAAGATCTTTCCTTATAAAAGCGCCTAATGCTTATGGAAATGGGCCCAAACGTCTTGACATCTACTTTCAGTAGGTTAAAATACGCAGCACGCAAAGCGGGAATAGCTCAGCTGGTAGAGCACAACCTTGCCAAGGTTGGGGTCGCGAGTTCGAATCTCGTTTCCCGCTCCAAGATTTCTGAAGATGGTCGCTTATGGCTGGGTGGCAGAGTGGTTATGCGGCGGCCTGCAAAGCCGTTTACGTCGGTTCGATTCCGGCCCTAGCCTCCAACAAAGTTGATCCTAAGTTTTGTTTTGAATCTACGCAGAGTAGTTGGTTTTTAGGCGAGGCGTCGAGCCCTCGAACACCAGGAGTGTAGTACTCTACATGACTGGGGTGAGATGGGTGAAGACAACAAAGCCTAAGAAGCAAATACGAAGAGTATAGACTCAAAGCAGTTGGTTTTTAGGCGAGGCGTCGAGCCCTCGAACACCAGGAGTGTAGTACTCTACATGACTGGGGTGAGATGGGTGAAGACAACAAAGCCTAAGAAGCAAATGCGAAGAGTATACAAGCCCGGGTGGCGAAATAGGTAGACGCAAGGGACTTAAAATCCCTCGGGAATAACCTCCCGTGCCGGTTCGACTCCGGCCCCGGGCACCAAACAAAATGTAATTAAAAAGGCGGATACTTATCCTTTATTGCACGTATCCATGGTATAACCTTAAAATTATCTGCAACGTGACCAGTAGCCAGATAAACTTCATGAAACCCCTGTTCAAATAATTGTTTTGCGTATTCTTCACCTTTGATACCACCACCTAGATCAGAATCTATATACAGCGGAGTGTTGCATTCAATTTTACTGGCAATAGCGGTGCGGAAAATAATGGCGCTAGAAACACAATCGTTGCTCCGAAATATCCACTCGCTGAATATCTTTCCGCTCCCTGATGGTCGCGGCTCGAATACAAGCGGTTCGGTTTATCCATTTGTAACCGAGACTATGTCATTAGGCTTAGTAGCTACTTCTTTTTCTTCACATAAATCTTCGCAATTTTATTTGTCCGCGTTTTGAAACGTCTATGCTGCCATAAATATTGTTCTGGATGGGCCACAATGGCTTGTTCTAAGATTTGATTGATGCGTGTGGCGTTTTCTACTTCATCATCACTAGGGTAATTTTCTAGGGCTGGATGTATATGCAGATGATAGTGGTAGTTTTCATCGCGATAATAAGTCACAGGCAAGACCGTTAAGCCAAAGTTGCGCGCCATTTTAGCGGGCGTGGTAATGGTGGCGGTAGGGATATTAAAAAAAGGTGCAAATACGCTGACTTTTCGGCCATAGTCCTGATCCGGTGCATACCACATTGGAATACCTTCTTTCAAAACGCGGATCAAAGAACGCACATCTTTGCGTTCTAAGGTTTTATACGTATAGCGAGCACGACTTTTTACCATAAAATAATTAAAGACCGGATTGAGGTGAGAGCGATAAAATAAGGCAAAGCGGGCCTGTTTAGACAGTAAGCGACCAATGATTTCTAAAGTGGTGAAATGAAAGCCCAAACACAATAGCTTGGAGCTCGGGATACCATTTTCATAAACTATATCAAAACGTTCTAAACCGTGAATAGTAAATGAGATCTGATTTATTTTTTTTTCTGAGCCCAGCCACGCGACTAAGGTTTCCACCAAACTGATACCTACAGAGCGAAAACAGGCTTTGACCAAATCCTTTTGCTGTTTAGGAGTGTATTGCGGAAAGCACAGGCGGATATTGGTGGCACAAACTCGGCGCCTGTAAGGAGCCAATGCACCACTAATTTGTCCTAGGCTTGCGCCTAACGCATACAGCCAAGATAGGGGTAATTGCACCAATAACCAAGCGCACGCAAAACCTAACCACAAACCCCAATAACGAGGTTTTAGCCATGCAAAACTAAAAGAGGGGACACCATCGTTATTCATCTAAGCAAAAGCCCATATTGAGTTTCGTAATGCATTGTAGTATATTTTAAAAATGAATTCAACATTATTCTCTGGTTTAGCTGGCTTCGTTAATATGGCCTTGCTCTATTGGTTGTCACCACTGGCGGCACTCATAGCGTTTATGGTCGAGATTGTAGCATTATTTTGTTTGATCACCAAACGCACACAATGGGCTTGGGCGGCGTTAGCCTATGGTGGTAGCAGTGTATGGGCTCTAATACATTTCTTAGCGGCTATGAACCAGCAGATACCGTTATCGTGGCAGAATCGCGTGGTACAACTCGATGCGACCATAGTCTCTATGGTGGTTAGCGATAGCGTGAAACAACAATTTACCGTGAAAGCCACAGACCTTTGTTTAGGAGCAAATTGTGTAAAGGTCAATGCCCAGATTGAACTTAATGCTTATACCAATGCTAAAACCGCAGCGCTGCCTTTTAAATCTGGGCAGAGGTGGCTTCTGTATGCACGTTTAAAGCGTGTGCATCGCTTGGCAAATCCCAGTGTATTGCATGTTCTAGAATGGGCGAAAGGAGATTACGCTGTAGGCAGTGTGTTGCCTCATCCCACGGCACAATTGCTTAAATCGGCAAGCGTATTGAATGTAAATGGCTTACGCCAAAGATTAGCACAACAACTGTTAACCGCAAATTTGAATGACAACAGTTTGGCTATTATTTCTGCCCTAACCCTAGGGGATCGCAGTCATTTATCGTCTGCATTATGGTTGCTGTTTCAACAAACAGGCGTGCTGCATTTAATGGCGATTTCCGGTTTACACATAGGGTTATTGGCTACCTTTGTTTATGCTCTGATGTATTTGCTGCTATGGCCGTGGCCACAATTATTTAAGCAGATACCACGACAAAAAATAGCAATGTGGGCAGCGCTATTCATGGCCTGGATCTATGGTGCTTTGGCGGGCTTTTCCGTATCAACGGTGCGCGCGTGCATTATGTTAAGTCTCTATGTGTTAGCCAAAAGTGTGTCGCGGCAGATGTCGTGGTTATCGGCATTATTATGGTCTTCCGTGTGTATTCTAATGGTTGCTCCTTTACAAAGCTTGAATATAAGCTTTTGGTTATCCTTCATTGCGGTGTATAGCATTGCATTTTTATTGTGGATTTGGCCTAAACAGCAAGGACGGTTTAAACAACACTTCAGTATGCAAATCGCCTTAAGCTTATGTTTGTTGCCGTTTTCATTATTATTTTTTCAACGATCGCCTTTGAATGCACCCTTCAGCAATCTGTTGGCCGTACCGTGGGTGAGCTTTATTATTTTGCCGGGCGCTTTATTGGCCCTAATCCTACAGACGATAAATCCGTGGCTTTCGCATCCCATCTTCATTGCATTGCAATGGAATATAGATTATCTATTACGTTTCTTGCATGGCATGGTGCAATTGTTTCCGTATCAATGGTGGCATGGTGGGGATTTGTTGAGTTTGGGTTTGATCAGTGGGGGCTTATTTTTAGTTTTACTGCCGCGAGCGTGGCAATTAAGAGGTTTAGCGCTAGTATGGCTGTTGTTGGCGTTTATTCCTTTAAACACACAACTCAAGCCGCCTTTGCGCGTTACTGTTTTTGATGTAGGCCAAGGATTAGCGGTATTGTTGCAAACACAACATCACACTTTGCTCTACGATACCGGCCCTTCTTATTATGGCGGTGGCGATGCAGCAACCAGCGCTATTCTGCCTTTTTTAAAGCGGCAAACTGAGGCAAATATAGATGTTATGGTAGTCAGTCATCAAGATGCCGATCACAGTGGAGGTGTGCCTACACTATTAAAACAATTGCCAGTGACTCACTTAATTACTAGTACTTCACAATCTTTATTTGTGAAAAAAATATATAATAATATTATTTTTCGTAGAGCTGTGATTTTTGATCCACAACAAACATTGCATTTAGACCAGTGTATACAAGGGCAGCAGTGGCGTTGGGATGGCGTGGATTTTCGCTTTTTAAGCCCAGAAGCAGGTGCTACAGATAAGAAAGGCAATAATTTATCTTGCGTGTTGGTGGTGACAGTGGCGGGCCATCGTCTATTACTAACCGGTGATATTGATGCTAGGGTAGAAGCACAGCTGCTGCTATCGGCGCGTGCTTATTTCCCTGACGATGTATTGCTAGTGCCACATCATGGCAGTATTACTTCATCCAGCCCTGCTTTTGTAGCCGCCGTCAAACCAAAAACAGTTGTTTTTTCGACAGGATATCTGAATCGCTATCATTTTCCAGAAAAAAGCGTGCAAACAAGGTATAAGATACAAAGAGGATTAGAATATAATACGGCCTATAGCGGCGCTATTTCATTTAGCTTTGATGAACACGGTGAAATGAGTTCGGTCAATACCGTACGTCAGGATATTGCCTGGCAAGAATCTTTAGAAAAGCTGTATACCTATTTTGTGAATCAATAACAATTCTTCATTGACGGTGGGTATATGCCTATCTTGATAGAAGCTTTTCAACTTCATCTTTCTTTTCTTTAGGCAAAGAAGTTAGTTTCAAAGCGGATAGCGCTGCAACACTATATAATTTTTTGATTAGCCCATTATGAGGCATGGCTTCTAGATGTTTTTCTATTGTTTTTATATCGCCGCGTTTAATAGGCCCCGTAAGCGCATTCTCTGGTACTTTTGTTTCTTTTAAGTTATTCAACGTGCCGGACATTAAACTAATGACTAAATCAAAAGCAACATCAGAGGGTACACCTGCTTCATCTAAGCAATTTAGAGCTTCTTTAGCAATGACTATGAGATAATTAGACGCGAAAACACCAGCGGCGTGATAAATTTCTTTTTTATCGCTATTGATAGGATAAGTTATAGAGCCGATGCTATCAAAAAGTACTTTTAATATTTCCGTAGCTTTTTTTTCACCTTCAATTGCACAATAGGTGCCTTTGTATTGAGCTACACTTAAGTTTGGATCAGCGAAACTACGCATTGGATGCACACTGGCTATAGCGCAATTGCATGCTTTTGCTGCTGCAATAGCCGAAGAAGATAAAGAACCACTGCAATGAACGACTAAGCTATTTTCTTTTAAACAGTTTGATGCAACCAGTATCCTACAAGTTTGTTCAATGGCATCATCAGGTGTAGTGATAAAGGTAATATCTGCTTCGGGTAGATCTTTCAAGGTACAAAAAGGGGTGCCTTGGCCAATAAAGGCTACGGCATCTTTAGCATTTTCATCTGAACGACTAAATACCCCAAGAACAGTTCCTACAGGCTCTTTAACAAAGAGCTTCCCTATGGTTTTTCCAACCCTACCCGCACCAATGATGTTTATTGTTGAAGGCACTATTTTAATACTCTGTTTTTGACGACCTTGAACGAGAATATCATGAAGAATAAAAAATATCAAAAAACGATTAATATGGCTGCTATTTATCTAGAGTCATATCAGCAAAATTATGAAAAATCACTATTTTTTAGCGAGATACATTAACCGTACTTTCTTAAGCAGATAACGGCACAAGAGAGTCACAAGGAAATACTTTTTTTAGATGCGTTTGCTCTGGCTTGTTAAATGGCAATTCATGTTATTAAAACCTGAATCATTTTGACTTTCAATCTCCTCTTGATTTACAATTTCATCTTACAGAGAAACACCACTGAGACAGTTGCGTAAAGGTTTGTATGGTGTACAATAATTAATCTTTTTTTAGTGAGGTAAATGATATGTCATCGCATTTTGGTTCAAATCAACAGCCAGGTTATAATCAACCACCAGCACAAGCCCCGCATTCGGGCCAACCTAGCGCTATTCACCCTTCGGGTTATCAATCTTATTATCCACAACAACCTCAAGGCGGCCAATATTATCCGCAGCCGCAAAGTGGTTATTTCCCACAATCCTCTTATGGATATGGTTATACTCCACAACAAAATTATATGACACCGGCACAGCCAAATTCTCAATTCAATCCGCCCCCTCCAGGTTATACTGCTCCACCAGCTCCGCATTCGAACCCAGCTGCATTCGGCGCTTCATCTCCGCACTATGCTAATCAACCAACTCCTCTTTACCCTTCGCAAGGTTATCAATCTTATTATCCACCACAATCTCAAGGCAGCCAATATTATAATCCAGCATCATCTCAGCCGCAAAGTGGTTATTCCCCACAATCCTCTTATGGTTATACTCCACAACAAAGTTATATGACACCGGCGCAGCCAAATTCTCAATTCAATCCGCCCCCTCCAGGTTATACTGCTCCACCAGCTCCGCATTCGAGCCCAGCTCCATTCGGTGTTCCATCTCCGCAACAAGGTTATTTTAATCAACCAACTCCTCCGCCGGCTTCTCCATCAGCTCCGAGTCCGAGCAAATCTGTAGCCATGGCGCCACCTCCCAAAGATTCTGAAATCTTGCAGGGTAGGGATTTGTCTCTGAAGACTATAGTATTTGGGAAGGGTTCGCCTGCATTGTTTTCTCCTCCTCGTGTTACAGAAGCAAAAATCCCAAATCGCCTGATTGAGAAAAAAGATTACCAACCTTATTGGCAATACGAGCCAGGAGCAGGAGAGATACTGTACCATCTTGATAAAGAAAAATATAAAGTATCTTATAAATATAGGGATGTTGTAGGTGAGATTAAAAGTGGCGAGATAGCGTTGGGTGATGTAGACAGCAGGTATAAGGATACTTTACCTAAGAGATCTTTAGACTCTGCCGAATCTGCTTCGCAATGGTCTAGGGACTTTAACCAGAAATTGAATGAAACTATATCTAAACAAATTCAGAAGAAGTATACGGATAACTTAAAGTTAATCAAATTTAATAACGCCGGTTCATATAATGCTACATCACCTTATGAAGGAGAAGTGTTGTATTGTGCCATAGGAAACGAGATTCACTGCAAATACTGGGTTCTAGAAGATCTATCGTTAAGCTTAGTTAATAAGCAATATACGACGGAGGCCTTTTTTGCTAATAAAGGCGATCGGTCGATACAAGATCGAATTAGCGATCAGGTCAAATTAATTTTTGATTTAGCAGAGTACCTACGAACTATTAAGCAAGAAATTAGTAATACACTAGGAACTCCTACACAACGGGCTAAAAGGAGTGTGGCTCAAAAATTAGTGGCTTATTTAAAAGATAGAGCTAATGCTGCGATCCCAACGTTTACGGAAGAAGAGATATCGGTAATTTATAAAGGTGTGTTTAGTCATCGATTAGGAGATTTAGTAGACAGAGCAAAAGCAATTTATGAATTAGATGAAGTGTTAAAGTCTGCTCCGTCTGCATCCATAAATTAATTCTACCATCAAAAATTAAGGCTGAATGAGGTTTGATAAACATTCATTCAGCCAGTTTTTTACGTTTACACGACCGGGATCTAGTCGAACCGTGTAACAGTCATATTCTAAAAAATCACTATTTTTCAACAAGATACCAAAAGAGCCATTATTTGTCAGAAAAAAATGTTCAAAAAAGGTATCAAATGGAGGTGTTTTAGCATATAATATCGCCCAATAACGACGCATAACCCAATTCAACAGGAACAGCATGAGAGTAATACACAAACAGCCTTTAAAGCGTAAACCCGATGGCGACAGTATGGCTTTATATAAGCGCTTAACCACCTACTCTAGGCAGTATTGGCCCTGGCTGCTCATGGCCGTGGCGGCTAATATGGCTTATTCCGGTATTGATGCTTTATTCACTTATTTCATGAAGCCTTTACTAGATAAAGGTTTTGTACAACACGATCCTACTTTTTTAAAATGGCTCCCGCTGGTTATTATTGTTTTATTTGCGGTGCGCTCATTCATGAATTTAGCAGGCGATTATACGATGGCTAAGGTGTCACGTAGTATCGTGGTTAAGTTTAGGCAAGCCATTTTTGATAAATTATTGCATTTGCCCTGTAAATATTTCGATAAAGAATCATCCGGGCAATTATTGTCTTTGATTGTGTATAACACTACACAAGTTTCGTCGGCCTGCACGGATGCTTTAACGCAATTAGTACAATCCGGCTTTTTAGCCTTGGGCTTATTAGTGGTTTTGTTTGTTTTAAGCTGGAAATTAACGTTACTATTATTGATAACGGGCCCAGTGGTGGCGATAGCGGTTAAATTAAGTTCTGCTCGGTTAAGAAACTTGAGTCGTAAAACGCAGGATTCTATGGCGGATATCGCGCACGTGGCTGAAGAAGCTATTGAAGGCTATCGCGTAGTGCGCATTTTTGGTGGCGAAGCGTATGAAATGAAAAAGTTTTATAAGGCCATTAAATCCAGCATGACTCGAGAATTAAAAATCATAGTCACTAAAGCAGCTGGAACCTCTAGTGTGCAAATGGTGGGTATTTTAGTATTGGCGTTATTGATTTATGTCGCTACTTCTAAGTTAGGTGTAGATCATCAATTAACCGCGGGTGGTTTTACGGCGATGATTGCCGCCATATTGGCGCTGTTAAAACCGGTTAAAGACTTAACCACTTTAAACGTGCAGATCCAAAGAGGCTTGGCCGGAGCGGAAACCATTTTTGAAATGTTGGATAAACCCGATGAACGCGATGACGGCCAGTATGAAACGCCGCGTGCTAAAGGTGCTATAGAATTCAAGGATGTCTCTTTTTCCTATACGGATGCAGTAGGCCCAGTATTGCGAGAGATTAATTTTAGCGTACAGCCAGGACAAGTGGTGGCACTAGTGGGTCGTTCTGGTAGTGGTAAGTCCACTATTGCCAGTTTATTGCCGCGTTTTTATGATGTAGAACAAGGTAATATTAGCATCGATGGCGTCGATTTATTTGATTATCGTTTAAAAAACTTACGACTACAATTCTCCTTAGTATCACAACATGTTTCACTGTTTAATGACACCATAGCCAATAATATTGCTTATGGACGCTTGAATGAAGATGTGAGCGACGAGCAAATTCGTGTAGCGGCCAAAGCGGCGCATGCTATGGAATTTATAGATCAATTGCCCGAAGGTTTAAATACCTTAGTAGGTGAGAATGGCATATTATTATCCGGTGGACAACGACAACGCTTGGCCATTGCGCGTGCTATTTTAAAAGATGCGCCTATTTTAATTTTAGATGAAGCGACCTCTGCATTGGATTCTGAATCAGAGCGTTATATTCAGGATGCCCTAGAAGCAGTGATGAAGAATCGCACCACCTTGGTGATTGCTCATAGACTATCAACCATAGAATCTGCCGATCATATCGTTGTGATGGATGGCGGTCAGATTATTGAGCAAGGCACACATCATCAATTATTGGCACAACGTGGTTACTACGCCAAATTGTATGATATGCAATTTCAATCGGCTACACCGGTTGTTGCTGAAGCTTTATGAAGTGAGAATTTAAGGCTGAGATCTAGAACTTTGTCATCCTCGGCCGAAGGCCGGAGATCCAGTTTCGATTAAAGTTTTTTCTGGATCCAAGCGAGTGGAGTTTTTACAAAAGGTAAAAGTAATTATATGAATTGGTGGCATCGTAGAAATTTTTTAAGTTACTTCCTATGGCCTTTTTCTCTATTGTGGCAATGGACAATGGCTTTACGTCAGAGTTTGTATAGACGGGGTATTTTCAGTACCACGCATTTTCCGGTACCCATTATTGTAGTGGGCAATTTAACCGTGGGTGGCAATGGCAAAACCCCAGTCATCATGGCACTGGTTGAGCTTTTACGAGAAATGGGTTTTAAACCCGGTATAGTCAGTAGAGGGTATGGTGCTGCCTTAAAGAAGGGTGCCTATTTAGTTACAGCTACCAGCAATGCAACTCTGGTTGGGGATGAACCGCTGCTCTTAGCCCGGCGATTAAATTGCCCGCTGGCCATAGGGGCCAAACGTGTAGAAGCTGTGAATATGCTATTGGCTCATCATGATTGTGATGTGGTTTTAAGCGACGATGGTTTACAACATTTGGCCATGGGACGCGCAATGGAATTGATCCTTGTCGATGGACAACGTCAATTTGGCAATGGCTTTTGCTTGCCTGCAGGACCCTTGCGCGAATCCGTTAAACGTTTGAGTACTACCCCTTGGATCATTTATCACAGTGCAGATCCCGCCTATGAGCAACGTTTTTTTCTACAGCCGCACTGTTTTCGTTCAGTGACAAAACCCGAATTAACTCGATCTTTATCATCATTTGCCGATCAGACTGTGGATGTGGTTGCAGCCATTGGTTATCCGCAGCGATTTTTAGATGCATTGCAAACTTTAGGTATAAAGGTTAAAGCAAAAACGTTTAGAGATCACCATGCTTATGACGAAGCTGAATTATCAACGTATAAAAATAAAACGTTGATCATGACTGAAAAAGATGCGGTTAAATGTGCCGCTTTTGATTTGCCTGATGCGTGGTATTTAGAAGTTTCGGCGGTATTGAGTGAGGCCTTGCAATCTAGTCTGCGCCATCACTTTTTAATGTGGAAAAATCATGAACATAATCTTTGGTAACTATGGCGATGGTACTATTGCTTTAATACAGTGGGCGCATGAAAATGCACTGCAAGAAGGTGTAGTTTGTCATATAGACACGGGCTTTGCCTCTACTCGTGATGAGTGGCAGCACCAACTTAAAAAAGGTGTAGCGTTGGCACAAGGCTATGGATTTGAAACGAAAGCTCTACCCGCCGTGATGACTTGGCCTGAACTGGTATTAAAACGTAAAACCTTTCCCAGTGCGCAATTTCAATGGTGTGCAGGGTGGTTAAAAGGATTGGCCTTTTTAGAATACTTAGACGAAATCGATCCCAATTGTGTAGCCACCATTATTTTACCTAAACATGTGACTCATGCACGCGGTGATATAGTATTGCAGGAATGGGAAAGCCACTCACCCCATTTTGGCGATAGACGCGTATGGCAGCCTCTATATAATTTGGCAGATAAACAGTTTTATGACTTAATTCATCGAGCAGGTTTTTCTCCTTTATACCATCGTAGTCTAGAATGCGCGCCCTGCATACACAGCACACCAGCCGATTTAAGTCGTTTGACCTTAAGCGATCAAAATAGAGTAGCTGTTTTAGAAGACAGCCTAAAGGAATCGCTGTTTGTAGTAGATGGTGCACAAGGGATAAGAGCGGTGGTAGAATGGGCCCAGAATCAGCCTCTAGAAGATAATAAATCAGAGTATCATCTAGGTTGCGGAACCCCTTTTGCTTGTGGAGAGTAATGAAAAATGACCTTTGTAGTGACTGAAAGTTGTATTCGTTGCAAATATATGGATTGCGTAGAAGTTTGCCCCGTCAATTGTTTTTATGAGGGCCCTAATTTCTTAGCCATTAACCCCGAGGAATGCATTGATTGCGCTTTGTGTGAGCCTGAATGCCCCGTCAATGCTATTTATGCCGAGGATGAGCTACCCGAAGCGCAAAAAGAGTTTTTAGAATTGAACCGAGAATTATCACAAAAATGGCCTAATATTACCCATATGAAGACACCGCCAACTGATGCAGATGAGTGGAAGGATATTGCCGCTAAACGACAGTATTTAGAGGAATAAACCGCGTGATTTTATGCCTTGAAACTTCCGCAGCAGTATTGTCAGTCGCTTTAAGCGATGGCCATCGCCATTGGTTACGTCAGGCAGCGACAGAAAACTTCCAAGCTGAGCATATTCTGACCTTAATAGATGAGTTATTACAAGAAGCAGGGGCGAAGGGCGCTGATTTAGATGCTCTGGCCGTGAGCATAGGTCCGGGCCGTTTTACGGGTTTGCGCATAGGGGTTGCTGTGGCACAAGGATTGGCCTTTGCTTGGCATAAAAAAGTGATTGCCATAGACAGCTTGGCCGTGTTGGCACAAGGTGTTTATAGGCGTTACGGCGATGAAAAAGTCGTTGTTTTGATGGATGCACGCAAGGAAGAGGTTTATCATCAAAGTTTTGTTTGCAATGACGAGGTCATGGTTTCGGAGGGCGATTTATCTTTGCTCAATATAGCCGCCGTAACGGCGTATTCACCCGAATGGGTGGGGGCGGGCAATGGCTTTATGCAATATCCGCTACTAGCTAAAAAAGTGAATAAATGGTATATATCGGCGGCGGATCAGTTGCCTGTTGCTGAAGATATGATAGCTTTGGCGGCTAAGGCCTACGAAGAAAAAAAAGAAATGGGTCCTGAGCATATTTTGCCCAATTATCTGCGGGTAGAAGTAGTAACTACAGTATAATTCAGTATATACCCGTTATACTTGAGATGCGGGATCTTGACGGATGCTATGGATTTGAATCGAAGCATTGTCATCCTTGGCCGAAGGTCGGGGATCTAGTTTCAATTCAAGTTTTTTTCTGGATCCTCGACTGCGGCCTCGCGGCCTGGTCTAGGATGACAATGTTCTAGGAAGTGTAATGAATATAGATAATATAATAACCAGGGGTTAATGAATCATGTCTGAGCTTTCTTCAATTCGACAAGCGGTTATACGCAAAAATAGTATTAAAGCCTATTCAACGGGCAATGGTGCAGGCCGACACCAAGTATTCACACAATTGGCAGAGCTGGCACATGAAAAAATGAAGCCTGCAGAAGCTGCGTTATTTATGCAATTTGTTGATCATCTTTATGCAACAGCGTCGTACGAAGATTTAACCGCGCATGAAATAACAAATTTATTTGGTGCCACTGTCTCCTTTTGGAATGAAGTGATTATCCGTAAACCCGATGAAGTTAAATTACGCATCTTTAATCCGCAGTCTGAAGATATGGGTTGGCAATCCAACTACACCATCATAGAGTTAGTGCAAGATGACATGCCCTTTATAGTCGACTCCTTATTAGTGGAGTTGAATCGGCAAGAACTGACAGTGCACGCTATTTACCACACGGGCGCATTCAAAGTGGTGCGTGACAAAAACGATAAGATCACAGAAATTTACCCTATGGGAACAGATGAGAAAGCAGCCAGCAACGAGGCATTGATTTTCATCGAGATCGATCGCATTTCTGATGAAGCAGCCATAGCTGATTTAAAACATTCTTTTGAAAACATTTTACGTGATGTGCGTTTATGCGTAGAAGATTGGCAAAAGATCATGAATAAAGTGGATGAAACCACGCATATTTTAGAAAAATTACCGGTAGCGCCAGCAAACAAGGCTGCTTTGTCTGAATCGGTTGAATTCTTAAGATGGTTGTGTAATAACCATTTTACTTTTATGGGTTGGCGCGAATATAAATTAGTGCAAGACGAAGCCGGGGATTTGGTTTTAAAGCCTATTGAAGGTACAGGTCTGGGGGTGCTGCGAGAATTTGATGCTAATAAAATATCTAGAAAATTTTCTAAACTGCCGCCTGAAGCTAAAAGCATTATTTTAGACAAAAACATCTATATAGAATCTTTAAAAACAAATCGCTTAGCCACTGTGCATAGGCATGTACATACCGATCAAATCGAAATTAAAGTCTTCGATGAAGAAGGTAATGTGGCGGGTATACGTCGTATTATTGGGTTATACACCTCAGTTGCTTATAACAGCAGACCTTACGCGATTCCTTTATTGCGGCAAAAAGTAAGAACAGTGATGTTAGATTCTAGGTTGTCACCATCGGGACATGCAGGTAAAGCCTTGCTGAATATTTTAGAAACTTTGCCGCGCGATGATTTATTTCAAAGCTCGCCAGAAGAGTTGTTAGAATTAGGTTTGGGTATTTTGCAAATGCAAGAACGACGACGCATCAGTTTGTTTGTGCGTCGCGATATTTTTGGTCGTTTCATGTCTTGCTTATTGTTTATTCCTAGCGATCGCTACACTACCGAATTGGGCGATGCAGCAAAAGAAATATTAGTTAAAGCTTTTCATGGTTTGGAAGTCTATCAAACAACAGTGTTTAGCGAATCCATCTTAGCACGCATACATTTTCTAATCCGCATTGATAACAGTCAGCCATTGCATTATGATATTGAAGCGATTGAAGAAAAGTTAAGGCAAATCGCTAGAAACTGGCAGGATGATCTGTATGAAGAATTAGTTGATTCCTTCGGTGAAGAAGAAGGCGGCCATTATTTTGCGCGCTATAAAAAATCGTTTCCTGCAGGGTATATTGAGGCGTTTCCGCCGTACGATGCGGTGCATGATATTCGGCATCTGGAGAAATTAACAACAGATAATAGCTTAGGGATGCATTTTTCTAAACCTGTAGATAACGAAGAGGGCAATTATCGTTTTCAACTTTATCATTTAAATACCCCCATCCCGTTATCGGATGCCTTACCCATACTAGAAAACATGGGTTTACGCGTATTCACGGAACAACCATATTGTATTCATCTGGCAGATGGGAAATTGGCGTGGATCAATGATTTTTACATGACCACGCACGAAGCTCATAAGGTGGATATTGATGAAGTAAAAGAGTTGTTTCAAGAAACCTTTGAGAAAGTGTGGTTTAACGAATCAGAAAATGACGGCTTTAATCGCTTAGCCTTATTGGCCAACCTAAGTTGGCGAGAAATTTCCATGTTACGCGCTTATGCAAAATATCTCAAACAAATTAATTTTATTTTCACGCAGGCTTATATTGAGGAAACTTTTTCTAAATATCCGAATATAGCGCGTGAATTAGTGACTTTGTTTAAATTACGCTTTGATCCAAATCGTCAGGGTAGTTCACAAGAGGTTATGGTGGCTCTGGAAGAGCGCCTAGATGCGTTATTAGCAGAAGTAGAAAATCTAGATGAAGACAAGATTTTACGCCGGTTTCTTGAGATCATTCATGCAACATTAAGAACCAATTTCTTCTTAAAAGATGAGCAGGATCAGTATAAAGACTGTATTTCTTTCAAATTGGATGCCATGGCAATCAGCGATATGCCATTGCCACGCCCCATGTTTGAGGTTTTTGTGTATGCTCCTAGGTTTGAAGGCATACATTTACGCAGTGGTAAAGTCGCACGCGGTGGTTTACGTTGGTCAGATAGACGTGAAGATTTTCGTACAGAAATATTGGGTTTAATGAAAGCACAACGCGTTAAAAATTCAGTGATTGTGCCTACGGGTGCCAAGGGTGGTTTTGTATTAAAACAACTTCCTGCCAAGGCTAGCCGTGAAGAAACTCACGAAGAAGGCGTTACTTGCTATAAGAAATATATCAGCGCTCTGTTGGATCTAACTGACAATCGCGTCAACAATGAAATTATTCCACCTAAAGATGTGGTCTGTTACGACGAACCAGATTCTTATTTGGTTGTGGCCGCAGATAAGGGTACGGCAACATTTTCAGATTATGCCAATGAAGTAGCTTTGCAGTATAATTTTTGGTTGGGGGATGCATTTGCTTCTGGTGGCAAAACGGGTTATGACCATAAAAAAATGGGGATTACCGCCAGAGGTGCGTGGGAATCTGTTAAAAGACATTTTAGAGAGTTAGATTGCAATATCCAAACCACACCATTTACAGTAGTGGGTATAGGTGATATGTCGGGCGATGTGTTTGGCAACGGTATGTTATTATCCACGCAAATACAATTAGTGGGGGCCTTTAATCATGCCCACATCTTTATCGACCCTACACCGGACCCAGCGATTAGCTTTAATGAACGCAAACGCTTATTTGAATTGCCGCGTTCAACCTGGGCTGATTACAATGAAAAACTTATTTCCCAGGGCGGAGGTGTTTTTTCGCGTAATGTAAAGTCGATTAAATTAACACCTGAAATCAAAAAGGTTTTTTCTATTGATAAAGATTCGTTGGAACCTAATCAACTCATCTCGGCGATGTTAAAGGCCGAAGTCGATTTACTGTGGAATGGCGGTATTGGTACTTATATTAAGGCCAGCACCGAGAGTCAGTCTGATGTAGGCGACAAAGCCAATGATGCGTTGCGCGTCAACGGCGGCGATTTACGCGCTAAAGTGGTAGGTGAGGGTGGCAATTTAGGTGCAACGCAAAAAGGGCGTGTAGAATATGCCTTAGCAGGCGGGCACATCGTCACGGACTTTATCGATAATTCTGCTGGTGTGGATTGTTCGGATCATGAAGTTAATATCAAGATTTTATTAAATCAAGTGATCGCTAAAGGGGAACTTACTGAAGAACAACGTAATAAATTATTGGTTAGCATGACAGACGAAGTGGGTATGTTGGTATTACGCAATAATTATACGCAAACACAAGCTGTGAGTTTAGCCGAAGAACAAACTAAACATAGCTTGGATCTATTTGTACAAGTCATCGAAAGTTTGGAACGGGTAGGTCTCTTAGATAGATCCATAGAATTTTTGCCTAACGATAAAGAACTACAAGAGCGCAAAGTTTCAGGTAAAGGCTTAACCAGTCCAGAATTAGCGGTATTGTTGGCGTATTTTAAAATCTTCCTTAAAGAAGAATTGTTAAAATCATCCGCTCCTGAAGATCCATATGTGTCTAAATTTGTGAAATTTGAATTTCCAGCCACATTACATGAACGATTTTATGACGAAATCATTCGTCATAGTCTGTATCGTGAAATTATTGTGACACAGCTCTGCGATAAAATTGTAGATTACATGGGAATTACCTTTGTAACTCGCTTGCGTTCGCAAACAGGTGCCAGTTACGCCAATATTGTTAAAGCCTTTATTATCGTCAAGGACATTTTTTCTGTAGATCTCCTGTGGAAACAGATAGAAGAAATGGACTATAAAATTCCGGCAACCATACAGCATGAAATGCTGTTATCGGTAGCACGTTTCATGCGTAGGTCCATACGCTGGGTATTGAGAAATGGCGGTAATCTAGAAACCGTTGAGGCAGTCATTAAGGTATACCAACCCGCGGTAGAGAAATTACGTCCGCAATATCCCGCTTATTTTAGAGGATTGATATTAGAAATGTTTAATCAATCCGTAGAGAAGTATATGGAATATGACATCGATGAGCGATCGGCTAAACATTTAGCTTCTGTACCTGCTTTACTACCCATGTTGGATATTATTGATATTGCAGCATACGATAAAGTTCTAATTGACAATGTGGCAAAAATATATTTCATCATTTCTGATGAGTTAGAATTGGCTTGTTTACAAGAGCTGATCTTAAACTATAGGGAAGAAACAAATTGGGATGCTTTAGCCAAAGCTGCTTTAAGAGACGATATAGACCTCTTACATCGTGATTTAACACGCAGCATTTTAGATTTGGGACGCAGTATGGAAGATTTAAGAAATGACAGCAAAGACGGCGATGTTATATATCAGGCATGGCTAGAAAAGAATCAAGCTGTGGTGACTCATTGGAAACAGACTATGTTGAAGCTAAAAAGTAGTAATGTGATAGAGTTCGCTATGTTTACAGTGGTGAGTAGAGAGCTGAAAGATTTGGCCCAAGCCAGCGGGCGGTAGATTTTGGGGGCTGACCATTAAAAAAAGGGCGGTTCACGAACCGCCCTTCTAAACCGGCGATCTTAAGACCAATCGCCTTTGTTCAAGATTTCATCTAAACTGGCAAAATCTTTAACGGCATTATCTTCTAAAGCAGCGTTATTGCGCGCAGATTTAATAGGGTTAAATTCACGTTCTAGTATACCCAGGCGCTTTTCATGCAAGCTACCCACTGGTGCAACAGGCATTACAGGCTGCTTTTTAACAGCTGCAGGGGCCTTTGCCGCCGCGTGTGCTGCTTTATTAGGAGCGGCTTTCTTTACAGCGGCTGGCTTTTTGGCTGCAGCAGCTTTTTTCGCAGCTGGAGCTTTCTTCACGGCCGGTACTTTGACTACTTTTTTAGCAGCTTTTTCAGCAGCGGCTACAGCGGCAGCCAAAGCTTTACGTTGTTTTTGCAGAGGTTCTTCTAGCTCATTTAAGGCTTTTTTCATGCCATCGGCATAAGCTTTAGCAACTGCTTTTTCCAAATCGGCTTTGGCATTGGCTTCTGCCTCAGCAATTTGTTGCAACATTTCATGTTCAATTTGCGCTAGCTCTAATTCAGCTCTTTTCAATTCATTCTCTAAATCATCTATATTGTGGTCCATACTGGTATCCTCTAGTGGTTAATGCGGGCACGGCCTGTTTCCCACTGAAGGGCAGGCCAGACAAAGCATAGCATAAAGTAGCTAGGGCAGGCATGTCAATGCAAATATTGATAGAAAAAGCGGTAAATACGAAGCAAACATAAATAGTTCTTATTTTGACCACTTCATGGTTTGACCATATCCTAGATCGGTGCCTTCGATATGCTATAATCGCGCCACAGTTTATGTTGTGGATATCTAAACCAATGGAAAAAAAAGCACTGATTGAACATTTACGCGCTGAGCTTAGCGCCCTAAAAGAAGCAGGTTTGTATAAAGCCGAACGCGTTATTCAAACGCCACAAGATGCCGAAATTAAAATCAATACGGGGCAAGAAGTTATTAATTTTTGCGCCAACAATTATTTGGGCTTAGCGGATAATCCGCGCTTAATTAAAGCCGCGCAAACGGCGTTGCAGCAATATGGTTATGGTTTAAGCTCGGTGCGTTTTATTTGTGGTACACAAACCATACACAAACAACTAGAAGAAAAAATTTCCAAATTCTTAGGAATGGAAGATACCATTTTGTATTCTTCTTGTTTTGATGCCAACGGCGGTTTGTTTGAAACTTTACTGGGCGAAGAAGATGCTGTAATCAGCGATGCTTTGAATCATGCCAGCATCATCGATGGTATACGTCTTTGTAAGGCAAAACGCTTTCGTTATGAAAATAATAATATGGATGATCTAGAAGCGCAATTAAAACAGGCGCAAAATTGTAGATTTCGCTTAATTGCCACAGATGGCGTTTTTTCTATGGATGGTATCATCGCTAATTTAAAGGCGATCTGCGATTTAGCGGATCGTTATGATGCCTGGGTGATGGTAGATGATTCACATGCGGTGGGTTTCATGGGTGAAAATGGCCGCGGTACACATGAGTATTGCGAGGTGATGGGACGAGTGGACATCATTACGGGCACTTTAGGCAAAGCTTTGGGTGGTGCTTCTGGTGGTTATACCAGTGCGCGCAAGGAAGTAGTAGATTGGTTACGCAATCGCTCTAGACCTTATTTATTTTCCAATAGCTTAGCACCGATGATTGTGGCGACTTCGCTAGAAGTATTGGATCTATTAACGCACGAAGCGCATTTACGGCAACAGTTGCAAACAAATACAAACCGATTTAGGCAAGGGATGAAGACCGCAGGTTTTGAGATAGTCCCTGGAGTTCATCCCATTGTACCTGTGATGTTATACGATGCCAAAATAGCCGCACGTATGGCCGAAGGACTATTAGAAGAAGGGATTTATGTGATCGCTTTTTCTTATCCGGTGGTACCACAAAATAAAGCGCGTATACGCGTGCAATTATCGGCAGCACATACGGCACAGCACATAGATAAAGCGGTGGCGGCATTCAGTCATGTAGGTAAAAAGATGGGTATAGTATGAAAGCATTAGTCAAAGCAAAAAAAGAACGCGGCTTGTGGTTACAAGATATCGCTGTACCGGAATATGGCCCTAATGATGTTTTAATCAAAGTCAAAAAAGCAGCGATTTGCGGTACCGATCTGCAGATTTATTCCTGGAACGAATGGGCACAAAAAACCATTCCAGTGCCTATGGCGGTAGGTCATGAGTGCATGGGTATAGTAGAAGCCATAGGCAGTGAAGTCAGTGGCATTGCCGTTGGCGATCGCGTATCAGTCGAAGGGCATATTACCTGCGGACATTGTCGTAATTGCCGCGCTGGGCGCCGACATTTGTGTCGCAATACTTTGGGGTTAGGAGTAAATCGTCCCGGAGCTTTTGCAGAATATCTCAGTATGCCCGCAAGCAATGTTTTTAAATTGTCACCCTATATTAATGATGACATAGGGGCTATTTTAGATCCCTTGGGCAATGCAGTACATACGACACTTTCTTTTGATTTAGTCGGGGAAGATGTGTTGATTACTGGCGCAGGTCCCATTGGGTTAATGGCGATTCGTATCGCTTTAAGAGTAGGCGCACGCAATGTGGTAATCACAGATGTAGATCCATATCGCTTAGCTTTGGCCGAAAAAATGGGTGCTACCCGTGCTGTGCATATTGAAAAGGAATCGTTAAAAGATGTAATGACAGAATTGAAGATTGTGGAAGGTTTTGATGTAGGCTTAGAAATGTCGGGAAAAATTCAGGCCTTACAACAAATGCTAGTCACTATGAATCACGGCGGACGCATTGCTTTATTGGGCATTATTCCAGGAGAGCAGGCAATCGATTGGAGTCAGGTCATATTTAAAAGCCTTTTCATCAAAGGTATTTATGGCCGCGAGATGTTTGAAACTTGGTATAAGATGTCTTCTTTACTACGCGATGGTTTAGACGTAAGTCCCATTATTACCCATCAATTTGCAATGGAAGATTTTGATGAAGCCTTTAAGGTGTTGCAATCGGGCCAGGCTGGTAAAGTTATTTTAAACTGGTAGTATACTCTTCGCATTTGATTCTTAGGCTTTGTTGCCTGCACCCATCTCGCACCAGTCATGTAGAGTACTACATTCCTGGTGCTCGAGGGCTGGGCGCCTCGCCTAAAAATCAACTGCTGTGAGTATACATTCTTCGCATTTGATTCTTAGGCTTTGTTGTTTATGCTATGAATATATATGCACAGCTTGCTCAGTCACTACCATGTCTAAATTTATGTCCCATGCATCCTGAGGAATATGGCTTGCTTTTTGTAATTCATAAGCCAACCCCACTAACAGCGACCGTGTTTTTTGTATACGCAGACCGGCAAGCGTTTTATCATAATAGCCCGCGCCCATACCTAAGCGATGTCCTTCCTCATCAAAAGCAACTAGGGGGATAAATATAATGTCTAGATCGCTGATAGCGCAGTGCGGTGCAGCTGCAACGGGCTCAGGAATGCCGAAACGATTGGGAATTAAGGCGGTATCTGGGTTGTACTGGGCAAATACCAGCACATCATCTGCCGTGATCCTAGGCAGATAGCACCTTTTTTGGTGCTGCCATAGCGCTGTGATTAAAGGCTGGGTGTCTATTTCGGCAGGCATCGCGCAATACAGCGCAAAAGAATGTTTGTGCTTAAACCAATCTTGCGTGCAGATTTGCTGTACCAGTGCCTGACTGGTGATATCCCGTTGCTCGGCCGTTACTGCCTTGCGTTTGGCGCGAAATTCTAGGCGTAAATTTTTTTTATCATTTGACATGGCGATGCTCTTCACATTTAACCTGAGTGTAGCTTTCTGGGCCCCTTCTATACCGTTAGGACATATTAGCCCATAATTGTAGGCGTATCTAGTCTCTATTCGTTTTTGACGCATTCATTATCGCGCCATGCTTGACCTTTGGTTGTAGGCTCTCGCTGCTGGCAGTACCAAATGAATGAAGAGCATCTAAGTAAAGTATAGCAATCTGTTTAAACAATAACCAGCCAATCGCGTATTAATATAAAAAGCCAAACAAATATAAAGGGATAACATGACGGTTACCGACTAAAATGCCATCGGCAATCACCGTGCTGTTTTTTTCTGTTTTTAATTGTTTTGTGGTTTTACCTTGACCGCCTATTTCAAAATAATGATCATTTATCACAAAGTCGCCTATCTCACTGTAAAATAAATCAATGCCCGAATTTTGCAACTGATTAATGACAAAGCTTTCACGGATTTTACCTGTCATTGCATCTGCCAAT
Organism: Pseudomonadota bacterium; assembly: GCA_021778015.1. Taxonomy (GTDB): domain Bacteria; phylum Pseudomonadota; class Gammaproteobacteria; order UBA1113; family UBA1113; genus VFKP01. The sequence goes on from JAJYCX010000004.1 coordinate 56,505, forward strand.
TGTGGCAAACAAAAAGAATAGAGTAAGTTGCTATTCTCAGGCAGCATTTTAATAGGATTACGGATATAGGCATGCCCGGACTTTTTAGGGTAGAGAAAACGAATCAAGCCTGCTTGTTGTAAATAAGATAAATAAAGACTAATACTTTCAAAGTCCTTCCCTAAAGTTTTAGCCAATTTATAAGCGTTTAATTCTCCGGGTAGAGAATTCAAAACAAATTTATACAATTTCTCTATTAATAGTAGGGTAGAAGATTTTATAGAGTGAAATGCTGAAATATCTTCATAAATTGTTTTTAAAGCAGTATTCTCAATCGCTTGAAATTTTTCTAAATCACGGCTAAAATTTTTGAAAAATGGATAATAACCACATTTTAAATATTCTTTAAAGTGCTTTAGCAAATGCGGGATATTTAAATCTTGGCAAATAGTGAGATGATGACTTAATAAGTCATTTAATGTTAAAATAGGTAATCTTAGGCCTAAGTAAAATTCTAGATATTCTCTGAATGAAAACCCATGTAGGGGATAAAGCGACACGCGACGCGATAAGTCCACTTTAGATTGTACTAAATCGATAGCCGAACTACCTGAGAAAACAATTTTCATATCCCTATAAGTATCGTAAATATTTTTCAACTCTGGACGCCAAGCCGCATATTTTTGAATTTCATCAATACACACAGTTCTAATGTCGGTTTCTTTGTAGAGAGTATCAATGAGTCCTAATAGAGTGTGATCCATGAAGTAAATGCTATCGGTAGATAAATATAAGGCACGCATTTCTTTAGCACCGGCCTGTATAGCCGTGTGGAGTAAAAAAGATGTTTTACCTATACCTCTAGGGCCTACAATACCATTAATGCAGTTTTCTAACTGAATGCCTTGAAAACATGCGCGGGAATAGAAGTCGCTGCTTTCAAACTGATCAATTATAAGCTTTTGAATATCATATATTTTTTCCATTTTGCGCTCAAATAATTAGGTTGTACCCTAATGATAGACTATAAATCATTAGGTTGCAACCTAATGATTTTATATGAATCATTAGGGTGTAACCTAATAAGAAAGTTGTAAAATGCAGCACATGGTTAAGCAATAACCAGTCTGATGGATTTTTATGTTCTTCCGGATTAGATCAAAATATTAAAACACCATAAAAATTAAAATAGTAATTAAATCAATATCTTATCTTGTGCAGAATACAAAGGATTGACAAAAGAGAGGGCGCACTGTACAATTTCAGCGCTATTTAAAAACATGAAGGTAAGGTAGTGTGAATATTGATCTACAACCGACTTATGCGCTATTGGCTGATGTATTATATACACCGTCTCGTATGACTAGCTTCTTTTCTTCAGTCAATCCTGCAGATAGAGCTCGTTGTGATGAGCTACTCAGTCGAATTTACGCTCATCCATTTTTAAGAGATCACTTTGGGCTGAATGGTTTAACTAAAGAGGAACTTTTAAATCAAGCTGCACAGAAAATGTTAGCGACGAATCTTAGGCAGAAAGTAAGTGATCAGCAATTACCCGCATTGACTCTGCAGCCTGTACACCCATCGAATGCGCTGACTTATTCTGGGTCTAGTAGTAGTCAGGCGCCTAATGTACCTAATGCGTTGACATACTCTGATTCTGAAAAAAGTAGTGGTCCAGGATTATTTCATCGCTCTTTAAAGCGCGAGCTTTTATCAGAAACGCCGAGCAGTAGCTCTAGTAGTAGTTCGAATAGTTCTAGTAGAAAAATTCAGAAGGATTAATAGTCTGACAATATTTCTTTAACATGGCGATGCTCTTCACATTTAACCTGAGTGTAGCTTTCTGGGCCCCTTCTATACCGTTAGGACATATTAGCCCATAATTGTAGGCGTATCTAGTCTCTATTCGTTTTTGACGCATTCATTATCGCGCCATGCTTGACCTTTGGTTGTAGGCTCTCGCTGCTGGCAGTACCAAATGAATGAAGAGCATCTAAGTAAAGTATAGCAACTTGATTAGATAATAACCAGTTTATGCGCCACCGTAAGAGGAGGATTGGGAGAGTGGTTACGCTTTTTTATCTGAGCTTAGGGTATAATATTACAATATATAATTAAGCTAACCAACGGATTTTATTGATTAAAAGAAATAGGAGGATAATAATGGCGGCGAATCCACATGATGATAAACAGGACGTTAGGAAACGTTCTAGGGAAACCTCTGCTATAGAAACATTCCGTGTCAAAGAACCTTCCGAGAAGCGCCGTAAAGAGGCAAGTACGGCAATACCCAAAGTGGAGATCAGCTGTTACACTTATTTTTCATTGCCAGAACAAGCGATTATAAGTGAAGAACAGCTAAAAGTATGGGGCAATTTTATACGAATCATTAGAAAATTCTTATTCCAAGAAGATATTTATGTTGATGATTCCACTCCATATGTGATTTATGTTCCCGCAAAAATATTAACCATTTTGCAAAAAATAAATTATAACAAGATAAGTCTAAGTGATTTAAGCACTATATTAGAAGATAGGCATAAAAATTTTATTGAAGCGTTAACCGCTCTAAAACGATCCATGAAAAAAAGCGAAGAAGAACGCGAAAAATTATTTGCAGAGCTAAAAGACATTATACAACAAGGCATTTTAAATTTAACTTTAACTGAGCCTGGCGACTGGAACGTTATACATATTACTATTTTCTTCAACAGGATAGACCTATTGATTTGTATTCAACAATATCTCTTGCCTGAATTATTGGAACAGTATGATAAATTGCTTTGTGCAAAAACAAGAAATACTCAATCAACACCTATTTCTATGATGGAAGCGCGATATAACGCTACTTATTATAAGGAGATGAGTTCTTTACTAAACGAAAAGTCGTTACAAATACTAAAAGAGAAACAGTTGATTGTAATATTGAACATGTTGGTTTCTCATGAAAGAAAATTACAATGTGCTTCATTATGTGAACCATTAAAACTACTTGTCGCAGAGGGTGTAGATCCCACGAAAACGGAAGAGGCCAATGATTTTACTATCTTACATTATGCAGTTGATAGCTTCGATAAGGATCTAGTAGAATATATCTTACAGCATATTTCCTTAAAACAATGTCAAGAATTGCTGTCTGCGAAAACAAAGGATCTTAGCTTAACACCTATGTCCATGGCAAACACATATAATTATGCTAATATTTTTCTCTTACTAAAAGAAAAGAAAGACCTTATTGAAATATTTTCAGGTCTGAGAAATCTTAAAAAAATATCAGAAACAGAAAAAGATAGGGCGCTTCTAGATAAGAAAATAGAGCAATTCATAATAAATGGTGGAGATCCAACATTAACCGATGATAGAGGATTAAATTTTTTACATTATGCAGCATGCTTTGACGATATAAAATTAATATCGCTTATTAAAAAAAATGTTACCCCGCAACAATACAAAGAACTGCTCTGTACAAAATCAAGGAAGCTAAAGGAAACCCCTTATGAGGTAGTTCAAAATCATAAGAAAAAGAGTCCTGAGCGTGAAAATATACTTAAATTACTTAACCCAGAACCAAATCAAAATATATCACAATCTTTAGAACCGCTTGGTGGGCAATCTGCGTTTTTTAGACCTACTATGAACCTAAGTTCTCCGAACAAGACTATATCGAGTGCGACGAATCCATTTTGCAATAAGAAAAAATAGGATCTGCCATGGTGTATCCATGGCAGGAAGATTTAGACGCTATATACTTATAGTCGTTAATTTTTAAGCCTTAGGCCGTTTATCCATGGCCACAAAATCGCGTTGAGTTGAACCCAAATACAATTGTCGCGGTCTCGCGATTTTTATGTTGCTGGCACTGACCATTTCTATCCAATGCGCAGTCCAACCTACGGTTCTAGCCAATGCAAAGATCACCGTAAACATATTGACCGGAATACCCATGGCGCTTAAGGTGATGCCGGAGTAAAAGTCTACATTTGGGTAAAGTTTCTTTTCTATAAAATAGTCGTCTTCTAAGGCAATTTTTTCCAACGCCATGGCCAATTTAAAGATGGGTGTGTCACCCACGCCGGTTTCGGCCAAGACTTCATGACAAACTTCGCGCATGATTTTAGCGCGTGGGTCGTAATTTTTATAAACGCGGTGACCAAAGCCCATTAAACGGAAAGAATCGTTTTTATCTTTTGCTTTTTCGATATAACGAGGAATATGTTTAACGTCGCCAATTTCATACAACATATTCAATACAGCCTCATTAGCGCCGCCATGAGCCGGACCCCATAAAGTGGCGATACCCGCAGCGATGCAAGCAAACGGATTGGCGCCTGAAGAACCCGCCATACGCACGGTAGAGGTAGATGCATTTTGTTCGTGATCAGCATGGAGTATAAAGATCTTATCCATAGCGCGAGTCAACGTAGGTGAACTTTTCCATGGTTCTGCGGGTACGGAAAACATCATACGTAAAAAATCTGCGCTGTAATCCAAATCGTTTTGCGGATAAACAAAAGGTTGACCTATAGAATATTTATAACACATAGCGGCTATTGTGGGCATTTTGGCAATTAAACGGAAGGCTGCCGTTTGCCTGTATTCCGCATTATGAATGTCTAAGGTATCGTGATAAAAAGAAGACAATGCACCGACTACACCCATCATGATGGCCATAGGATGAGCATCGCGTCTAAAGCCATTGAAAAAGGAGCGTATTTGTTCATGGATAAGTGTATGTTGTTTGATATGATCCACAAATGTGGTTTTTTGCGTACGATTGGGTAATTCGCCATTTAAGAGCAGGTAACACACTTCTAAATAGTCTGATTTTTCTGCCAATTGCTCTATAGGGTAGCCGCGATATAATAATTCGCCTTTATTACCATCAATATAGGTGATAGTCGAGGGGCAGGCTGCTGTTAAAGCAAAACCCGGGTCGTAGGTGAAATGGCCTTTAGTCGCTAGAGGCGCTATGTCGATTACGGGTTCACCCAGAGTTGCTTTATATATGGGCAATTCTACGGTATCATTGCCGTTTAAAATTAATTTGGCGTTATCTGTCATCATGTCCTCTTTGGTATCTAGACTCTTAGCTCCATATGGTCGCAATTTACACTGGCAGAGTCAATACCGGTCTGTTACCTGAGACATCCTTGGAAAGCAACGCATACAGCTGACTTAACATGGCAAATGTCTTTTTAGAATCGTGATCATCTTCGGCAACATAAAACCAATAGTTATGGTAGTAAATGGCTATGGCAGCATTCTTCGGCATAGACTTGGAATAATGGATCTTTATCATGCCATTGGTGACTTTTTGCCAAGCAAATACTGTTCCATCTGCATTTCTGGTTATGTCTATGAGCCCGGCTTTAAGGTGTTCGGGCGGTATTTCCACTCCTTTAGAAAGATAATACAAGATCCCCAGAAAAGACCTGGTTTGAATATTGACTACATTGCCTGATACGCCCTTGTGATCGGATTCGGTAAATATAATCTTGTTGTATGTAGTGGGGACTCCTAACAGAGCAAAGACTTTACGCGTATTAGGATCTTGCATATCATTAAAGTCGGCTTCAAATTCTAAGCCCTGGCGTCCTAGTATACTATTTGGTGCCTTTTCTATTTGCGCCTTATTGGGCGCGTCGATTACAAATATATCGACCTTAAACTGTTCTTGTAGAATTCGTACTAACAGGGCTAAATCGATAAATTGTTGGTAATAAACCGGTGCAAGATGCGATGTGGGCCGTGTAGAGTTTTCAGCATTATACAAAGGCCCTATATTTTGTACTACAATCCGGAGTGTTTTTTGAATACTCCATGTAGAAAAATTATTCAAATCATCTACATCAATGGGCTGTAACATTCTGCGCGCGAATTCGTCGCCTTGCATGGGAGTGTAGCTGATAGTTGGGCGCTGGGTGTAGCTAACACTCGGGCCTGCGCTGTAAGTATCGGGACTGCCAGAATAGTTTGGGGTATTTTTTGCGATGGTTACATTACCGCTGGCCGCAGCAGTTAGTTCCATTTGTGCCGATATGCTGCTCACAGTCAGAAAATAAGGGGTATCGTCATAAGCTAGGCGTACTATATTTAACAGTAATTCTTGGTTGAGGCCATAGTTTAGGGAGTTATTATAGTTATATTGATATATGGGGAGTTGTCTAGGGCCAAGATCAGCGCATGCTGTAATGAAGAGTAGAAATGGCATAAAAATAGCGGTTGTTTTCCACAATAATTTCTTTTTCATCATTTTCCCTAATATGTTTTGTGGTGCGGGGCTCAAAATGCCTTCTGGCTTTAAGTCCTTAGACTACCACAATTACTGCTTAAAGTGTCAAGGTACGTAGCTCCTAGTAATTTATGAACTCTATACAAGCCAAGTCTGGAGTTCTAATGTATTTATCGTTATACTATGCACCCTGAGTCGGGTGGTTGTAGGGGCGCTGAATGAATAAAAAAAGACCGGTTTTTCTAAATTTAACAAAAATACGCATGCCAGCGGCGGCGATAGTATCTATTTTACACAGAATGTCTGGTTTTGTGCTTTTTCTAGCCATTCCATACCTGTTATATTTGTGGCTTGTATCTTTAAGCAGTGCCGAAGGCTATGACGCTCTGCAAGCAGCCCTGCACGGTGGAGTGACCCGTAGCCTGGTCTATATCGTCTTATTGGCTTTGTTGTACCACTGGGTAGCGGGCATACGTCATCTGCTGATGGATATGGGCATAGGCGAGGAAAAAATCAGTGGCCGTATAGGCGCACTATTAGTTTTAGCCGCGGTCGTGATATTGGCCTTATTGCTGGGAGTATGGTTATGGTAAGAAGTGCAACTTCTTTAACGGGCAATGGCGTTAGAGATTGGCTATGGCAGCGGGTAAGCGCGGTTATCTTAGCCGTTTACACGCTGTTTATATTTGGGTTTATATGGTGTACGCCGCAACTGGATTACGCTACCTGGTTCCAATTTTTTCAGGGTATAGGGGTTAAACTCTTTACTATATTGGCGGCACTCAGTTTATTGACGCATGCCTGGGTAGGGATGTGGACCATTCTAACCGATTATGTTAAATCAGCGCGTTTGCGTTTAACCCTTGAAGTTTTAGTTATTATCGCCCTATTTCTTTATTTTCTAGTGGCGATTGCAATAGTGTGGAGCGTGTAATGGCCTTACCAACGTATACTTTCGATGCAATTATTATTGGCGCCGGTGGTGCGGGAATGCGCGCCGCTTTGGCTTTAGCTGAATCGGGCTCACAAGTGGCGCTCGTTTCTAAAGTGTTTCCCACGCGTTCGCATACGGTGTCGGCGCAGGGCGGAATCACTTGTGCCTTAGGCAATGTGCACCCAGACGATTGGCGTTGGCATATGTACGATACGGTCAAGGGTTCCGATTACATTGGTGATCAGGACAGTATCGAATACATGTGCGAAGTGGGACCGCAAGTAGTGTATGAATTAGAACACATGGGTTTACCTTTTTCACGTTTGGATGATGGCCGCATTTACCAACGGCCTTTTGGTGGTCAGTCTAAAGATTTTGGCGGTGACCAAGCCGCTAGAACCTGCGCTGCGGCCGATAGAACAGGTCATGCTTTATTACACACTTTATATCAGCGCAATTTAGCCGAAAAAACGAATGTTTTTTCGGAATGGTTTGCGATAGATTTAGTTAAAGCAGCCGATGGCCAAGGTTTTGCAGGTGTGATAGCGCTTAACATCGAAAACGGTGAAACTGCATTCCTACACGCGCGTGCCATTATTTTTGCAACAGGCGGTGCTGGACGTATTTATCAATCGACTACCAACGCTTTGATCAACACCGGCGATGGTATCGGTATGGCCATACGCGCAGGTTTACCCGTACAAGATATCGAAATGTGGCAATTTCACCCTACTGGTATAGCCGGTGCGGGTGTATTGGTCACCGAAGGTTGCAGAGGCGAGGGCGGTTATCTTATCAACAAAAATGGCGAGCGTTTCATGGAGCGCTATGCGCCGCACGCCAAAGATTTGGCTTCGCGCGATGTAGTCGCTAGAGCTATATCTTTAGAATTACGCGCTGGCAATGGCTTTGATATTAATGGCGTGAGCTGCGTTAAATTAAAATTAGATCATTTGGGCGCAGACCTCATTAATTCACGTTTGCCGGGCATACGTGAATTGTCTCTCACCTTTGCCGGAGTAGATCCTATTCGCGAGCCTATACCCGTTGTGCCGACTTGCCATTATATGATGGGTGGGATTCCTACAAATCGTTTTGGACAAGTTATCAACGTCGATGAGCACGGTAAGGAGTACGTGGTTGAAGGTTTATATGCCGTGGGCGAATGCGCTTGCGTCTCGGTGCATGGCGCCAATCGCCTAGGCGGTAATTCTTTATTAGATTTAGTGGTATTTGGTCGAGCTGCTGGTTTAGATGTGAAAGAAAAGATACGGGACCTACCTTTAAAAAGCGTAGGAGAAGCCGAATTAGATGCAGCGATGAGCCGCCTGAATCGTTGGGATAACACCCGCGAAGGTGAATCGGTGAGTCAAATACGCTTTGAAATGCAAAAAACAATGCAAGAAGATTTTGGTGTGTTTCGTACTGGTGAACACATGCAACAAGGTTTGGATAAGTTATTGCAATTGCAACAACGGTTGAACCACGCCGCCTTTAAGGATCACAGTCGTGTGTTTAACACTACACGCATAGAAGCTCTAGAGTTGGATAATTTAATGGCGACGGCACTGGCGACGGCACATGCAGCCATTTACCGTACCGAAAGTCGCGGCGCGCACAGCAGAGAAGATTTTCCTAAACGGGATGATATCAATTGGTTAACGCATACGGTGTATCACGGTGAAGGTCATCGTATGACGCAACGCGCGGTAAACATGAAACCATTGCATGTTAAACCATTTGAACCTAAAGAACGAGTCTATTAATTGTAAGAGGTGCTCTAATGTCTGAAGCAATGCGCACAGTTAAATTTAAAATTTATAGGTTTAATCCTGAAGTCGATATTAAACCGACTATGCAAGATTATGAATTAACCATTCCCGATAAACAGGATATGATGTTATTAGAAGCTATCTTACGCATCAAAGCGATGGATGATAGCTTGGCTTTTAGACGTTCTTGTAGAGAAGGCGTCTGTGGTTCCGATGGCATGAATATCAACGGTCGCAATGGTTTGGCTTGTGTCACTTTATTATCGGCTTTAAAACAACCTATTGAGTTGCGTCCATTGCCAGGTTTACCTGTTATACGCGATCTAGTCGTCGATATGAAAATTTTCTTCGAACAATATGCAAAGGTCAAACCTTATTTAATCAATGATGAGCCACCGCCCGCCAAAGAACGTTTGCAAAGTCCCGCTGAGCGCAAAAAATTAGATGGCTTATATGAATGTATCTTGTGTGCATGTTGTTCTACTTCGTGTCCTTCATTCTGGTGGAATCCAGAGAAATTTATAGGCCCTGCTGGGCTTTTACAAGCTTATCGCTTTATTGCCGATAGTCGCGATACGGCTAAGGTGGAACGTTTAGAAGCCTTAACCGATCCTTTCAGCGTTTTCCGTTGTAGGGGTGTGATGAATTGTGTAGATGTATGTCCTAAGGGTTTAAATCCTACCCGCGCTATAGGTCATATACGGTCTGAATTATTAGCAGAAGGAAATTAGTGATTATGGCACTAGAACCCTATATTGAGAAAATGAAAAAAAGCTCTTTTTTAGCGGGCGGCAACGTAACCTATTTAGAAGAAATGTATGAAATCTACTTACGTGATCCCAATGCTTTAGAAGCCGATTGGCGTAATTATTTTGCAAGCTTACCCAAGGTCAATGGTCAGATTGAAGTGTCGCCACAAAGCGTGCGTCAAAATTTCTTGCAGTTGGCGCAAAGTCCTAGATCAGCCGTTGCGGCTCAAGGAACAGTCGCGTCACCGCTGTATTATAAAATAGGTCAATGGTTAGATGCCTATAGACGTTATGGCCATACCGCAGCTGATTTAGATCCTCTGGGTTTGGTAGATCATCCAGCACATCCTTCATTGGACCCTAAGCAATATGGTTTATCCAGTGCCGATCTCAATACTGCCATTAATCCGCATGATTTTGGTGTGAATCACTTGGGCGATAGCGCGCCGCTACAAGCTGTGGGTAAGAAGTTGGCATCGATTTATTGCGGCCATACTACATTAGAATATATGCATATTAGCGACCCAGCCGTTCTTTCTTGGTTACAAACACGGTTTGAAGATGACGACCCACAAAGAACTCTGAATGCGGATGAAAAGAAAAAAATATTTGAAAAATTAGTCGCAGCTGAAGGCTTAGAGAAGTATTTAGGCAATAAATTTGTAGGGCAAAAGCGCTTCTCATTAGAAGGCAGCGATAGTTTTATTCCTTTAATGTCCACCTTAGTTGAACGCGCAGGAAATGAAGGTGTTAAAGGGATTATCATCGGCATGGCACATCGCGGTCGTTTGAATGTACTCGTCAATATTTTGGGCAAACCTACACAAAAATTATTCGATGAATTTGCAGGTATTCACCTGCAAAATGGTCGCTCTGGTGATGTGAAATACCATATGGGTTATTCTACCGACGTAAAAACCAAACAAGGTTTGATGCATCTGGCTTTGGCCTTTAATCCCTCTCATTTGGAAATTATCTCTCCGGTAGTAGAAGGTTCAGTACGCGCTAGACAAGATAATCTAAACGATAAAACCCGTAATTCAACGATTCCTATTGTAGTACACGGCGATGCAGCTTTTATTGGTCAGGGGGTTGTGATGGAAACCTTCACCCTGTCGCAAACCCGCGGCTATAGTACCGGTGGCACTGTGCACATTGTGCTGAATAATCAAGTAGGGTTTACGACCAGCGATCCGCGCGATGCACGTTCATCGCGTTATTGCACTGATGCAGCAAAAATGATTGAAGCGCCTATTATTCACGTCAATGGTGACGACCCCGAAGCGGTGGTGAAAGCAGCGCAATTGGCTTTAGATTTTAGAATGCAATTTAATCGCGATGTGGTGATCGATTTAGTATCTTATCGTCGTTTGGGTCATAACGAAGCCGATGAACCGGCTATCACACAACCGGTGATGTACAGCGTGATACGTAAACGTCCTACTGTCCTCGGCTTATATGGCGATACCTTAGAGCAACAAGGCGTTATTACAGCGGCTGAGCGCGCACAATCTATAGATGCTTACAGAGCCTTATTAGATGCTGGTAAATCCGTAGTGACGGTAGTAGATGATAATCCAGTGCACTTTAAAAACATCGATTGGACTCCTTATCTGAATACGGAATGGGACGCAACTTACAACAATACTATAGACAGCAAAAAGTTACATGCCTTGGCTGAAAAACTATTGACCTTACCTAAAGACTTTTCTTTACAACCGCAAGTCGCGCGTGAAATGCAAGCGCGTCAGCAAATGCTAGAAGGCAAAGAACCTTTTATGTGGGGGTTTGCTGAGAACTTGGCCTATGCTTCATTATTAGATGAAGGTTTTGGAGTGCGTATTTCGGGTCAAGATTGTGGTCGAGGCACTTTCGCACACAGACACGCAGTATTACATGATTATGAAACAGGGCAGGAATATTTACCATTGGCCCAATGTCAGCAACAAAACGCACACGTTGCGGTGATAGATTCCATATTATCCGAAGCAGCGGTGATGGCTTTTGAATATGGTTATGCCAGTACCGATCCTAAGACTCTAGTGATTTGGGAAGCGCAGTTTGGTGATTTTGTGAATGGAGCGCAGGTGGTGATAGATCAATTCATCAGTGCCGCCGAACAAAAATGGTCGCGTTTATCCGGTTTAGCTTTATTTTTACCGCATGGCTATGAAGGTATGGGCCCTGAGCATACTTCTGCACGTCTGGAGCGTTTTTTACAATTGTGTGCGGAACATAATATGCAAGTCTGTGTACCGACTACGCCAGCACAATGTTTTCATATGATTAGACGACAAATGCTCAGACCCTATCGTAAACCTTTAATCGTCATGACGCCCAAGAGCTTATTGCGCCATAAATTGGCTGTGTCCACTTGGGATGATTTAGTCAAGGGTGCATTCCAACCGGTTATAGGTGAAGTAGATGATTTACCTGCAAAGAAAATCAAACGAGTTGTGTTGTGTGCAGGTCGAGTCTATTACGACCTATTGCAAAAACGACGCGACGATGCACAAAAAGATGTGGCTATCATTCGTATTGAACAATTGTATCCATTTCCAGAAGCCCAATTGAAGGAAGTCTTAGCGCCGTATAAAGACGTTAAAGATATTGTTTGGTGTCAGGAAGAGCCGCAAAATCAAGGCGCATGGTATTCATTACAACATGCTATGCGTAAGGCGTTGATATCTGGTCAAGAATTACAATATGCGGGTCGTGTTCCTTCTGCAGCCCCTGCTGCAGGTTATCTGGCTAGACATACGGCAGAGCAACAACAATTGGTTAAAGATGCACTTACATTAAAATAAGAGAGGAAATAAAGAATGTCGATTGAAATTAGAGTTCCTGCCTTGCCTGAATCGGTTGCGGATGCCACCATTCTCAAATGGCATAAAAAAGCAGGTGACAGCGTGCAACGCGATGAAACCTTGGTAGAATTAGAGACAGATAAAGTGGTATTAGAAGTGCCCGCGCCTGAAAGCGGTGTTTTAGCTGAAATTACCGTGCCTGAAGGCAAAACAGTATTGGCTGATGCTTTGCTGGGGAAATTGAATGCAGGCGCTGTAAGTACCGCAAGTGCTAAACCAGTCGATAATACTAAAGCTACAGCAGCCGCTGAAGCAGAACCACACTTAAGCCCAGCGGTGCGCCGCGCTGCTGCTGAAAACGATATCAAAGTACAAGGCTTACAAGGCAGTGGTAAGGGTGGCCGTATTGTCAAAGAAGATTTAGCACAAAAGACACCTGCCGCTGTTAGCACTGTAGCTGCAGGCTCGCGCCCTGAAGAAAGAGTGCCGATGACCCGTTTGCGTGCCAAGATCGCAGAGCGTTTAGTAGAAGCACAACACAATGCTGCCATGTTGACCACCTTTAATGAAATCAATATGCAACCGGTAATGGATTTACGCAGTCGCTATAAAGATGAATTTGAAAAAGCGCACGGCGTTAAATTAGGATTTATGTCCTTCTTTACTAAAGCCGTCGTGGAAGCTTTGAAAAAATTTCCCGATGTGAACGCTTCTATAGATGGGACAGATATTATTTATCACGGTTATTACGATGTGGGTATCGCTGTATCCACGCCACGTGGTTTAGTCGTACCTATCATACGCAACGCTGAAACCTTAAGCTTAGCAGGCATTGAAAAAACAATTGCCGACAGCGCAGCACGTGCACGTGAGGGCAAGCTGACGGTTGAAGAAATGACGGGCGGTACTTTTACCATTACTAATGGTGGGGTGTTTGGCTCATTGATGGCTACACCCATTATCAACCCGCCGCAAAGCGGTATTCTAGGCATGCATAAGATTCAAGAAAGACCCGTAGCCGAGAATGGCGTCGTGGTGATACGTCCGATGATGTATGTCGCTTTATCTTATGATCATCGTATTATCGATGGTCGTGAATCTGTCAGCTTTTTAGTGGCGGTAAAACAGTTTTTGGAAGATCCCGCACGGATGTTACTTGCATTATAATTTTGGAACTGAGCCGCGACCGTTAGGGAGCGGAGGTAATTAAAAGATTTTTAGTAAAATAATATAGGAAACAACAATGAATTTACATGAATATCAAGCCAAAGCGCTGTTTCGTGAGTACGGCATTGCCGTGCCGCACGGTGAAGTGGTCTCTAGCGTCGATGAAGTAGCCGCAGCATTAGCCCATTTGGGTGGCGAGCGTTGGGTGGTGAAAGCCCAAGTGCATGCTGGTGGTCGCGGTAAAGCAGGCGGCGTGAAGATTGTCTCCAATAAAGAGGATGTGAAAGCAGCGGTACAAGCTTTATTAGGCACACGTTTAGTAACCTATCAAACTGATGCCAATGGTCAACCAGTACATCAAATTTTAATCGAAGAACCTTCTGCCATCGCCAAAGAATTGTATTTGGGTGCTGTGGTCGACAGAGCTTTGCGACGAATCGTCTTTATGGCGTCTACCGAAGGTGGCGTGGAAATTGAAGAAGTGGCACATAAACATCCTGAGAAGATTCTAACAACGGTGGTGGATCCTATAGTGGGCTTATTGCCGTTTCAGGCGCGTGACTTGGGCTTTAAACTAGGCTTAAATGCGGCGCAAATAAAAGAATTTACGCAGATTTTGCTGGGCTTGGGCAGATTATTTATAGACAATGATTTAAGTCTGTTAGAAGTCAATCCTTTGGTTATCAAAGAAAATGGTGAGTTAGTTTGTTTAGATGGCAAGATTAATCTAGATGACAATGCATTATATCGTCACCCTAACTTGCGCGCACAACGCGATACCACGCAAGAAGATGATCGTGAAAATAGAGCGCATCAATGGGAACTAAATTATATTGCGCTAGATGGCGATATAGGGTGTATGGTCAATGGCGCTGGTTTAGCCATGGCAACCATGGATTTAATTAAATTGCACGGTGGGAAACCCGCTAACTTTTTAGATGTGGGCGGTGGCGCAACCAAAGAACGCGTGACAGAAGCCTTTAAAATCATTTTATCCGACGAAAAAGTCAAAGGTATTTTTATCAATATTTTTGGCGGTATCGTGCGTTGCGATATGATAGCACAAGGTATTATCAGCGCAGTCAGTGAAGTGAAAACACAGCTACCCGTAGTCGTGCGCTTAGAAGGTAATAATGCCGAATTGGCCGCACAAATTTTAGAAAAAAGTGGTTTAAACGTGATTGCAGCTGATAGCTTTGAAGATGGCGCAAAACGTATCGTTGCCGCAGTGGAGGATAAATAATGAGTATATTAATTAATAAAGATACGAAGGTGATCTGTCAAGGTTTTACCGGTAATCAAGGTACCTTGCATTCACAACAAGCCTTAGACTACGGTACCAAATTAGTAGGCGGTGTTACTCCAGGTAAAGGCGGGCAACTGCATTTAGATAAACCGGTATTCGATACGGTAAAAGAAGCGGTCAAAGAAACAGGGGCAACAGCTAGCGTTATTTATGTGCCTGCGCCTTTTTGTAAGGATTCTATCGTTGAAGCTATAGATGCGGGCCTAGAACTTATCGTCTGCATCACCGAGGGCATTCCTGTTTTGGATATGTTGGCTGTACGTGCTTATTTAGACACAAAGAAAAATATACGTTTGATAGGTCCAAATTGTCCAGGCGTGATTACGCCAGGCGAATGCAAGATTGGTATTATGCCTGGCCATATACACAAGAAAGGTCGTGTGGGTATAGTATCTAGGTCGGGGACTTTAACCTATGAAGCTGTGTCTCAAACGACGGCACTGGGCTTTGGCCAAAGCACCTGCGTGGGTATAGGGGGAGATCCTATCCCTGGGACTACCTTTGTAGATATATTGGCATTGTTCCAAAATGATCCACAAACGGAAGCCATTATCATGGTAGGTGAAATTGGTGGTAGTGCTGAAGAAGAAGCTGCAGCCTTTATTAAGGCGCATGTAACCAAACCAGTGGTATCTTATATTGCTGGTGTAACTGCCCCTGCAGGCAAACGCATGGGACATGCAGGTGCTATTATTGCGGGCGGCAAAGGAACGGCTAAGGAAAAATTTGCGGCTTTAGAAGCTGCTGGCGTGCATACAACGCATTCTCCTGCGCACATAGGGCAGGCGGTTGCTGAAGTCACAGGCTGGGAGGTTATTTAGAGCGATTTGTTATCCTCGGCTGCCCGGAGTACTGAGTACAGGCTCCGGCCCGAGGATGGCAGAGTTCTGGCCTTCAGTGTTAAACTCGCATCTTCTAGCAAAATAGGTCTATAATTGTAATATATTCAATACGGATGCTAAAGCTATATGGACGATATAGAAAGTAGTAGTTTTAAAGCGCCGCCCGGTGTCAAGGTGGTGACCAGCAAAGCACAGTTAGCGAGTGATGATAGACCTTCGCCTGAAATGGCTGGCTGGTGTTTACAGCGCAAAAATATCATTGTTTTAAAAAGCGGTACCATCTTAACCTCTGATCCAGGCTCGCGCGATGTACAAAACTGTCGTATTGCGATGGTCAATAAAAATATACGTCCTGGTGAAGTCTTGGTCGCAGCACCTTCACTTATTAATTCCTTTCTGGAAAACTTAGGCTCTATAAAAGATTACCAACAAATTCAGCAAGACATGGCTGAAGAAATCAGCGGTCAACAAAAGCGCTTACGTACTTTGGTGCAAGAAGCGGTAGATGCGGATGTGAGCGATATACACATGGAAATACGTACCGATGTATGCCGCATTCGTTTTCGTAAATATGGTGAATTGTATTTGCATGCCGAATGGTTCCCTCGATTAGGACGCGAAGTTGCAGCGGTAGCTTTTAATAAAGAAACCGACCATGCTACAGCGCATTTTAATCCCTTGGTACCTCAAGATGCAGCTATGCCATTGAAGGTTAAATCTGGCGATATACGTTTGCGTTTGGCCAGTATGCCTGCACACGGCGGCTTCGATATGGTGATGCGGATCTTAGGCACGGAAAAAGAGAGCAGCATCGTTTCGCTAGAAGACTTAGGCTATACCATAGAACAAATTTATATTATAAAACGCGCCATACAAATGCCGCACGGAGCGGTGTTGTTATCTGGGCCTACGGGTTCCGGTAAAACCACCACCTTGGCCGCGTGTTTGCACCTGATTAAAAATACCCGTAAGGTATATACCATTGAAGATCCGGTTGAAAAAGTTGTGCATAGCGCCACACAAGTACCGGTAAATGTTAAAACAGACGACAGAAGCTTTGCCAGCTTTGGTCGAGCAGCATTGCGTATGGATCCCGATTACATCGTATTAGGGGAAATGCGTGATGAAGATACAGCCAATGTCATGTTGCGCGCCACCATCACAGGTCACTTGGTGTTTTCAACCATACACACCAACTCAGCGCCGGGTATCATCTTACGCTTGGCAGATATGGGTATTTCGTCGGTGATGTTAAGCGACAGCAATGTGTTGGTATGCCTTATTTTCCAACGCTTAATTGCTGTGTTGTGTCCGCATTGTAAAATCCCTTTAAAAACGGCCAAGGCGCATGTTAACGATATGCATCGCTGGGAAATCATTTTTGGGGATGCCGTAGAGCATTTATATGCTCGTAGGCCCGGTGGTTGTAAGCAATGTGGCAGTTCAGCTTTATCAGGCCGTAAAGTGGTTGCTGAGGTAGTCTGGGTAGATGAGAAAGGCCGTGAATACATTCAAAAGCTAGATATCTTATCCTGGGAGCGTTATTTGCGCTCTATGGGTTGGCAAACTTACCGCGACAGAGCCGTGGCAATGGTACGTGAAGGTTTAGTCGATCCTTTCGATGCCGAAGCCCTGATCGGCGAAATGAGTCTGACCGACGAAAGCAAAGGTTTTGACTACAACGTTGCGCGCGAGCAAATGGAAAAAGAAGAGGCACGTAAGAAAAAGTCGTAGTTATGTATTAGAAACGGTAGACAATACCGTTTTCTTTTCTCGTATGGTATAGGACAATCTCCAGCAGAAAATGCCGCATAAGCCACACACTATCCACAAGACGAAGCCTTGATTAAAGTGATACAACCAACTGCCTAGTGCGGATCCGGCAACAGTCGCAAAGGCGTAAACAGATTGATACAAGCCCATGTGTGTAGCGCGGGCAGCTTCATTCGCTTTGTTGTACAACGACATTTGAATAACAGGGAAGGCTAGCATTTCGCCTAGAGTCCAAATGACTGCAGACACTAAAGCCCAGTAATAATTGGTCCCTAATATTAAAATAAACAACCCTAAACCAATTAGAAAAGCACCTAGTCCCGCAACGATGGCTTGATCAAAACGACGCGTTTTCTCAACGACCCAGACTTGCAAAGCGATGATCAGCAGGCAGTTGGTTAAAAATAAATAACTTAACATAGGTGCGGTGGTATGGTAATACTGTTGCAAATAAATAGCATAGGTTATTTTTAATTGTGCGTACAGCATTACGGCGATAAAGAGGATGCAATAGTAAACGGCAAAAAGTTTATTTTCAAAGACGTGTAATTTCCAGAAAGGCCTTTTATCTTCTTTGATACAGGTTTCTTTTTCTTCTTTACCACCCGCCCAGACTAGCGTTAAAGCGGAAAGAGAGATGATTAAACCATTAACGGTAAATAATAGAAAATAGCTATAATGAGCCAAAAACCCGTCAATAAAGACAGAAATGCCGAAACCCAAGTTGACTAACATATAGCGTAAACTATTGGCGCGTACTTTATCGTTTTCACCACATTGTGCCAAGATCCATATACGATTAGCCGGAATAAAAGCATAAGCCGATATTCCCATGAAAGTCATCAGGGGAATGAATACATAGAGACTATAACAGTAGGGGATACAGAGTAGAGCTGACGCAATGATGAGCAAGGATACAATAGAGATTCGTTGAGTAGAGTAATGATTACACAATCTACCACTCAGATAAGCACCGAAGGTAGCACCTATGCCAAACAATGTGACCAACAGTCCCGTTTGTGCCACCGTGAAATGACGTTGATTGGTAAAAAAAAGAGATAGAAAAACGATCACTGAACCGGCTAATGAGTTGATAAAAGAGGCACTCAAACCCACCCACAATCGTATGGGTAAACCTCGATAGAGTTCTACATAAGAGCGTGTGCATTTTTTGAAGTAATTAGCCACGAAGTGCCTCGGATAGCGCGTTATTATTATAAACAAGTGAGTTGCAATTATGGCTATGATTAGTACAAAAAGCAATATGCCATAGGCTTTACCTCAATCATCCACATGCTTATCCACAGATTCTGTGGATAAGTCTTGTTTAACAGCAGAATAATATAATTAACACATATTTTGTTTATACGAAATTTCTTAAAATGAAACGCTCGCAAGGCCAGCTTTAATCATAACATGTTGATTTATATATAAAAATATTGATTTTCATCTGGTTGCTCTGAATTGCAATGTAATAGGCTTTGTCTTATCCTAGGTTGGTGTACAGGATGTACTGATCCAAAGGAAGTGGATTGCTTAGGGAGAACAGTGTAAAAAGCGCTGCCACGGAATGCAGCGTGGGGAAGGGTGGGCAACCACCCTTTTTCTTATACCCTTCTGCTGTGAGTATCACCAGCAATCTGCTGCGACCGCATTAGCTCCTGTAAAACCGCGTTGTCCCAATTGATTCATCGTTAACGTGCCACAGCTATCGTTGCTTTGTGCATCTGTGGGTGTGGCATTGACTGTGAAAGTATTGCCTGAAAGATTGTTAATGCTCAAAGTATAGTAACCCTCTGGTGAAGTTTCTTTTACACCCAACTGCGCTAAAGTAGCTCCCTCATAACTTTTATTTTCACTAAAATATTGATCCATACGATGTGATAAATCCAACAACGCACTTTGCCCATCACTGCGTCTACCGCGCTCTACATATGCCGTATAACTAGGATAAGCAATGCTCGCCAAGATGCCGATAATGGCAATGACAATTATGAGTTCAATCAAGGTAAAACCAGCAGAACGGTATTTCATATTGAGAAGCTCCTTTATTTTTGCGTAGTTTAGGACAAAAAAGGGGGACTGGCAAGAATACAATGAAATAGACATCATATATTTATATTAAAATAGATAAATATTTTTGTAAACTAGGTTTACAAATGGAGCAGAAACAGGACTTTTTTAGTCGTTATAAAATAGTAGAAAATTTATCTTTTAGTGGGCAATCAATGCCATTTTGCTTAGAAATATAGATGTTGTCTCCCTCTTTCTAACAAAAAGTACAGACACGATTTATCGTGTCTGTACAGAATTGAAATTTCAGTGGGAATGGGCGGAACAAGTCGGTGTCTTTTTAAGCGAGGCTTTTTCGCTCGCGTTAGTATCTCCAGTACATTTTCTACGAATAGTAAAAAAACAAGCTGCTGCCGCCAGACTAATAGCCGATGCAGCCAAAACTGTAGATACCACTTTACCAGCTTCGCCGATGTCATTATGATTTTTTGTTGGAGTTGGGGTGGGAGTTGGAGTAGGTATTGAAACTGGAGTAAGCGTGACGGGTGGTTGAAGCTCCTTGATTGGCGTTGAATTGGTTTGAGCCTGAGTTTCGTTATGGATAGTTGAGCTAGAAGTATGATTTCTAGTTCTATCACCTCGATTCGGTGGAGTAGCACTAACTCCGTCTATCAATGCACCGCTTATTATCAATGTACCTATGCATCCAAAAAAGAACAGTTTCGTGTGATTTACACTTCCATTTTCCTTGGCCCAGGACTTAACGTTACTTGGATTTTTCTGTGTATTAGAATAGTGATTACCAATTCTTTCCCAGTGTTGTGCTCCATTTACTGCATTGTTAAATTTATTTTTTCCCATGTTGTTTTTATTCCATTTAATGAATTGATTTTTATAAGAAATCGCGGTATTTTTTGTAAAAGATCTTATTTTAACTAGCACATACATTTTTTTAACTGTAAGAAATGTAACAGTTCTTAACACAAATGGCAATTTAGCAAAAGGACTACCCAATTGCAAATTGTTCTTGTTAAAAAATACACAAAACTTTTATTTGTGTTCAATAGATGAACTATAAAAAGACCGATTGGATTATGATATAGCGGTGAAATGAGCGCTGTACTCAAATATGGTATTATGTCGCATCCAACAAAAGAGGTTTATATGTGGTTTAAAAATATACTAGCGTATCGCGTGCTGAGTCCATTTGAATACAATGCCGAAGAATTACATGAATTATTGGCCGACTTGCCCAGCAGGCCTTGTGGGCAATTAGAACATTTGACTATCGGTTGGGCACCGCCAATGGGAGTAGGGCACGATCGTTTAACGCATGAAGCGGCGGGTTGTATTATGCTGGCATTGCGCAAAGAAGAAAAATTATTACCGCAAAGTGTGGTGCGTGAACAAGTGCAACAAAAATTATTAGCCTTAGAACAAGAAGGGCGTAAGGCCAGTGCCAGAGATAAACGCGCATTACAAGAAGAAGTGACTCTGCATTTATTGCCTAGGGCTTTTACTAAGGGGGATGTCACGTATGCTTATTTTGACAAGCGTCATCAATGGCTGATAATAGACACCGGTCGTCGTGCTAAAGCTGAAGAATTTATTATTTTATTGAAAAAATCGTTGCCTAATATTCAATTGGAAGCCGTCAGTGTGGAAAATGCTATTAGCCGTACCCTAACGCAATGGGCGATTGAAGGCAGAGCAGCTGAGGGTTTTGAATTTAACGATTACTGCGAATTGCGTGATCCTCGTCAGGCTAAAAATATCATTAAATGTTTAAATCAAGCGGTAGAAAGTGAAGAAGTTACGCAACACCTATTAGCAGGGAAGGAATTATTCCGCGCCAAATTCGTGTGGCGTGAACGCTTGAATTTTATTTTAGAAGACGATTTTAGCATTAAGCGCATTCAGTTTACTGACCTCATACAAGAAGAAGCGGTGGAAGTGAGCACTGAAACCACGGTAGATCAATTCGATGCTGAATTTGTATTGTGTAGTGGTGAATTTGCAGCGCTTTTACCTGCTTTATTGGCTGCTTTAGACGGGGTGGAAGAAAAGGCGGTATTGCCTACGAAAAAAGAACGTGTAATTGCGTAGATATTAATATACTCACAGCAGTGGATTCTATAGGGTAGAAGACTAGCTCTCGAGAACCAGGAGTGACGTACTTATGTCATATACTGGGTGCGAGATGGGCGTAGGCAACAAAGCCTAAAGGTCAAATGCGAAGAGTACAAGGAGATAAAAAATGCCATTTATGACAATCAACGGTCGTCAGTTACATTACCTGGATGAAGGTGAGGGTTTCCCCATATTATTTGGCCATAGCTTTTTATGGAATGCACACATGTGGAAACCACAAATAGAAGCATTATCGCAGCATTATCGTTGTTTGGTCGTTGATTTATGGGATCATGGTCAGTCGGATCATCTCAATGTCGAACGCTATACTATGTCTGAATTGGCCAATGATTATTGGCAATTTACACAAGCCTTGGGCTTGGAGCAATTCGCAGTTGTAGGCTTATCGGTAGGCGGCATGTGGGGTGTACAATTAACACTAGATCATCCTGAAGCGGTCAGCGCTTTAGTCATTATGGATACCTATGTAGGGGCTGAACCTAAAGTGACCCAAGAAACATATTTGGGACTGTTAGCCGCAATGCGAGCGCATAAAGGAGTTTCTGAGGCATTAGCCAATATAATCGCGCCCATATTTTTTTCGCCTAAGACTTGTGTGAATAATCCCAAAATGGTCCAGGACTTCAAAGCACATTTAATGGCTTTTCCTGCAGACAATATTCCTGGCATTGCCACTCTAGGCCATATGATTTTCACTCGCGATTGTTTGCTGGCACGTTTATCAGAAATTAAGCAACCGACTTTGGTAGTCGTTGGTGCGGATGATCAGCCTAGACCACCAGCAGAAGCCAAAGATATGGCCGACCGATTGTGTAATGGAAAGTTAGAGGTGATTAAAGATGCGGGACATATCGCCAACTTAGAACAAGCAGAAGAAGTGACGAAGCTACTCAGTTCATTTTTAGAAAGCCAGATTGTATATTCATCATAATTTTGTCGACCTTCGGTAGAGGACAACAGGATTCTAAAAACCATTAACCCATAAAAAAAGCCACAAATCCCGAAGAATTTGTGGCTTTTTGGCTATTTTTTAGCTAAAAAAGCATTTAGCTTGCTACAGCAACCGAACGGTGCTTAGCAGTACGTTTAGCCTTGCGAGCGGCTGTAGGACGCTTTTTAGCAGCCACAGTTTTGTGGGCTTTACGCGCTACAGTTTTTTTCGCAGTGCTTTTTTTGACGCCAGTCTTTTTAGCGACGCTTTTCTTAGCACCAGATTTCTTAGCCGTAGTTTTCTTTACGGTAGATTTCTTAGCAGTGCTTTTCTTAGCAACGCTTTTCTTAGCGACTTTCTTTTTAGCGCCAGCTTTCTTGGCAGTGCTCTTTTTTACACCAGATTTCTTAGCCGTAGTTTTCTTTACGGTAGATTTCTTAGCGCTAGACTTCTTCTTTTTAGTCGTCTTTTTAGCACCTTTAGACAATGAAGCTTCAGCTTTTTTGAATGCGGCTATAGCTTCTTGTACGCCTTTATTATAAGCTGCGGCTAATTGCTTTTTCAACTCAGCAGCGGCAGCGGCCCTGATCTTAGCGATCTTCTTTGCTGCTTCCTTTCTAGCTGCGGCTACTTTCTTTGCCACGACTTGCATTTGTTTCTTCAAAGCATGCTCGCGTTTGCTTACACCCTTTGAAGCCACTGCTTTACGTGACGCCTTTTTAGCTACGCTCTTACGGGCAACTTTAGCCTTTGCAGGTTTAGTTGCTGTCTTTGCGTGTTTACGTATGGACTTTGCCATCTTGTCTTCTCCTTGATTACCACTACAGTTAAAGTTACGATAAAGAACGAATTCATTATCGTAACGTGATCACCAGTAAAGATAGCACATTTTTTTTATGTCAACACGGTTTTGGAGAAAAAACAGTAAATATTTTCATAAATTTACCGTTTTTAGTGCTATCCCTAGCCGGTAAGAGCTAGTTTACAGTGAAAAAAAGGAAAATTAAATATATTTTTTTGGAAAATCCATAAAAATTTACAAAAATTTGTTTTTTTTGATATGAAAAAGTGCTTTTTGGGATGATAATGAAGGACAATAGGCAGAGATTGTTTAGATGAGAGTGAGTTATGAAGCAAAAAAATGATGTTCTACAGAAAATTCTATCGTTGCGCCAGCTTTTGACGGAGTATAATTACCAATATTACGTCTTAGATGCGCCTACTGTGCCCGATAGTGAGTACGATAGCTTGTTTCAACAACTGTTGCAGCTAGAAGAAGCCTATCCACAATACTTCAGCGCTAATTCACCTACGCAAAGAGTGGGTGCAGAGGCCATCAAAGCTTTTCACAGCATTCGCCACACAATCCCAATGCTGTCAATCGATAATGTTTTTGATGAAGTGTCTTTACAGGGTTTTGCTAGGCGTATCGCAGAGCGATTGCAGAGTAATGATATAGCCTATAGCTGTGAACCTAAACTGGATGGATTGGCAGTAAGTCTGCATTATGAAGCCGGACAATTGGTACGTGCAGGTACGCGTGGCGATGGTGTTATGGGCGAAGATATTACCCATAATGTGCGTACCATCGGCGAAATCCCGTTAATATTACGCAGCACTACACCGCCACAGCATTTAGAAGTGAGGGGGGAAGCCTATATGTCTAAAGCGGTTTTTAATCGCTTAAATGCTGAGGCTCGTCAGAAAGGACAGAAAACATTTGCTAATCCACGCAATGCCGCTGCCGGTAGCTTGCGGCAATTGGACCCGCGTATTATGAAAGAGAGGCGTTTAAGTTTTTTTCCTTACGCGATTGCCTTTATCAGCGACGATACACCTCTAAGTAACAGTCATTATGAACGCTTGTTATCGTTAAAGAAGTGGGGGTTTAAAGTCAATGGGGATAGTGAACGAGTAATGGGTATAGACGCTTGCTTAAAGTATTATGAACACTTGCTAGCACGACGCGCGTCATTGACTTACGATAGCGATGGTGTGGTCATTAAGGTCGATGATATTCATTTACAAGAAGAGCTGGGGGTGGCAACACGAGCGCCGCGTTGGGCTGTGGCATATAAATTTCCTGCCGAAGAAGTCATGACGCAGCTCTTAGATGTTGAATGGCAGGTGGGTAGAACGGGCACATTAACACCGGTGGCGCGCTTAGCGCCGGTATTTGTCGGTGGCGCTACCGTTAGCAATGCCACTTTACATAATTTTGATGAAATGACACGTAAAGACATCCGTATCGGCGATACGGTGATTGTGCGTCGTGCTGGCGATGTCATTCCCGAGGTAGTAGGGGCAGTATTAGCCCAGAGAACGCAAAATACGCACGCAGTGAGCATTCCTGTGCATTGCCCTGTATGTGGAAGCCCCGTATATAAAGTCCCCGATGAAGCCGCTATACGTTGCATGGCAGGGTTGCATTGTCCTGCACAACGCAAAGAAGCCATAGTACATTATGCCTCACGCAAGGCTATGGATATAGAGGGTCTAGGGGATAAATTAATTGAGCAACTGGTTATAAAAAATATTCTACAGTCACCAGCGGATATTTACCATTTAGATTTAAACACTTTAGCAAACCTAGAACGTATGGGTGTTAAATCAGCCGAAAATATCTTGCAAGCGATAGAAACAAGTAAAAAAACCACTTTTGCCAAATTTTTATATGCTTTAGGGATCCGCGAAGTGGGAGAGGCAACGGCTAAAATTTTGGCGCAGCATTTTCAAAGCCTAGAGGCTTTGTATGAGGCCAATGAAGAAGACTTGATGGCTTTAAATGACATAGGCCCAGTGGTTGCCGCGCACATACATGCTTTTTTGAGTGAGGCACACAATAAGAAAATCATTCGGGCGATTGTAGCTGCGGGCGTAAATTGGCCACAAGCCCAAAAGAGGGCATTACAGCCTTTACAAGGACAGACTTTTGTTCTTACAGGCACTTTAGAAACTTTATCGCGTGAAGAAGCTAAAGAGCGTTTAGAGGCATTGGGTGCTAAGGTAAGTAGCAGCGTGTCTAAAAAGACGCACGGCGTCATCGTAGGGGATGCACCGGGTTCTAAGCTGGATAAAGCGCATAAATTACAAGTACCTGTTTTAAATGAAAATGATTTTTTGGCGTTGTTGAAGCAATGGCAAACTGATAAACCGGGGCGCGACTGAAGCGAGCCGCGACTGTCAGATAGTAACCGAGCCGCGACCGTTAGGGAGCGGATGATTGAGATATCTGCTAAAAGTGGCAAAAAGTCGACAGGCCGGTACAAAAATAGACCAAATTAGGCTATACTTCTATACAAGGGCGTTTTTGGCAAGAAAGCCAGCGCATTTTATAGCGGGGGGTAAATCCAATGGCATCTGTCACTGTGCAGCACTACCTAGATGATTCGCATGCGCGTTATGTGAGTATCACGCATACACCCGTTTATACCGCACAAGAAACTGCTGAAGCGGCCCATGTCTCCGGATATCAATATGCCAAGGTGGTAATAGTCAAGGTGAAAAATAAGTTGACTATGTTAGTGGTACCTGCCTGTGAACGTATAGACATCCCGTATTTGAAAAAAATATTTTCCACTTCAACCGTGGAGTTGGTGGCAGAAAAAGAATTTAGCAAACGTTTTCCAGATTGTGATCGGGGTGCAATCCCACCTTTCGGTCATTTATACCAAATGCCAGTGTATGTATCACGAGTATTTCACGCCGATCGCGCTATTGTTTTTAATGCGGGATTACATAATGAGGCAATACAAATGCCTTATAGATATTTCATTGGTCTTATTGATCCAGATGGGTATATAGACTAAATTAATTCGACCTCTACTTCAATCATCCCATTTTGGATACGGGTAGGAAAAGCTTTGATGTCTTCATAAGCGGGTGGAGTGGTGACCTCGCCGGTTTTAACGCAAAAACGCGCGCCGTGACGCGGGCAGACTATTTCATCCCCATCTAATTGACCATCAGCTAAATTGCCACCGTCGTGTGTGCACAGATCTTGTATGGCGTAGATATCGCCTTCCAGGTTGATGATAAGCAATTCTTCTACGCCCGTATCAAAGGTAATCCATTCCCCTGCAGGAATATCCTCTCGTGCGCACACTGTAAGCCAATGTGTAACCATAGTATCTCCAGCATCATCTTAATCGTATGAGCAGTATATCCTAATGGCCCGTCAAGATGCGAGGGCTATGCTAATGCTTTTTTCAAAGAAATGTGATATATTGCCGCGCTCTAAAAATATCTATATAATAAAGAAGGAAATATTATGACTATAAGTCGCCGTGCTATCAAACGCTATATCGAACATTTTCTTAGGTACTCTGCAAGCGTTAATTATAAGAATATCACCCTTAGTCTGATGACCGTGGGAGCAGCTGAGTGGTTTTCTCTGAACTCTAACTATATTCGCCAAGGCCTGATCCAGCAATATTTATTTTTGACATTTCAATCATTTCCAGCTATTAGTCTCTTATTACCCAACCCACCAGACTTTGACATTTATAGGGAAATGGAAATGGCAGATACCATTCATTATATTTGTAACACCAGTGCTATATCTTTTTTTTCGCCTAGTGGTGCGGAGCTTCTTAGAGATGCTTTACCGCTAGAATTTATGTCCTCAGAGGGTTTGGCGACTATCGATAATGTCCTTAGAATATTGTTATATTGTTCAACTCTTAAATTTTTTATCGATGCTATTCCACCGTTTATGCCAAAAGGAATCGATCTATATGGAGCCCTGTTACACTCTTTGATGAACCAGCAAAAAGATCCTTATTTTCATGAAATAATAGCTAAAATGATAAAAGAAGTAAATCTCACCGAGTCAGACTTGGAAAAAAGCTTAAAAGGTGCTGGAGTATGGGTACGTTCCACGTATACCCATGGAGCTATTCTTTTTCCTATAACAACCAACGCTGGTAGAAGCTATGATATGGTGGATCTTTTTATGTTAAAAGCTAGAAAGGACGATCCCCTCACTAGGGGGCTACTAACGGGAATTTACTTTAACCCAACTTTATTTAGCATTATACATCATGGTATACGAGATATATTAAACCAAGATCCTGTTTTATCAGACCAAGAAAAAGAAGCCTTTATGGTGCAATGTAGGAGGATCAAGGAAAATTTGAAAAATTTACTGCAAGAGCAACCGGCTGACATACAAGCCAAAAAAGAAGAACCATCGTTGTTCGTTACCGCATTATCTCGTATAGCAGTAATTGCTCACGTTATTCATCATTTTATTATTTTACCTATTATCATCCCTTTTGCTTTCCAAAAAGAAGTGGGAGGATGGCAGAATCCTTTACCACAGTTGTGTGAGGATCTAGATAATCGCTCCTATGATCTGTGGGAGGCATTCGCTAAAGAAACACCGAATTGGAGTTTCGATTCACATATAATTTTCAATCTGATGATATTTTTCCAGACTTTACTGATTCTCATATTAGGACCACTGGTTTTCTTAGGCAATAAACTCTTCAGAGGAAATCCAGAGGGCGTTCGATATATTGAGGGTACTCTGAGCTTGCTAGAAAACAATCTGCCATCTAGTGTGCAGGAAGAAGAAGACGGCCCTACTTTACAGCAACTCCATGGCCAGTATCAGGAGATCCTATCTCAACCTGATGCAGAAAGAGATAAATTAACGACTCTACTGTTATGTACGGGTTGCAGTAGTTCTTATTTTAAAGCGGCGCGGCATGAGCCATGTAAGCCTGGCGCAGAATTGGTAATAGACTATGATACTACTCAGTTGGTGGCTGACTTCCGATTAGCACCACCAAGATAAAACTGAAGGGCTTAATCAAAAAAACCTAAAGCCACCTTAGCTTCTTCAGTCATACGTTCGACTGACCAGGGTGGATCCCACACCATTTCCAATACTACATCTTCCACACCGTCAACAGCACGTATAGCGTCTGCGACTTGAATAGGGAAGGTTTGTGCCACAGGGCAACCTGGAGCTGTTAAGGTCATGTCTAAATGAACGATGGCGTTTTCATCTATGTCAATTCTATAGATTAACCCCAGGTCGTAAATATTAACCGGGATTTCTGGGTCATAAATTTCCTTCAATGCGCTAATAATACGATCCTTTAATTCTGTATCTTTATCGATAGTATCACTCATGGCCTGTCTCCGTTGAAACGATGACGTTATTATTGAGTAAAGCGGCTTTTAGGGTATGCCAAGCTAAGGTCGCGCATTTGACGCGCGCTGGAAAAGCATTCACGCCAGCGAATACCGCTAATTTACCCAATGGGGCCTCTGTAGGGTGTCCAGTTAAGAGTTCGTGAAATTGTTCAAATAAACTATAAGCTTCAGTTACCGTTTTACCATGCAAAATTTCTGTTAATAACGAAGCCGAAGCAATGGAAATAGCACAGCCGTTGCCTTCAAACATCACCGCGGTGATTGTATTATCTGCAGCTACGTGCAACTTTAAATGAATTTTATCACCGCATAGAGGGTTAAAACCGGATGCCTCACGGTTAGCATCGGCCAAAACACCATAATTGCGTGGATGGCGGTTATGCTCCATGATTACCTCTTGGTAGAGCTCAATTAAATCATCGTTCATTTAAATATCTCCCGCACCTTGCTTAAGGCATTAAACAAGATATCAATTTCCGCCTTAGTATTATAAAACGCAAAAGAAGCGCGCAGCGTTGCGGGTACTTGGAAAAATTCCATTACGGGCATGGCGCAATGATGACCTGCACGTACCGCTACGCCATAGTGGTTGAGTATAGTACCTACATCGTGTGCATGTATATTATCTAAAGTAAAGGATAGTATACTCGCTTTCTCTTTGGCTTCGCCTATGATGCGCAACTTATGCTCGTGCGCTAATTGGGTCGCATAGACCAGCAATTCATGTTCATGTTGATGGATAGCTTCAAAGCCGATTTGAGTGACATAATCCAAAGCCACTTTCAGACCTATAGCACCTTCAATGTGTTGGGTACCTGCTTCGAATTTCAAGGGCAGATCTTGATAGATTGTTTTTTCAAAAGTAACCGATTTAATCATTTCACCGCCGCCCTGATAAGGTGGCATGGCGTCTAACAAGGCTTTTTTACCATACAATACGCCTAGTCCAGTAGGGCCATATATCTTGTGACTGGAAAAAGCGTAAAAATCGCAATTTAAGGCTTGTACGTCTAGTGCTGTATGCGGTGCTGCTTGAGCGCCATCGATGACGGTGACTGCACCTACAGCATGGGCTTTGGTAATCATTGCTGCGATAGGATTGATAGTACCCAGCGCATTAGAAATATGCCCCATAGCGACTATTTTGGTTTTCTCGGATAAACATTTTTCATAGGCGTCTTGAATCACTTCACCTTGCAGGTTAATGGGCGCAACACGCAGCGTTGCCCCAGTTTGTTGACACACTATTTGCCAAGGAACTATATTAGAATGGTGTTCCAAGGCGGTAATCAATACTTCGTCACCGGGCTTCAGCAAAGGTCTAGCGTAAGACTGAGCTATCAAATTAATAGCCTCGGTGGTACCTTTGACAAAAATAATCTCGCAATCTTCCTTGGCATTTAAAAATTGTGCCGCCCGGTGACGCGCCTCTTCATAAGCCGCTGTTGCCAATTCGCTTAATTCATATAATCCACGATATATATTGGCATTGTAACGTTCATAATAATCTTTTAGCGCATTGATAACACATTGTGGCTTTTGGCTGGTGTTGGCATTATCAAGATACACCAATGGATGGCCTTTTGATTGAGTGCTTAAGATGGGAAATTCACCGCGTATGCGGACGATATCATCCTCAGTGAATGTTTTCATATTCGTGTTCCTTATATAACTCTAAAATTACTCTTCGCATTTGATTCTTAGGCTTTGTTGCCTTCGCCCATCTCGCACCAGTCATGTAGGGTACTACACTCCTGGTACTCGAGAGCTCGGCGCCTCGCCTAAAAATCAACTGCTGTGAGTATCAGTTCACTATCTATGGCTAAATGGGTTTTAATCCACAGGGCCAGTTCATTTTGTAAGTTTTTATCGGCTAAGGTCTCTAATATGCTGCGTGCAAAGCCGAAGATCAGCAATTGACGTGCGATTTCATCGCTTAGGCCACGCGAACGCAAATAAAACAGCGCTTCTTCATCTATATCGCCCACGGTGGCGCCATGGATACACTGTACATTTTGATTGTAAATTTCCAATTGCGGTTCTGCATAGGCTTGTCCTGTAGAAGTCAACAGCATATTTTTATTTTGCTGATTGGCGATGCTGTCGGGGGCATTGGCATCGATCAACACATGGCCATGAAAAACATGGCAGGCTTGATCGTCGATGATACCGCGATATTGTTCTACGCTGTTCGTCTTAGGTGCTAGATGGCCAATTTGTGTTTGGTTGTCGATGTGATCCTGCGCTCTGGCCAAAGCCAAACCGTTCAATTGGCAGGTCGCATGTTCACCATTTAGGTGCGCGGAAATCTCATTACGCGATAATTTGGCACCAAAATCAAAATTAAAATGATTAAAGTGACTATCTTTAGCCAGATGGCTGTGGGTTTGGCGTATGTGATAGCCTTTCGTTGCAGCTTTTTTAAGGTGTATACAATTTAATTCTGCGCCTTCGTCTAGTTCTATATCCATTATATAGGTCGTTAAATTCATTGAGTCCGCTAAACCCCAATCCACAATCACGATTTCGCTTTTAACGCCGGCATGCACTTTAATACGATGACGTAGGTGATGTTGGCTAAGACCGTTCGTTTTGTCTTGTAATAACACCAAATAAATAGGGCTGTGTGTGCTGCTTTTAATATCCAAATATAAACCATCGTTCAGCATCGCTGCATTTAAACGTTCAAAATAAGAATGAGGCGTTTGGTGTTTGTTCGCAATATGCGGCCAAGCGCTTTTAGATAATAAATAAGTACCTGCAGTTAAGTCTGTCGATAAAGCCGTGTTGAATACACCATTGATAAAGCAAAAACGATTCTCTGGAATAGTGAGCGGTATGTCATTTAAGGTTAGAGTAGAGGGCGTAGAAGTGACTTCTGTAAAAACCATTTTTTCCAAGCGTGCGATATTAGTGTATTTCCACGCTTCATCGCGTATCGTTGGCATTGCCATAGATTGCCAGCTTTTCCAGGCTTCTAGTCTTAACTGTTTATTCCAACCTGGAAGCGCTGCGCAAGCTTCAAATAAGCTTTGAGGGATCATATCATGGCTCATTGTTAGCTCCCAGCCTTTTTTTGTAGAAAAGGCTCATAGCCTTCGGCTTCCAAGACGGTGGCCAATTGATAATCGCCTTCAGCCACGATTTTACCGTCAGACAAGATATGCACCACATCGGGCTTGATGTAATCCAATAAACGTTGATAGTGGGTGATGAGTAGAATGCTGCGTTTTTCATTGCGCATCATGTTAATACCTTGAGCGACAATGCGTAAAGCATCGATGTCTAAGCCTGAGTCCGTTTCATCCAAGACGCATAAACTGGGTTCCAGCAACAGCAATTGCAGGATTTCATTACGTTTCTTTTCGCCGCCCGAAAAGCCACTGTTCACATCTCTATATAGATAGCTGTCATCCATGTGCAGTAATTTCATCTTCTCTCTAACGACAGTCAGAAAATCGATGGCATCGATTTCTTCTAGGCCCATGTGTTTGCGTTTGGCATTTAGAGCAGATTTTAATAAATATAAGTTCGATACGCCTGGAATCTCTACCGGATATTGAAAGCTTAGGAATAAACCCAAATGCGCACGTTCATCGGGCGTTAAAGGCGCTAAATCAACATTTTGATAATGCATGGTACCAGCGGTAATCTGATATTCTTCTCGGCCCGCTAATACATTGGCCAAGGTACTTTTGCCGGAGCCATTAGGGCCCATAATCGCATGTACTTCGCCAGGCTTGATGTTCAGATTAATGCCTTTTAAAATAGCTTTATCTTCTATGCAAGCTTCTAAATTCTTTATTGTTAACATTACTTTCTCCTAACCTATGGAACCTTCTAAACTTAAACCCAATAATTTTCGTGCTTCTACTGCAAATTCCATCGGCAGCGTTTTCATCACTTCCTTACAAA
>JAJYCX010000005.1 GCA_021778015.1 Pseudomonadota bacterium
CGCCACGACCACCACGAGCTAGATTAGCACGGGTTTCACCTTCTTTAGCAATACGCGCTAAAACATAGTCTATGGGTTCGCCATCGATCACAATAATTCGTTTATCGCCATCACGAATAGCGCTTAAATAGCGTTGTGCCATCACTTTACGCTGACCAAACTCAGTCATCGTTTCAATCACCACATTTACATTGGGATCTTTGGGTGTTAATCTAAAAACAGAAGCGCCCCCCATACCATCCAAGGGTTTAATAACGATGTCCTGATGTTGTTGCAAGAAATTCTTTAATTTAGCAGCATTGGCGCTGACTAAAGTAGGTGGCGCGTATTGTGGAAATTCGTTAATAAAAAACTTCTCATTGGCATCACGTAAAGCTTGTGGTTTATTCACTACCAAAGTACCCTGTTTTTCGGCCAATTCAAGGATATAGGTATTAACAAGATAATTCATATTAAAGGGGGGATCTTGGCGCATTAATATCACGTCGATCTTCGATAGTTCTATATCTTGTGATTCTGCCACACTATACCATTTCTTTTCATCTGCAAATACTTTTAAAGCTTGTCCATTAGCGTAAGCTTTGCCTTCTAGGCTATATAAGTTGTCCGGAATAATGTAAAACAACTCATAATTGCGCTTTTGCGCCTCCCATAACAATGCTAAGGTACCATCTTTTTCATAATGAATCTGTTCTATAGGATCCATCACTACGGCTAGCATTTTTTTCATAATACTTTCCTTAATTCATAGGCACTGGCCAATAAAGCAATGCGTGCCAATACACTGTAAGCATATAAACGGCGGCTGTGCATATCGTTGAAGACTGGATTATTGCAGGGACCATCAAAAGGAATGGGTTCAAAATACATCCCCGGGCTATTTAGATTTTCATTATTAGCCCGCCCTTCGTGTAGTCTATAAAAACCACCGACTACGCATTGTCCCAACATATAGACTACAGGCTCAGCAATGGCTTGATTGAACGGCACGATTTCATGACTATACACCCCTTCTTGCACCAACACCGAAGTAATAGGCTTACGGCCCTTACCTACGGACATACGCGTGCGCGCCTTACGATTCATGGCATACACTTCTTCTACACTCTGAATAGTCATAATGCCCATGCCATAGGTGCCCGCATCTGCTTTGACAATAACAAAAGGAGTATCTTTTATAGCGTATTCGTCATATTTTTTTTGTATGGCTTTCAACAAAAAATCAACATGATTGACCAAGCAATCTTCACCCTCGCGTTCCATAAAATTGATATTGCCGCAATTGCGAAACAAAGGATTCAACAGCCAAGGGTCTAAGGACAATAATTCAGCAAAAGCATGGCATACATTTTGATAATGTAAAAAATGTTCCGACTTTAAACGCGATGCCCAACCCAAGGCTAAGGGCGGATAAATCGCTTGTTTTAACCCTATTAAGATCTCAGGGACACCTTCGGATAAATCATTATTTAACACCACCGTACAAGGTTTAAAATCCCCAATATGCACACTATCACCACTACGCTCTAAAGGATATAAAGTAAATTCTCCTTTTCCTTCTACAGCAATAGTTTTTGCGCTAGTCACGGTAGGATCGATAGACGCTATTCTGACGTCAAAGCCCGCTTTCGTTAAAATGGAAGATAATACCAGCAAGCTATGAAAATAATACACATTGCGTGAATGATTTTCTGGAATTAAAACGATTTTCTCGCACTGAGGCATATAGCGTTGCCAATACTGCTGTACCGCCAAATGCGCCAAGGGAATTTGTGTTTCATGAATGTTATTGAATCCTGCCGGAAAAAGATTGGTGTCGATCACCGCCATTTTATAACCGGCATTGCGTATATCCACCGAAGTGGTAAAAGGGACCTGATAATCCCCCCACTGTTTTCTAAACCAAGTCTCTATCTTAACCGTTTCATCGCTTAGCTTCATTTCTAACGCGCTTAAGGGTTGTGAACTCTCTTGCTTTAAAACAGGGGGATTTTGCATAGCATCCTCAATAGCGATAAAGATCAGGTTTGTACGGACCTGCTTTGTTTACACTTAAGTATTCGGCTTGTTCCGTGGTTAATTCCGTTAGCTGTACGCCTAGTTTAGGCAAATGTAGTCGCGCTACTTGTTCGTCTAATAGTTTAGGCAATACATACACCTTATTTTCATAGTTTTTATGATGTTTAAACAATTCTATTTGTGCCAAAACTTGATTGGTAAACGAAGTTGACATCACAAAACTAGGGTGCCCCGTAGCGCAGCCTAGATTCACTAAACGACCTTCGGCTAAAACAGTAATGCGTTTGCCATCGGGAAATATGACATGATCGACTTGCGGCTTAATGTTGTCCCATTCATATTGACGTAATGAGGCAATATCGATTTCCGAATCGAAGTGACCTATATTACAGACGATTGCTTCGTTTTTCATACGCAATAAATGTTCATGACGTATAACATGATAGTTGCCTGTGCACGTTACAAAAATATCTCCTTTATCGGCGGCTTGTTCCATGGTCACCACTTCTAAACCGGCCATAGCAGCTTGCAATGCACAAATAGGGTCGATTTCGGTGACCCATACACGCGCACCATAACTTTTTAAGGCTTGCGCACAGCCCTTACCCACATCGCCATAACCCAAAACCACAGCGATTTTACCGGCTATCATCACATCGGTGGCGCGCTTAACCGCATCGACAAAAGATTCTCTACAACCATATAAATTATCAAACTTAGATTTAGTCACTGAATCATTCACATTTAAAGCAGGAACCTTGAGTGTGCCCTTCTTTTCCATTTCATATAATCTATGTACACCCGTGGTGGTTTCTTCCGTTAAACCAAAAATGCCTTTTAATATTTCTGGATGCTTTTCGTGTAAGTAGATGGTTAAATCGCCGCCATCGTCTAAAATCATGTTCGGTATCCATGATGGATCGCCCACAACCGTTTGCTCTATACACCAATTGTATTCTTCTTCCGTTTCACCCTTCCAAGCAAACACAGGAATACCGCGCGCCGCAATAGCAGCAGCCGCTTGATCTTGAGTTGAAAAAATATTACAGGAAGACCAGCGTACCGTAGCGCCTAATTCAATAAGCGTTTCAATTAAAACAGCGGTTTGAATAGTCATATGTAAACAACCCACTATACGCGCACCCTGTAAAGGTTTTTGATCGCGATATTGTTCACGTAACGCCATTAGCCCAGGCATTTCAGTTTCGGCGATTCGAATTTCTTTGCGGCCCCAATCAGCCAAACCCATGTCCGCTATTTTATAATCTAGTCGTGTCATATTATCCTCTTCTATCGTTAACATTGTTTCAACGCCTCTACTTTATCCAGTTTTTCCCAAGTAAACTCTGCTTCATTGCGGCCAAAATGACCATAAGCCGCAGTTTTAGCATAGATCGGTCTATTTAAATCGAGCATGCGTATAATACCGGCTGGAGTTAAATCAAAATGTTTGTCAATCAAGCGAATGATGGCATCGTCATCCATTTTGGCAGTACCAAAAGTATTCACTGAAATGGAAGTAGGCTTAGCCACACCGATCGCATAAGACACTTGTATTTCAATACGCGAAGCTATACCCGCTGCAACTAAATTTTTAGCCACATAACGACAAGCATATGCCGCGGAACGATCGACCTTGCTGGGGTCTTTACCAGAGAAACAACCGCCACCATGACGCGCAAAACCGCCATAAGTATCTACAATAATTTTTCTGCCCGTTAAACCGCAATCGCCTAGTGGACCGCCTATAACAAATCGCCCTGTAGGATTCACTAAAAAGCGTGTATCGTTAGTCAACCATTTCTCAGGAAAAACCGGTTTGATGATTTCTTCTATGACAGCT
Source organism: Pseudomonadota bacterium (assembly GCA_021778015.1). Classification (GTDB taxonomy): domain Bacteria; phylum Pseudomonadota; class Gammaproteobacteria; order UBA1113; family UBA1113; genus VFKP01. Next base: position 3,863 of record JAJYCX010000005.1, read on the forward strand.
TCGCGTAGATCGGCTTGACTAATATCTGGATCGTGTTGTGTAGACAATACGACTGTATCTACACTAGTGGGCATATCATTTTCATAACGAAACGTTACTTGGCTTTTGGCATCGGGTCTAAGCCAAGCCAATACTTTTTCTTTACGGAGCATGGCTTGACGTTGCATTAAACGATGTGCATACGTAATCGGGGCAGGCATTAACACGTCGGTTTCATTGCAAGCATAACCAAACATCAAGCCTTGATCACCAGCACCTTGTTCATGTTCATTGCTTTCATTGACGCCCATGGCGATATCAGCAGATTGTTTGCCTATGGCTGTTAACACAGAACACGAATGGCCATCGAAGCCTAAATCAGAATGATCATAACCAATTTCTATGATCTTCTCACGCACTAAACTTTCAATATCTACCCATGCAGTAGTGGTGATTTCACCAGCAACCAATACCATGCCGGTTTTAACTAAAGACTCGCACGCAACACGCGCACGTGGATCTTGTTTTAGAATATGGTCCAAAACCATATCTGAAATTTGGTCGGCAATTTTATCTGGATGTCCTTCAGACACAGATTCCGATGTAAATACAAATTGTTTTGTCATAATATATTACCTATATTTTTTAGAAGTGTTACTATACTCGTTTTAAAAAGGTTTTACTATAAAAATGTCTTGGATAATGATCGATAATTATGACTCGTTCACCTATAACATAGTGCAATATTTTAGCACATTGGGTTACCCATTAACAGTGCTTTCTCCCGATCAAACCGATCTAGAAGGTATACGCGCTCTAGAACCCACGGCCATTATACTCTCTCCAGGCCCAGGACATCCCAAAGAAGCCACTTTAGCGATGGAAATTGTACAGAATATGTCCTGTCCAATTTTAGGCATTTGCTTGGGTATGCAAGTCATTGGGCTGGTGCATGGTGCTACCATCATTCGCGCACCGGAACCCATACATGGCAAAACGTCCGCCATTCACCACACACAAAAAAGCATCTTCGCACAGATGCCCACACCTTTTGCCGCTACGCGCTATCATTCCCTGGCCATTGCCCGTGAATCATTGCCCGCGGACCTAGAACTATTAGCGTGGACAGAAACTACCGCGGGCGATAGTGATGTTATTATGGGAATACAGCATCGTCACAAACCCATCATGGGCGTGCAGTTTCATCCTGAGTCTATTTTAAGTGAACAGGGTTATAAGCTTTTCGATAACTTTTGTATACTGGCACGATTGTGGGCTTAAAGTTTTAGGAAATCAACATGAACATAAAAATTGCGACACGCGGCAGCAAATTAGCTCTGATACAAACTGATCTCATCATTGCTACTTTACAACATCAATACGCCGATCTAACAATAGAAAAAGTTGAAGTACTCACTACAGGCGATCAAATTCAGGATAGATCGCTGGCTGAATTAGGCGGCAAAGGTCTATTTGTAAAAGGGTTAGAAGAATATTTGTTAAGCGGCAAAGCAGATATCGCAATGCATTCATTAAAAGATGTACCCCCTAAACTAGACGATGAATTTTGCATAGCAGCTGTTTTAGAACGACAATCACCGCATGATGTTTTGGTCAGTGAGAAATACGCGAGCATCGCGGCTCTTCCTCCTGGCGCTATTGTAGGCACTAGCAGTGTACGCAGAAAAGCGGCGTTATTGCAGTTGCGTTCTGATCTAGATATCAAAATGATCCGCGGTAATGTAGACACTAGGCTTAAAAAACTAAGTGACGGGCAATTCGATGCGATAATCCTCGCCGAAGCGGGCCTTAAAAGATTGGGCCTAGAACAACACATCAAAGAAGTGTTAGCGCTAGATAATTTTACGCCTTCTGTAGGTCAAGGTATCATCGCCATTGAGTGCTTACAAAAACGTCTTGATTTAATCGAGTTACTACAAAAAGTAAATCATGCCCCAACCTATGCCATCATGAGCGCCGAACGAGCAATGAACCGTGCACTGAATGCATCCTGTAATTCCCCCGTAGGCAGTTTCGCAACAATATCATCGGATAAACTGCATCTATTGGGCATAGTATGGAGCTTGGATGGGTTGAAAAAAATAGAAACGAGCCAATCCGGTTCCATTAAAGATGCAGAAAAGATAGGCGTGCTAGCAGCAGAAGAGTTAAAGCGAAAAGGGGCGATGCAGTTGATGGGGTTAGAATAGACTTCCTGTATTATAAATTATGGAGATAAAAAGAATGAAATCAACAGAAAAAACGTTCAGGGAAATGAGTAAGAAAGAATTGGTTCACGAGTTAGAAGGTTGTTCTGGGAGAAATGGCTGGGGATATAGCGACCCTAGAGTTGCCTCATCCACTATGCAAATAATTATATCAGAGTTAGATCGTAGATCTAATCGGTTAACTCAAGTTTTCTCTTCAATCATTAGTGCAATAATCGGGGGGGTCGTTGGTTCAATTATAACTTTTCTACAGACACATTAACTTTTTGTTTCGTTATTAAAATAATGTCAGCATCTCCTGCCATGGCAATGCATAGATATTGGAAGTAATTTTTGCTCTGCGTGGAGTCTGACATATTATATATCCTACCTTTGCTTCTGAATACTCATTTAAAAAGATATTAAGATGTTTTGCGTCTTGTACACTCGGCGTATCCGTTAATTTTACTTCTATTGGAATCAGCTCACCGTTAGCTAATTGCAATAACCAATCAATTTCAAAACCATTCGTGTCGCGCCAATAGAATAGCCGATTTTCTGCATTTAAAAAACGACAATGTCGTAATAATTCTAGACCAACAAATTGCTCAAATAACCTACCTAAGATGGTTCTAGCTGGCTCAGTACCCTCTCTTGCCGCTATACGCCTCACACCCAAATCAAAAAACAGATATTTTTGCGCACGCTGCAATTTACGCCGTGTTTTTCCTTGTAGAAAAGGGGGTACTCGTTCCATCAACAAACAATCTTCACAAATCTGATAATAAGCCGCTATAGTTGAATGCGCAACTCCAATTTCTTGTGATAACTTGAGATAGTTCACCGTATTACCCGCTTCACTGGCGGCCAATTCCATAAATTGTGCGAAATTGGCAAGATTACGGACTATAGATTCAGCACGAATTTCTTCTTCTAAATACAATGAAACATACGCATTCAACAATTCATTTTTATCTACTAATGCTTCTGTTAAATAGATCTGCGGTAACGTGCCATATAAAAGCAATGCCTCAAGATCCATTTTTTGATGAGCAAGTTCCGGCAGAGTCAATGGATCCATATGCAAAGGAATAACGCGTCCTGGTAATAAGTTCATGCTGCCACTGCGCTTCAATTTACGAGCAGAAGAACCCGTGATAATAAATTGGGCAATTTTTCGATCGATTAAATCCTGGATCACATCCATAATCAGCGGGACTTTTTGGACTTCGTCCACGATAACCAGTGGCATAGCAGCCATAGTTTCAGCTAATGCCTCAACTTCATCGGCTAACAAGGATGGATCTCTCTCATACCGTAATCGTAACCGCGGCTGAATAAAAGAAATAAACAGTGCAGCCGGAATCTGCTGTATAAGCGTTGTTTTCCCCGTTTGCCTGGGCCCAAGTAACAGAATGTTGCGCCCTTTAGACAAATATGCATTAATAACTTTAGCGATAGCCCTAAGAAACATTATAATTCCAGATTATTGAGTGTGTAGACTCAATTATAGTTGATTATTGAGTGTTTAGCAATAATAATCGGCTTTCTTTGCCAGCAGCACAAATAAAACTATATTAATCAATAAAGAATACAACAAACTAAAGCAATTTTACTTACACCGCATTTTAGTATAAAATACGACCACATTGATACCTGCGAGGTCTTTCATGCCCTATATTACTGGCTTTACTCTAGGCTTTAGCCTCATTATGGTCATAGGCACACAAAATATTTATATTATAAAACAAGGTGTTTTGCGACAAAATAGCTATTATTGTGCCCTGATCTGTGGTTTTTGCGATGCTGTCTTAATTGCTTTGGGCGTTGCTGGAGCACAGCAATTAACTACTCGGTTGCCGTTATTTAACACCAGCTTATTGATACTGGGTATTGCTTTTTTGTTAGTGTATGGCGGCCTATCCATCAAGCGCGCCTTTGTAGGCAGAACCAGTATGGATAATAATACGACTATTCAAGTTGCGCCAGAAACTCGCTTGAAAACCTTTTTAATTGCTTTAGGTTTTAGCCTATTAAATCCTCACGCGTTTATAGACGCTTTTATCATTCTGGGTGGTATAGCCAATCACTTAGAACCAGGCTCGCGTTGGCAATTTGCTTTAGGTGCAATCAGCGCTAGCTTTACTTGGTTTTTTGTGCTGGTTTCCGTCGCAATGTATTTTTCGCCTTTATTGCAAAAGAAGAAAACTTGGCGATGGATGGAGTTTATCAGTGGTGCCGTGATGCTGTATATTGCCGCTAGGCTTATAATGTCCGTTTTGAAATAAAGATTGTAAAAAGTACCGTTTTAAGGAATAATATCCTTGATACAAGAGTAGCACAAAAAGAGAGTGATTAAATTTATGAAAGAAATATTTGCTAAAGTTCCTGAAGTTACATTAATCTTCTGGTTAATCAAAATATTAGCGACCACTTTAGGTGAAACGGGTGGCGATGCAGTCTCTATGTCTATGAATTTAGGCTACCTTGTTAGCACAATGATCTTTGCAGCGATTTTTATCATTTTTGTAGTAGCCCAAATTTATGCAAAAAAGTTTCACCCCTCACTTTACTGGCTGACGATTATTGCAACCACAACCGTTGGAACAACCCTAGCTGATTTTTGCGATCGCTCGCTGGGTATTGGTTATACGGGAGGAGCAACGCTATTGTTCGCTTTATTAATAGCATCTTTGTTCGTGTGGTATAAAACCTTAGGATCTATTGCCGTAAGTACCATTAGCTCCCCCAAAGCAGAATTATTCTATTGGATAACCATTATGTTTTCGCAAACCTTAGGCACTGCGTTAGGGGATTGGACTGCTGATACAGCTGGTCTGGGCTATGCTGGAGGAGCTATTATATTTGGTGCAGCTTTATTGATTATTGCTGCATGCTATTATAAAACAAAAATTTCACACACAATATTATTTTGGATGGCCTTTATTTTAACTAGACCTTTAGGCGCTGTTGTAGGTGATTTTCTGGACAAACCCCTTAGTAAAGGTGGCTTGGAGTTAAGTCGATATTCTGCTTCAATCACCATACTCCTTATGATGGCTTTGTCTATATACTTCTTTAAACAACGACCTGCAAAAAGTGGACATTAAGGCTGAGTAATGAGAGCGCTTCTCGTGTAACGATTCGCGCCTTGTAGTAAGAAAAACGTATATTGGCTAGATTAGAGTATATCCTCGCCTTCCGCTCCCTAACGGTCTCGGCTCGATTGCAAACAGATGAACTGAGCCGTAATCGTTAGAGAGCGGATGAAAAGAATAATTACCTTAAATCAAACCTTCTGCAGCTTCGCAAAACTACACACCAGCCATTTAGTGCCATGCTCAAAATTAACAAATTGCACTTGTACGCGCGCGTGATCGCCACTGCCCTCGAAGGCTAAAATGGTCCCCTCGCCAAATAAAGGATGGCGTACACGTTCTCCCAGATTAAAACCGTAACCGCTGGTTGCACGTAAGGGTGTAAAGGAACTGCTTAACCGCTCCTTCTTAATATATTCTTTTGGAATTTCACTTAAAAAGCGTGAGTGTTTTTTGCACTCACTTCTGCCGTGCAATTGACGACTTTGCGCATAAGTCAAATATAATTTTTTCATTGCACGCGTCATGCCTACATAACACAAACGTCGTTCTTCGGCCAAACCATCGCCGTCATTCACCGACAAATAATGCGGAAATAGCCCTTCTTCCAACCCACACATGAACACGATGGGAAACTCTAGCCCTTTGGCCGAATGCAAAGTCATCATTTGCACCGCATCTTCACCCATGGCCGCTTCCTTCTCGCCACTGTCTAATACCGCTTGCGCTAAAAAGGCCGCTAAAGGTGGTAGATCGGTGTTAGCTTCTGGACTAAATTCTTTGGCAACGGTGATCAATTCATCTAAGTTTTCACTCTTCGCCAAGCCTTTTTCGGAACGATCTTTTTTGTAATAGGCGGATAATTCACTGCGTTGCAGAATCTGCTCTAGCATACTATCTATTTGAGTTTGTTGTACTATAGGCTGCAAAGCAAGAATTAATTCTATAAAACCATTGATGGCCGTAGCAGCACGGTTGGCTAATGCCCCTTCCGTTATTAATTTGCGCGCCGCTTGCCATAAGGACAGTGCATTGCCCCGCGCTGCATCGCGTAACTGCTCCATTGTTTTATCGCCTATGCCGCGCGGTGGTTGATTGACTATACGTTCAAAAGCCGTGTCATCATCAACATTATAAACCAAACGCAAATAGGCCAGCGCATCCTTAACTTCCGCTCTATCAAAAAAGCGTAATCCCCCGTAAATCCGATAAGAAATATGGCCTTCTAATAACGTTTCCTCTAAAACACGTGATTGGGCATTAGAACGATATAAGATCGCCATCGCGCTATAAGCTACACCTTGCGAATATGCTTTTTGAATACAGCTTCGTATAAAGCGCGCTTCGTCGTGCTCATCAAAAGCTTCATAGAGACTGATGGGCTCGCCCTCTTCCCCTTCAGTCCACAATTCTTTTCCTAAGCGATCGTCGTTTTTGGCGATCACGGCATTTGCCGCATGCAAAATAGTTTTAGTAGAACGATAATTTTGCTCTAAACAAATGGTAGTTACATTAGCGTAATCCTTGAGAAACTGAGCTAAGTTTTCGGCCAATGCACCGCGCCAACCATAAATAGCTTGATCGTCATCTCCCACCACCATCACATCGGTATTGGCACCGGCCAATTGTCGGATCCATGCATATTGCATGGCATTCGTATCTTGAAACTCATCTACCAATAGATGACTAAAACGCGCTTGATAATGCGCCAATATATCCGGCGAATTGCGCCATAATTCATGCACGCGTAATAATAATTCGGCAAAATCAACTGAGTTAGTAGCAGCACACAGCTCTTCATATGCACTATAGATGCGAATTTGTGTACGCCTAAACGCGTCGTGTTCATCATCCACTTGCGCTGCACGCAAACCCAATTCCTTTTGGGAATTGATAAACCATTGCGCCTGCCTCGGCGGCCAATTTTTTTCATCTAAATTTAATTGTGCTAATACACGGCGCACTAAACGGTATTGATCATCACTGTCTATAATTTGGAAATTTTCGGATAGTCCCGCCGCTTGCCAATGCAAACGTAATAATCTATGGGCAATGCTATGAAAAGTGCCAATCCACAAATGACGCACATCGTAAGGAGCCACTTGTTGTAAGCGATGACGCATTTCATGCGCCGCTTTATTGGTAAAGGTAACCGCTAAAATACCATTAGCGTGCGCATGTCCCGTCGTCAATAACCAGGCAATGCGGTGTGTCAATACACGCGTCTTACCACTACCAGCGCCAGCTAATATTAATAAATGTCCTGGAGCGGCGGTAACGGCAGCAACTTGCTCACTATTTAATAATTCAAGTAATGTATTAGACATAAACTATTTGATATTCCGATCGTCGTCTGGATTAACGATGGGCGGAACAATTCCCTTCATACGCAGCGTGGAACCGTTTTGTCGCTCATAATCCGCTATTGCTGCCGGATCGGTATAAAAATACACATCGCTTTTGCCCGTGCTCAACACGCTTAAACCATCTACGTTTTGCACATCTGCTTGCGACTGTCCTGCCGTGTTGATAAATAAAGTACGTACGTGTAAATGACGCGCATCTAAACGCGATTTATCCAACAAGGTGACATCCAAGCGTGTGGCACGACCATTTAGTTCTATAAAACCCTGTCCATCCGCTTTGACAATAAAGTGTGGCGTATTGAGATTATCTATAAATATCTTGCCGCCATTGTGTGCCGCGATCGCATTGAGTTGCGGTACGGCAATGTTCAAACAATTCACTGTAGTATACGGCGTAAATTGCTGCGGCGGGTTAATAGCATGTATATAGAGTACACGATTCTCCACATAAAAAGTGGCTATGCTAGACAAGGGACTGTATTGCGCGCTTTGCACTCTACGCATTGCAACACTAGAATCGTTCGTTATAATAGCTTGTAATGGCCCATAAACTACGATGCGATCAAAATCACCAGGATAAAAACTGCTGGCTTCTGTCGTAACCGCTACATCGTGTTGTGCTGCGGGCACTACTTTAGATTGCGTCGTGCAAGCCGCTAAACAGCATAATAAGGATAAACAAACAACGCGTATTGTTCCTCTTATCATGTCTTGTTTATTCCTTCGGTTGCCTGTGTACCAACGAAGCCGATGCTTGCGCGGTAGGAGTAATGAGTATGTCTTGAATGTTAACATGGGCTGGCCTGGATGCACAATAAAAAATGGCATCGGCAATATCTTGTGGTGTTAATGCTTCTATACCAACATATTCTTGTTGACTACGTGTAGTATCACCCTTAAAACGTACCTGACTAAATTCTGTTTCCACCATGCCGGGCTCTATACAAGAAACACGTACAGCATGGCCACTCAGATCCAAACGCAGCGCATCGCTGAAGGCTTTAACCGCATGCTTAGTAGCACAGTAAACAGCACCGCCTATATAAACCTGTCGGCCGGATATAGATCCTAAATTAATAATATGTCCCTGATTCCGTTTCAACATATTGGGTAATAAAGCATGCGTGAGGTAAAGCAGTCCTTTTATATTAGTGTTGATCATTTTTTCCCAATCGTCTAACAACGCTGTTTGCACTTTATCCTTACCCAAGGCTAAACCAGCATTATTAATCAGTACATCGATCTCAGACCAAGGTGATGTTAAACCGGCACAAATTTTTTCTACTGCGCTGTGATCACAAATGTCCACAACAAAAATTAAACTTTGGGCATTGTGTTCAGTTTTGAGTTCTGCTGCTAAATTGCGCAATTTATCTTCGCGTCTAGCTAATAAAATAAGCCTAGCCCCGGCTTTAGCAAATAAATGCGCGCAAGCCAAACCTATACCACTGGATGCGCCGCTGATAAAAACGGTTTTGTTATTAAAGTCGATCGACATGGGAGCTCCTTAATTTTATGGTTTATTACTATATCCAGGGTTCAGCATCATAGCTCATTGCTGGCCGGGCCCGGTCACGTGACATCCTCGTCGTGCTCGTGCCTGCGCGCGCCGAGGGCTCCTGTCTCGTGACACCCGTCCATCACTATTGCGCTTTATTTCCTGTTCATTCGCATCAATATATACTTTATCTGTTCGAATAAATCCAGAGTTGTGCCGTTTGAGTTCATCGCTGGCGGGCCCGGTCACGCGACCTCTCCGTCGTGCTCGTGCCTGCGCGCGCCGAGGGCTCCTCTCACGTGACACACGTCCACCACTATTGCGCTTTTTTTCTTGTGTGTCATATCTGCGTTTTTAGTACAACAGCTAGATCTATAACATAGATCATTCTCGACGAAGTCGGGAATCCAGTTTCAATTCAAGTTTTCTGCATTAGCAGCATATGCCTCCATCACCACCCCATGTTCCACGTGGAACATCTTCGTAGGCAAATTTGCTGTCAATTCATGTAAATAGGATAAATCTATCCCTGTAATTAATACTTGTGAAGCCATATCCTGTAATACCGCAATAAGCGTCTTTTGCCGCTGGTCATCCCACTCAGCGGGAACATCATCTAATAGATAGACACAGCTTTTGCCCGTTTGTTGTTTTAATAAAAGACCCTGGGCTAATTTTAGACTATAAATCAACCACTTCTGCTGACCGCGCGACAAAATGGTCTGCACGGGTTTATCCTCTATCGTTAGCCGCAACTCAGCACGATGCGGTCCGGCGCTGGTGTAACCTAAGTGCTGATCCCGAGCTAAGCCGCCCTGTAAGGCGTCTAATAAAAGTTTATCAGCATCCCAACCCCTTTCATATTGAAAATAAAAGGAAAAATCACAAAAACGGCCAAAAATATCATTACAAAGCGGCATAATTTGCTCTATATAATAGGCGCGGTGTAACGCCATCTTTTCGCCTATCTGCGCCAGTTCTTCATCCCAGCAACGCACTACGGCCGCTCCTTCTCTTTTAAGCGCTGCATTGCGTTGTTTTAACACCCGATTATATTGACGCCATAGATCGCCATAAGAAGGTTCCACGTGGAACAACCCCCAATCCATCCATTGGCGCCTAAATGCTGGGCCGCCATTTAACAAATCAAAGCTATCGGCATTGAGTAACTGCACGGGTAATAGCACAGCCAATTCTGCAGCACTGCGGCATAGCTCACCACCAATTTTAATCTGCCCTTCTTCTACTAGGGATTTCATCACCCCCAAAGACACTTCATTTTGGGAAGTAGTTTCAATCAGCGCTTGCAGTATGGTTTTTTGTTGATTAAATTGTATTAAAGGTTCTAAAACATGGCCCCTGAAAGAACGGCCATGGGACAGAAAATAAACAGCTTCTAAAATAGAAGATTTTCCTGCCCCATTTTCACCCGAAATTAGATTAAAAAAAGGCGATAAAGTCAGATGAACCTCAGTTAGGTTACGAAATGTATAAATAGACAGTGTTTTTATAGACATCGCTCCAACCTTTTATTGTTCCACGTGGAACATTTTACTTTCTCGACCCGGCTATATCCAGGATTCAACGCTATAACTCATCACTGGCCGGGCCCGGTCACGCGACCTCTACGTCGTGCTCGTGCCTGCGCGCGCCGGAGACCTCTGTCGCATGCCACCCGTCCACCAACTATTGCGCTTTGTTTCCTGCGGTCAATCCATTTATATTTACAGGGTTTTCTACATTTTTACATTCAGAGCGAGAAATTAGGTCCAAAGCTATTGTTGCAGAGTTCTGGCAAACCGTGAGCGGCATGGATGCCGCGACCGAGCCTACATGGACGTATTTACGGCGTGTTTGCCACAACGGCAACGATAGCTTTGAACAAACAACCCATAGAATTTAAAATAGAGAGATTACTGTCTCCCCGCTCCAAAAAAATGTTCCACGTGGAACATTCTCAAATCAGTAATGGCATCACCACAAAAAGACAATCGCTAACACCTTCTGGCTGCACCAAAACCACGCCATTTGCATCCGATAATGAAAAAGATAGGCTTTTTTGATCGGTAACCGCAATAATATCCAATAAATAAGCCACATTAAATGATACTGAAAAAGGATCAAACGGGAAATTAACTTCTATCTCGGTTTCAGCTGCCTCGTATTCAGGGTTATTCGCCGTTACTTTCAATTGGTTATGCGAAAGGTCCAAACGTACGCCACGCGATTTTTCATTAGTCAGTATCGCCGCTAAAGTTAAAGCTTGCTTTAATTCCTGACAAGACACGGTTAAAGTCTTATCTCCCCCTCTTGGAATCAATTTTTTAAAATCAATAAATTGCTCATTAATGAGCTTAGAAACTAAAGTGAGTTCCTGACTAGCAAAGGTAATTTGTTGCTCATTAAAGCTAATCAGCCAATCCCCGGCATAATGGCTAATAACACGTAAAATTTCACTGATACAATTTTTAGGAACCAATGCGCGCGCATTTTGCCCTGCACCTGCCAATAATTTTCTTTCGGCCAATGCCAAACGATGGCTATCGGTGGTCACCACTTCTAGCCTATCTTGCTCTATATTAAACAGCACGCCATTTAAATAATGGCGCACATCCTGCGCCGCCATAGCAAAAATAGTTTTAGACAAAAGATAATAAAGATCATCCTTGGTTATTTTACATTCTACTGTAGGCGCCGTATCGTTAAACAAAGGATAGTCTTTGGCGGGCAAAGACAATAAGGTAAAACGATTTTTACCTGCCAGCACAACTGCTTTTTCAGATTCTACAGAAATAGATAATACGGTCCCTTCTGATAAGCCCTTACAGATCTCTAATAATTTGTAGCCTGGTAGCGTAATCTTACACGTTGGGTTTTTGTGTTGTAACGTGGTTACTATGGTCAGTTGAATTTCCGTGTCGGTGGCTGCAATAGATAATGTATTATCGCAAAAATCCAGCAAAACGTAGGATAAAATGGGTAAAGTGCTCTTTTTTTCAGCAATATTTAAGCATTGTTGTAATGGCTTTAGCAATTCTTCCCTAACTATTTGTAGCTTATTCATGCTCTGCTCCCCTTAGGTTGATAACACACGAATTAAATTTTTATAATCTTCAGCGATATTCATATCACTTTCCAACATCCCCTTAATGGTTTTATGTGCATGCAAGACCGTAGTATGATCGCGACCGCCAAAAGCATCGCCAATTTCTGGCAAGCTGTGATTGGTTAATTCTTTTGCTATACACATGGCCAATTGTCTAGGCCTCGCGATTGATCGTGTACGCCGTTTAGACAATAGATCGGCCACCTTAATTTTATAATATTCAGAAACCGTCTTAATGATATTTTCTATGGTCACCAGTTTATCTTGCAATGACAACAAGTCGCGCAAAGATTCTTTCACCATGTCTATAGAAATCGGTTTGCCAGTAAAATTAGCGCTAGCAATGACGCGTTTCAAAGCACCCTCAAGTTCACGAACGTTAGAACGAATTTTCTTGGCAATGAAAAACGCAACATCATATTCCAGAGGAATATTAGATACTTCGGCCTTATTCATCAAAATGGCAACGCGCGTTTCTAACTCTGGAGGCTCCACAGCCACAGTTAACCCCCAACCAAATCTGGATTTTAATCTTTCTTCCAAACCTTCAATTTCTTTAGGGTAACGATCACAGGTTAAAATAATTTGTTGCTGGCTTTCCAGAAGCGCATTAAATGTGTGGAAAAACTCTTCTTGTGAACGACCTTTACCGGCAAAAAACTGAATGTCATCGATTAAAAGGGCATTGAGTTGTCTATAACGGTGTTTAAAATCTTCCATCTTATTACTTTGTATGGCCTTAACCATTTCTGCCACAAAACGTTCCGAATGCAAGTACAATACTTTAGCTTCTGGATTTTGGCACAGTATGGCATTGCCCACAGCATGCATCAAGTGTGTTTTACCCAAACCTACACCGCCATAAATCAACAAAGGGTTATTCGAACCACCTGGTTCTAAGCTAACTTGCTTCGATGCGGCTAGGGCTATTTGGTTGGATTTACCTTCAACAAATGTTTCAAAAGTAAAACGTGGATTAAGATTGCTCTGAAAAGGCTCTTTTTCTTTTACCGCTGTTGCTACAGTGTCATTGATTGTATTTTGAATAGGGTAGCGCGCTGAAACTCCTGTCATCTGTGGCGTTTTTTCTTTTTGACCCACGGTTATGGTGACTGAAAATTCGTTATTATCGCAAAAACGCGCATCTTTATTCATTTCGACAAAAATAGTTTCTATTCTTGCTTTAAAATGTTTCTCTACCCATGAAGCCACAAACGGATTCGGTGCAAATAAGAACAGTTCGCTACTATTATTGCTAGCCGCTTGTAAGGGGGAGATCCAGGTATTGTATTGGTGATTCGATAAATCATTGCGCAATACGGTAAGGCATTCTTGCCAAAAAATAAGTATAGCTGAATCTTGATTAAATTGTTCTGACATGGTTCTCTCTAAAACACTGACTGCAAATATTTTTATTCTAGGGGATGCTGAGTCTATACAGCTTTTCTAAAGTTATCCACAGTGTTTGTTTAGATACAAAACAAAAAAGAAAATATTTACGTGGAACAAGTTGCGAATAAGGGGAAGATAACCCAAGAAGAGACTGTGCATAAGACAATGGATGTTCTATAAATAAACAATGGTAAAAAAGAAGTCTATTCTTAGAATTAGCTTATCCACAAGAAAACAGGTGTGCTTTAAAATGGTTAACCAGTTGTAAAATAATTAAAAAAAAGTGTTACCACCCAAAAAGTAAAGACTAATAATAACAATAAACTTTAATATAAAATAATATATTATTATATATCGGAGAAAAAGAAGGGGAGCGGCTGAACAGAAATAAAGTTTTTTATAAACCATTGACAAGCTTACACATTTGCTGATAACTTTCTTCTCATTCTGGTTTTATTACCCGTTACAATTTTTCGCCAAACAAGGAGTGTCATATGGTCCGTTTTAAACACGTAGTTTCTTTACCCAATCTAAGTAAAGTATCCTTATTGCTGGTTGCATTATACGGCCATGCTTTTGCTAGTTCATTTGCCTTGGGCCACGAATACAGTACTACGGAAGTGGGGTTAGCAGGCGCGGGTGGGGCTGCTTATGCGCAAGATGCGACCACTAACTATAGTAACCCTGCGGGTTTAGTTAACCTTAAGAATCCTGAGTTTGTTGCGGGTGGTACTATCATCGACAGTAGTGCACAGTTTAGTGGGCAAGCCTGTGGCGGAGCCAGCACATTGGGAGCAGGGGCCTGTAATCTAACCCCAGCAAGTGCCAATGGCGGCACAACGTCTTTTGTGCCCGAATTTAGCTATGGTATGCCTATTACAGATCGTCTTTTTGCTGGTATCAGCGTAACGGCTCCTTTTGGTTTGGCTACTAATTACGGCGATGATACAGCTCTGCGTTATCAAGCCACTAAGTCAACGATAGAAACGATAAACATCAACCCCAATATTGCCTTTAAATTTACAGACCAATTTTCTGTAGGTGCGGGTATAAATGCACAATATATGAATGCTGATTTAGACAGTTATTCAAATCTGTCACCGAATCCAACGGCTACCCCCATTCTAACTCCACTTGGTGTTTTCCCTGGCACAATACAGTATCCTACCGATAGCCAACTTAAAAATAGTGCCGCCGATTGGGGTTGGGGTTGGGATGTAGGTGGTTTGTATCAATTTAGCCCCGGTTCGCGTATAGGTCTAATGTATCGTTCCGCGGTTCAACATACCTTGGATGGCAGCAGCAAATATTCCGGTGGCGGGGGCCAAGCAACCATTGATGGGTTTGGCGTAGTGGCTGCCCAGCCGTATCCCACCTTTAAAACCGATACCTCAATTGACATTAAGTTGCCTGCGGTGACTACGGCCAGTTTCTATCAAGATCTAACTCCGCAATGGGCGCTGTTAGGTACTGTGAATTATACCCAATGGAATAGCATACAAAATATAACCCTAAATGATATAGCGTTTCTAAATACTAGTTCTACATCACTGATTGCACCTCCCTTGGCTAGGCCTTCGGTTAATCCACAGAACTTCGACAATACGTGGACTTATGCTTTAGGTACAGAGTATAAGCTGACAGAGGCCTGGACACTGCGTGCAGGTGGCGCATACGATCAGTCCCCGATAAACAATACAGATAGAACGGTACGATTACCGGATAGCAATCGTTGGACTGGAGCAGTGGGTGCAGGCTATAGAATCAATCAATATGTAAAAGTAGATGCTGCTTACTCACACATTTGGTTTGACGATGCCCCTATCAACCAACCAGGCGCAGGTGTTTCGCAGTATACAAGTTCCTCTATAGGTAATGTTGATGTTTCTGCTAACATATATTCCTTGCAAGCAACTGTAGACCTCGTTTAGACAAATGAATGTGGCTGATTTGAGATTAATAAACTCAAGTCAGCCTATTCGCAATTCTAATTCCTTTCAACGTTTTGTATAGCAATCTATAATCCAGTAATATAAAATAATACCATCACAATAAATTATGTGGCGCGCATTGTTACGTCTCAAAAATTTGGTTAGGGATTTTTTATGATACATTCTTTTTTTAAAGCTTTTGGAAATTCTAGATTCGGTAGACAGATAGTAGTTGGTTACCAGCCTGAAACAAAAAATCTCTTAGCACAGTTCGGCGCATTAGGGTTGTTAACCTTCTCGGCAAAGAAAGGTATTGAGCTTTGTAACGGGGAATCAACTTTTACCGGTACTGATGATAAAAAAGCTAAAACAGGATTATCTCCGGGGAATGGGAGCTAGAAATAAGGTAAAAAAATACCCCATTGACAAATGCTGCAAATAAAAATATCATAGGCAGCTATTTTAGCCATTTCCGGCTATTTTGATTAAAAAAAGAACATTTTAAGGTGGATTTGAGACATGAAGCGCACTTTTCAGCCCAGTATACGCAAACGTAAGAATGATCACGGTTTTAGAGCTCGTATGAGCACTAAAAATGGTCGTAAAGTTTTGAGCCGCCGCCGTGCCAAGGGCCGTAAGGTGTTAAGCGCCTAAGCCATTGATTGCTATAGAGGAGGGGCCAAAGAAGCCCAATGGGGAAACTCATCGTGCTCCTTTCACGCTACAGCACCGCTTATCAGGACGAGTTGCTTTTGAAAACGTGATGAAGACACCGCTTCATCGTTTAGGTGCAGATGTTTTTTTGCTATTAGCGCAGGCCAATACTTTAACCCATGCGCGTTTAGGTATCATAGTTGCTAAGAAAAACATAAAAAAAGCGACGCGGCGCAATTGGGTAAAACGTCAATGCCGTGAATACTTTCGTTGCAATCAGCACAAAGTCGGCCATTTTGATATTGTTCTTTTGGCCAGAAAGGGTATTGCGGATCTAAGCCATGATGAATTGACACAAAGGTTAGATGTGGTATGGAAAAAATTGGCAAAGTATGGGCGTTTATCCTCATCGGTGTAATAAGACTGTATCGCCTGTTGTTAAGCCCTGTATTAGGCCCCAGTTGCAGATTTTATCCTTCTTGTTCGGTTTATGCGATAGAAGCCTTACAGCAAAAAGGTTTTTTTTACGGTAGTGCTTTGATCCTAAAAAGATTAATGAAATGCCATCCGTGGCATGATGGTGGTTACGATCCTATTCCCTAAGATATTTAAGGTATGAAATGGAACAGTTACGATTTATTTTATTGGTTATTTTAGTTTTAACCGGATATTTATTGTGGAAAACTTGGGGTGATGAACATCCTCCCGCTTCAGCGCCTACGGCACAAGAAATGTATATTCCTTCTGCTACGAGTGCCAGTAATTTACCCGCATTAGCTGCAACACAAAGTAGCACCGAATCTAATCAGAAACAGACTATTGCTAAAAACACAGTTGCACCGGTATCGAATAATACAGAAGGGCAGCAAATCCGTGTTAAAACGGATGTATTGGATTTGGTGATCAATAGCAAGGGCGGCGATATAGTACAGGCACAATTGCCACAGTACCCTAAAGTATGGGACACCCCACAAGACCCGGTTATTTTATTTAATAACCAAGATAATACACGTTATTTGGCCAATAGCATTTTAGTGGGCGACAATGGCTTTCCTTCATCTTTAAGTCAGCAGGCGGTGTTTACTGCAGACAGTAATAGTTTTCAAATGGAGCCCGGGCAAAATAGTTTGACAGTCGTTTTGCGTTGGCAAGGCCAAGGTTTAGCAGTAGATAAAGAATATGTTTTTCATCGCGGTAATTATGCAGTAGATGTCAATTACCGTATACGCAACACGGCCACAACGCAGTGGCAGGGTAATCTTTATTCGCAGCTGATGCGCGTTAACAATCCTACTGTAGAAAAAAATGGTTTTACGCACGCTTATTTTGGTGCTTCCTTGTCTACAGCCGATACGTCTTATAAGAAAATCAGTTTTAAAGATATGGATAAATTACAGCAAAATGGTGAACCACTTTTATCTAATCCTATAGTTACCAAGGGTTGGGTAGCGATGCAACAACATTATTTCTTATCCGCCTGGGTACCTCCTGCAGACAGCAATCAGCATTTCTATTCACAGGTTTATCCCAATAACTTGTATGCTATAGGCATGATGGGGCCGCAAATTGTTGTCGCACCCGGACAAGATTACACGACGCAAATGAAATTGTACGTAGGTCCTGAAGTCAACGAACAACTGCAAGCGGTTTCACCTAAATTGAATTTAACCATAGACTATGGCTTCTTATGGCCTATATCCACAGTATTTTTGTGGGTAATGACGCGCATTTATAATATTTTGGGCAACTGGGGTTGGTCTATCGTTATTCTCACCATACTCATTAAACTCGCTTTCTATAAATTATCATCGATGAGTTATAAATCGATGGCTAAAATGCGTGAGTTGCAACCGAAGATGCTGGCTTTAAAAGAGCGCTTTGGTGACGATAAGCAGAAGATGAGCCAGGCGACCATGGAATTGTATAAATCCGAAAAGGTTAATCCTTTAGGTGGTTGTTTGCCTATTGCAGTACAAGTTCCATTTTTCATCGCGTTATATTGGGTTTTGGCAGAAAGTGTGGCTTTACGACAAGCGCCGTTTATTTTATGGATCCACGATTTATCTTTACGCGATCCTTACTATATTCTGCCTATATTGATGATCATCACTATGTTTATACAACAAAAGCTAAGTCCTACACCGCCCGATCCCATGCAGGCGAAAATGATGATGGTATTGCCTTTAGTCTTTGGTGTGCTGTTTATGATGTTCCCTGCGGGCTTGGTGCTGTATTGGGTAGTGAATAATACCGTTTCCATATTGCAACAATGGTATATTACGCGTAACTATGAAAAATCCATACATAAAAGAAGATGAGCCGGATCTATGTAGATGATACTATCGTTGCGCCTGCGACGGCCCAAGGTAGGGGCGGTATAGGGATTGTACGCGTATCAGGGCCTCTGTGTGCGGCTATAGCGAAGGCTATAGCCGGACTTCTACCTCCAGAGCGTTTAGCCACAGTCCGCCCATTCTACGATAGCAATCAAAACCTAATAGACAAAGGCTTAGTGGTCTATTTTAAAGCCCCTTATTCTTTTACCGGCGAAGATGTCTTGGAATTCCATCTACATGGCAGCCCCGTATTATTAGACCTAATGATTCAATCTATTCTGCAGCTAGGCGCACGGTTAGCGCGTCCAGGGGAATTCAGCGAGCGCGCATTCTATAATGAGAAAATAGACTTAGCCCAAGCAGAAGCCATTGCCGATCTAATCGCTGCAGGTTCTGCTACGGCCGCACGTAGCGCTTTAAAATCCTTAGAAGGCGAGTTTTCCCGCTTAATTAATGCCTTGGTCGATAAGGTGATTCATTTGCGTATGTATGTAGAAGCGGCCATAGACTTTCCCGATGAAGAAATTGATTTCATTGCCGATAAAAAAGTAGCCGCGATGTTAGAAGATATTGCCGTGGAACTAGAGGCTATTTCGCAGCAAGCCGAAAAAGGCGTCTTGTTGCAAGAGGGCATAACGATTGCCTTGGCGGGCAAACCCAATGCAGGTAAATCGAGCTTATTAAATTATTTAAGTGGCAAAGACAGCGCCATTGTTACCAATATTCCCGGAACGACGCGCGATATATTACAAGAATACATACAAATTGAAGGAGTACCTTTACACATCATCGATACAGCCGGTATTAGAGACAGTGACGATATAGTAGAGCAGGAGGGGATACGTCGTGCTTTATTGGCTTTAGACAAGGCACAACAGATCTTATGGCTTATTGATGGGGAACAAGAAACCGTAGACGATGTAGACGCTTACTTAAAAACGATTCCACTAGCTAAAAAATATCACGACAGAATCACGCTCATTTACAATAAAATCGATCTATCCACACAAACAGCACGTAGCAGTCAGCAAGATGGCCATACAATATTATATCTGTCAATCAAAACGGGGCAGGGTTTAGAGTTGTTGCAGCAACACTTAAAATCTATTTTAAATCTCAATGATAATGAAGCGAATTTTATCGCCCGTAGACGTCATCTAGCTTCATTGGCTGCTGCTAAAGACGCTTTAGCTAAAGCAAGTAAAGCGCTACACGAAAAATTGGCAGGTGAATTGTTGGCAGAAGATTTAAAGGAAATGCAAAATAACCTAAGCGAGATCACCGGCCAATTTACGGCGGATGATCTATTGGGAAAAATATTTTCGGAGTTTTGTATAGGGAAGTAGAGTGTAAGCTGATAGGAGATCTCATGATAAAAATAATACAATTAAGCGACACGCATTTACACGCAGATAAAAGCATTCTTTTACATGGGATTTCCACACAAGAGCGCTTAGAAAAATTACTAGCAAAGATTAAGTCAAAAATTAAAAATGTGGATGCCATTATTTTAAGTGGCGATGTGTCGCAAGACAGAAGCGCTGAGTCCTATATTAACCTAGCCAAAGCCCTACAACCTTTTAAAAAACCGGTGTATTGGTTTGCAGGTAATCATGATGACCCACGCGTTATGCGTGATACTCTGCAGCAATTCGACACCTTTCACCCCTTAGATTCTTTAACCTTAGGTCCTTGGCAATTTTTAGTGTTAGATACCATTCTAGAGGGCAGCAATGCCGGGTATTTAGTAGAAAATAACGAATCATTGATTCTAGAAAACACTTTCTGCGCCTTGTTGATGCATCATCATCCTACGCCAGTAGGAGCGGAGTCTATAGACAAATATAAATTACAAAATCCAGAAATTTTAGAGGAATTTCTTTCACAGCAAAAGAAATTACCTGCTGTTATTATCACCGGACATGTGCATGGCGCGTATCAAACGAGTTTTGCTACTATTCCTGTCATCTCATCACCCGCCACGTGTTTTCAGTTTCCTAAAGTGGCACCCAATCTAGAAATCGACCCCATTGGTGGCTGCACCTTCTGGGTGTTTCATGATAACGGAACATTTGAATATGAGTATGTATATAATGAAAAACGTTAACTATAAAGGTCTATCTCTACGAATCGATGACTCCAACCACAAAAAGCACATATGGTTTATACACGGATTTGGAGAAACTGCGGATAGTTTTAGTGGCGCAGAAAATAACTCTGATATTTTGGAAAACTATTCCATCAGGATTCCCAATTTACCGGGCTGTGGTAAAAGTAATGCCTTGTCGTTCGAATCTATAGACGATACTGCACAACTCCTCGTTGAAAGTATAAACGAACTCTCTCCCAATAAAGATATTATTCTTGTTGCCCATTCAATGGGAACCATCATAGGGGAGAAGATTGCGGAAAAATTGAGTAGCCGAGTTAAACTATTTATTAATATAGAAGGCTTTCTTATACAGTACAAAGAACGATTTAGCAGTACAATTCTGCAATATGATGAACCATTACAGTTTTATGACGCTTTTGTTAAAAAAATTTCTAGATTGGCTAGTACTGGTTCAGTACCTAAGACCTATTTAGCACATGTACATTCTTGTACGCCCCAAGCACTTTATACCTGGGCAAAGTCCTGTTATGCAATGACTTCAAATTACATCAACCTGAAATGTAAGTTAGTTTATATGTGCGGTACTAAAAGCGCATATAGACCCGAACTGGAACTATTACAGAGTGCTTCAATTGATATCATACAATTTTATAACTGTGGTCACTGGGTTATGCATGATGCAAGCAATTTTTATGATGAGGTTTTTCTGTTGTGTTCTACGGCGACAATGTACAGGGAATAAGTTTTGAGTGTTTTTGTGGAGTTGTCTGAGCGCAAGGATTAATATCCTTGTGTGTATTTGTTTTGGGCGGCTCTCTAGCCGTCCCTACACTGTTCCGAGCCCCTCTTGTATTTTGCCTTATTTACGTGCATTATTCATCTTGAGAATTGTACTTTTAAACTCATTGGAGAAATTAATGAACAAAATGATAAAAACGACAGCAGCTGCTTTAGCAGTGGTTGTAGGCGTCGCAGGTTGCGCAACGAACCCTTATACAGGTGAAAGAAAGGTCAGCGATACTGCTACAGGTGCAGGTATAGGTGCTTTAGTAGGCGCTGGTACCGGTGCTTTGATCGGTGGCGGTGAAGGTGCGGCTATTGGTGCTGGCGCGGGCGCTTTAGTAGGTGGCGGTATTGGTTATTATATGGACCAAGAAAACAATAAATTACGCCAAGAATTGGTTGGTACCGGTGTGCAAGTTCAAAAGACACCAGATGGTATTAAACTAATCATGTCTTCTGATGTGACCTTTGCTACCAACAGCTCTGATATTAATTCAGGATTCTATCCTACATTAAATTCAGTGGCTAAGGTGTTGAAGGAATATAACAAGACTAATGTAGTTGTCAGTGGTTTTACCGATAACACCGGTGGTGCTTCCTACAACCAAAGCCTGTCTGAAAAGCGTGCTCAAAGCGTGTCTAACTACTTAGCTGGACAAGGCGTTTCCAATAATCGCTTGTTTAGCCAAGGTTTCGGTGCGCGTAATCCTATCGCCAGCAATGCTACCGTCGAAGGCCGTAGTGCCAATCGCCGCGTAGAAATTATGCTGCGTCCTAATAAATAATTAGGAAATAAATCTGAAAGAGGCCTTAGCAATAAGGCCTCTATTGGATTAAATACAATGAACAACGAACGTCTTCTACACAGCGTTAAAACAGCCATAGCCGTTGCCATCGGATTCTCTTTAACCCATATTGTCACTTTTGCCTATGCACAATGGATCATTATCAGTATTTTGGTGGTCATGTGTGCACAAATTTATGTAGGCGGCGCATTGCAAAAAGGGTATTTGCGCTTCTTGGGAACGCTTTGTGGCTGCTGTATTGCGATTGTTGTAATAGAACTTTTCCATTCTTCTGTGCTCAGCGTATTTTTGGCCTTGATCATTGCCAGTTCTATTTTTAGTTATATCGCAGTTTCCGGTAAAGAAACTTTAAGTTATTTGGGTACCATGGGCGCTGTGACCTTAGCGCTCATTTTGCTGGGTAAAAGCGATTCTTCTTTAAATTATGCCTCATCGCGATTTTTAGAAATCAGCATTGGTATTTTTATTGCCACAATGGTATCGCAATTTGTATTCCCTATTCATGCCAAAACGCAGCTACGTAAAAGCCAAACAGAAACCTTAACGCAATTAAGAGAGTTTTATAATAAAACCCTCGTTATGGGTTTAGCCGAAGTGCAAACAGTGGAACATCACGATCTAGATGAAGAAATCGTTAAATTATTGCTAAAACAACGGCAATTGGCTAAAGATTCAGGGCGTGAACCCTTTGGAACTGCTTTTAACGTAGATCATTTTGAACACTCTTTATTTTGTGAACGACAAATATTGCGTGCCATTAATTTTATGCATTTGGCACAGGATAAACTGCGTAGTGCGAAATTGTCTGATAAAATGAATTTGTTGTTAAAAACATTTCATGAAGAAGTGTTGACGGCTTTGGATGCAATGGCTAAAAGTACTCCGGAAAAGACTAAATCATTTAAATTACCTTCTTTAGACGCCATACAGCATTTACGCGCGGATAGCAAAGAGATGTTAGTATTACAGCCTATTCTCTATTTAGATGCGCTTATTTTTAACGCGGAGATTATTGTAGAAAATATAGCGCTGCTGGCGAAATTGTATATTGAGTGATTATAAATGATATTCCGAGCCGCGACCGTCAGGGAGCGGAAAAGGAACGAATAACGAGAGTAAGCTCGACCCGCGATTGTCGGCGGCCGTTTTAGATCCGTGATACCTCACAAAACCGCTCCCTGACGGTCGCGGCTCGGAATTTTGCATCTTAAGCATTCGCGTTATAGTAGCGACTGCGTCAGGCGGAGAGAACAACTGAATATTTTACCCTAAAAAGGTACGATAATACCCTTTTAGGGTATATTGACAATACTCATAATTGGAAATAGTTCTCATTCCTAGCTTTATTCTGCCGTCAGCACTTCTATTCTATCCACCTTTTGAAAACCACGTGGCAATTTGCTGCCGCGTTTAGCACGTTCACTTAGATAATGTTTTAAATCGTCCTTCTTGAGTACGATATTGCGTTTGCCTGAATAAATCTTCAAACTGTCTTTGCTGCTCAATATGGCAATGTCTATGACTTTTTCTTCGCCTTTGACAAAACGGCTCTTAGGAATGTTGATCATCTTATTGCCCTTACCCTTAGGCAATTGCGGTAAAGTATTCACAGGGAACATCAATAAATAACCTTCTAGGGTGACGACGATGATTTGATCTTTATTAAAATCTTCAATTAACCGTGGTGCTAAGGCCTCGCCATGTTCTGGCACTTTCAATAAAGCCTTACCCGCGCGATTTTTAGTGTGCAATTCGGATAGGGTAGTAACAAAACCATAACCGGCGCTAGAAGCCACCAGGCAATGCGCATCGCTGTTGCCCATTAACAAACCTACAAACTGAGCGCCACTAGGCGGATTCAATTTGCCGCTTAAAGGTTCACCCTGACCGCGTGCGGAGGGCAGCGTATGTGCTGCTAAGGCATAAGAACGCCCTGTAGAATCTAAAAATAAAACATTTTCCGTGCTGCGGCCTAAAACACTGGCTTTAAAGGCGTCGCCTGCTTTATAACTTAAACCAGCCACATCGAATTCATGCCCTTTGGCTTGTCTACACCAACCTTTTTCAGACAAGATAACGGTAACGGGTTCACTAGCAATGAGTTCTTCTTGCTTTAAGGCCACAGCTTCTTGACGGAACACCAAAGGTGAGCGGCGTTTATCGCCATACTTTTCTTTATCGGCTAACAATTCTTCTTTAATTAGGGCATCTAACTTTTTAGGCGACCCTAAAATGGCTTCAATGCGTTTTTTCTCGGCGGCCAATTCTTCTTGCTCGCCCTTAATTTTAAATTCTTCTAATTTAGCCAAATGACGTAATTTTAAATCTAAAATGGCATTGGCTTGTATTTCGCTCAAGCCAAAACGGCGTATTAATTCCGCTTTTGGATCGTCTTCGTGACGTATAATGGCGATGACTTCATCTATATTTAAATAGGCAACCAACAAACCATCTAAAATATGTAAGCGCGCGATGATGGTATCTAAGGCATCTTGCAAGCGACGCGTGACTGTGCTCCTGCGGAAACTAAGCCATTCGCTTAAGATCTTTAATAAGTTTTTAACCTGCGGTTTGCCATCTATGCCGATCATATTAAAATTAATACGGTAGCTTCTTTGTAGCTCGGTAGTGCTAAACAAATGATCCATCAAGGGTTCTATATCGATGCGATTAGAACGCGGCTCTATGACCAAACGTATTGGGTTTTCGTGATCGGATTCATCACGCAGATCGGCTATCATGGGTAATTTTTTCTGCCGCATTTGATCGGCAATTTGCTCTAGCACCTTAGCGCCAGAAACTTGATGCGGTAACGCCGTAATGACGATATCGCCGTTTTCTATGGTATAGACTGCGCGCATTTTTACCGAGCCATTACCACTTTTATACATGTCCAAAATATCTTGTTGTGGCGTGATGATTTCGGCTTCAGTAGGATAATCGGGCGCTTTCACGAATTTACATAAATCGTTGAGGCTGGCCTTAGGATTGTCGAGCAGATGCACACAAGCATCGACTACTTCATTTAAATTATGCGAAGGGATATCGGTCGCCATACCTACGGCAATACCCATGCCGCCGTTTAACAATATATTGGGTAAACGTGCCGGTAAAAACCGCGGTTCGTCTAAGGTACCATCGAAGTTGGGGATCCAATCTACCGTCGCTAGACTCAATTCTTCCAGCAGTGCATTAGCATAAGGCGATAATCTGGATTCAGTGTAACGCATAGCGGCGAATGATTTGGGATCATCTGGGGAGCCCCAATTGCCTTGACCATCGACCAAAGGATAACGATAAGAGAAAGGTTGAGCCATCAATACCATGGCTTCGTAGCAAGCACTATCACCATGCGGGTGAAACTTACCTAAGACATCACCGACAGTACGCGCCGATTTTTTATATTTTGCCGTCGCTTTTAAGCCCAGTTCCGACATAGCATAGACTATACGCCGTTGCACCGGCTTTAAACCATCGCTTACATGTGGCAATGCGCGGTCCATGATCACATACATGGAATAATCTAAATAAGCTTGTTCAGTAAATACTTTTAAAGGTTTGGTTTCTACGCCTTCGTAATCTATAGTAATATCTGGCATGTTATGCTGCATCTCCCGCTAAATCACCTTTGTCTTCTAACCACTTTTTACGATCGGAGGCACGTTTTTTACCCAATAACATATCCATGATTTGATGTGTGTCATCGCTGTCTGCTATGGTTAATTGTACTAAGCGTCGTGTTTCCGTCGCCATAGTGGTTTCGCGCAGTTGTATAGGATTCATTTCACCCAAGCCTTTAAAGCGTTGCACATTGACTTTGCCTTTGATATTTTCGGCATTAATGCGATCTAAAACGCCTTGCTTTTCGGCATCATCTAAAGCGTAATACACCGTTTTGCCTATGTCTATACGATATAAAGGCGGCATGGCCACATAAATATGACCTGCTTTTACTAGGGCTGGAAAATGTTTTAAGAATAAGGCGCACAATAAAGTGGCGATATGCAAACCATCGGAGTCAGCATCGGCGAGTATACAAATCTTGCCATAACGTAAGCCAGATAGATCCGGATTGCCAGGATCTATACCCACAGCAACGGCGATATCGTGTACTTCTTGCGATGCTAACACTTGTCCTGAATCTACTTCCCATGTATTTAAGATCTTACCACGCAAAGGCATAATCGCTTGGAAGTTTTTGTCGCGCGCTTGTTTGGCGGAACCGCCTGCAGAATCGCCTTCTACTAAAAATAATTCAGTGCGTTTAATGTCTTGAGAAGTACAATCCGCTAATTTGCCAGGCAAAGCAGGGCCGCTGGTGATTTTTTTACGTTCAACTTTCTGTGCTTTGCGCAACCGTTTTTGCGCCGCATCTAGTGCCAATTCGGCAATCAGCGTTGCTTCTTCGGTGTGTTGATTCATCCACAAACCTAAAGCATCCTTAACGACACCGCTGACAAAAGAAGCCGATTGTCGTGACGACAAGCGTTCTTTGGTTTGGCCTGCAAATTGGGGATCTTGCATTTTCACCGATAAAATATAATGACAGTTTTCCCACACATCATCTGCGGTCAATTTAACGCCGCGCGCCAATAAATTACGAAACTCACAAAACTCGCGCACTGCTTCTAATAAACCGGTACGCAAACCATTGACGTGTGTGCCGCCTTGTATAGTAGGAATTAAATTGACGTAACTTTCTTGTAGGCTTTCCTTATCGGTTTCTGGAACCCAGGCCAAGGCCCATTCGCACATCTCGACTTTAGCGCTGAATTGGCCTATAAATCCGCCCGCTGGCAATAATGCATCATCTAGAAAATAATCTTGTAGATAAGAGCGTAAACCATCTTCATAGTACCATTCTAGATATTCGCCCGTGCTTTCATCTTTAAAGCTTAAGTGTAAACCAGAACACAATACGGCTTTGGCTTTTAAGACGTGTTTTAGTTTAGAAACCACAAATTTAGGCGAATCGAAATAGGACTTTTCTGGCCAGAAACGCAGCATTGTTCCGCTTTCTTTCTTAGGCGCTGTGCCTATGCGTTTTAGGGCTTTGGTACGTTCCCCTTTGGCAAACTGAATGAAATAAACTTCGCCATCGCGCGTTATAGTGACATCGACGCGTTCGGACAGAGCATTGACCACGGAAACACCCACACCGTGTAAGCCGCCTGCAAATTGATAATTTTTGTCGGAAAATTTGCCGCCTGCGTGTAAACGCGTCATGATGAGTTCCACACCGGTAATTTTTTCTTCAGGGTGTATGTCGACTGGCATGCCGCGACCATCGTCGCTGACTTGTAAGGAACCATCGGCAAATAAAATCACATCGATGCGTGTAGCATGATGCGCCATTGCTTCATCGACAGCATTGTCTATGACTTCATGTGCCAAGTGATTGGGATTGCGCGTATCGGTGTACATCCCGGGGCGCAAGCGCACCGGCTCTAAACCCGTTAAGACGTCGATGGACGCAGCATTGTAAGTTGAATCAGCCATTGTTGTCACTGCTCTCGTTTTGTTGTACCCATCTCTGCAAACATGGAACTGGAACGTTCTTGTTCTGGATGCAGTCGGGGATCTAGCACATTGTCATCCTCGACGCAGTCGGGGATCCAGTTTCAAATCAAGTTTTTCCTGGATCCCCGACTGCGGCCTCGCGGCCTGGTCGAGGATGACAAAGCTTCGATTTAAATCTATAGTATTCATTAAAATCTCGCATCTTCATTAGCGCTGAGCTAATTCCTGATGGTGCATTTGTAACCATTGCAAAGCGATTAAAGTCATTGCATTGTTAACGCTGCCTGCAGCCACCGCTTGCATGCATTCCTCTAGGCTAAAGACGCAGACGCGTATGTCTTCGTGTTCATCTTTTAAGCCATGAATGCCGCCCGCAAGACTGGCGTCAATTATAGCATAAAACAAATGAAATTTTTCAGCATTGCCACCTGGACTTGCATAATAAGAAACCATAGGCTGTACCTTGCTGACTTCTAAGCCGGTTTCTTCGAATACTTCTTTTATAGCAACGGCTGCTGGTGCTTCGCCCGCAGGAATGCCTCCCGCGACAATTTCGACTAGCCATGGGGTACTTGTATCTCTGAGGGCACCTGGGCGGAATTGTTCCACTAAAACCACTGCCTGTTGTTTAGGATCGTACAATAATACACCAACAGCATCACCACGCACAAAGATTTCGCGTGTGATGGTTTCGCTCCAACCTCCGGCAAAGAGCCGATGACGTAAGCGATATTCTTTGAGACGAAAAAAGCCATGATAAACAACTTTTTCTTGTTCGATGATCACATCGTTGTGATTGAATTCAGGTTCAGATGATTTGTTACGCAAGAAGGGAGTCCTCATTAACATCAAAAGGGTCGTCGCAAATCCAAAGTATAAGGATATTCTTCATCTACAAAGCGTTGTGGACTGCCAACGTGCTCATGAGTAACTATATCACGGCTAAATATTTTTTGAAAACGGGTCGCCGCATCCCGTTCGTTGATTGGCGGTTGTTCGTAAACTTTACCGCTGGGATCAGAGACATGATAACAGCATCCGCCCAAAACACGTTGTTGTAGACAATCGACTATTTCAAAGGTTAGCGTTTTTTGTGTGGGCAGATTTGGGTGTAAAGTGTTGATCAGTTCCCAAGCTTTAAAACGCACACCCGCGATATAATGTTGAGCTTGTGTCGTTGCATGCAAGGGTAGAGGATAGCCATTGCATAAGACTTTATACCTATCTTCTAATTGACCAATGACTTCTATTTGTAATCGCTCCGTAGCTGAATCTACAGGACGACTGGTTGCACCAGCCACGGCTTGATCCCCTAAAACTAACCAGGGTTCAGCCGCAAAACGTAGGTTTAATTGTAAGTCTTCAACCGTTATCTCGCCAATTAAAGGGAAACGACTTTCTAAAAAAGGTCTATACCATTGTGGCTCTAAAGCGATTTGATGCTGTTGTAAGTCGTAGAGAACGGTTTCAAAATCATGCCAAATATAATAGGGTAGCATAAACTTATCGTGCAAGGCTGTGCCCCAACGAATCAAACGCGCAGCATACGGTTGTTGCCAACAACGCAATATTATAGCGCGTAATAATAAATGTTGTAATAGATTCAACTTCGCTGTGGCGGGCATTTCAAAAGAACGTAATTCAACTAAGCCTAGGCGGCCATACATGTGATCAGGTGAATATAATTTATCTAAACAAATTTCTGCGCGATGGGTGTTACCTGTCACATCGACCATTACATTACGCAATAGTCTGTCTACTAACCAATAATGACTCTCTAAGGCTTCTTTAGGTATGGCTTCAAAAGCAATTTCCAGTTCATGCAACATATCATGACGGCTTTCATCTAAGCGGGGCGCTTGACAAGTTGGCCCTATGAATAAACCTGAGAATAAATACGATAAGCTAGGATGATGTTGGAAATAAGTGATTATACTGCGGAGTAGGTCGGGTCTACGTAAAAACGGACTGTCTTTAGGTGTTCTTCCGCCTAATACGATATGATTACCACCACCAGCAGCAATTTTTCGCCCGTTCATCATATATTTTTCAGGTGTTAGCTCTAAAGAGGCTGCGTGTTCATAAACGCTGCTCATAACATTTGATAAGTCGTGCCAATTGCTCGTAGGATGCATATTGATTTCTATCACGCCGGGATCGGGTGTAATAGAAAATTTTTCTAGACGTGGGTCGGTTGGGGGTTCGTATCCTTCTATAAACACGGGTAACCCTACACTTGCCGCTGCCTCTTCAATATGTGCTATCAACGCCAAATAATGTTCTATATAAGCCAGCGGTGGCATGAATACAGCTAAACGATTCTCTTTAATAGAAACGCCTAGAGCAGTACATTCCCATGGTGCGGGCAAATGACTTTCAATAGACAAAGTATTTTTACTATTGTCTTTTAACGCTAGTCTAGAGGGTAATGGTTCTAATGGGCTTAATGGTGAACGTTGTGGCCATTCTACCGTATTAGGTTTCTGTTTAGTGAGTGTATCTAATGGCAAGCGATAGCCTATAGCGGTATCTCCATACGTTAGAAACAGTTTATGGCGATGAAACTTCCAGATGGGGGAATGCCATTGCTTTTGCGCAAAATCCCAATGCAGCGGTAATATCAAACCAGTAGGAGTGGATGCTTTATCGTTTACAGCGTGTATAAATTTTTGCGTCCATTCTGTATCGTCGTAATCAAGCTCATTATAAGGATTTATATGTTGTTCCCGGCGAATGATTTCTATAGGATCTTCAAATGCCTCTATCTCACGGACGCTTAAATTTAATTCTTTGATCAATGCAGCCATAAACTGTTTAGCATGGTCCATTGTTAATGGATAAGATACGGTATGTGCCAGCAAAGCGCTATTTTGCCAGACAGGGATATTATCTTTGCGCCAGAAACAATTTAAAGCCCAACGAGGATATTCTTCGCCTGGGTAATGTTTTCCTTGACCAAAATGCAGTAAACCACCTTCTGCAAATACATCTTTGAGTGCATATAGCAACTTTTCTGCGGTTTCTCTTTTCTCGATACCCATAGCACCTGTATGCCATTCTGTTGCCGTAGAACCTATTTTGGTAAAAGTAGGTTCACCTCCCGAAGTTAAACGTATATCTAAAGCCGCTATCTGTTCGTCTACGTTCGCCGCAACAGCACTTACTTTTTCCCAGTCAGCGTTATGATTTTCTACCGTCGCGGTGGTATTTGTCTCCAATGGCGTGACGGTCATTTCTACTGTAAATTCTGTTTCACAGGGGGTGCAGGTTCCTTCAATCGCCGCTGCAAGTGCAGGCTCTGGCGTACAGCATAAGGGTATATGATCTTCACTGGTCAATAAACCAGAAGTGGAATCCAATCCTATCCACCCCGCACCGGGTAAATAAGCTTCCACCCAAGCATGCAATGCGAGCGTATTTTTAGGGTGTTTTTCGGTAGCCAATTGTATTAAGTAACCCGAAACAAAACGCGCCGCAATGTGATAATGACGTAGTGTTTCCATGAGCAAGACCGCCATATCACGACAAGAACCTTGTTTGTTAATTAAGGTCTCATCACTGGTTTGTATACCGGGTTCATGTCTTAACGTATAAACAATAGTGTCATGTACTTTTTGGTTCAAGCTTATAATAAAATCTAGTGTGCGTTGCGGGCTGGTGTTTATTTCACTTAACCAAGCAGAAAACAGAGGCGTTTGTATAGGAGGAGATAAATAGGGGATTAATTGCGACTGTAGTGCAGCGCTATATTGAAATGGATAGTACAGGGCATAGTCATCTAAAAAGAAGTTAAACGGGTTAATAGGTTTAAAGTCTAATTGCAGCAACACGGATATCTCTAAACGCTGCACTGGTTTAGGAAAAACTATATGGGCAATGTGGTTACCACCGGGGTCTTGTTGCCAATTGAGGAAATGAGGCGAAGGGTTAATCGTTAATGCATAGTTTAATATCTCGCAGGGTGCATGAGCTGCTGGATGTAATCGTATCAAATGTGGCGACAAAATGACGGCTTGATTGTATTGGTAAAGGGTTTTATGAAATAGCGCTAGTTTCATTTGTATAGAAAGAATCCTTGTTCAGCTAAGAGAGGGCCACCCCTCTAAACTTAGACTATTTTTAAAGAAAAACAAGGTAATTCAATGGAATTGGACTTTACTGATTGTTTGTACTAGGCTGTTTCTAGGCATTTACAAAGTCGGGAATGGCAAGGATAGCTTTAGCCATACATTAGTGTATGTTCAAACGCACATCTTCATTGATGATGGCTATAGACTCTGGTGAAATAAGGAATAGTACGTGAATAATCCCTTAACTGGTTTATTTAAAGATTATCGACCCTTACCGGGACGATATGATGAAATGTTTCTTGAAAACGGTTATCCGCAACTCGCATTTCGTCAGTTATTAGAACTATTAGATAAAAACACCTTAGAAGATTTTCAACATTATCGCCATTTAGCCGACAATATTTTTCGCAATAATGGTACGACCTTCTTAGTCTATAAGCACGAAAAGGGTACCGAGGAGATTTTTCCTTTTGATTTAATTCCACGCATCATTTGTGCGCAAGATTGGCAAAAACTAGAAAAAGGGTTGTTACAGCGCGTACATGCATTAGAGTTATTTTTACACGACATTTATGGTGAGCAAAGAATATTAAAAGATAATATTATTCCACGTGAATTAATAGAATCTTCAGCTGGTTATAATCCTAGAATGCGTCATATCACGCCACCGGGTGGCATTTACATCAATATTTCTGGGATCGATTTGCTTAAAACCAATGAAGGAGAATATTGTGTATTAGAAGATAATTTACGTACTCCGTCTGGCGTATCGTATGTGCTAGAAAATCGCTTAACCATGAAACGAGTCTTCCCCGCTATTTTTAAGAAAAGCCATATACGCACGATTAAAGAATATCCCTTACGATTTAAAGATGCACTGGCTTCGTTGTCTACGGTGGACAATCCCATAGTGGTTATATTAACGCCTGGTGTGAACAATTCAGCTTTCTTTGAACACAGTTATCTTGCTCGCAAAATGGGTTGTTATTTAGTACAAGGCAGCGATTTGTTTGTGCACCAAGAGAAGGTCTATGTAAAAACCACTGAAGGGGCAAAACGAGTCGATGTGATTTATAGACGAGTAGACGATGAGTATATTGATCCTAGTTTTTCCAACAATAATAGCGTATTAGGCGTGCCGGATTTGGTAAAAGCCTATGTTGCAGGCAATGTTATTTTGGCCAATGGCTTAGGCAATGGTGTTGCCGATGATAAAGCCATTTATTCTTTTGTTCCCGAGATGATACGGTATTACCTTACCGAAGAGCCTCTCTTAGCACAAGTGCCTACGTACTTAGGCTATAGAGAAAAAGATAAAAATATTATTTTACAGAATTTAGATAAATTTGTGGTAAAAATGGTAGATGGTTCGGGCGGTTATGGTATGTTGTTTGGCCCACAAGCTACACAAAAGGAAAGAACAGAATTTGCTGAGAAAATTAAAGCCAATCCACGCCATTATATTGCGCAAGAAGTCGTTGAGTTATCGACATGCCCTACTTGGGATTTGCAAAAGTTAGCGCCCAAACGCGTTGATTTTAGACCCTATATTGTGAGTGGGCAATATCGTTGGGTACTACCCGGAGGCTTAACGCGAGTAGCTTTAGAGGAAAATTCATATATTGTAAACTCTAGCCAAGGAGGGGGTTCTAAAGATACGTGGGTGTTGAATGAAGAGGATGAGTACGCAAAGGAGGGCATATGATTTCAAGAGTAGCAGGCATTTGTTTTTGGATGAGCCGTTATTTAGAACGAGTTGAAAATACCATTCGGGTATTAACGGCAAACTATACCTATATGCTAGATGGCGAACCGGTGATGAAAGATGCTTGGTGGTCTGTGGTTTGCGTCATGGGTGTTGAAAAAGAATTTGAAGCCCTTTATTCACAGCAAGATAAAAATCAAGAAGAATTGATTCAGAAATTTTTAGTGTGGGATGATAATAATCCAGTATCCATTAAAAATTCTTTGCACATAGCCCGAGAAAATGCAAAGATCATTCGAGATTCCATCAACAATGAATTGTGGGATACTATCAATCGTTTATGGCTGTGGTTTATTTCGAGTGAAGCCGAGGTTTTATACAGCCGCAATAAGTATTTGTTTTGTGTCACCATTCAAGAAAAGTGTCAGTCTTATCAAGGTGTATTGCATAACAGCATTCCTAGAACCAGCCCGTATGAATTTATGCGCTTAGGCTTTTTGTTAGAACGGGCGAGTCAAACCACAAGAATATTAGACATCAATTATCATTGTGTCAGCGATAAATCAGCCGTTGTGGATGAGACAGCACAAGAAATTGCGCATTGGTTGAATCTACTAGAATCTTGCGGTGCGCATGAAATTTTCATGATGTATGATCACGCCGAACTAATAGGCAGCGTTATTGCCAAGTTTTTGACCTTAAATCAAACTTTCCCTAGGTCTATATTATTTTGCCTTGAAAGAGCGCATGAAAGCTTGTTGCATATACAGGCAAGCGCGCATTCACAGATCGGCAATAATACACGTTATAAACTAGAGGAAGTGATCGCTGCGCTAAAGCTAAAACCTATAGATAAAATTTTAAAAAATGAATTACACAGCTTATTAAATGAGATTTTGGAAAATACCGATGAGATTTGCGAAACGCTGGCAGCAGACTTTTTTGAACCACAAAGAACTATAGACGCTATCGAAGAAACGATGGGTGGAGGACAGCAATGACACACATCTTAGGGTTTTCATTTGATTGTGCGGTATCTCCGTCGATTAGAATTAAGCCCTACAAACTGGATAGGTCGCAAAAAGAATATCTCTATGGTTGGGGTTATGGCTGGTATCCGGGCAATGAAGATGCTGCTACTATCATCAAAGATGCCACCGCTGCACGTGAAGCGGGAATCATTAAAGCGATGGCCGAATGGCAACGTTTTAATTCTACGCTTTTTATTTGCCACATACGAGGTGCGGCCAAGAACATAGTACAAAAAAACATTCAACCTTTTAGCCGCAGTTATGCGGGTTCCGACTGGATTATGTTGCATAATGGAAATTTGGAAAATTATAGAGATGCTTTTTATCTGGGCAATGATCCGTTATTTGAGCCCGTAGGGACTACTGATTCGGAACACGTATTTTGTTGGTTGATGCAGAAGATTTACCACGAAAAAATAAGAAATTTAGGCGATCTAGATAAGCAAAAATTACATGATTGGTTTTTAGAATTCAATCAATATGGCACGGCTAATTTTATGTTAAGTGATGGTAAATATTTAGTTGTTTATCAAGACAAAGATGGTTTTAATCCCATCTATTGGTGCAGGCGTGTGCCACCGTATCAACAAAATGTATTGGAATCGTCCGATGTGGTCATCGACTTAAATGGCGATTCGGAGCAAGAAGTGACTATGGTAGTTTTTGCCAATGAGGCTTTAACAGACGATAAATGGACTCAAATGGCGCCTGGGGAAATGTTGATAGTACGTCGCGGTTGGGTAACGTGGGACAGTGAAGCGCAAGGTCTAGCACAAGAAACTATTTTAACGGGTAAAACGTATGCAAGAAAAATCATTGCACAGCCTAAGAAGAAACCAAAGCCACAGACTTACCGCATCCTGCATGAAACCATCTATCGTTATGATAATCCAGTGACAGAAAGCAGACATGTATTTCGTATGAAACCTAGAGATTATCTTTATCAAAGACTGGTTTCGCATAAAATATCCGTTAAACCGCCAGTGGTTTTATCCGAAAATGAAGATGTATTTGGTAATATCGTTTATCATACTAATATTAAGAAGCCATATACTGTTTTGGAGATACGCACTGAATCGGTAGTGAAAGTGTACCCCCATCTTTATACGTCTATACCCGATGAGCTGAATCAAAATATTCCTTTAATTTGGATGCCGTGGCAGCGGCAAATGATGACGCCATATCTATTACCTATGGAATTGCCTGAAAGCAATCTGCGGTCGTTGTCGGATTATGCCATGAGCTTTGTTAAACGATCAGATTATAATTTATTATCGGTGTTACACGACATCAATCAAGCCATTTATCATGATTATACGTATATTCCCGGTGTGACCAATCTTGAAACTACACCTTATGATGTATTTCAAAAACGTCGTGGGGTTTGTCAAGATTTCGCTAATCTTTTTATTTGTTTGGCACAATTACTCAATATTCCAGCACGATATCGAACGGGGTATATTTATACCGGCGCAAATTATGAAAATACCGTACAATCCGATGCCTCACATGCTTGGGCAGAAGTGTTTTTACCTTATATGGGCTGGTTAGGGTACGATCCCACCAATGGTATTTTAGCCACCACCGATCACATACAAGTGGCTTGTGGTCGTAACTACCGCGATGCAACACCTACAGCGGGTACGATTTACGAAGGCGGCGGTAAAGAAGAGATGTCTTTAATAGTGAAAGTAGAGCGGATCTGAGGATCGGCTTCATCCCTAATATTGAAACCCATATAACCTTTTGTTATTATTAAGACCAGTTCGCCTTTTTAACAGGCGATAGGGAAGTATAATTATTTTTAGCAATTGAGGAGGT
Source organism: Pseudomonadota bacterium (assembly GCA_021778015.1). Lineage (GTDB taxonomy): Bacteria > Pseudomonadota > Gammaproteobacteria > UBA1113 > UBA1113 > VFKP01. The sequence continues at coordinate 40,279 of JAJYCX010000005.1, forward strand.
AAAGTATTATGAAACAGAATTCTAATGACAGGCCTTTAGTCGATAGAGAAGAGGAACAAAATCTCCCGTCAAATAGCCCCCCCGTACCTCTTCCTAGAGATACTTCAGACTGTGAGCTCGACATTTCTAGCGACAATAGCCCGGTATTGATTGCAAGAAAAAAATTGGAACCAGAAGATAACTCCCACGAAAAACTTTTTACTTTAGAGCCCCAACCTTCAGAAATAGAACAAGAGAGCGATGCGCAACGCAGCATAAAGGGGATGAATCGCTATATAGATAAGCAATATGAAAACCACATTGCGGGAAAGGAAAAAATAATACCTTGGTTAATGACTATTATTAACTCTAAAATTACCGATAAACGTGCAGGCTTGAAGCCTCTTTCGTCGGAATTACTTTATTCCGCTTACCGTGGCGAGAAACTTCTGGATGCCACAGTAGACAGCTGCGACGCAGTGGACCCAAAATATCCGCCCTTACTGATAAAGACACTAGATGTGGTAATGTGGATTGAGAAAAGGGATGGAGTTGTTTTTGGGAAGGATAATGACATTGATCTTAGAAAGAAAAAGCCGGTATGTATTTTGTTCCTTGCCGATGAAGGGGAGGACTCAAATCTCCGAAGCAATGCTCAAACTCTAAAAGAAAATAGAATCCCCTTCATTTTAGTGGGGAGTATTGAACAAGAGGGAATGGCTTTTGCCAAAGAACTGGGCGCTGTGTTATTTATAGAAGGGGATCATCAATATGATGATTCTGATAATTTAGGGCGGCTCCTAAGACAAGTGGCTATGGTTGCTAGCCTGAACGAAAAGGAGCAAGAACTTTATCAGCGAACTTATTGGGCAGAGCTAGAATACCAGAATTTTATTAAACTAGAGAACGATGCAGCAAAGAATCTATTAAGCAAATTAAACAACTATATTCAAGACTATGACAATAATCCTGCCGAAAAGTTTAGAGACGTAGTAGTATCCTCAACTTTATTTCAGCGTATCGTGCCCCCCGCTAAAAATACAGAGCATAAGACAGAGGATAATAAGAAAAAAGCTGCCCAGAAATTAATAGATAAGTTGAAATTTGATATACAGCACAGCGCATATTTAGGCGACCTTCAGGACGAATCAAATTTTACCCTTGCAGAGATTGACGCGCTTTGGGAAGGGACTCTGGGTCGAATTGTCAGAGAGAATGCTTCTGTGTATGACAGGCTAGCGGTAATACGGGATAAGCTAAAATATGAGCAAAACTACCCAAATGCCGCCGAAAGAAATTATCAGTTTTTTCTTTGGAAGACAGGTTCTAGGACTAAATCTGACTTATTATATGACTTAGAGAAGTGTATTAATTCTTGTAAGGGCAATTCTACTCAACAAAATAAAAATCTACTTGTATCCTCATTTCTATTTCGGCCTGTCACTACGCCTGTAGCGGATCAAACAGAAGAAGATATAAACAAAAGTGCTGCCGAGAAGTTAGTCAGGATGTTAAAATTAGATTGGGAGAATGCTGCACAATTAGAAGCACCAAGGAAGTTCTTAGGCGCTGAGAAACAGCAGTTTACTATCCAGGAAATGGAGGCACTTTGTAATAGCAATACGAGGTTGGGGGAAATTGTTGCGCGCCATGAGGAGCTGCACGAACTGTTCGTGGATATGAGGCATAAAAAATCTAATCAGTTGCAGCAAACCCAATCGGCACAGCCACCAAAAGACAGTGGATTGTTTGGTAGTTTTTCTCGGAAGTAGTCGTGGTATTTGCTGGAATATGTCCGCCAAGACCACGGCTTTAAAAAAAGGTGGCCTTGCCTCTTTTGTTTTTTTTCATCGGATAATGTCCCTTTGCTATAGATCTAGCGTAGGGAGCAATTTCCTATGTTTACTCCTTCCCCTCTTGCACTTACAGTCCAAACCCCTTACTCTTAGGCCTATACCATATAAAGGGCCTTAAATGAGTGTATTAGTTCAAAAAACAAACGAATCTCAGGCAAAAGCCAATATGATCAGCCAACAAATTCGCCCCAATGGGGTAGAATCGGAAGCTATATTGACGTTATTTGCAGATATTCCTAGGGCGGCTTTCGTGCCGCTACAATATCAAGCCGTGGCGTACAGCGATACTGAGCTGCCTATAGGGCATCACCAAACGATGTTGTCGCCGTTGTTGGAAGGGCAAATACTACAAAACCTAAAGCTGTCTCCAAAAGATACTGTTTTAGAGGTGGGTACTGGCAGTGGTTATTTAACTGCCTTATTGGCCAAGTTGTGTCATTATGTTTATAGTGTCGATAAATACAGCGAATTTAGTCAAAATACGGCGAAGAAACTGGCTCAATTTAACATAGACAATGTGAGCTTAGAAACGGGTAATGCCGCGGGTGGTTGGCCTTCGCACGAACCCTATGATGTAATTGTGTTGACCGGGTCTATGCAGGTTTTAGAATGGCATTTTTTAACGCAATTGAAATTAGGCGGGCGTATGTTTGCGGTGGTGGGATCTGCACCCTGCCAAACGGCCTTTTTGGTCACTCGTGTGGGTGATAGCGAATGGCAGCAGCAAAAATTATTTGAGACGGTGTTACCGCTCTTAGAAGATGTTGCTCCAGTAAATGAATTTGTGTTTTGAAAAAGCGGTGAGTGGAGTTGACATGAAAAAAAGAATGCGCATAGGTATAACTTTAAGCCTATTGAGTATAAGTTCATTGGCTTTAGCAAAAGCGGCCGATCTGATGCAGGTCTACCAAGATGCATTTAATTACAACCCTGTTTTTTTAGCGGCTAAAGCAAACGCAGAAGCAACCATGCAAGGTGTGCCTATCGCACGCGCGGGTTTATTGCCTGCAGCCACCGCCACTGCAAACGATGGTTTTAATGATTTTAACAATCACAGTGTAAGTAATCTTGCGGGTACGGGCATTCCTTTGCCTAGTGGCAGCACTTTTACTTTAGAAGGAAACACAGGAACATTTAGATATAACCAACAATATTATCAACTCGCCGCTGATCAACCTATTTTTAATGTTGCTAATATATTAAATTATAGCAGCGCTAAATACAGTGCCAGTGCCGCGATGTCTACTTTTAACTACGCGCTACAAACCTTGATTAGCACTACTGCTACAGCTTATTTCACCGAGTTAAATGCCGAAGATAATTTGGTTTATGTGCAAGCTCAAAAACAAGCGAACTATGAAGCCTACACTGAGGCACAACAAAAATTTGAAGTGGGTCTGATTGCTATTACCGACGTGGAACAAGCCCGTGCTCAATACGATACTCAGGTAGCCGCGGAGATTGCAGCACAAACGGCTGTTACCAATGCCAAGGAAAGTTTGCGTGCTATCACCGGAGTGTATTATGAAAAACTGGCGAGTTTGCGCGATAACAAGGCGCCGCTGATACCACCAAAGCCCATTGATGTGAACAAATGGGTGCAAACGGCCGACAAACAAAATTGGAGCTTAATTGCTGCTAGACAAACCGCAGAAGCGGCGCGCAAAACAGTGCAACAAGATCAAGCTGGACATTTGCCTACATTGTACGGTCAGGCAACCTATACGGGCAACAATACAGGCACGTCAGCATCCGGGGTGGTGGATACCAAAGATGCTTATGTAGGGGTGCAATTGGTTGTCCCTATTTTTCAAAATGGTATGGGCTTCGTGTCAGCAACGGCCAAACAAGCCAGTTATTTGTATGAAGCTGCCTTGCAAAACAGAAATAATACCTATCTGTCTACAGTGACCGCTGCCAGACAAAGTTTTAACAATACCTTATCTTTCATCAGTCAAGTACAAGCCGATAAAGAAACGATCAAGGCCAGTCAGCTTGCTTTAGACAGTATCGTAGATGCTTATCAAGTCGGTACCAAAACCATGTTGGATGTGTTAAATGCACAACAAGTTTTATATACGGCTTGGAGTGCGTATTCTACCGATCAATACAGCTATATCAATGCGTCTATAGCCTTAAAGCAAGCGGCAGGAACCTTGTCGCCACTGGATTTACAACAGATCAATACTTGGTTAACGGAAAATCGCCAACCCTTTACTACGATTCAGTATGCTGCGGGCGGTACTAACATTCAACGCAGCCCCTTAGCGGGTGCGGGTGGGACTTAATTTTGGGGTATTCTTCTAAAAGAATAAAACAATATGCACACAACCATGCGCGGGTTGTGCAAGTAAAAACCGCGCATGGCGAATTCATGACACCCGCTTTTATGCCTGTAGGAACGTATGCGGTGGTGAACAGCATGACGCCGCAAGATTTACATGCTACAGGCAGTCAAATTATTTTAGGCGGTAATACCTACCATATGCTATCGCAGCCGGGCATGAAAGTGGTTGAGGCTTTAGGCGGTATGCATCAGATGATGCAATGGTTTGATCCTATGCTCACAGACAGTGGCGGTTATCAAGTTTTTAGTTTATCGCAAAATAAAAAGCTGTGTAAAATCGATGAAGAAGGAGCGCATTTTTCTCATCCGCATACCGGTCAGCGTTTGCATTTAACGCCTAAAACTTCTATAGAGGCACAAAAAATCATAGGTGCCGACATCATTATGGCATTTGATCAATGCACTCCAGATGTGGAAGACGAAGTATTGGTGCGGCAAATCATGGAGCGCACGCATCGCTGGCTAAGATTGTCTAAAGAAATACACGATCACCAACCTTTATCCGCTTATGGTCATCATCAAGCCTTATTTGGCATTATTCAAGGCAGCTGTTTTAAGCATTTACGCGAAGAAAGCGCGCGTTTTGTTGCGTCATTAGATTTAGATGGCATCGCCATCGGCGGTGAATCCATAGGTTATAATATGCCACAAACCATAGAAACCATAGATTGGATCCGTGATAGTTTGCCCGATGACAAAGTACGTTATACCATGGGGGTGGGTTTGTCCCCGCAAGACCTCTTAGATGTCATTGCCGCAGGTATAGATATTTTTGATTGTGTAGCGCCTACGCGCAATGCTCGTCATGGCAGTCTTTATCATGGTCATGTAGTCAAAGAAGGACAGTGGTTGAAATTCGCCAGCGAATTTAGCAATCATCGCTTGTCTATAGGAAAAAGTATTTACGCTTGTGATAATAACCCCATTTTAGAAGGTTGTACTTGTAGCACCTGCCAACAATATTCACGCGGCTATTTACATCATTTATTTAAACAAAAAGCTATTGCGTATAATGCCTTAGCCTGCATACATAATGTTCATGTGATGCATGAAACATGCAGGGCGGCGCGAGAGTTGGTTCTGACATAAATTCATGTTAGAGTAACGAATATGTTTTTAATAATATAAAAGAGATGGAAATGTATAAATCAAGCAAAGCTAAACCCCAGCACGCTGCGCAGGTTCTACCCAGCCTAACGACAACTTGTTAAAAGAACGATGCCCATGTTAGCGAAAGCTGTTTTACCTAGAAAAAAGTTAAACTTATTATCCGTCAGTGTTTTTATGATTTTAGCACTTTGGGGGGCACTGTTTATCTGCAGTCTTTTAACAAATCCGGGTATAGCGACCATCAGTGTATTTGCAAACAAAGTAGCTTTTGGCGTGCATTTGCTTACTTTGTGGTTATTGCTGGATATTTATAAAAAACGGGAAAAGGCAATAGAAAAACACACACTGTTATGGCTGTTAATCTTAAATGCATGGCTTCTTTTGGTGGATATTTTTTACTGCATTGCAGCTAACACTTTTTTGCAAAATCTGTCTTTTCTTAGATTTTTATTATATTATGCCCCGGGCATTGTTTACTGCGGCTTTATGATCTTCTTTATCTCCAAAGTGCTATTAAAGAATGTTTTAAAACGGACTGTTTTTATTAGAATGGTTTCAACGTTGTTGATGATGAATGTCATTACCATGGCTCTATTTTTAAGCTCTATACATTATGCTTTTGATGTGGTTTCTTGGGAAACTGTGTCGCAAATCATTTTGCTCTCGACGGAACTGGTCTTATTTGATTTTGCTATCTTGGGTTTAATGCATGCGGATAGCACCCCTGCAAAATTGTTTTTATCTGGTGCTTTGATATTAATAGGGGGCGATTTTTTCTTAACTTATTCGTATTTGTCGCAAACCACAGAATTATATTCTTATGGTCAGTTACTGTGGCTGCTAGGTTTAATCTTTATTTATATTTCTATAATGAATATGAAGAAAAATGAAAGCTATAATGTCAACGCTTGGTTTAGAAAGAATAGTGCCATTAAGAGTCAGTTGACGTTTTCTACTTTTATTATTGCCATCGGCTGTTTTCTATTGCTTTTTGTTTTAGCGGATGTTTTCTCCATTATCGATAAGGATGTTTTCTTAGGCCTACCACTTTTTATCATCATTTATTCCGCTATGGTGGTGATCTTATCTTTATACATAGGTGCTGCAGTTGAGGCACCCTTTAAAAAGTTAAAAAAGAATATTGCTTTACTCATGAGTAAGGGAGCGGATACTCAGTTAGACGCAGATTTTTCTATAGATGAATTTATTGTGTTACAAGAATTTTTTGTCAAGATGTTTAAGCTAAACGATGAAAAAAATATCATGACACAAAGATTGAATCAAATTGCCACAGATGCTGCACACGATATACGTTCACCTATCGCTGTGCTCAATACCTGTTTGGAATATGTACCCGCTATACCGGAGAAAGATCGCTCTTTAATGCGTACTGCAACTTGCCGTATCAATGCTATTGCCAATAGCCTCTTAAATGAATTTAGAGAACAGAGCAGACAAGAATGTATTGCCAGTGATGTCCGTCTAGTCTCTTTGGTTTCTCTTTTGCATAGCATTCTACGTGAAAAGAAAGCACAATTTTCAGCTGAGGCAGTGAATATTAATTTAGATCTAAGGCAGACCGATTTGTCCTATTTTGCCATGATTAATTCTGAAGAAATGAAAAGGGTATTATCCAATTTGATCAACAATTCAGTCGAGTCATTTATAGATAATCGCGGTACCATTTATCTTAGCTTAAACGGCGATGAAAACAATATAACGATTACAGTCGAAGATAATGGCTGTGGTATTGCTGCGCAAGATCAAGAGCGTGTATTGCAACGTGGAGTCAGCCTAAAAGAAAATGGTACGGGAATAGGTTTATATCACGCGAAAAAGACTATAGAAAGCTGGAATGGAATTCTTTCTTTAAGCTCAGTTGAAAATGAAGGCACTCGCATTACTCTGCAATTACCACGGCAAACTACACCTTCGTGGTTTATTCATCAGATTCAATTATCGTTAGCCTCGCCTATTGCCATTCTAGACGATGAAGTGGCTGTACACCGTGCTTGGCAGTTAAAATTGGCGGCTGTTTCTAAAGATTTTGTGTTGAACTTTTTTACGGAACCACAAGCTTTCCTTGATTGGGCCAAGCAACAGCCAGACTTCTTCTTGCTAACCGATTACAGGCTGGGTAATGAAATGTTAAATGGTTTGGATATCATTGAGCGACTACAGTTAAAAAAGAAAGCCATTTTGAGCACGGGTCACTACGACCAAGCTGAAATAATCAACCGCTGTCAACAGTTGGGTTGTTATTTATTGCCTAAAAATCTGATGTATTATATTTCTGTGTCTACTTATAGGTAATATAAAACCATGTTGATTATGCCACTATTTTTTTACAGTACCACATTGGTTTGGGTCGATGACGATGGTTTTTTTGTCAAAATCGTCGCGGATCCTTTTAGAAAAGACTATCGCGTTAAAATATTTCTATCGCCAAATTCTTTTTTAAAATTTTTTGAAGAGTATCATGCAACAACCGATAATCTTTCTTTTTTGCAAAAAAATAATGGCGATGATGATTATGATGTTAACCATCGCTTGCCTGTAGATATAGATTTTCAAACCATTATTGACTTATATCACAATAAAGGGCGTGTTAATGATATCAGTGCTATTATAGTCGATTTTAAAATGCCAAAGTTAACCGGCCTAGAGTTGATGAAACAAATTCTGCCTTCTGCAATAAAACGTATCTTGCTCACTGGGGAAGCAGAGAATGAATTGGCAATAGCGGCTTTTAATGATAATATTATTGACCGCTTTGTTCATAAGGGAGATTCTAGCTTCGCTGCTGACCTAAGATTATATGTTAAACAAATGACTACGCAATATTTTTGTGATCTCAGTAAACCGTTGCTAGCACATATGGAAGTAGGACATCGTTTGCCACAATCTGATCCAGTATTCATAGATTTTTTTGATAAATGGGCATGCCTCAATAACATAGTAGAGTATTTTGTTTTTGATAAAAGTGGCAGTATGTTGGTAGCTGATCAACAGGGGCAAGTCTTTTATTTTATTATACACACAGAGCGAACGTTAGACGAGTTTTCTGAACTGCATGCCAGCGATAAAGCAGTGAAATTTTTTGTGAATGCTGTGATGCAGCGCTACAAAATTCCATTTTTTGGTTTATTTAAAGAAGCTTGGGAATTTGACTCTACGCAATGGACCAACCATTTTTATTCACCAGAAGTGCTGCAAGGACGGGAACGATACTATTGGAAAGCCATTGCTGAGTGATGGTTATAAAGAGGCAAAATGTTGTCATTATCAAATAAGGTCGGGGGCCAGCACATTGTCATCCCCGACTGCGTCGAGGATGACAAAGCTTTGATTAAAGTTCAATGCGTTTATTCAAATCTCGCATCTTCATTAGTAATGGGTATATAATATGTCTTCATATTAAGAGGAAACCTAATGGCAGTAGATAAAGATGCTGATTTTGGCTATAAAAAAGTCAGTCCGGAAGAAAAAACACGCTTAGTCCGTGAAGTATTTCATTCCGTAGCCCCTAATTATGACCTTATGAATGACCTCATGTCTTTGGGTATACACCGTGCGTGGAAGTTTTTAACCGTCTTATTAGCGCAAGCTAGACCGGGCCAGCGGGTTTTAGATTTGGCAGGTGGTACCGGGGATCTAGCTCAGCGGTTTGCTGAAAAAGTGGGGCGAGAAGGATGTGTGGTATTAGGTGATATTAATCTAGCCATGCTAGAAGTAGGTCGTGATAAAATTATCGATGCGGGTTTAAGCCAAACGATTAAAGTAACGGCTTTAAATGCAGAAGAACTTCCTTTTGCTACCAATAGCTTTGATTTGTTGACGATTGGGTTTGGTTTGCGAAATGTGACGGATAAACAGCGTGCATTAAAAGAGATGTGGCGTGTGCTGCGTCCAGGAGGGCAAGCCATGATTTTAGAATTTTCCACGCCCACAACAGCAGGTGTTAGGAAACTCTACGATGCATACTCTTTTAAAATTCTACCCAAATTGGGTCAATACATTGCCAAAGACAAAGACAGTTATCAATACTTAGCTGAATCCATACGCAAACACCCTACGCAAGCAGTCCTTAAACAAATGGTGTTAGATGCTGGATTTGATGAATGTGAGTATCATAATTTGAGCATGGGCATAGTGGCTTTACACCGTTGTTTTAAATATTAAAAGGAAAGAACGATGTTTTATTTCTTTCAGGCAACACTACAAACTATAATTAGTCGCACACTATCTCTAGATAAAGAAATAGAACAAAAGTTAAAACCATTGCGCGGAAAAATTTTAGAAATTAACATTAAGAAAACACCGTTTCATTATGGCTTTCTATTTACAAAAAATAATATTGAAATAATTTCTGCCGATAAAATAGCCGCAGATGCGGTGATCAGCGGTGATCTATTTACTTTTTTAAAGCTATTCAAATCTTCTTCTTTGTCGAATATGTCTAAGCTTAGCATCACAGGGGATCAGGCCTTTTCTGAATCTGCATACCATCTTTTACATGACCTCGATATAGATTGGGAAGAAATCTTATCGCATTATACGGGCGATGTGGTGGCGCACAAAGTAGGGCAATGTGTGGATGGATTGCAAAAATGGTTTAATCGTGGCGCGCATAGTTTTAAGGTTAGTTTAACAGAATATGTACAAGAAGAATTACGTTACTTTCCATCGGCAATAGAAATGAACGATTTTATGGAGGAAGTAGACGAGCTTAAGCACGATTTAGATCGTCTAAATCTACGTTTATCGCGGTACTTACAGGATAATCATGAATAATTCAATTACGCAATTGATACGCTTCATACACATTCAGTATGTGTTAGCTAAACACGGTTTAGATGCGATCGTTTTAGACTTACAGGTCTTGTCCCCTATACGATTTTTAGCCTATTTAAATCCATGGTATTGGATCCGCAATAGAAATATTCCTAGAGGCGAGCGTTTACGTTTAGCCTTAATTGAATTAGGACCTATCTTTGTCAAGTTTGGTCAAACGCTATCAACGCGGCGCGATTTGTTGCCAGAAGATATTGCCGATGAGTTGGCATTGCTGCAAGATAAAGTGCCGCCATTCGCCAATGCCAAAGCTGCTGTTGCCAAAGCATATAAAGTGCCTTTTAACACTATCTTTGAATCCTTTGATGAAACAGCGCTAGCCTCGGCTTCTATTGCACAAGTGCATGTGGCGCGCTTATGTACAGGTGAGGACGTTGTTGTAAAAGTATTGCGCCCAAATGTGGAGAAAATTATAAAACGCGATATCGGATTGTTATACCGCTTTGCGGGCATTGCCGAGCGTTATTCAATTATGGCCCGACATTTACATGTGGTCGATCTAGTCAGAGAGTTTGAAAATACCACTCTAGCAGAATTAGATCTAAACATGGAAGCGTCCAATGCTTCGGCATTAAAACGTAACTTTAAAGGATCTACTTTATTACATGTTCCGGAAATTTATTGGCCCTATGTGACCTCTAGCGTTATTGTCATGGAACATATACACGGTGTTCCTATAGGGAATGTAGATGAACTAAGAGCTCTTGGTGTAGACATGAAAGTTTTGGCTGAAAGAGGAGTTGAAATATTCTTCACCCAAGTTTTTCGGGACTGTTTTTTTCATGCTGATATGCACCCGGGGAATATTTTTGTAGACGTACATAATCTTAAACAACCCATCTATATGGCCGTTGATTTTGGTATCATGGGTGCATTGAGCCCCAATGATCAACATTATTTAGCCAGTAATCTTTTGGCCTTTTTTAAGCGAGACTATCGCAAAGTGGCTTTGTTACATTTAGAGTCTGGTTGGGTGCCTGCAGACACTAGGGTAGAAGACTTCGAAGCCGCAGTGCGTAGCGTGTGCGAACCTATTTTTGAACGGCCTTTAAAAGATATTTCTTTTGGTAAACTATTGTTGCGCTTATTTCAGGTTGGACGTAAATTTCATATGGAAATTCAACCGCAATTATTGTTGCTAGAAAAAACATTATTTCATATAGAAGGCCTGGGGCGACAATTGTATCCAGAGTTAGATCTATGGGCCACTGCGCATCCTTTCTTGGAGAAGTGGATGCGTAAACAAGTGGGTATCAGAGCTAACCTACGGCGTTTAAAAGAAAGTTTACCACTATGGAGTAAAATTTTACCCGAGTTACCAGCTACTTTACAACAAACACTAAAATTAATTCAGGATGAAAAGAAAGGTCATAAAGAAGATGAAAAAGATGTTTCGCGTCAAAAAACATCGGGGTTACGCCGTGGTTTGGGTGCTGGCTTTTTAATTGCAGGTGGTGTAGGTCTAGGTTTATTGAATGGCATAAATTTATTCGATGCTACAGAGGCCGCTTGGGGCATGATTGGTTTAGCGGTGTTGTTGTTGGTGACAAGTTGGTAGGCGTTGAGTTTGTCATCCTCGACGAAGTCTGGGTTCCAGTTTCAAATAAAGTTTTTTACTGGATCCCCCACTGCGGCCTCGCGGCCTGGTTGAGGATGACAACTGCGCGTATCCTGAAATCTTACATCTCAATACAACCACGCAGGCAATTCCGACTCTATAGTCTTTAACGCCTTATTATGTTCATGACAATGCGGATCTAATGTAGACAGCAAACGCCAAAAAGCACGGCTGTGATTTAAATGTTGAATATGGCTTAATTCATGCAGCAGAATATGTTCCGCCAAGGCTTTAGGTAAAAAAAGTATTTTATAATTCAGCTGGATATTTTTACTCGTAGAACAGCTTCCCCATTGCGTTTTTTGATTGCGCACAGCGGCATTATTAAAAGGCAGTTGGTGACGCAGACTTAGTTCTGTTAACCAGGGAATAAGTTGTTGCACAGCTTTTTTTTTCAACCACAAATGCAATAAACGAATGGCGCGCTCGATATTCAAATCTTTATCCATAATCACCAATCTGGAACCCGCAGCGGCAAATAAAGTAGGTTTAGCGCAGTTTTGCATATGGTCTACTTGCCATGTTTCATCGATAGCAGATAGCAGCAGGGACGTGGGTAAACTCATCGGGTCTTTTTTAGAGGCCTGTTCTAATAGGGCACTGTGTTTTAAAATCCAAGCTTTTTTCTCTATTAATAAGGCGTCTATGTCTACAGGTCGCCGCGTATGTTGCGGCAAATGGATGGTTAAGCCTTTTTGCGGGTGTATGCTGAGGCGCACCTGCTTCGCACGGGTACTTTTTTTCACCGTATACAGGGGAGGCCAGATTGTGACTTGAGATGATTCCATAATAGTTGTTATCATAGCGCATTGTAGCATTAGGGTCAAAGGTTGTTGTCTATGTCGAGTCCACGTTTTTATCAAAATAAACCATTAGCACTGGGAAATTATACTTTAGATGAGGCAGCGGCGCATCATATAATGCATGTATTACGGTTAAAAATAGGCAGCGAAATCATAGTCTTTAACGGTAATGGCGATGAATTTAAAGGAATTCTTTGCGAGATCAATAAAAAATCGGTTGTGGTGACTTTAGAGCAAAGCTATAGTGTATGCAATGAGTCATTTTTAGCTTTGCATCTGGTGCAAGCGGTTTCCAGAAAAGATCATATGGATTTAACTTTGCAAAAAGCAGTTGAATTAGGCGTTACACAAATAACACCTGTAATAAGTGATTTTTCTAATATAAAACAGAGTCAAACGGAATTTAATCATAAAGAAAATCACTGGCAAAAAATCATCGTTAGCGCCAGCCAGCAGTCTGGCCGTAGCATTATAACTCGTTTAAACCCTATTATCTCTTTCAAAGAAGCACTAAAAAATATTCAGGCGGAACAACGCCTCTTTCTATCGCCACGTGCCGAAGCATCATCTGAAAAGCTATGGGCTATATCATCAAAATCAGTAGCGCTATTTGTAGGTTGCGAAGGCGGCTTTAGTGACAATGAAGAGAAAGAGGCAGCAGCAAATGGTCTTACTGCTGTAGCTTTGGGTAAGCGTATTTTACGCACGGAAACAGCAGCCATCGCAGCATTAGCTATTCTGCAGTATTGCTTAGGAGATCTTTGAGAGCTGCATATAATAAAGGAATGCCTTCACCACTGCGACTGGACAGTTGTACTCTAACGGGTTTACCATTTTCATCATAATACGTTTCAGCTGCGACGCCGGGGAATAAATCTAATTTATTATAAACTTCTAGGATAGGTAAATCGCCTGCGCCCAATTCGTTGATAATGCCTGTAACCGCTTCTTTATGTTCATGACGTTTAGGATCGTGCTGGTCGATTACATGCAATAATAAATCAGCTTGTATCGTTTCCTCCAGAGTGGCTTTAAAAGCCTTGACTAAATCAGGGGGTAAATGACGGATAAAGCCTACAGTGTCAATCAGAATAATATTGCCCAGTTCCGGAATATAACAACGTCTAGAGGTAGGATCTAACGTTGCGAAAAGCTGATCGGCAACATAAACGTCGCTACGAGTTAAGCGATTAAACAAAGTAGATTTGCCTGCATTGGTATAGCCTATCAAGGCTACACAAGGAGTACGCTGGTTTTGGCGCGCACGTCTATTTTGATTACGTTGCTCAGCCACTTTGTCTAGACGGTCATTAATGGTAGAAATACGTTTTTTAATTAAACGACGATCCGTTTCTAGCTGTGCTTCACCAGGACCGCGCAAGCCTATGCCGCCTTTTTGTCGTTCTAAGTGTGTCCAACCGCGGACCAACCGAGTCGATAAATGTTTTAATTGTGCTAATTCAACTTGTAACATGCCTTCAAAAGTTCGTGCTCTTTGGGCAAATATGTCTAGGATTAATTCGGTTCTATCGATGACTCTACAGCCTAAGGCTTCTTCTAAGTTTCTACTTTGCGCTGGCGATAAATTATGATTGACTAAGATCACAGAGACGGGATCGTGATTGATCAATTCTTTTATTTCAGTTAATTTTCCTGTGCCAATGAAATATTTAGCAGTAGGGGTGTTACGCGTGGTTTGTACCACATGTTGTGGAATTAAACCGCTGGATTGCACCAATAGTTTAAATTCTTCTAAATCTTCAATTTTTTCTGCAGTGTTAAAATTAACGTGAATGAGTAGGGCGTGATTTTCTGGTTTAGATTCAGTTTTCAAAAAAGATATTACCTCTGATTCGCTTTATAATTTAAAAGGGCGGTTCGCGAACCGCCCCTGGTTAGTTGTAACTACAACTATTCATCCTCTTCTGCCGCAGTAGCCACTTCAGCCGTTGCTGCGGACATCATGCTCAAATTCACCGGACGTGCAGGCACGATGGTTGAAATGGCGTGTTTATAAACCAATTGACTGATAGAATTTTTTAGCAATACAACAAATTGATCAAAAGCCTCAACTTGTCCTTGTAATTTGATCCCATTCACTAAATAGATAGACACAGGCACTCTTTCTTTACGTAATGCATTTAAGAAAGGGTCTTGTAACGATTGCCCTTTTGACATGACATTCTCCTTGTAGTTTTTCAATAAAAGTTTAGTGTCGCGAAAAGGCAGGTATATTCGCCTAATCCGTGGCCACTACAAATTTCCTATACGGTAAGGGAGGTCCGGACCAGATAGGCAGAATAGTCTAACACGCAAAGAAAATAAATACCATAGGATAGTAGGGGTAAAAACTGTTAAAAACATAAAAAAAACATATTTTTTTATGGCTCATTTTTTGTATTATCTAGCTAAATATGTCATAATGTGCCGCAGTGGTTAAACGCAAGGAAATTTTTCTGTGAGGCGCAAAAGTGTTTAATAAATTACCTATTTTCATCCTTTTTTTGGCTTTATTCGGCTGTAGCATTTTGGCTTTTAAACCTGAGCCAGGGGTACCTACAACATATTATCCGCAATCTGTGGCAGATTATCTGCAAAAAGCGAATACGGCAGAAGATCCCAGCACAGTTGCACATTATCGCATCCAGGCCGCGGGCCGGGCTCTGGTGGATGGAAAGACAGAAGAAGCTAAGAGTTATTTAGCTTTGACCGACGGAGTCACGCTATCACCCAGACAAAAAGAAGAAAAAGCCATTCTAGAAGCAAAAGTAGCGGCCAATGAAGGCAATGCTCCAGCAGTGCTCAGTAATTTGGCTATAATCAATCAGCCCATGAAGCTGCCGCCCGAACTAGCCCGTGCTTACTATGAATCAGCAAGCCAAGCGCATCAGAGCCAAGGGCAAAACGAGGCATATTGTACTGATTTAATGCATTTAAGTATCTTATTGCCCAGCAATCAAGCGATGGGAGTGCGGCAGACAACGTTGCTGTGTTTAGAAGCTTTGCCTAATGATACGCTGCAGCGTATGGCTGCTCAAAGCAACGATAATGAAGTCCGCGGCTGGGTTGCTGTTGCAGAATTAAATAAAGATACCAGCCTTAGCGCTCAAAGTTTTCAAGACGGTTATCAACAGTGGTTACAACAATATCCAAATCATCCGGCTAGCATTTTATTTCCCCTGTCTGCCAGTGGTGCTGCGGCCTCTGCCTCCGGTCCTGCCCGTGCAACTACAACAGCCAATGTAGATTCTTCGCATATCGCTTTATTGCTGCCTACTACAGGCTCTGCAGCCAGTGCTGGGCAATCAGTACGTGACGGTTTTATGGCCGCTTATTATAGCCACCCTTCGGGCCACAGCGTAAAATTATATGACACCAATGGTGCTGATATTGCTGCAGTGTACAATAAAGCCATTGATGAAGGCGCTACCATGGTGGTGGGTCCATTAACCAAACCCGAAGTAAGTCGTTTGGCTGATTCAGGTATTCGCATCCCTACCTTAGTACTCAATAATATCCCTACCCAAGGTACTAAGCGCAACTTCTATCAATTTGCTTTATCGCCTAACGACGAAGCGGAGCAAGTAGCACAACGCGCTTATGCACAAGGTTTCACTAAAGCTTTAGTCATTGCACCAGCAGATAGCTGGGGACAAGGTGTAGTCAATAGTTTTGCTAAACAATACAATAGCTTGGGTGGACAAGTGCGCGAATCGGTGGCTTATACCAACAGTACGCCATTAGACAGCGCGATTAAAAATGCCTTGCAAGCGAAATCGCCGAGTGCGAAAAATAACGATAAAGCAGCGCCGGATCGTAGACAAGATATAGATGTTATTTTCTTAGTGGCAACGCCCGATAAAGCCCGCGCCATTAAACCGCTGTTAAATTTCTATTATGCCAATAATATTCCGGTTTATGCGACCTCCATTATCTATACGGGTGTGAGTGATCCCTTCAAAAACCAAGATCTGAATGGCATACAATTTTCCACTTTGCCCTGGTATCTCAACAATTCTGCAGCCAAAACGAATGTTACGAGCTTGTATGCCTTTGGCTATGATGCCTATAATATGGCTACCAATTTTAACCAACTGACAAATGGCTACTCCGGAGTTACCGGTGTATTGTATTTAAGACCTAATCAACAAATATATCGTCAGGGAGTATGGGCGCAATTTAGAGATGGTGAAGCGAGAGCCCTATGAAGAGTAGTACAGCCCAAACCGTAGGGCAGCAAGCTGAAGACTGGGCTTTGCAGTATTTACAGCAACAAGGCTTAAAGTTAATCGAGCGTAATTTTTACTGTCAGAGCGGTGAGATCGATTTAATCTTTCGCGATAAGGAAAATTTAGTATTTACTGAGGTGCGTTATAGGCACAAAAGCAGCCATGGTACTGGCGTTGAAACAGTGGATGGCGCTAAACAACGAAAGATTCTGCGTAGCGCGGAATATTACTTGTATAGCAAGAAGCTGTGGGATCATCCTTGTCGTTTTGATGTGATAGGGATCAGTCTGGATACTCAGCAGCAAGTGGAAATAGTCTGGGAAAAAAATGCGTTTGATGGCAATTATTATATATAAAAGAGGGTTAACATGAGTGCGTTGGAAAGAGTACAAAATCACTTTGCACAAAGCATACAGACAAAAATCGCCACGGCGGATATGTTATCGGAATGCATCGTACAAGCCAGTGAGCAATTAGTAGCGGCATTATTGGCAGGTAAAAAAATATTGGCCTGTGGTAATGGTGGTTCTGCTGCCGATGCGCAGCATTTTGCTGCCGAGTTAGTTAATCGCTTTGAAGTGGAACGGCCAGGTTTGCCCGCCATTGCATTAACTACCGACGTATCCTGCATTACTTCTATTGCCAACGATTACTCCTACAAAGAAATTTTCTCTAAGCAAGTA
Organism: Pseudomonadota bacterium; assembly: GCA_021778015.1. Lineage (GTDB taxonomy): Bacteria > Pseudomonadota > Gammaproteobacteria > UBA1113 > UBA1113 > VFKP01. The sequence continues at coordinate 57,758 of JAJYCX010000005.1, forward strand.
GAAGCCTTGGGGCAAGCAGGCGATGTGTTACTGGCTATTTCTACCAGCGGACAATCACCTAATGTTAATTTGGCCATAGAAGCAGCGCATATGAAAAAAATGACGGTGCTGGCTCTAACGGGACGTGACGGTGGTGCTTTAGCGCCCATATTAGCCGCCAGCGACATAGAAATTCGGATTCCGGCGCAGATTACGGCAAGAATACAAGAAACTCATATTTTAGTGTTACATTGCATATGTGATTTAATCGACTTTAGTTTGTTTCCTCAAGGAGAATAAAATGAAAAAATATTTAGGTCTTTTATTATTAATGGTTGCTTTATTAGATGGTTGTGTGGTTGCTGTGGTCGCCGGTGTAACCATCGCGGGTGTAGTGGTGTATGAAGGTCGCGGCCCCAAAACTTTAAGTTCAGACAGTAAGATTTCTTATGATGCAGAACACAAAATTTTTGCGGACAAAGAATTAAATGAGAAAACTCGTATTATTGTATCCTCTTTCAATGGCGTGGTATTGTTGGCAGGTGAAGCACCTACTGAAGACATGCGCATTAGGGCCGGTCAATTGGTGCAGAATGTGCCTGGCATAAAGCGGATGTACAATGAAATTACGATAGGTACGCCTATTTCCGCTTTAACGCAATCTAGCGATAGCTTCATCACGAGTAAGATTAAAACTCAGCTGCTAGCCAATAAGAGCTTAAATGGATCGCAGCTCAAAATCGTGACTGAAAATAGCACGGTATTTATGCTAGGCGAAGTCACTCGCGGTCAAGGAAAAACAGCAGCGGAAATTGCGAGCAAATCCTCTGGAGTGCAAAAGGTAGTGACTTTGTTTGAATATGTAGAGTAGATTTGTGTCACCCCTTAGGGTCCAAACTGCTCCGAAGACCGGGGATCCGGTTTATATTAGGTTTTAAAGGTGAATAAGCATATGAATAGAAAATGGATTTTAGCTGCTATTTTGGCGGGAGGCTTATTGTTCTTAGTCACTATAGTCCGCGCCGGCGACAAAGCAACTACACCACAAGTAGTGCAATTAGCTTCACCTTACCCTAGCTTGAACCACATTCATTATGTGGTTCAAAAAGAACAATGGGTAGTTAGTGATTCGGCGCGCGTTATAATTTCAGTTAACGCCAATTTAACCGACGATGCCTTGGATCATTTTCAAGATAAAATGAATAAAAATCTAGATAGCTTGGCTAAAAATGTTTCTTGGCACGTAACGCAATTTAACCGTAATCAAGACAGTTCTGGCCTAGAACAAGTTTCGGCGCAGGCTGAAGCGCGCATCGCTAATTCGGCATTAGCTGGCTTGCGTGTTAAAGCCGATAAGTTAAGCTCTCCCGGCATAAAATACAGCGTAGTCGATATTCAATACGGCCCTAGTGATGCAGATATTCAAAAAGCAAAAGATAGTTTAAGACAAAATGTTTATGCTTCCATTGCAGAAGAGATACGCAGCTTAAATAAAATGTACAAACAAGAATTTTTCGTCAATAGTATCGATTTTGATTTAAATTCTAGTATCCTGCCGCCGCCTCAGCCCATGTTGATGCGCGTAGCCAGTGCCGGTGTCAGCAATGATAATGTGCCTGTAAACCAAAAATTAGTATTACAAGCCGATGTGGTGTTGGCGGCTAAGGTGCAGTGATACCACAATAGGCTTGCCCAAAAACCCACAGGGTGAAATATTAGGTATAAGGATATGCCCATGATTGCGCAAAACATCTTAGAATCTAGATTTTTTATATCGGTTCTGTTAGGCGGTTTTGTAACGCTGATCTGCAATATACTATTTTATATTTACCAATCTAAAAGACAGCAATTAAATTCTATACATGCCGCAAGTACGGTGATAGGATTTTTTATGGCGTTGCAGATATCCGAGCTAAGCTTATTAGAAAAAGCCATTACGGAAAGGCTTAACAATATTAAAGCACTTAGAGCCGGCGAGCGAGTGGATATAACACACATTACCAGTGATTTTGCTTGCTCTACTAAAATCAGCATCAATATGGAAGAAGTCGCTGCAAAAATATTAGCAGCTTATGGCAGAAAAGAACGAAAAAGATCTAACGGAGAAAAGGATATCACCAAAATATTGCAATGTATTTTCAACAGCGATAGAAACTATTTCAAAATCCTAAGAGGCCTAGATAGGTTCAATAGTATAAAAAGACTGGCGCAGGAAGATTTGAAAAAAGGAATCATAGCAGACGAGCATGCATTGTTAGATATTCTAATCAATTTTTTAGAACAAGATGTCAGTGGGTATAGAGTGCAAATTACAGAAGCGCTATTACCTTATCAAAAAGCAACCTTTAAACACTTCAAAGAAGAAATACAAAAGCAGTTTAAGTTACAGGTGAATGTTTCTGTGTCTGAGCCACTAGCAACGAATAGTGATGCATTGAAGAAAATGGATATGGCTATGCCCGTTATAGAATTACCGATTTAAATACAATGCCAATAACGGATCAGCAATAACATATTTCGCTTTTTCTATTTTTGTGATAAAACCGCCACTTTCCAAATTCTTTAATGCAGTATAAGCTGCTTGTCTACTGATGTTTAGACCACTATAAGGATCCAATCCCATAGAAAGATTAACCATGACATCCAATGCATGACTTTTTTCTTTAATTTTTTGTAGCTGCAATTCTAGATAGCCGTTTTCCTGATGAATGAGTACGTTATTTATATAGTCTAAGAAGGTGTCTATGGATTTTGCATGTCGAGGTTCTATGATAAGATCTTTAATAATTCTAGAGGTATAATACGGATGGCAATTAAACTTATGCAGAATTATCTCTATAATTTCATAAGGCAGATTCATCTCGGTCAAATAAAGCAAAACTTCCTCACGGTCTAAATCTTTTAAAAGGATTAGACTGCCGAAGCGATAAAAAGCCCCTGACTTCTCAACGAATACTTTCGTCATCAATGTTTCTTGGCTGCCAGCGAATAGATAATTAACCTTTTTTTGTAATTGAATGACGGAGCGAAACACCTTGATGACGCGCTCTCCTAAATAAAACAATTCGCCAAACTCGTCAAAAAATACTATAACCTTTTTATTGTATTTGAGCGCTATTTTTTCAGGAAGTGCTAACGCTTGCTCCAACAATAGCCATTCATCGTTCTTGTCACGAATAAGCTGCAAAAGCGGTTCAATTTCCAGATCGCCATATTTAACTTTGAGCTTGAAGGAAAACTCAATCTGCTTTAAAAGGAACTTTAGTCGCCCTATAAATCCTAGTGCGTTTAAACAATTTTCTACAATGCCTTCTGCAACGCTTTGTATGCTGCCGGAATAGCGCATAATGTCAATGTGGATGGTTAAACAATCTGGATCCTGGGCGATATCTTCCAGTATCTTTTGTGCTAAGGTGGTTTTGCCAAAGCGCCTGGGGGCAATAAGAACGTAGTCTTTGCCATTTCTCAAGCCGTGGGTCAGGCTACTTAAATATTCTTTTCTATCAATGAATAGCTCTTTAACCATCATTTCACCGCTGTATCATAAAATATATGATAAGTGTATATCAAAATCATTTACCTGTCAATGAAATTTGATTACAACTGTATGTTAAGATTGGATACAGGCAAGAATAGTTAAACTGTCTTATAAATCTGTAACTATATGATTTTACTGATGTTTCTATTTTTTTGCTAGATATCTGGGTTATCCTACGGCCTGGCGGCCTTGCCGAGAATGACACCGTTCAGTGTGCCTTCTCTACGATTACGAGGCTACAAACGCCAGTATTGGACACAGCAATTTTAGGTCTGTGTTACTTGCTTGTCTGCAATGACATTGGACTGCGTTGTGTTATCGAAATCTATTTCTTCACGGATCTTTATAATATTTTGCTCTAAATTTTCAGAAGATAAACTATTCTTCCTAAAGATATAGGCAAAGATCAAACCTATAGCTGCGATGATGAGATTATCTGCGGGAAAAGGAATGAGTGCTTTAGAGCGTAGAAAAGAAACTAAAACAATACAGGCCAGATAGATTAACAAATACCAATTCTTAATCAATGTGGCATAAAAAGTCTCTTTCTTCGTATTAAAGGCATAATAGCCGGCGACGATTAAAATGAGCGTGATAAACAGATAAACTAGATTGGTAAAGCCAGACCAATAGATCAGCCAAGTGCAGCAGATAAAGCCTAAACAGCCGATTAAAGTAGGATAGAACAAATTAAACTTATACAACAGTTGTGGTTGCTTACGATGTAATACCATTACGCTCACAGGACCTGCTAAATAAGCGAATACGACAATGGATGATAAAAAGTTAACGAGTTCTTTCCATGTTGGAAACGGAAATAAGAATATAATACCCACAAAACCGTTGATCCACAAAGCAATAGCAGGAGCGCCATATTTATTGAGTCTAGTCAAGAAGCTTTCTGGGAATATCTCTTTCCCTACACTGTACAAGATCCGCGAAGTGACAGCGATGTAAACATTGGTGGTTCCTAAGGGCGCAACCACAGCATCGATAAACAATATAGTGAATAACCAGTTCAAGCCGAATAAAGCAACGAGTGCCAACAACGGCGCTGCTGTGCCGGTTAATGACAGTTGATGTTGGTTGTCTAAACACAGTAAATAGCTCAAAGATAGTAAGCCATATAAAACCAAACCCACCAATATGGGGGCAAACAACGAGTAGGGTAGAGCCTTAATAGGATCTTTAACCTGATTAGCCAGTATCAGTCCGTTTTGAAAGCCAGAAAATGCAAATGCCAAACCGCTGCTGGTGACCGCCAGCAGGATATTTTCGAAAGAGAAGTTGACTTTATTAGCAACTGAAGTAAGCCCATGAAAATGGCCAAAACTGGAGATTAAGATCAGCGCTACCATAAGTGGGATTAAGATTTTCCAAAAGCTGACGATGCTATTGACTCTGGCAACACGAGTGATCACGAGTGTATTGAAGGCCGTGATGCTCAGGATGATAAACATAGCGAGTGCGATGCCCCGGGTCGATAATTCAACTTTATTGGCAACACTGACGAGTAATGATGGCTCCCAGAAGCCTATGTATTGTACTACGGCTTGAGCTTCTAAGGGTAAATACACCACATAGCTTAGCCAGCCTAAAATTAAAAAGATGCTGCCCATGCTTTTGGGATGCGTTAAACTCATGAAGCGATAAATGCCGCCGACTATGGGAAAAGCGGTGCAGATTTGCGCAAAAGATAGACCAATGATCAGCGTGATGACCGCGGTAATTATCCAAGAATACAACACGCCTATGCCAGCAGTTTGATACCCGTAAAACGGTGAAAACAACCAACCAGAACCTATCATGCCGCCAGTGGAGATGAGGATCAACTGCAGATTTGAAAGTTTTTTAATCATGTGGAAGTCCTTGTCTTACTCGTTTTTCCGGCGGTTATTGTTATTAAAACATGTCTTTAAAAAAAAAGAAAGAGGACATAGCTAGCATCAATGAAGATGTGAGACTTTGATGAATACTATAGATTTGAACAGAAGCTTTGTCATCCCCGACCGAAGGTCGGGGATCCAGGATCGTATTTGGCTTTTTCTGGATCCCCGACTGCGGCCTGATCGAGGATGACGCAGTTCTATGCCTACAGTGTAGATCTGGTTTTTACAAGAACACCATAGTTTTATCTTTGCTCCGCTAATGCCATTTGTAACTTTTGTTGTAGCGCTTCACTGTCAACAGCACCAACTACCGGTGTTATCAGCATGTGGCCTTGTTCATTAAGCATGATCAACGTAGGTGGTGCTATCACGTTCCAACGTTTTAGAATGGCATTGATATCGGCGCTAGGATGCGTCATATCGACTCGCACCAAATGAAATTGTTGCAGCAATGACGTTACTTCAGGTTTGTAAAATTCGCGTTCCAATTCCTTACATGATACGCACCAATCAGCGTAAAAATCGATGAGCACCGGTTTGCCATTGGCATTTTGAATCGCGGCATCTAAAGCGTCAATTGTAGTGACCGTGGTAAAGTTTAATTTTTTTTCTACGGACGTTGCTTGTAAAGGTAACCAGATATTGCTATGCCCTAAACTAGCGCCTATGATTAACAATACGCCATAAACAAAACACACAGCACCTAAGGTTTGTCGTAATCTAAAGCTGAATTTTTTATTTTGTGCGCGATTGGATAGGTCGCTGCTGTAAGCGATTAATAGCAGCAATACGCCCCACAAGAATAATACTATAAAAACAGGCACTAAACGTGAAGATAGCCAAATGGCCATGCCCAAAAAGATAAAAGCAAAACATTTCTTAACACCCAACATCCACGGACCTGTCTTAGGGATGTAATGCGCGCCAAAAGTGTTAAAGATTATCAACGGTAAGCCCATACCTAGACTTAAGCAAAATAAAGCAGCGCCGCCTAACCACAGATTGTGTGTTTGGCTGATATAAGCTAATGCACCGACTAAAGGCGCACTCACACAAGGCGATACGATTAATGCCGATAGGGCGCCAATAAGCGCAACCCCAAAAAAATGGCCACGGGGTTGATGTTCGCTTAATTGCGTCATTTTGTGTGTCCATTTTTGCGGTAAATGCAGATCGCGTCCTGTAAACAGGCACACAGCCAAGATTACAAAGAGTAGGCTTAAAAAACCTATTACCCATGGCGTTTGTAAAGTGCTTTGTAAGCTTAAACCTAATAAGGCAAATAACAAGCCGGCGAACGTATAGGTGATGCACATACCCAGTACATAAGCAATGGATAATAACAATGCGCGCTTGGTTTTAAGCGTAGTGCTGTGCCCTAAAATAAGTCCCGATAGTATAGGTAACAAAGGCAATACGCATGGGGTGAAAGCAAGCAAAATTCCTAAGCCTAAATAAGTTAATAATATATATTCTGCGCTAGCAGGAGTAGGCCCGTGTGCCTGCTCTAAGGTGGGGCCTGTCTTTACGTGTATATCTTTATCGGTTTCAATGATAGGTGCAATGATTTTTTGCACCGCTCCCGTCGCAAAATTGATGTTGAAGGTTTGCGTTTGTGGAGGATAGCAAAAATTGGCTTCGGAGCAGCCTTGATATTGGATCTGCACAGTACTTTGTGTAGCTGCCATGCTGAGCGGTAAAGTGAATACTAAGTTATCTTGGTAGATGCTGTAATTGCCCAATATGTCGTTGTAACGCTGATGGCTGGGTGGCCAGTCCTCTGGATTGATATTGATGGGCTTTGCACCCAGCAAGGTGAAATGAAAGCGATCACGGTACAGATAATAACCCTTTTGCATGACCCAAGTCGTGCGTAATGTTTTATCGGAATTGACGCTCAAAGATAGCTGGAAGGCACTCTCTACAGGGAGTGGACCCAGATCGAATGATGGCGTGGCCATGGCACGGTTGCTGACCAAGACTATTAATAGGAAGAGCCATAAAAAAGGGCGTGCTGTTTTAAATTTATACACAGAATCGCTCATGTAGACCGGATTATGGTTTATCTTAGCACAAACTCTTATAAAAACCCTAAAAACCCTTGAATTCTAGGGATACGCCCATACTTAGAGGGAGTCGCCACTGGTATTTCCCCAGATGGCAAAAGGAATATGGCAGCCTTAGGTTTGCCATACAGTGTCCCAATAGTGACTTAGATATTTTTAAAGAGGTTAAATACAATGAGTGCAAAAACAAATATTCGCCCATTACGTGACCGTGTAGTCGTCCGTCGTCTAGAAGAAGAACGCAAAACGGCTGGTGGCATCGTGATCCCTGATACGGCAACTGAGAAACCCATGATGGGTATAGTGGTCGCTCTAGGTGGTGGCCGTGTCTTAGATAGCGGTAGCGTACAAGAATTACTCGTACGAATTGGCGATAAGGTATTGTTTGGCAAATACGCCGGTACCGAAGTCGAAATCAATGGAGAAACCTTGATAGTGATGCGTGAAGACGACATCATGGCTGTCATCGAGGCCTAATCATAATTTTTAATGTTAAATACAATCGAGGAAAAGTAAAATGGTTGCAAAAGAAATTCAGTTTGGTGATAGTGCTCGTGCAACGCTTGCACGCGGCGTTAATATTTTAGCAGATGCCGTTAAGGTAACTTTAGGTCCTGCTGGCCGTCTAGTTGGCATGGAAAAGAAATTCGGTGCTCCTACTTTCACTAAAGATGGTGTATCCGTAGCGAAAGATATCGAATTAAGAGACCCATTCGAAAATATGGGTGCACAAATGGTGAAAGAAGTGGCATCACAAACTTCTGACGTCGCAGGCGATGGTACTACCACAGCAACTGTATTGGCCGCTAACATGGTTAACGAAGGCTTGAAGGGTGTACACGCTGGCCGTAACGCGATGGAAATCAAACGCGGTATTGATCTGTGTGTGACTAAAGCTGTAGATGCTTTGAAAAAACTGTCACAAGCTTGCACCAGCAAAGCGCAAATTAAAAACGTCGGTACAGTATCTGCCAATGGCGATCCTGAAATCGGTGAAGCTATTGCCGCTGCAATGGAAAAAGTGGGTAAAGAAGGCGTTATTACGGTTGAAGAAGGTCAATCCTTCCAAATCGAATTGTCCGTCGTCGAAGGCATGCAATTTGATCGCGGTTATGTATCTCCTTACTTCGTAACCAATCAACAAAACATGAGTGTAGAATTAGACAACCCTTACATTCTGATGACAGACAAAAAGATCGGTAATATACGCGATATGTTGCCTACCTTGGAAGCTGTTGCTAAAGCAGGCCGTTCCTTGTTGTTAATTGCTGAAGATGTAGAAGGCGAAGCCTTGGCTACTTTAGTGGTGAACAATATACGCGGTATTTTGAAAGTCGCTGCGGTGAAGGCCCCTGGATTTGGCGATCGTCGTAAAGCAATGTTGCAAGATATTGCTATCTTAACATCCGGCACAGTGATTTCCGAAGAAACAGGCCGCACTTTAGAATCTGTTACTTTGACTGACCTAGGTACAGCTAAGAAGATCATCATCACTAAAGATGAAACGACACTTATTTCCGGTTCAGGTAATCCAGTGGATATTAAAGCTCGCGTCGATCAAATTCGTGCGCAAATCGAAGAAACCACTTCCGATTACGACCGTGAAAAATTACAAGAACGCGTTGCCAAATTGTCTGGTGGTGTGGCTGTGATTAAAGTCGGTGCTGCAACTGAAGTTGAAATGAAAGAGAAGAAAGCACGTGTAGAAGATGCTCTGCATGCAACTCGTGCTGCAGTTGAAGAAGGGATTGTCCCTGGCGGCGGTGTTGCTTTGATCCGTGCTATGCAATCTTTGTCTGATTTGAAAGGCGCTAATGACGATCAAAACATCGGTATAGCCATTGCTAAACGTGCAATGACTTCTCCGTTGCGTCAAATCGTCAGCAACGCTGGTTACGAAGCTGCTATAGTTTTGGATAAGGTTGTCGCTTCTAAAGATAACACTGGTTACAATGCAGCCACAGGCGAGTTCTGCGATATGGTTGAAGCTGGGATTATCGATCCTACTAAAGTCACACGCAGTGCTTTGCAAAACGCAGCTTCTATCGCTGGCCTAGTGCTAACGACAGAATGCATCGTGACTGAAGTGAAAGAAAAAGAAACTGCAGGTGCCGGCGATATGGGCGGCATGGGCGGTATGGGTGGCATGGGCGGTATGGGCGGCATGATGTAAGTCAGCGTTTCCAAAGTCTTTGTGCTCTTAAAAGCCCCGCATTTGCGGGGCTTTTTTTTAGTCTTTAAGTGACAATTAAAATGGTGTAAAATGAAACAAAATGAAATCGCATTTATAGATGTTAAATTACATGAAGATGAAATAGAATGGGGGATTAGAGATATAAAGAGATTTTGTGATGAAAACTCTTTAGTGAAGATGCCATATATGCTAAGAGTGCGTAACTTTTTCTCGGAATATATTGAAAATACCGCTGAAGAAATATACAATAAAATTGTGTTAGAAAAAGAAGATAAAAACTATAAATTTTCCGAATCAGATGTAAATAGTCTCATTAATAACATAATAGAAAAGCTTATTGACAAATATATCAGATCAATATCAGACAATATGGGTGGAATGTATTTAAAATATAATCTTGATGAAAAAGAGATAGCTTCTTTTAGAAGTGATGCCAAAGTGAAATGCGACGAGCAAAGTAAAATGATGAGCGTTAGGTATCGTAACAGCCGAAAAACGGAGCAGAATGAATTTCAAACAAGGCTATTCTCAGCCATAGCCGCGGGTACTGGACTGATTTTGATGTTATTTCCGTTATTTCGAGCAATATTCAAAAGTGTGCTACGATTTCTTAATTGAAGTCTTTTATAAGATAGGGCAAGTAGGTAGCTAAAGAACTCCGGATAATAAAAGGTTATAAAACATATAATCCATCACAATTTTCGTTCACAACAATAGGAACAAGTTCTAAAAGCCCCGTTGATATGAGGCTTTTTGGGGTTTGCATGTCAAGAATAACAATGCTAGTCCATTGAATCTAGCCGCTGTTCCGATTGGATCTTTTCATATATCTCTTCTCTATGCACCGTCACGCTTTCCGGTGCTTCAATGCCTAGCTTCACTTGTCCACCTATATCCAATACTCGAATGATAATGTCATCGCCTATAACAATGTTTTCACCTATGCGTCGTGTTAAAACTAACATTTTCTGTTTTCTCCTATTGTGTAGCCACTCAATAAAAAAAGATAAAAGCATAGCCTACTTCTCATTGAGCAGTTAGTGTTTGAAAATAAATTAACTATATCTATTGCACGTTATTAGCAATGAGTACATAAAATTTTTTCAATGGTGGGCCGCGCCCACCATAAGGTACGCAATATGCGCGTCTTAAAAAAACCATCTCTAGTTTTCTCCTTGGTTTAATATCCAGATAGTACCTGCGTAGGCATAAAACGCCATACGCAGTCACTGAAAAAAACTAAGAAGCGCGGGCTTCTACAGACGCCACAATCCATCGTTTAAAGCGATTTAAGACCAAAAAGAACTTCTTTTTAGTCAAAAAATAGGCTGGACGTGGATTTGTGTTTACATTTTGGCCCGATTTATGGTGGGCGAGAGAAAAACGATGTGATATAATTTTCATCACCTTGTTTCCTTATGTATGTAAGGTTCAAGTTAGTCCCTTTGGCTTGTGATCAGCTTGCCAGAGGGGCGCTACTTATATACTGCAACCTTGAGTCGTACGAAATTTCTGCGAGGACTCAGGGTTGCCCCTTGTGTGCAGTATTTACTACTACGCAACCACTATCATAGCAAAAGAAAATAGAAAGAGAAAGCCTTAGGGGAATCTTTTTTTTTCTGTCACTTAGTGCGATGATAACAATGAAATTTTTCAGTTGTACAAACCTCATGAAATAGCTACGTTAGCAATGAACTCTCAGCTTCTGTCATTGCGCGCCAGCGAGTAACAGATTTATAATAAAGACTGTGTGTGGTGGTAACGACGAAAGGGTTGAAAGGCCCAGGATAAGATGAGAGCTGCAAAGCAATCCAGGTATAAAAAGATGAGATATATCAGTGCCACAATTTTTTATAAGGAGAAAATATGAAAGCAAATAATAAACATCGAAAATTAGTTGAAAAAGCGCTAAAGCTACCAGGTGTAAAGAAAGATTACGACGAACTTGAAGGAGCGTTTTCTTTGTTAACCACACTAGTACTGGCTAGAAAGACAGCTGAAAAAGATCAAGTAGAAACAGTAAAAGCAATTAGTCACTAGATTTGGATGAGTGTTTAGAAAAGGCGATATTCATGAGAGAAAAACCAATGATTTCTGCTAAACAAGCAGAATGTCTTATATATGATATGACTAGATTTTCAGATCATTCACGTAAGGAACTAAAAAACATATCCAATGATGAAATCAAGTATTTTTTTGAGAGTAATGGTGAAAAATGGAAGGTTTTGATTGAAAAAGCCAGGTACCTAAAAGCTATTCCATTTGTGGAAAATATTTTAGGTTATGAATGGCATAGCCCCTATCCGAATGTTGAAATTTCGATGCAAGAAAAAGGAGTAGTTACTAAAAGACTATCTGAACCAGGTCAATTTAATATACTTCCCTATCATAGTTCTTATAAAAAAGCATTAGAAGAAAGAGAACAAGCTATTAAAATGAACAATGGGGCGGCATTATTAAGCTGTATTACTCATGGTATTGCCGCTATAGAAAATTATATTACAAGAAAAGCCCTTATATGCAATAAAGGGAGCGATGTTCCTCTTTTCGATGAAAAAGAATCGCGATTAGATATTAAACTAAATGACTGGCTTCATAGGATGGTTGGGTATAAGATGAATCAATCTCCAGCATCAATATGGATTGATTTTTGTTTTCTAAAAAAAATAAATAATGATTTTAAACATGAAGGACTTGATACACAAGCTTTTTCATATAGTGAAATGATTAAGACAATTAATAAATTTAGAACAGGGGTTGCTAAAATATTATTCATTTTGAATCAGAAATTTAAAGATCCTATACCCAGCAGCGTAGTCAGGGGTGTTTATCTGCCAGATGTTTTTTAATTAAACTAGTTGCCACAATGCCCAACAAGCAAAAGGTTTATATATTTATGTATAAAGGTACTTATAGTACCTTTATACGACACAAAATAAACAAAAAATTTGACATTGTTTATTTTATAATGTATATTGGTACTATGAGTACCAAAATGAAGTCAAAAATAAACCAACTCTTAACTACTACTCCGCACGGAGTAGTGTTGTTGTCTTCTTGGCTAGCCAATAAAGGATATAGTCTTGATTTGCTAAAACGCTACAAAAAAAGCCAATGGCTAGAATCTATAGGTTCGGGGGCTATGATACGCTGCGGCGACAGTGTCGATTATAATGGCGCTGTTTATGCTTTACAAACACAAATTTCTTTAAGTATTCACGCTGGTGGTAAAACGGCATTAGCATTGCTTGGAAAATTGCATTATTTAGAGTTGTCGCCTAAAAAAGCGGTTTTATTTGGATTTAGTGGAGAAAAGTTACCACGGTGGTTTGCTAATCATAATTGGCAAATGGGTGTTGAATATCATTCAACTTCTTTTTTGCCATCGGAACTAGGTCTGATTGATTTTAAAATAAAAGACTTTTCTATAAAGATATCTTCTGCCGCACGTGCTATAATGGAATGTCTATATTTAGCACCAGAAAAACAAGAACTGCAAGAATGCTATGAACTGATGGAGGGATTAAACAACTTAAGACCAACTTTGGTTCAAGAATTATTAGAACAATGTTCATCGATTAAAGTTAAACGTTTATTTCTTTATTTGGCTGAAAAAGCTGGGCATCAATGGCTGCAGTATCTTGACTTAAAAAAAATAGATTTGGGCTCAGGTAAGCGCCGCTTAGTTGTGCATGGAACTTATGTAGAAAAATATAAAATAACGGTACCTAGAGGGTTGGCGCAAAATGAAAAGTGAGATTTATAAAAAGCAAGCTAGATTATTGCTCAATGTATTGCCTGAGATAGCTAAAGAGACTTGTTTTGCGATGCATGGTGGCACAGCGATTAATTTATTTGTGCGTGATATGCCAAGACTCTCTGTCGATATTGATCTAACGTATACACCTATAGAAAATCGTGCGATATCGCTTCAACATATTACAGAAGCATTGATAAGAATTAAGAAATACATCGAATCGGCTATCCCAGGCATAAACGTTAAGCACGAACAGGATGTTGCTAAGCTATTTATCTCGTTGCAAGAAGTGAATATTAAGGTAGAAGTTAATCTCACTGGGCGAGGTGTTATTGAAGATCCAGTAAAAATGCCTTTGTGCAAAAAAGCTGAAATAGAGTTTGATACATTTGCTGTGATGCAAATAGTGCCTTTAAGTCAGCTATATGGAGGCAAGATCTGCGCAGCTTTAGATAGACAGCACCCTAGAGATTTATTTGATGTAAAGTTTTTGCTATCTAATGAAGGTTTTTCTGACGAGATTAAACGAGGCTTTCTGTTATGCTTGATCTCTGGAGATAGACCCATTCATGAAATAATTAGCCCAAAACTACAAGATCAGGAATTGGTGTTGAATAACCAATTTTCCGGCATGAGCGAAGAAGAATTTACTTATGGTGATTATATTCATATTAGAAATTTGCTCATAGACACTGTTAAAAGTAGACTGACTGAATATGATAGAGAATTCTTATTGAGTGTGAAAGCACTAACTCCTGATTGGGGTATCTATAATTTTGAAAGGTTCTCCGCAGTACAGTGGAAATTACACAATCTGCAGAAATTACGAGATACCAATCTAAGCAAATATAAAAAACAGTATGAATTGTTAAAACAAAGCTTAGACCTGACAATAATCTAATATAATTGTTATAGAAAGGAAAACGTTTAAAATGTATGATTATCTATTTTACTTTTCCCTAGTTGCTGTAACGATGGCTTTAACGCCTGGTCCGGCGATGATGTACTGCATTAATACGTCTATAGACCATGGCAAACGCGCAGGCGTATTGGCTGCGTTAGGGGTGGAGCTAGGGACTTTCATTTATGTAATGATAACAGCATTCGGTTTAGCGACTTTAATTTTAGCTTCTCCTATGATCTATTCTGGTTTAAGAATACTGGGTGCCTTATATTTGTTGTATCTTGCTTATAAAGCACTACCCAACCAAAAAGTACTAACGGCGAAGAAAGCTATTAAAAGTAAAACCAGTACATTATTAACAGGGATCCTCTTAAACATTACCAACCCTAAGATCCTATTAATCTTTATTACACTGTTGCCGCAATTTGTACCGGCTGACCATAGAAGTATAAAAATATTCTTTTTCTTAGGTTTGGTTTTTAATCTATGTGGTTTAGCTGCCAATTCATCTGCGGCTATTTTTAGTCATAGTTTAAAATACAAGTTAACACATGTTACTTCTGCAAAAACTAAAAAATTTATTAGTTATATTCCTAGCGCACTATTTTTCTTGATAGCGGCTCTTGCACTATCGTTCACGATAGTGAGTTTAGCGGGTGAATAAAATGTCCATTATCGCTAGATATACGGCTGAAACGAAATAATCAGAAAATCTCTATCTCATAGGATCATTGACCTGAGTATCATTCGAAAAGCTCACTATAAATAGATAATTGCATTATTTTTAAGAAATTTCTCATTTTCTTGCAATCCCTAATATTTCCTTAATAATTCTTTGCTACGCTTAGAGGTAGCTAAAGGGATTAGCGGAGGTAAAAGAACCGACCGCCTATGCAGCGGTCGGATCACTAACATTTACTTTAGAAAATAAATTATTATTTTTCAATTACTTACATACCAAGACTAGGTTTCTTCGCTAATCCCGTATGAAAACCATGTCACTCTCCTCAAAATGAAACAAATTTTTTTCTTTTCAGAAAAATACACTGAGTTAAGTTTCTCCTAAGCAGATCTCTTCCTGAATTGTATAGTTTTGCTACTATTTGTAATAGTATCAAGGGGGTTTATCATGAAAAAAACAACTTTAATGATTGGGATGAGCCTGATGGCACTCAGTCTAGTCAGCTGTGATGGCAACATCACTAAGCAAGACGTGGGGACGGTTGGTGGTGCTGTAGCAGGGGGTGTTATAGGCAGTCAATTCGGTAGCGGTGCTGGCAATACGGCGGCTACCATCGGGGGTGCTGTAGTGGGCGGTTACATTGGCAATCAGTTGACAAAAGACTAGATTCTTTGAGTTTTTCTTGCCAAAAAGTGGCCAGGGATGGCACTAGGCCTATGTTTTACATCTAAATGATATTATAATCCATATCAATGATATAGTGGTGTGATGCAGGTGTATAATCTACAGCTTGTGGTCTATTTTTGCACACGAACCACCTGAGCCTAGATTTGTCTATTTAAGGAACAATCGATTGAGGAAACTGTTTGTAGCATTAAGTTTGTTACTCATGTGCCTAGGGGCTAGTGCTGAGGAAAGCAGTGCTGATCTATTGGGGCTGGGCGCTGCACGTAGTTTCATCGGCGAAGCGCAGGCGCAAGCAAAAGCAAATACATCACAAACGAAGCCAGCTTCACCAGGACAGAACCCGGCGGGCAATGCCAATACAACGGCAAATGAAGATGATAGTGACGAAGGGCTAACGCAATTTATGAAAGGACAATCGCAAAGCAGTGATGCAGCTACGCCAAACGATACCACTTCTCAGCCAGCACCAAAACCAACTATGCCGCCCGTCAATCCTTGGGTTCCTTCTGATGAAAATGAGGCTTTAGCCAATGCGGGCGCGTTTCGTTCTGTAACACAAGATGCATTTCCGCTTAGTCCAAATCAAATCAATGAGTTGCGTAATATGTTGGATCAAACCCAGCGTGCGCAAGCCGCGGCGCCTTATAAAACGCCGCCCGCACCTACATCTACTTCGTTGAACATCGATCTAGCTCCCGGTGCCGTGC
Organism: Pseudomonadota bacterium; assembly: GCA_021778015.1. Classification (GTDB taxonomy): domain Bacteria; phylum Pseudomonadota; class Gammaproteobacteria; order UBA1113; family UBA1113; genus VFKP01. The sequence goes on from JAJYCX010000005.1 coordinate 74,161, forward strand.
CACCAGTAGTTCGTTTGTCTAAAGGTTTTGTTTCTTCTTTGGTGTTTATTGACGGCACAGGCGCACCATGGCCTATTGATTCTTTTGATTTGGGTGACCCTACGGCATTTAATATCAGCTGGGATAAAAAAGGCAATACTCTCATGGTGCAAGCACGCCAAGACTATAGTTATGGTAATTTAGCGGTGAATCTTAAAAATTTAAATACTCCCGTGATGTTAACTTTGGTTCCTGGACAACGTGTGGTAGATTATAGAGTGGATATGCGTGTGCCTGGTCAAGGGCCTCAAGCGACAGTAGCGATAGGCGATGATCTGCCTGCTCCCGCAGATAATCAACTGTTAAATGTTTTAAATGGAATAGCGCCGATGAATGGCCGCAGGTTAAAAACAGAAAATGATTTTGCACAAGTCTGGATGGTAGGTGATGTGCTTTATCTGCGTAGCGCTTATGTGATTCTATCACCAGCATGGGTTGCTAAAATGTCCAGCGCAGATGGTATGAATGCTTATAAATTACCGCCATCGCCGTTGGTATTGTTAATGCGACATGGGCAAATTGTATCTGTCAAAATAGAGGGGTTGTCATAATGGCCAGCCGCTTAGATAATATTTCAAATTTGTTTTCTAATTTTAGAACGCGTAGCATCATTATCGTGACCGTGGTTATAATAGCCTTAGCTATTGTAGTCGGTATCATTCGTTTGATTAAAGCGCCCGCAGAACAAAACACTGCGAATACCGATTTAGTCAGCGCGCCTGTGCAAAAAACAGCACCAGGTTTAAATAGTACTTCCCCTGAGTACACGCAATTGCAACAACAATTGAATCAACAGCGTATTCAACAAGCGGAAAAAACCGGCGGTAGTGCTATTCCTACTCTAACGTATCAAAGTACTACGCCTACACAGTCACCAGCATCGTCGCAACCGGTTACTCCAACGAATGCTCCGGTAGACCCACAAATTGCCGCATTGCAAGAGCAGGTTGCAGAGCAAAATCAAGAACTCCAACAAGCTACGACTCAAGAAATCCAACAGGCAACAACGGATAAAAGTGGCGCTATGCGTGCACAAGCGCAACAGCTATTGCAAGCATGGGGACAATCTCCTACGCAAGCGTATGAAGTTGGTATGAGTGACGAGCAACTTGCAGCAATGGGTATTATGACCCCAGGAAGTGCTACAACTGCCAGCGCATCCAGCAGTACAGCGCCAGTGCTCATTAAAGCGGGAGACATTCAATTTGCAGTGTTGGATACAGCAATCAATTCCGATGAGCCAGGCCCTGTGATGGCCACCGTTGTCTTGGGTCCATATAAGGGCGCGAAGTTATTAGGTGATTTAAGTACTACTAAGAATTTACCGGGGAGTAATGGTGGTGAAGCAGTCGTGGTGCGTTTTTCGGTCATGAGTTTTGCCGGTTTAGAGCGTAGCCTCTCGATTTCTGCAGTTGCTATCGATCCCAATACGGCGCGCACCGCTTTAGCCAGCGATGTGGATCACCATTATTTATTACGCTACGGTTCTTTGTTTGCTTCATCCTTCTTAAACGGTTATGGTAATGCTGCACTGCAAGCGGGTTCTAGCGTCTCGCAAAATTCAGATGGCGGCACGTTTACAACCTATCCTGATGCTAGCCCGAAACGAGAAGTGGCTGCTGGTTTTGGAACAGTAGGACAGAACTGGGGCCAACAATTAGGGGACACCTTTAATCGTCAAAATACCATCACCGTAAATGCGGGTGTAGGTGTAGGTATTTTATTTTTGACGGATGTGTCAGCAAACTCCAATACGCCGCCAACGAGTATTATACAAGCCGTTGCAACTAAGAACGTACAAGATCAATTGGCTGCAGAGAATGTAAGTACAACTAATGTACTGCCTATAGAGCAAGCCCAAAATCAATTAGTCCAACCTGTGCCTAATGCACAGAATAGGCAATAACAATAGGATGATGATATGAGCGATCTAAACCATCACGATGAAGAAGAGTATCATTTCGATGACAGTGAAAATTTCGATTTTGGTGAGCATGATGCGGCTGCTGAAGAAGAATTTGTGGGTGACGAAGAAGTTGTAGAAGACACGGAAGCTAAAGCATGGAACAATGAACGGCCCGGCGCCGTATCTAGCAAAAAGCCGCTACCGAAACCGAATAAAAAAATAATTATGGTGGCAGGTGTGGTTGTTTTATTGATTGTGGGTTACTTTATAATGCCACGTAGTAAAACGCCCGCAGTGACCGCTATTCCTACCGCCACAGCGCCTAGAGAAATGGCTAAGGCCAAACCAGCTGTCACGCCAGTGTCAACTACTGAAAGCAATAATGGTGTCCCTACATCACAGAATACAATTCCTCCAGAGGAAAGTGCTGCTACGGCCAACGGTCCGAATACGGCACTAGACAATGCAACCAATGGAGCTTGGTTGAATACCGACAACAGCACACCGCCAGCCACCAGTAGCAATACGCAAGCAACGACAGCCGCTCCTGAAGAGGTTACACAGACTACACAAACTACTACACAGACTGTGCAGCCCAACGCGCCAGATGAAACCAATTTGCCTATGCAAATGCAAACACTGAATCAAGAAAATCAGACGCTCACCCTTAAATTGCAACAAGTTACCGCTCAAAGCGAAGCAACCGCAGCGCGGGCGAAGAATTTAGAAAAAGTAGTAGAGCAATTACAAGCGCAAGTAAAGCAAATGACACAAACATCTCCACCGCCTCTGCAAAGACCGCGGTCTGAAATGGCTGCAGAACCGTTATCTGCTATGCCAAGCAGCAGTGCAGAGAGCACCGAGAGTAGGACACGCTTAGTGTATTATGTACAAGCGATTATTCCGGGTCGTGCGTGGATTGCGGATAGTAATGGCCGTATTATTACAGTGACTCAAGGCGATCGCGTAGAAGCGCTAAACAGCACTGTGAAGAACATCGATCCTATCAATGGTATTGTAACGCTGAGTAATGGCAGGCAGATTGAATACGGCATGGTGGCTCAATAGGGTTTTGTTTGTGGGGGTGGGCTTGCCCCCTTATTTTTCTCCTACACCCAATCGCTGTAAAATACCGTCTAAAATTTCCAAATTTTGAAATTGAATGCGTAAAGCGCCGCGACCATTCTCATCATAATCTACTGCCACTGGCGAGCCGACTTGTTCGGCAAGTGTATTTTCTAAACGGGCAATGTTCGGATCTTTACGCTCAGTAGCGGAATTTTCTTTCTTGCCTAATTTAATCAAGCGTTCCAATTGTCGCACGCTTAAATCATTTTCTACGCACTGATGTGCTAATGGGTATTGTTCTTCTGTAGGCAAGCCTGCCAATAATTTACCATGACCCTCGCTTAAACAGCTATCAATAAGATATTGTTGTATTCTGCTATCTAATTTTAATAAACGCAATAAATTGCTAATAGCAGCGCGCGATTTTCCTACCAAGGCGCCGATCTCATCGTGTGTATAAACAAAATCTTCTTGTAACCGTAAATAGGCTTTGGCTTCTTCAATTAAATTTAAATCGCTGCGATTGATATTTTCAACAATGGCGGCTTGTAGGGCTTGCTCATCGCTGTATTCACCCACTAAGCAACTGACTGTAGATAATTCGGCAAGTTGACAGGCGCGCCAACGGCGTTCACCGGCGATGATTTCATAGCGGTTATGTCCTAACGCTCTAACGACGATGGGTTGTAATAATCCCCCCATTTGTCGTATTGATTGCGCCAATTCCGCTAAGGCTTCGGTATCAAAATGATGTCGCGGTTGAAAACGGCCGCGCTGTAAAGCTTCTATGGGTAGTTGTTGTAGCTCTACTTTTTTAGCCATGGAGTTTAAGCTGTGGTGGGGTTAGCGGCGTCATAGGCTTTTAAAACATCATCGACTAGCCCAAATGCTTTAACACGCCCCTTTTCCAGCCATAATGCTTTTTTACAAAATTTACGGACTAGATCAGTAGAATGCGAAGAGAATACAACGATGTCGGATTCAGCAACCAATTGTGTCATACGCTGTTTTGACTTTTCCATGAAAGAAGAGTCGCCTACGCCCATAACCTCATCTAATAATAAAATCTCTGGCGAAAAACTGGTGGCAATGCTAAAAGCAAGGCGTAATTGCATACCGCTCGAGTAAGTACGTACGGGCATAGCTAAATACTCGCCTAATTCACTGAATTCAGCGATGCTTGTTTTGCTAGCCTCAATCTCTTTCTTGGACATGCCACGTAATAAGCCACTTAAAACAATATTTTCATAGCCAGTAGATTCACTATCAATGCCTAAGCCTAAATCCAATAAAGATGAAATGCGACCTTTGATTTGTACACGGCCTATAGCCGGCGTATAGACTTTTGCTAAAACACGCAATAAGGTACTTTTACCCGCACCGTTGTGGCCAATGAGCGCCAAGGTATCACCTGAAGACAGTTCCAAGCAAACGTCTTCTAAGGCGCGTACAAAAGTAATGCTACTGCTTTCTTGTTTTATGCTACCACCCGTGACCAGAGATACCAAACTTTTTTTCAGAGAACGGGTATTGGCACCATAAACAGGAAAATCTAAGGTAACACGGGATAATTTTATAGTTGACATATATTACACCCAAAACGCAATACGGTGACGACATCTGGCTAGAACAATGACCATCAAGGCTAAGCCCACTATCGCTAATATGATGCAATAGGCTAAGGTATTGGCAGAAGGTATTTGCCCTAATAAAGGTGCGCGCAACAATTGTATTAACTGATAAAAAGGATTGAAGTTCATTAGTGCTTGTAATTTAGGAGATAGCATTGAGTGCTGCCACAAGATAGGCGTTATTAAAAAACTGATCTGCACTAAGCTTGCCACAATCGGTTTCATGTCGCGAAAACGGCTGCCGAGTATGGCCAGCAATAAACCAAAACTATAACCTATGCTCAAAAATAATATTAAACCAAAGATTAGATAAAACACCCCAGCAGAAGTAGGTGCAATTTTGTAATAGATTAAAATAGGCAAAACAGGCAAAATATTGTGTAGCAAAACAATAAAATTACGGGTTAATAAGCGCAAAATGTAGATGGAAAAGGGTAAACAAGTCTGACGTATAAAACCAGAGTTTTCAACAAAGGCTTCGTTGGCTTCGAGGATAATGGTAGAAATGAAGGTCCAGGTGATTAAGCCTGTAGCCAAATAAGGATAATAAGTAGATAAGTCGATCTTAAATAATTTTCCGTATAAAAACCCCATGCTGTAGATCATAATAGCGGTACTGAGGGTAATCCAAAAAGGTCCTAGCTGTGAGCGTCTATATCGCAAGCGTATATCTTGCCAGCCTAAGCTCCACCAAATACGCCAAGCAGCCAAACCTTGCCGCAGATCGGTAATTGCCGGGCGCAGATGGAAGGTGCGGGGGATAGGCGCTGTTGTTGTGCTAGTGTTCAAAAAAGCCTCAATTTAGTTTTTGCTGGGGGATTGTTATTGGACAGAATTGTAGCATGAATGCGGAAAATAGGGCAAGGGGATGGCCCAGTCTTTGTACTTCATCTACTGTGGTCTTTAAAGCCTTTCAAGGGTATTCCGTTAAGACTGCTGGGACTAAAAACCAGTCAAAAAGTGCCTCAAAGTCATTACCGCATATGGCTATTTCATTTTCTCAGCAGTATAAACTTGTACTCTATCTAGATCACAGATTTTGACAAAACGACGGTCATCAAAATAACCCCCATTCGCTATGGTTTCCCTTGACTGGCGATCGACCAATAAATCAGGCGTTATTTTGGGATCGGTGGTCTTTACTATGGAATCAAATTGATCTTCGGGTAAAGCGCCCGGCGCTAGTTTATCCATAACAATATAATCTATTGGTCTAGGGCAATATTTTCCCTTCGGGGATAAATTATTCCAAGCCATAGATATACAAGCCTTTGGGTAAGTAAGTGAATTGAAACCTGTAGGAATAGTGTAGTCTACAAATATATGGCCATCCCAGTTTTTATTTTTGATTCCAATGCAGTTTGCAATTTGGCGTGATTCATTAATGCCTCGAACAGACTGAAGGCTGATAATATAGTACGTTAGGTGATTCCAATTACCGGTGGCATATTTATACTGGAACCATGATTTATGCGTTAAATCGAATAATTGTAGGAAAATAATGATAATCACCACCACTTTTCCTCCTCGCAAATTGCTAAAAAAGAAAAGTCCAAATAAAAAGAGAAAAGAAATCGCTGTAAAATATAAAACTGCACTCCCATTTTTCACTGAAAAAGAAAGATAAGAGCCGATGAGTAGCAGAGTACCGATACTAGCCAGTGCATCTCGTCGAAAAACTTTTGATCTAATGGCTTGCATTATCAATCCAAAGAAAAGGATTAACACATAGGTAGCATTCGCTATACCACTGCCAAAGAAAATATAATAGAATCTTTCGGAAGGAGTAAGAGGAGTATTCTCAATTTTTGTTGTTCCGATAAAAGAAGAAAGTGTTTTCAAATATTGTTGCCCATAGATTGGATGCCGCAGATAGGCAAAAAGAGCGGGATTCGAAAACGCTATTAACAGAACAACAAACAATGCGGCCGGTAACAATAAATCACGCGCAAGGATAGCGAAAGACTTGAATTCATATCGAAAGACAACTAAGGCAAAAATCAAAGGCGAAATTAATAGACCACTTAATTTAGTTCCTCCCGCAAGAGCCAAAGCGGCAGCAACAAACAGCCGTCCTCGTGTAGTCGAGGGGTTATCTGAAATCGCTAGATATAAACTAAGGACAGAGAAAAACATAACTTCATTTACGGTCCCAAATCTAAGTGAGAAATATCCAAATGACGGAAAGAGCAAGAGTACAAGAAACCCGGCTGCCGTGATCCATTCAGGCATATCATATTTCTTAAAAATTTTTCTCATTAAAAGTAGAGTCATAATACCAAACGCTAACGATATCTGTCTGGGTGCAACAATGAGCGGCCAATCTATAGCAAAGTGTGTACTGATCCAATATAAGGGATAAGTAACGAATGCGAGAGGGAACCAGAAAATCCAGCCATAAGCATAGCCGTTTAGAACAGCTAGTTTATGGAGGTGACCAGACTCGATCACTAGATGAATTTGTCTCAAAGTCGTTTGAAATGCTAAATCATCTATTTCACGGAATTGTATGATATCAAAACCAGATGAGAGAACAAAATTTTCGATAAAAAGAATGACCAAGATCGCGGCAGAAAGGCTATATGCTGCATAGATAAACGCAAGCTCAGTCTTGGTGCTAACCTGATTTTTGAACTTATTCATTGAGCTCTCCTATAATAATTTTCTAGTGCAACTAAGGCTTATGCTGCTGTCTGTATTTCTCGGCGTCCCAGTCAATCAACTCCAGAACCTGCGCATCAGATAAGGATCTCAGTTGCGACAGCGTTTGTTGACGTCGAAGGATCTCATAATAACAGAGCAATTGTTCGGCTTTTGCTTTGCTAAAAGCAGGAAGTACATAAACCCCCTCTCCATAAATAAAAATCACTTCCGGCAGTTCATTCATTGTAACTCGGGTGCGCATAAATTCATCATAGGATTTATATACATAAGCCGCAGGACCTAAGAAAACAATGTGATCTGGATATAAAGCCCATTTTGTCTTTAGACAATTAAAATACTCTATATTTCTTGCAAGTTCATGCAAGGCATCATTTTGAAAATAAACATAGCCATCAACCTCTTTAGGCATAAATGATGCTTCTTGTTTTGGTAAAGACTTACCTTTGTTTGAGTTGAAAGTCAGAATTAGATCTTCAATAATCTGCTTAACTTTTGCAATAGAATCGGCGCCAACTACTAGTCCATGATTTCTAAGAAAAATCACGTTAACGCTTGGATTGTCAGCGATATGTTCCGAAACAGCTTGGGCGAGTTCTGCGCCGGGTTTAAAATAGTCAACCAATACCCATTTAACAGTATCACCTATTAAGGGGGGAAGATCAGCGAGTGGGTTGGCTCTCACCAGGTAAGCTAGGATTTCAACCGCATGCAGGTGTACAACCACTTTGTGTGGCATTAAAGCGTGCAGCATTGTTTCAATAGATGGTCTAAGGGTTGAATCACCCACCACTTTTGGTGTTACAGAAAAATTTTTCTGAGTCATTTCCTGCCGTAGATGAGGAAGGTCCACTGGGATAAAAATATCTTTTTTATCTGCGTCAGCAAGCCATGTACCCGAGGCCTTTATCCAGAGTATATTCCCATCTTTCCATGAAACATTTCCCCCAGCTCCCTGAGTCAGTAATGGATCTTTGCCAATTTGGGCACAATATAGTTTAACCTGCTCTGCAGTTGTTGGAATTAGCGGACTCATCTTTCTTCGGCCAACTTTGCGATCAATTTTCTCAATTCGGCGAACTCGTTAAAGGATGCATCGGGCGCATTCGCATTTGTACCCAACTCAACGCCAGCATGCATCTTTTGAAGCGTCACGGCATTGATTTTTTCTCGAGCCCCATGTATATCATTCACAGGATTGTCGCCGATCATCCAGATACAGTCACCTTTAGGACGCATTTTCTGGAGGGCAATTTGAAAGGATGCTTCATGTGGTTTATCAAAACCAGCTTCTTCACTGGTAACGATATAGTCAAAATAATGATCTAGTCCAAAGTAAACTACCTTTCTGAATTGAATCTGTGCGGTCAGGTCGGTGACAATCGCGGTCGGAATGCCGAGCAAACGAATGTCGTCCAGCAATTCTTTTACGCCATCAAATAAAACAGCATTGCTTAGAAACGTTCTCCAATAGGTCTGTTCAAAATCCAAGGCTAAGAGGACTTGAGAACCCAAGCCCATGATCTCAAGCATACGCTGAAGGTAAAGTAAGCGACTATGGGAGGATGCAGTATCCTTCAATCGGGTTTTAACCTGATTTCTGGCCTCTTTAAAAGCTTTATCAAAATCTTCCGGTGAGATTGAAAAAGTGCTGACCACTTTGTCCCGTACCGCTTGCTGTGCGGCAGCATGCGCCGGGTCATAAGGATATAGTGTATTATCTGTATCGAATAAGAAAGCATCTGGTAGACGCGTAAATCGTTCTTGATTATAGATCTTCATTATATAAATCGCTTTGTTAAGGTTTGGTTGATATGAGACAGAGTGATTAACTGCATTAACCCTGCCATGCCATCTTGCCATTTAGGCGGAATGTCTAAGAATTCCAGAACACGTGGGCACAACATCTCTGCAGCCAGCGCAACGTCTGCTGCGAATGTTTCCCCTTCGATAGTCATCTGCATTTCGCCGCCCACATCACTGATGATGTCGACGTGCAGCCCACAGACACCAACTAAAACACGGTGCAGCGAGAGCTCGTTGAATCTATGCCGTGTTCTGACTACCAATTTCAGACGGAGGGGGTGTGTATCGTCCAGATCTTCCAGCATCCGCGGATGAATGGGATGCAAGGAAAGGATTAGATCGGCATAGGCCAATTGAAGTCGGATAAACCGTTCAGAATCAGATTCTCTTTTTTCAAATGAGTTAAGTACTTGTTCAATCGTGTGGCCTCGTTGGTGGACATCTCGTTTCAATTTAAAATGCCGACGTAATCCCTCATCAATATCGAGATATACCTTCATATTGTAACATTCTCTGAGTATGGGGAGATAAAGCGCATGCAGACCGCTAGCGATAATGAAGTCGTTACTCCTAATTCGGAATGGCTTGCTTCTTTTCCCTGTTTGATGGTTGTAATGTATGGACTGGATGCTTTTTCCATCAATTAGAGAAATGAGATCATTACAAAAACCTTCTAGATCGTTAGCCATAGGGTTGAGATGGGTCATCACCTGCCATATGGGTTTTTGCCTATCCCAAAGATGGTAGTCGTCACCCGAGAGCTTAACGACAGAATGACCTCCAAAAAGGCCTGCGATGGAATCTGAAAAGGTATCTTTGCCAGAGCCAGAATCACCTGCGATACCGATAACAAAAGGTTTACGGCTCAGTCTAAAAAAGTTATTACGACTGATTGTCTCGCGCCAGATTCGAATGGCCAGCACTATGCCTATGACCACCATGGCGGTATGTACAAGTGAGGCTGCCTGGTTTCCTAAGTATCCCGTTATGTGGAGTGCACTCTTTAAATCAAATCCTGGCGCATTCGAGAATAGGATAGGTGTGGTCAGTAGGATACTCAGAACATACAAAGCAGAAAATATCCCAATCAATAGGATGGCGATTCGCCCGCTCATTGCCTGATAAAGAACAAGAAAAGGAATATTCCAAACAAACCAACCGGGCATAGTCGGGGTCATCAGAACGATTAACAAAAAAGCCATTCCCGTTATCGCTTGAAATAAATCAAAGTTCAGACGTCGCACTCGCCATACGAGGTAAAGCATAACCATATAGATCAATGGCACTATGTAGACAAAAATATTCTCACCCAAGCTGAAGGCAACGCTATAAATTTTTCCCATCTCCGGATTGCCGAACAGCATTTGCAGGCCAGCACTAGAGAAAAGAAAAGGCACGCCAAGAATCAGTGCACAGACAAAAAAGCCTAATAGAAATTGGGAAATACGCTGCTGTAAAGCTTTATTTTTGTATAGATAGATTATAAAAAATGGTAACGCAATCACCATGCTCAACTTGGCTGAGATCGCTGCCGCACACAAAACACCGGCCATTTTTAGCTTAACGCGTTGAATAAAGAATATTGACAAGATTAAGAGCAACGCAGGGATTAGGTCGTTGAGCCCTAGCGCGTAACTAGCGAGAATGATAATGGGAGATAGCCAATAGACAGCCAGGAGCAGACGTTGGCGTCCCGGTAAAAGGCGATGAAGCGTAATCAACAAACAGAAATCAGCTGCCAACAATGTCAGCCCATATCCATACTGCATAGGAGCGCCGATTAGCTTGGCAGCCAGTGTTAGCGGCAAGAAAGCCACCCACATCGCATAGCCATAAGGAAACGCTACTGGCGTCCCTCCTGCAGCTATCCATCCTGACCAGGGGTCTAGTGTTAGCGAAGAAATACTGGCATTCAAAAACGGAACATACCAGACGGATACTGCAAGCGGGATTATACTAATGATCAGGGCTAAACGAATTATAAGTCCCAAAAAAAACATTGGCTGCAAATATAATTTTTTCATTGTGGAAATATCTCCTTTTCCCACAGCTCTGGGTGCTTCGTGCAAACAGCATCCGACTCAATGCCCCGCTTTTTCAGTAGGGATGCCAATGCGGGAATTTCAGTTTCAGCATCCCGTCCCTGTAATTCTGGGGAAACCAGGCAGAGCTTGAATCCAGCACTTTTGAGGCGCTGAGCATCATCTACACTCAGAGGGAAGTGAGTAAAACAGTCCACCCAAACCCAATCTACTTTGCCTGCTAAAGTCAGTGCTGTTTCAATCGACTCAAACTCCGACACCCGAACGGCGCAGCGATGCTCGCCCGCTTTTGACCATTTTACCAGAAATGGAAACGATTGATCTAAGAAAAAATAATCATCAATTCCTTTTGCGGCCATAAGCGCTATAAGACGGGCTTCTAAGCCTTCTTCTTTGACATTAAGAATCAAGGTTCCATGCTGATAAGCCTCAATCCACTCATCAAAAGATTCACCTGCAACGAAAGGGTCATGATGTATGATCAACTTTTGTCCTTCACTTCGGATGTCTACTTCGACGCCATATTTGTGGTTAGTTGCTCGAAGTTCAGCGATGGTGTTGCGACGATGCGTAATGATATACATTTAAGTGCTACCTATTGAATTTGTGAATACAAAAAAATCGCCGCAGCTGCCATAAAAATAAAGGGCATCATCTTCGGTGAGCATTGATTTAAAGTTAAAACTGTTTCCTAGCAACCTTGAACCAATCAATATCATTGTGGAATCTCTGGATATATCGGCTACAAAAGTGGCTTCTTTGGGCGCATGCAAGCTAGAACGAAACAATGAGGGGTCTGAGAATTCTAACTTGTCGACAATATGTTTAGGCTGATACTTGTCAATTAAATTCTGCAAGCAAAGCGTGTTTTCTGGAAACTGTTTGATTAACTCGATTTGTTGGGCTTTTTGACCAATTTGCAGAGTTGTGTAGCCAATAGTGAAGAAGAAATTTGCAAGAAAAACAAAAAATGTTATTGTAATTATTGCAAAATCAATTCTGTAGACAGGCTGGTTTTTTATGCTGGAATCCAACATCATTCCAGTGCAATATAACACAACGGGAATAATAGAAAACCAATACCAGCCGTATGCATCTGGCGATGCAACGATAATAGCGCCTGTGCCCACAATAGCGATTACACATGGAAGGGCAATCTTGGGTATTTTGTATATGGACATTAATAGTAATACTATTAACAACAATGGGGGCATAACAAAAGTTGAGAGGGAGCCCACCAATATGTTATCCCAGGCCCAAAGATTCTCAGTGAGTGCTGAACCTATTCTTTCAAAAGAGATCACGGAGTGTTGCGTTGTCGATGTCAATAACAAAGTTTTTATATAGTTAACAAGATTAAATGGGTTTGCGAGCCACATTCCCGCCAAAAAGACACAAAAAAGTTTAAAATATTTATTTATACGAATTCCATTAATGGCAAGCAGAATAATTAATGGCGCTGCTATTATTTTTATTCCAGATGCAATTCCAAGTAAAAGTGAGGCATAACCCTTCTTGTCTAGATCGG
>JAJYCX010000046.1 GCA_021778015.1 Pseudomonadota bacterium
TCTAAATCGCTGGCGTTTAAAATTTCTGGTGTATCAAACCACCATGAAAAAGCTTTTCTAACGGCAAGATCGGTAGACGGAATAATATCGAATTGTCTTAACTCACGCAGCGCTACCCAATCGATGGTCCAACGACCTATGCCATGATATTGTTTTAATAAAGCATATAATTGTGTGCGATCGGCTAAGGCTATTTTTGTGGCTAAATCATCTTCTACAAAACCTTGCGCTAATTCAATAATAGAGCGCGCTTTCATGCGCGTTATTTTTAAAGAGGCTAAACTGTCTATGCTAATAGTCGCTATCACTTCCGGTCTAGGAAACTCTAAAAAAGTTTGACCATCAAAACTGTGTGATTCACCAAATGTGATCATAAAGTTTTTGCGCATATGATTCGCCACGGCAACGGAAACCAATTGACCGAAAATCGTTAACACAAAAGCTTCAAATAGGCTGGCATAACCCGGAATAGAAAAATGCCAGTGCTCGGCCAGTTTTCTATATTTTCGACCGGGACTAGTCGTCCATAAAGGATCGTCTAAACCTAAACAACGGCTAACGGCATTTTTTACTTCGGGTGCACTGGCAGAACCATACAATTGGTTCATAATAATTTGCTTTTTTTTGAAGGTTTCAATTATCACCGGTTTGTTTTGTAAATTAAAACAGCGCGTCCAGCGATTATTTGCAATGATATTAACGGGATCTTGTTCACCACGTCGTAAACTGTGAATGGTTTTTTCAAAGTCGAATTTCTCGTGGCTAGGCATTCTATAGGTTTTTTGCATCGTGTTCTGTCTATTTTGGTGCGTTTGATAACTATACAGTACTTATATTAAACAGTCAATTTGTTTTTATTTTCAGTGGCAAGTTCGCTTTAATTATGAGAAAATAACAAAGATATATTCAACCTACTTGGAGGCACCCCATGAGAAAAAATTGGATCTCACATTTACCCTTAGATTGCAGCTATGGAACAATCTCCACTCCCGTAGGGCCGTTAACTGTGTTTGTTTCGTCTAAAGGCTTACATCGAATTGCATGGGGTAACGAACATGAAACAGAAGAATGTCTACTCGCGTTGGAAACCTTTAAAAAAGATGAAAAACATCCTCTTTTTCTAAAAACCATCAAAGCCTTACAAGAATATTTTGCAGGTGAACGTCACTCGTTTGATTTGCCATTGGTATTGAAAGGAACCGATTTTCAATTACAAGCCTGGCAAGCGCTGTGTAATATTCCTTATGGGCAAACGCGCTCTTATGCCGAGCAAGCAGAAAAAGTGGGGAATCGTAATAAAGCTCGCGCGGTAGGCATGGCCAATCATTATAACCCTATTCCCATCATCATCCCTTGTCATCGCGTTATAGGCGCTAATGGTCAATTAACTGGCTTTGCAGGTGGATTGGATTTAAAACAATATTTATTAACATTAGAAAAAAACTTTAGTGAATTGAAAGTTGCTGTGTAGCCCATCATTGCTGTAAAGATTAAGTAATTCGTTGATAGCTTTCTCCGTACCTATGAATAAATTTCAATAGCGTAGTTCTACCCGTTTCGTCATTGCGAACAAGCGAGTAGCTAATCTATAATAGAAACTAGGCATGACAATTAGGCGGTCTAGAACAAGATCCCGGAGCGCGGCCTGTAATGAATGTTTTTGTAGGTTCTAAAGCGCCTTGATATAATATCTGCGACAGTTTGCCGCAATACGATGAATGGCCACCTGGCGGTCCAGATGCAGTGAGGAAGGACGGCTAAAAATGAATGATTTAAAATTTTGTTATCCTCGAGACGCAAGTTCGAGGATAACAAGGTTTCATTACAGAAATTAGCGTTTTAGTTGGAAGAACCAGGTCTATTTATCGTATATTTATCCGTTTCTTCAATCTTGCTTCCCACGGGCTTTAGCTCAGTCACTTCTACTTGATCTGCAAGGCCTCCACCACATTGCTTTAACGCATTGTCAATATTCTGAAATAATTTAGATTGTTCGTTAGTCAATGGTTTAGTTTCCTTAGATAACCCAAAAAATCTCTCTCTTGTAGCCGTATTATGAGGCGGTTTATTGAACATTGTAAACATTATAATTTCCTCGCTAATGATTACTGTCAAATCGACAGCAACACTATTGTACTATAAATACTCATGTCATATCAAGACCACCCACCCTTGCAAATTGCACAAAAAAAGGGTAACCTATCGCCTTTGGTGAAACTAATCTGACGGAGGAAGTGACCAATATGGAAACAGTATCTGATCAAATTTTAAGCGATACCCTTACGCCTTTGCTGCGCGTGATGCAATATCTAGACCATAGGGTGCTGGGGCAACAAGCCTTAACCCAACGTCTATTGGTAGCCTTATTGGCCGATGGTCATTTATTGGTCGAAGGTGCTCCCGGCTTAGCCAAAACAACGGCTATCAAGGCTTTGGCTGATTGCATCGAAGGCGATTTTCATCGAATCCAATTTACACCCGATTTATTACCTGCCGACCTGACCGGTACCGATATCTACAGACCGCAAACGGGCGAATTCGTTTTCCAACAAGGGCCTTTATTTCACAACATCGTGTTGGCCGATGAAATCAACCGCGCTCCGGCTAAAGTACAGTCCGCCTTATTAGAAGCGATGGGCGAACGCCAAATCACTATAGGCCAAACGACTTATGACCTACCGCCATTATTTATGGTGATGGCCACACAAAATCCTATAGAGCACGAAGGCACTTATCCCCTACCCGAAGCGCAATTGGATCGCTTTTTGTTGTATGTCAAAATCGATTATCCCGATACTAAGACAGAACACGCTATTTTGAATTTAAATCATAGAGAAGCATTAGAAAACAGCGTGCATCCACATGCGGTTAAACCGATTACTTCGGCTAGAACTATTTTTAAAGCGCGACAAGCCGTATTGCAAGTGCATTTGTCTAAAGCGCTAGAAGAATATATTGTGCAGTTGATCATGGCGAGCCGCCAACCTAAAGCTTATTCCGAACAATTGGCGCAATGGATCCGCTTTGGTGCCAGTCCGCGCGCAACTATAGGTTTAGCACGCGCTGCACGCGCTTTAGCTTTTTTAAAGGGGCGCGATTTTGTGATACCACAAGATATACACGCTATTGCACACGATATCCTACGTCATCGTGTATTGCTTAGCTACGAAGCGATCGCTCAAGGCATAGACAGCGATCACATCGTCAGCCAATTATTAACTTTAGTCGCTGTTCCTTAACTATGCTAAAGGCCGTCAAAGAAAATCCCGGCGTGCGTGTAACGCTAGACGAATTGATCGCTCTGCAAAGTGATGCGCAAACCTTATTGTGGCGCAAAGCAACAACTCGCCACACGCGACAAAGCGGTTTAAAAAACACTAAACAGCAAGGTCGTGGCATTAACTTTTCTGAAACACGTATCTATCAGCCTGGCGATGACATACGCCATATCGATTGGCATGCAACTTTACGCACAGACCAAACACACACTAAATTATTTCATGAAGAAAAAGAGCGGCCTATTTGGCTATTGGTAGATCACAATCCTTCTATGTATTTTGGCACTAAAATAGCCTTTAAATCCGTGATCGCCGCTCGCGCCGCTGCTTTGTGCGCTTGGGCCTTTTCCGCCAACGGCGAACGCGTAGGAGGCCTAGTTTTTTCCGGCAAAAAACAACTGAGTGTGCAACCTAGAGATCGCTTGCAAGCCGTATTGCCTTTGTTAAAGTATTTAGCCGACTCCAGCACACAACCAGCAGCAGAATACGATGACAACAGCCTAGAGCTTGCTTTTAATTTTTTATTACAACGTCAGTTACATGGCTGCCTCATTATTGTATTCAGCGATTTTTGGCAATGGCATAATGGCTTGATGGCACGTTTACAACCCTTGGCACGCAAGAATCAATGCATGGCAGTAATAGTGCAAGACCCTCTAGAAACTACTCTACCTCAGGGCGGCTATTATCCTATTTCCGATGGCAACAATAAGTATATACTTAATACCTATGACACGCGGTTTAAAGAACGCTATAATCGTACTACTGAGGCACGGTTAGAAACATTACAACAAGCATTGCGACAATTGAATATGGCATCCATACCTTTGTCTACCGCAGAGGCGTTGGTGCCACAACTTAAAACACTTTTTATATAAGGATGAAAAAATGGATACGGATGTAACCACACAACTTTTAGCACAATTACGCGACATACACACTCCAAAAACGCTATCTTGGTGGCCTTTGGCATCAGGCTGGTTAGCCCTGGCCGTACTGGGTCTAGTCGCACTGGTTTGGGTGTGGTATCGCTACAGATCGTATCGTAAAAAAATAGTGCGCCGTAACAGTATTTTGCAACATTTAACTCTCTTGAAATATAATTTAGCGCTAGAAGAACAATATCCCTTGATCTATCAAGACTTATCTACCCTACTGCGTCGTATTGCTCTAATGACACATGAACGCACTGATGTAGCCCATTTAACAGGAGATGATTGGTTAAACTTTTTAGATACCCAATGTCAAACACAATTGTTCAGCCAAGATATAGGACGTTTATTATTAAGCGCTCCTTATTTTCCCAGCAATGAAACCGTTGCCAACCCCGAGCCCTTGTTGCAGGTGACTGAGGACTGGATCAAGAGATGTATATAATTATGATATTTGAATATGCACATTATAATGAATAAACCGCGAGTTCAGACTAAAGCTTTGTCATCCTCGGCCGCAGGCCGGGGATCCAGTTTTGTGTCAAGTTTTTTACTGGTTCTCCGACTGCGGCCTCGCGGCCTTGTCGAGGATGACAATGTTCTGGTTTGCAGTTACTTTGAGAATTCAACTCGCATCTTGAAGTACAACGAATCTATAGGTTAATTATGTTTGTATTTGCAGCCCCGTGGATCTTATTGTTTTTACCTTTACCACTATTGACTTGGTTTTTATTACCTACGGTAAAAACGGCACAAAACCAAGCTTTACATGCCCCTTTTTTACGCTATATGAAAGAACTGATGGCAGATCATGCCTTTAGTCTACGCGCGTATGCACGTCATTATAGTTTAGCCGCCCTGTTGTGGATCTGTTTGGTTATTGCTGCTGCAGGACCACAATGGTTGGGAAAACCTATGGACGTCGCGCGCAGCGGTCGCAACATCATGTTAGCAGTAGACATATCCGGCAGCATGCAACTGG
>JAJYCX010000006.1 GCA_021778015.1 Pseudomonadota bacterium
ATGCACTATCCCATTAGTCCTATCTTATTGATCCAAAATGGTTTTTTCTCAAAATATTTTTTTATCTCTGCAATTTATGCGTCTATCCCCCAGTAAATTATACGTAGGTAGGTGTAATAAGCTGTAGATTGGGAGAAAGGTATTGACTTACCGTATGTTTCCTCCTATATTTAAGGCTAATTTCTACGGATAAAGTAGCACTGTTCATTACACGGAGAGCATCTGATGAAAAAAGTGGCCGATATCTCTAAAGAGACCTGTAGCAAAGTTCAAGATATTTGCGCTGAATTTTTCGCTGTTAGTGGTTTAACCTATTTTAATTTTGTCCGCGTCTTTGATGATGGTACAAGAATATGTCTTTCTAACAATTATGAGTGGATGCAATTTGTGTTTTCTCAGGATCTATCTTATAAAATAATATTTGAGGAAAGAATTCAATACCCTGTTACAACTTACTTGATATGGGATATGGTCCCTACCATTAAAGAAGACCTTCTCATGCAAACTGCGAGCAAAGATTTTGACATTTGCCATGGCGTAACCTTGATTCTTAAACACGATGGTTATGTTGATTTTGCTTATTATGCAACATCTTCTGACAATGAAGAGATTAATATTTTTTACATCAACAATTTTCATGTTCTTAATATATTTCTATTATACTTTATAGAAAAGGCTCAGCCATTGATTCTTGAAGCGGAGCGTCATCGATTTAAAATTGAAGGCCGCACTTTAACTTGGGATAATCAAAATGTAGAGAATATGTCGCCTATCAGAGCGTATGTAGAATCCATGTCAGAGCAAATATCACCGACTGATTCATTAAAAATAAAACGCTACTATCTATCAGGAAATATAAAAAATACTTATCTATCGAAGCGAGAAGCAGAATGTCTTGCGGACTTATTTGATGGTCTTTCGGCAAAGGAAATTGCACGAAAAAGAAATATATCCGCTAGAACCGTAGAGGTTCACATTGAACACATCAAACTTAAATTAAAATGCTCAACCAAATCGGAAATGATTAATAAAGCAAAGATTTGTGGGTTTGAGCAAATCTACAAAGCGATAAAGTCTATTAACAAGTAAACGCTCGATTCAGCGAAAAACAACAGCATCCTACCTTCGCTAATTTGACAGTCTTTCAATGCTGTGCAACAATTGCTAGCTATAAAATAAAGTCATATGGATAGTTTAAAGATAATGGTTATTTCATTGAACAAAAGCAAGGTAGGTCAATATACTGTTTATCACCGCAAAGAAAGTGAATTTGTGCGCAATTATGATGAATTGTTCGTTCGTCATCTCTATAAACTACCGCCGACAAACGAAAAAGTTACAATCATTGATGCTGGCGCACACATAGGGATGTCAACCTTGTATATAAAAATGCTGTGCCCAAACGCCAAGGTAATTTGTTTTGAACCAAATCCATATACTTTTGATATTCTGAAAAAAAATATACAAGAAAACGGTTTAAAAGATATTATTTTAGTAAATAAAGCTTTATCTGATCATGTTGGTCAAGCAACGCTTTTTGGTGAATTAAACGGAATTACTGCGGACACAAGGGGTAATTCAATCATCGCTGATTGGGGTATACGTGCTAACACGGAAGAGCTGGCAGTCGCTACCACAAAACTTTCTGAATATATAACAGAAGATATCTATTTTTTAAAAATGGACTTAGAAGGTGCTGAAACAATTATAATTCCTGAGATTGGCGATAGAATAAAAAAAATAAACTACGCAGTCATAGATTTACACGCCGTAGGAGCACAGGGTGAAGAAGAGTTAGATCGTTTAGTGAGAAAAATTGAAGTTACTCATGCCGTAGAAATAGTAGATAAAGATGTTAATGTTTCTATTCCAGGCAGATGGCATGACTGGTTAGTAAAAAGCAAACCAATAATGAAAGTTTTGTATGCGCAAAGACTTATAGATCGAAATGAAAAGGAGCTTGTTGTTAACATGGCGCAAAAAGGGCTATGAATGTATTAAAAAGAAATGGGAATTAAAATAGAAGATAATTATAGCTATTATATAGTGTATTTCAGAAGGGCGGTTTATTTGCCGCCCTATAGATTAATGCCAGAAGATCTATTCTTCAGCTTTCTTCTTCTTAGGCATTAATTTTTCTTTAATACGCGCTGCACGGCCTGTTAAGCCACGTAGATAATATAATTTAGAACGACGTACATCACCACGACGCACTACTTCGATGCTAGCCAGGGCTGGGCTGTACGTTAAGAAAACGCGTTCTACGCCTTCACCATGAGAAATTTTTCTTACTGTAAATGCGGAATTTAAGCCACGATTACGCTTAGCAATAATGACGCCTTCAAACGCTTGTATACGTTCGTTGGTGCCTTCTTTAACTTTAACGTTGACGATGACTGTATCGCCAGGATTAAATTCTGGAATTTTCTTGCCTTCCATTTGTTGCGCTTCGATCTGTTGAATTAGTTTACTCATTCTAGTCATCTCCTCTGGTTACTCTTTAGTTAGCTCAGCTAACATCTTCTTTTCTTCGGCGCTTAATTGCGCTGATTCTAATAAATCGGGTCGTTTTGCCAGTGTACGCTGTAAAGCCATGCGGCTACGCCAGCGAGCAATCGCTTGATGATCTCCCGATAACAATACTTCGGGCACTCTAGCCCCTTCATCATTTTCCGGTCGCGTGTATTGTGGATATTCCAACAAACCGCGGCTAAATGAATCTTCATCAGCCGAGGTGTTATCTCCCAAGGCTCCCGGTAGCAATCTGACCATGGCATCGATCACCGCCATAGCGGCAAACTCGCCACCGCTTAATACATAATCGCCTATAGAACATTCTTCATCCACTAGGCTCTCAATGAGTCGCTCGTCTATACCTTCATAGCGACCACACAATAAAACTAAATTATGCGTGGTTAATTTTTCTTTTAACCGTACTACGCCAGGTTGTGTCAACAATGTACCTTGCGGGCTTAAATAGACCACCCACAGAGGCTTATCGCGTTCAGCCTGAATATGGAGTATAGCTTTACGCAACGGTTTTGCCATCATCACCATTCCCGGGCCACCGCCATAGGGTTTATCGTCCACCGTGCGATGTTTATCCTCGCTGTAATCGCGCACATCCCAGCAGGTGATATGCAACAGACCGTTTTTTACAGCGCGGCCTAAGACCCCATACTGCAGCGCTTTAAACATTTCCGGTATAACGCTGACGATATCAATATTCACTTAAAAATCCGCGTCCCAATCAACAATTATTTGTTGTAGGGCTTTGTCTACCGATTTTAAAAAACGATCTTTAATCAATGGGATTAAATATTCTTTTTCACCCGCAATCACTAATAATTCATGGGCGCCACTATCGACAAACCCCATCACTTTGCCTAGCAGTATGCCTTCTACATTGATGGCGCTAAAGCCGACAATATCGCTTATATAAAATTCATCTTCTGCCAGTGGCGGAAAATCGCTACGCGCAACGGCTATATCAACACTGGTTAAAAAGCGTACGGCTTCGGGGCTGTCATAGCCCACTAAATGTACAACCCAACCTTTGCCATGTCTAGCGTAGTCATCATGCTTAATGAGTGACCAACTGTCGCGCTCTGGGCTATACCAATTGGTATAATCCAGTAAGTTTTCTTCTGGCTCGGTAAAGGACTGTACTTTAATCCAACCCTTGACGCCAAAAGGCGAACCAAAGCGGCCAATGACTATTTTTTGTTCTGTATCCGCTGGGTTCATGGTCATTATTAAGCAGCAACAGCAGCCTTAATCTCTTGGTTATTGTTTTTAGCATATTCTTTAACCAATGATTTGACGCGATCGCTCATTTGTGCACCAGTAGCCAGCCATTTTGTTAAAATAGCGGTGTCTAGGCGCAAGCGGATTTCTTGTCCACGAGCTATTGGGTTAAAAATGCCTACTCTTTCAATAAGGCGACCATCACGCGGACAACGGCTGTCAGCAACAACGATGTGATAAAAAGGGCGTTTTTTAGCGCCACCTCTGGACAAACGGATAACAACCATACTGTTAAAAACCTCTATAGTATAAAATAGTGGGGTATTCTAGCAAAATACGCTAGCGGATGGAAGGGGGGGTAGAACTATCTTTTGAGCCCGCGTCTAAGGGTAAAATAGAACGGGAATCGCCCCTGAATTCCAGCTTAGGCTGATAAAATGCACTAAGTGATCGAATAGACTGACTTTTTCTAGACCTTTTTGCCGATGGGCATTTGGATTGCGAGTTTTCTTTGCTATTTGTTTGTTCTGTCTTTGGCATGTTTTCAGGTTGCGGCAATACAGGAGATTGTACAGAACCCATTGCTGCGATAGAGTTTCTACGTGTACGTTTTGCGACCGGCTCATTTATTGACGATTGAGAAGCAGGTAAAATACTTTCTTGATTTTTTTGAACTGTAGTAAAAAAATCCGTAATTTTATGATCAGGCTTTGAAGCATTAGGTGTCTTGAAATCTTTTTGTTTAACTGGAAGAGGTTTCTGAGCATTTTCAGACTGAAAATAAGATTCAATGGTAGTTTCACGTTTACGTTTTTTATTGGGTGCAGATGTAGCAGGACTCTTTTCTGGATTGCCGGATTCTTTTGCTAATATAGCCTTCTGGCAGTTCACCATCAACTGTTTAGTCAATTCCATTTCATCTACTGAAGGGCGGGTATCCAGATCGGCATCTATAGGAGGGGTCTTAAATATTAAGCCATTACTGGTTTTGTAAATCATTTCTATGGAATCGGCATGATGTGTAAATAATTTGCTACCCGGTTTTTGTCGCAAAGTCGCTATAGCAGTATTATCTACATAGTCACAGAGCTTTTCTTCAATCAATGCTGCTGCGCCAGCATCAGGTCCCATCATCTTTGAATTGGCCGGTTCGCTGGCTATAACAATGTTGGGAAGATTTTCTTCACCGCCCGCTGAATGAGCGACTAAATGAAGCTTTTCATTGCGAGGTAAAAAATCGTCTTCACCAGAAGGATTTTTTGTATTGGTATTCCACATATGAGTGAAAATATCTGCGGATAAACGCAACTCATTTTTAAATTGACGGGGAGTTTCTGCCGCCTTTTTGATGTCATCTAAAAAGATGCGCTTTTCAGATTTTTTTACGCTAGAGCGTGTCAAAGGCATGCGATTCGCACGGCGCATTTCTGCTAGAGAAATTTCACGTACTAGATCTAGACGTCTACGTGTGGGATGTTTATACGGAGACGGGTTATTCGCTTCCATCTGTATACGTATAGGCGAACTGTTTTCACCTTGTTGTATCGTCATGAATGGTGCTCGGCTACACGCTGGAGGTGTTTTTTGGCCGTTCAGGATTTCTGGTATTTGCTCATTAGGGAGTCCAATTTCATTTTTCAATTTCTGAGCAGAACTCGGACTAACCAATAGTTTTGTCTCACGGTGTGCAAGCCTATTCCAACGAGTTGACCCGCCTCTGGGTGGTTTCTTAGGCGTTTGTAGACCCAAAACACTCTGTTTTATACGGTCCTTTTTCTGTACCTGCTTCCCTGCCTCATCTGATTGATGTGACATCGTTTACCTTCGTTCGTTATTTTCTAATATTTTTATTGGGGTATGTACGGGCTTTGATAGCAAGCCAAGGCTTGCTTTGAGAAAGGAGAAAATAGCGCAGCACCATACCTACCGTTCAGGCGGGATTATACTCTATTTTCGAGTTTATTTCAACCGGTCGGTCTTGTTTTTTCTAAAAAAAGACCTTTAAAAGGACATTATTCCACGGTTAAGGCCATGCCCTGTGCTTTTTTTAGCCATTCTTCGAGTTGAGCCTTGTTTTTATAAGACAAAATCAATTTGCCGTGACCATTTTTGCCGGGCTTAAGTTGCGCTTTTGTGGCTAAAAGGGCGGAGAAATAGGATTGTAAGGCTTGTAATTCTGGGGCTAGCGGAGTGTGTTCTACCGTCGTGGTGATAGGTGCTTTAGCCTCGGCGACTAAAGCTTCCGTTTGCCGTACATTTAAACCCTGGGCCATGACTTTCTCAGCTGCTTGTAGCTGTAGTCTGCCGCTTAGTGCCAGCAATACTTTAGCATGCCCTAGTTCTAATTTTTTCTCTGAAAGCCATTGTTTTACTTGAGGTTCTAGGTTTAATAAACGCAATAGATTGCTAATTTGCGCGCGTGATTTTCCCAGCAAATGGGCCGCATCGTCATGAGTCAGTTGGCAATCGTCAATGAGGCGCTCAATAGCTAAGGCTTCATCTAGAGGCGATAGATCCTCACGTTGCATATTTTCTATTAAAGCTAAGGCCATGGTGCTTTGGTCGTCGATTGCTTTGATCACCACTGGCACCTGGCTTAACCCCGCCAATTGTGCCGCACGAAAACGGCGTTCGCCTGCAATGATTTCATAACGGTTTTCAGCTATAGGGCGCACAAGTATAGGTTGTAAGATGCCCTGTGTTCTGATCGATGCGGCCAATTCTTCTAAGCTTTCAGCATTCATATCACGTCGCGGTTGAAATTGTCCGCCTTGAATGACGTCGATGGCTAATTCTTGTAAGTTACTGTGTGTCGTAGCAGCGGGAGCTGTTGTTTTCTCTGCAATTAAAGTACTGCTGAGTAAATCGCCTAAACTGCGGCCTAAACGGGATCGTGCCATGGTACACCTCTTATACGGTTGTGGTTTGTATACTCTTCGCATTTGATTCTTAGGCTTTGTTGCCTTCGCCCATCTTGCGCCAGTCATGTAGAGTACTACACTCCTGGCGCTCGAGGACTCGGCGCCTCGCCTAAAAATCAACTGCTATGAGTAAGTTTATCTTCTATAACGCGACGCAATTTAATGCGCGCTAAAATTTCATCGGCTAAATCCAAATACGCTTTGGCGCCTGGGGATTTAGCATCATAATACAGCGCGGGCAATCCAAAGCTAGGGGCTTCGGCCAGGCGCACATTACGCGGAATAGTGGTTTTCAACACTTGTTCTGCGAAATGGGTTAATAATTCTTTGGTGACATCGGCGCTTAAGCGGCTGCGCGGATCGACCATGGTGCGTAAAATGCCTTCAATGTAGAGATCTTTGTTGACCAATTCTTTTAATTCATTGATCGTGCTGATGAGTCCCGACAAACCTTCCAGCGGATAATATTCGCATTGCAGTGGAATCAAGACGCTGTGTGCTGCGACTAAAGCATTGACGGTCAAAGTATTTAAAGTAGGCGGGCAATCGATGACGATGTATTCATAGCTATTGCCTATGTTTTTCAAGGCTTTTTGTAGATAATATTCGCGGCCGTCTAATCTTAATAAGGCCGTTTCGGCGGCGGTGAGTTCTTCGTTAGCAGGCAATAAATCGTAGCCCGTGCGTTCTTGGTAAATAACCACGTCTAAGATATTTTTGTCGTGCATCAAAACGTCATAAACGGAGCTTTCTAGCGTGCTTTTGTCGCAACCGCTGCCCGTGCTGGCATTGCCTTGGGGATCTAGATCGATCAATAGCACGCATTTGCGCTTGACCGCCAATGAAGCGGCTAGATTGACGCTAGTGGTTGTTTTTCCCACACCGCCTTTTTGATTGGCTACCGCGATAATGTGTGGCACAGCATTCCCCTAGTTGACTAAAAAATAAAAGCATAAATAGTTTATTCATACAAAACAATGGCTTATCGCTAACCCTTAAAGGTGACGTAGCTGTTAAACAATTTAGCATATTTAGCGGTTATACAAAAGGGTGTTGCAAATTTCAAGCAAAGCCTTGAAGTTATACAAAATTGAAGCTATACTTCAATTTTGTATAACTTCTTAAGGTATAATGATGCCTGATTATTTAGCACGAACTATAGAAGATGAGCTCAAAAAAATGGCTAATCTGTATCCAGTCATTACTTTGACTGGCCCAAGACAATCCGGTAAGACAACCGTATTACGGCATTTGTTTCCAGATAAACCTTATTATAATCTGGAGTCTCCCGATATATTACAAGTTATCCAAAGTGATCCTAGAGGTTTTTTGCGTGAAAATCACAAAGGTGCTATTTTGGATGAAATTCAAAAATATCCCGAACTGGTTTCATATCTACAAGCGGATGTTGATGAAAATGAAAATACGGGCCGTTTTATTTTAAGCGGTAGTGAGAATTTGAGTTTATCGCACACGGTGTCACAAACATTGGCTGGCCGGACTGCCATGTTGTTACTATATCCGCTTAGCATAGAAGAATTGCGAAAAGTTACTCTGGCGTTTGATGCTAATGATTATATCTATTCCGGGTTTTATCCACGAACCTATAAAAAACATATATCACCGACGATAATGTACAGAGACTATTTACAAACTTATGTAGAGCGAGATGTACGGCAATTAAGTGCTATTAAAGATTTATCTTTATTTCAAAAATTTTTGGTTATTTGTGCAGGCAGAATAGGGCAAATGTTAAATTACAATGCTGTGGCCAATGAAGTAGGCGTTTCTAATAACACTATTAAACAATGGTTATCTGTATTAGAAGCTTCTTATGTTATTACTCTGTTGAGGCCATACTATAATAACATTAATAAAAGAGTGGTAAAATCTCCTAAACTCTATTTTGTTGATGTCGGTCTTGCTTCTTTTCTATTAGGAATCCATACTGTTCAACAGGTAAAAAGAGATCCACTGCGAGGAGCCTTGTTTGAAAACTTGGTCGTGATGGACCTCATCAAGATGTTTACGCATAGAGGTAAATTGCCTAGTTTATACTATTATCGCGATAATAATCAAAATGAAGTTGATGTGCTCATTAAAACACATGATGATATTGTGCCGATAGAAATCAAATCTTCAGAAACTTTACATCCTCAATTTGCTAAAGGGCTAAACTATTTCAATAAAATGGTAGGAAGAATGCCGCAAGGGTATATTGTTTACGGGGGTTCTGAGGTCATCTCCAATATGCAAGGATACCGGATCTTGAATTATAGAAACCTAAATACATTATCGGAGATCTTTGAATAGGACATGACAACCATACCCGTATATCATATAGATGCCTTTACCACACAACGGTTTGCGGGCAATCCCGCCGCAGTTTGCCCTTTAACGGAATGGCTGGCAGACGACATCCTGCTGAAAATCGCGCAAGAAAACAATTTATCGGAAACAGCATTCATAGTCCCTAGTGCAGAAGGTTATCATTTGCGTTGGTTTTCGCCCCAGGCGGAAATGGTTTTATGTGGACATGGTACTTTGGCTACGGCCTTTGTGGTCTTCCATTTTTTAAAGCCACACTTAACTAAAATTCAGTTTCAATCCTTAAGTGGTGTATTAACTGTGACACGACAAGATACGTTACTGACTATGGACTTTCCTAAGGTAGAGTATAGCCCTTGCTCTATGCCAGATTATATTATCGCCGGATTGAATGTTAAACCTGTGGAGTTTTATCGTTCACAAAAATATTTAGCCGTATTGGAAAATGAAACACAAGTCAGGCATCTATCTTTAAACCTAAATGCATTTTCTGAAATGGATTTGGCGGGACTAGTCGTTACTGCTAAAAGCGATGATGAACAATACGATTTTGTATCACGTTATTTTACGCCCAAAATTCCACGCATTGAAGATGCCGTCACCGGCGCAACGCATTGCGCTTTAGCACCTTATTGGGGGAAGCGATTCAATAAGATTAAATTGTTAGCAAAACAATTGTCTGCGCGCGGTGGTGAAATGCATTGTGAATTGCGTGGGGATAGAGTGTTTTTGTCGGGCCATGCGGTGTTGTATATGAAAGGAGATATTTATTGTTCAACAACTGACTGAAAAACCCTTTATATGTTAAGACCAGCACAACGTAGCAATTATCCAGGAAGGTGTTTGGCAATGAAAAAGAACACCATAAAATATTACGGTGTTCTTTTTGTAAATATAACAGGAGGTGGAGTTGTATATTTCTCTTTCTCTTTTTGTTTTTCTATTCTGAATATCCGGTGAGTCGGCGTTGAAAACAGGCCCCCGCGTGTAATCGTTATAAACGATACAGTCTTTTTTATAGAACCATTGGCCGACGAATTTGAGCGGTTGCCTTTTGTTGGATTAGATAGTGTCGTTAGAGATTCTTCTACAGTATCTTTAGGGAAATCATTGAACGATAAATTTGCGTTGCTGATTTCTGTTGAACTGGATGGCTGTTCTAGAGATTTCTTTTTATCTGTACCGGCGGCGATAAGTTTACCTGCAAACAGGTTGTCTGTTTGTGGAGAGAAGTTAACATTAGGTGTAGGGGTAAAACTTTTTTTAGGAAGGTGTAGTGGCGGTTGTGACCCAGCACGAGTAAAACTATAATTTTGATAGTAATTGTCTAGTTCCTGTATAATTTCGTGTATTTCGCCAAAATATATCTCGTCCCCAGCGACTCTAATAGCTAAAGATGATTTAAAAGATCTGTGTAGATTCATTTTGAGATCGTGACATGGGAAGTGCTCTGATGACCCTTCTTTAAAAGTATCGGCGCACAGTTTTATTCTGGGATCTAGATAAGCGATAGCGACGTAAACATTTTTTAATATTGAATTTAAGGAGCTATAAGACTTTTGGTCAAGAAGGGAGTCAAAGAATGTTCCGGCAACGATCCTGTTTTTTCCAGTCAGGCTTATGGCCATGCAAAATTGAGCAAGGCTGGCTAAAGCCTTTTTCTGTTCATCGCTACCATTTTCAAATCTCTCTGGTAAAGATTCTTGCTCTAATACACGTTCAATTTGCAGCAAGACTTCAGCCAGGAGTTCTTGCATAATTTGTATTGCTTGTATTTTACTGTTGGATTGAGACCCATCCACCTTAGGGAAATTCTGTCTTATGTAGTCTTTTAAAGCAATTAAACTTTTTTTAATAGTCATTTTATATACCTTGCTAATAATTTATTTTATAAGAATGCAAGGAGAATTGTAACTGAAATCGACCATAAGTAAAAGCGGTTATAAACATGATTGCTGAAGCGTTATCGTATTATCACCACATGTCTTTCGCTCTGTAAAAAAGGTACGCTTAAGACTTTGACTTCTATAGAATAATTTTTTTCTATCGCTGCAATTTCTGGTTGTGGCCAGATGCCTTTCATGGCACAATAATAACCTTGCGGTGCGCGTAGATGCGCTGTGCATTGAACCATATCCTGTAATGAGGCAAAAGCGCGGCTAACGATGATATCGTATAAAACTGCAGGCTTATGATCTTCTACCCGTTGATGACACACTTCTACATTGTTTAGGGGTATTTCTCGTAACACGCGGCGGATGAATTGTGTCTTTTTAATTTGGCTATCGAGCAATACGAATTCAATCTCGGGTAAGACTAAAGCCAACATAAAACCGGGTAATCCCGGTCCGGTGCCTACGTCTATACAACGTGCGCCGTGCAGAAAAGGGTATAAACTTAAACTATCTAATACATGTTTGATGATCATGTCGCGCTTGTCTTTAATGGCAGTTAAGTTATAAGTTTTGTTCCAATGCGCTAAATAATCCACATACAACAATATCCTGTCTAATATTATTTGGGTCAAGGGAATATTGAGTTGCGCTATACCTTCTTTTAACAAATTGTCTAACTCAGCCAACGACCGTCTCCCGCAATTCATTCAGCAATTGTCTTTTGCGCAAATAAATCTGTAAGATGGAAATGGCGGCTGGTGTAACGCCGGGAATGCGGCTGGCTTGATCTAAATTTTCTGGTTGTTGTGCCGATAATTTTTCTTGTATTTCCTTAGACAGACCAGAAATATAAGTATAGTTTATATTAGTGGGTATCTTCATTTGATTATGGCGTTTTACTCTGGCGATTTCATCGCTTTGTCTAGAAATATAACCTTCATATTTAGCTTGTATTTCAATTTGTTCGATGACGGCTTCGTCGCTCAATTCTAGAGCTAGAATATCCTTTAAATTAGCCATGCTGACTTCAGGGCGTTTCAGCAATTGCATCACGGATGCCTCACGCGTTATCTCTATATTTAAAATGTCTTGTAAACGAGTGGCTTCTTCCGTTTGTGGCTGAATGTAGCGTTTATTCAGTTGTTGTTGCGTGTGCGTAATAGCGGCTTTTTTAGCACAAAAAACCTGCCAACGCGCATCATCGACTAAACCCAATTCACGGCCTTTTTCGGTCAAACGTAGATCGGCATTGTCTTCGCGCAATAATAAGCGAAATTCAGCGCGACTGGTAAACATACGATAAGGCTCTGTGGTGCCTAAGGTAATGAGATCGTCGATCAACACGCCTATGTAGGCTTCATCGCGACGCGGTGTCCAAGATGGTAAGTCTTTGGCTTTGCGTGCGGCATTTAAGCCAGCGATAAGTCCTTGAGCGCCGGCTTCTTCATAACCGGTGGTGCCATTGATTTGTCCTGCTAAAAATAAACCGGCTAAGGTTTTACTTTCCAAAGAGGGGTGTAAATTACGTGGGTCTAAATAATCGTATTCTATAGCATAACCCGGACGCGTAATATGCGCGTTTTCAAAACCACGAATGGATTGCACCAAAGCAATTTGTGTTTCAAACGATAAACTGGTGGAAATGCCATTAGGATAAATTTCCATACTGTTTAAGCCTTCGGGCTCTATAAAAATTTGATGTGAATCGCGATCGGCGAAACGCACAATTTTATCTTCTATAGAAGGGCAGTAACGTGGCCCTACGCCTTCGATTACGCCAGTGTAAAGTGGCGAAGCGCCTAAACCTAGTCGAATGATATCGTGGGTTTTTGCATTGGTATGCGTGATATAGCAAGAGACTTGCTGTGGATGCATCTCGCGGTTGCCCATAAAAGAAAACACGGGCATGGGTGTATCGCCGGGTTGTTCTAATAAGCCTTCGTAATTAATGCTGCGTCTATCGATGCGCGGTGGCGTGCCGGTTTTTAAGCGGCCTATAGGCAAAGATAATTCGTGTAAACGCACTGCTAAAGCATTAGCGGGTGGATCCCCCGCACGACCGCCTTGGTATTGACTGAGACCAATATGGATCTTGCCCCCTAAAAATGTACCTGTGGTTAACACTACAGTGCGTCCTTGGAAGGAAATGCCCATTTGGGTCTTAACGCCATGGACTACATTATCCGTTACCAGTAGATCGTCCACAGCCTGTTGAAATAACGTGAGATTAGGCGTGTTTTCTAATAGATGACGCATGTGGTGTTTGTAGAGTTCGCGATCCACTTGTGCCCGAGTAGCGCGCACGGCTGGGCCTTTGCTGGCATTCAACACTCGAAATTGTATCCCGGCCTTGTCGGTAGCCAAGGCCATAGCGCCCCCCAAGGCGTCGATTTCTTTCATTAATTGGCTTTTGCCTATGCCGCCCATGGCAGGATTACAGGACATTTGTCCCAAAGTTTCTATATTGTGCGTTAATAATAAGGTGTTAGCGCCCAGGCGTGCGGCTGCTAAGGCTGCCTCACAGCCTGCATGCCCTCCACCGACGACGATGACATCGAAAATTTCTTTTAAAATCATAGGAGTAGTACAAAACCTTCATATAGGGTGGTAATAATTAGGTCATATTATACCTGAGCTTTGGTCATAGTTAAATGTTTAGGGGAGAGATGGACTTTTATACCCGGAAAAGTAAGATTTTTACACAAAAATGGCTTGAGAGGACCTTTCTTAAGAATATCTTAAGGGTTAGATGATATAATACCGTCTGTTCGTAAAAACAAATTATAGTGAAGGTGTATAAAATGTCTGCTAATTTTCCTACAGTAACAGTAGATGGGAAAGATTATTCCCTTTTAGTCGTGAAAACAGAGTCCGAGCTGGAATTCGAGCCCGAATCTGAGCTGGAATCTGGGCCTAAACGCAAGTCTAAGTCCAAAAATCGGTATTTTCTCCTAGATGAGAGTAAGAAACTCGGTGAGGGTGGCTATGGTGTAGTATATGAGGCTTATGAATGTCTACAGATTGAAGAATTGCAGTATCAGCTAATAACACCCTCCGACAAACCTTTGGCGGCCAAAATTGAAAAAAAATGTAACGCCAACACGCTAGAGCAACGTAAAGCAGAGGCTAAAATTCAATCTAAGCTTTTTGATACTGCTGTATATCCTATGACGAATGGCGGCATAGTGACAATTATGCCCAAGATGGGTAAGAGTCTCGATAGTTTTATCGAAACAGAGGAATTTAAAAAACTAACTTTAAGTCAGCGTTTAGAGTTGGCTACTTTGGTTGCTCAAACCTACGCGGAATTTCATGCTAGGCGCTATCACTGGGTGAATGGTAAACTTAAGCTCCGAGATGGCCTGAGCCATACCGATTTAAAGCCAAGCAATTTTCTTGTAAACATAAGATATGCAGATGATGATGTACAGCACGAGAGCCCCATCTTTGAGTGTAACATTATTGACTTTGCCGATCTCAGGATGAGAACAGATATTACAACTGCCCCAGAATGCATACGTGAGAAGAAAGTTGACCACTCATTGGATAATACCTTAGAGATGGAAACATTTTCCTTAACTTCTCTGATTGCACCCATCTTGGGTGAAACAGAGGTGTTTAAAAACAGAGAGAGTAACTGGAATATTGGGGGCCAATTTAGTCTGGATAACATGCAAAAATATCTTGAAGAAGAAGGCGAAAAATTGGGTCTTAAAGCAGAAATGCAAATTGTCAGTGATATGGTTCAATCTATGCAAGAAAATAACCCAGCCTTAAGACCCAGTGATCTTGCTATTGTTAAAGTGTTGAATACTGCTCGATTGGCGGCGTTACGTAAAGAACGTAACGAACCGGATGACGTGGATGTAGAAGCAATAAATATTGAAGTATTCTTTGCGGAAATTAAAGCCGGGAATTTAGAATATATAAGTGAAAAGTTTAATTCAGAGCTACTGGCAGAATTAGATATAGAAGGCTTAACTCCACTGGGTGTTGCAGTTAAATATGGTAAATGTGATATTGCGCAATTCTTACTTGAAAAGTATGGCGATGAAGAAAAAGAAGCCGCCGTGCGACAAACTGACGGCAATGGCAGAACCTTGTTGCATCTGGCTATTTTGGCAAAGAGAGTTGATTTGATCCAGTTACTATTAGCGAATGGTGCTGATGCGAATGGAAAAGATGCAGATAATAGAACACCATTGCATTGTGCTCTTTCAATGCGCTGTGGTCTTGATATCGTGCAGGTTTTACTAAATAAAAGTGCTGATGTTAACGCAAAAAATAATCATAATAAACTCCCAGTGGAAGCGGCTATTGCCAATGCCTGTAATCTGGATGTGGTGGAATGTTTAATAAACAAAACTCCTGGATATAACGATAAAAACAATATAGCGCTTCAAGAAAAGTTGTTCTTTTTAGCCGTTAAGTCCGGGTCACTATTATTAGTGAAACGTTTTTGGAACAAAAAGTTTAGAGAGATAAAAGATCCCCGTTCATTCTCACCCTTACATATTGCCGTCTTGGAAGGCCATGTGGCTATAACAGAATTTTTGATTCAAAAAGGGGTTGATCTGGAAGCGAGAACTGCTAAAGGGCTTACGCCATTGCATTGCGCTGCCATGGCTGGGCAACTGGAGGTGGCAAAGCTCTTGCTTTATAGAGGAGCGGATCGTGGCAAGAAAGATGCAAGCAAGAAGAAATTTCATGAACTAACCGACTCTAGTGGCAATACTTTGCTGCATTTAGCAATTATAGAAAAAGATACTAAATTGGTAAGGCTTCTTCTTGAAGAAGGAGCGGATATTGATGCTCTAGATAGACATAAAAGAACCCCTCTGCACTTGGCTGCAAGCTACGGTAATCTTGAACTAATACAACTTCTTTTAAAAAACAATGCGGATCCTAATAAAGAGGATTCTTATGGAAGAAAATTTCATGAACTAGAATATAAGAAAAATAACACATTGTTACATTTTGCAATTTGCAAGAGTAACGTTGAACTAGCGAAAAAGTTGATTGCATTGGGCGCGGATGTCAATGCGAGAAATGACCAAAACATAACACCATTGCATCTAGCCATTCTTCAGAACAATGCTGAATTAGTGAATGCATGCATTGGAAAATTTGTCGATTTTAATGTGCTAGACCATAGCAGTAACACTTTATTGCATCATGCGGTTGATGCTGGAAACATGGAATTGGTGTCTGACCTTCTACAAAGAGGGGTAAATGTTGAACAAAGAAATTCTGATGGGAAAAGATTTTATGAGTTAAAGCCCAACGATTTTGCCTATCTACGCATGGCGGTAATAAAAGGACATGTTAAACTGACTGAATCGTTGCTCCAGCATAACCCAGATCTTATCAAGGAAAAACATTCAAAAACGGGATGCACAATATTACATATTGCAATTCAATCGGGCAATCCTGAATTAGTAGAGGTGTTGCTTAAGGCTGGTGCCAATGTTTCAGCACGAGATAAACAGGGCAATATGCCACTACACTATGCAGCACACCAGAATAACCTTGAATTGGTACGTATCTTGCTGCGGCACGGTGCAAAAGTTGATGTAAAAAATAATAAGGGCGTTACTCCACTGTATTTGTGCATAAAGAATAAAGGAAGCGAGGAAATGAAGAATCTGCTTTTTGCCGCAGAAGCTAGGCAAGCAAATAATCTATATAGCCTCTTTAATTGCTCAAAGCCAAATGGTTCTGTAGAAGCTCAGGCCGGTTCGGTTATCCGTAGAAAATTAACCCCTGCCTCTCCGGCTGCCTAAAAGTTAAGTCAAAAACCTACGCGACGAAGTCGGGGATCCAGTTTCAAATCAAGTTTTTCCTGGATCCCCGACTTCGTCGAGGATGACAACGTTTTAGTACTGTGTTCGTAGAAAGCATTGCTCTCGCATTTTGAAGTGTAATGAGTATATATCGTTTGTTCTCAAAAAAATAAATAAGTGAAGGTGTCTAAAATGTCTGCTAACTTTAATGAAGTTATAATAAATGAAAAAGTTTATCAAAAGATAAGCGTCGGTAATTCAAATGATATCAAATGCTTTGCCCTGGGGGAAGAAATAGGCCGAGGTAGTTTTGGTGTGGTCTATGAAGGCTATGAAATAACAGCAAAGGGAAGTATGGATGAAACCAAGCCCTTGGCAATTAAAATTTACCAGGTGCCTTCAGGCAAAACACAGCAGGAGTTGCAGAGCTCGCTCGAGAAAGAGGCTGAAATACAGAGAACGAGATTCCCTACCGATGTTTATGCTGTGGGGCGTCATGAAGTCGTGATGATTATGCCTAGGTTTCCGGGCAAGTCTCTAGATAAATGGATGAGGACTCCTGAATTTGTTCGCTTAACGTTAATCCAGCGCTTGGAATTATCCATTATAGCCATGCAAGCCTATGCAGAGTTTCATGCCGCGTATGGCGCGGGCCCAGGCCTAAGTCATACCGATCTCAAGCCAGCAAACTTCCTCATCCATATCTATTACGATGAAGAGAAGGACCCAGAACATGAACACCCTAAATTTAAATGTCATATCATCGATTTTGCAGATATAAGCGCAAGAACTCCCATGACAATCGCTCCAGAGTGTGTGCACGGCGAAAAAACTCGACAAAGAACGGATCATGTATTAGAAATGGAAATTTATTCCTTGGTTTCTATTCTGGCACCCATCTTAGGGGAAGATGTTTTATATGAAAATAAACTGAACATGTGGGATGAAAATTGTAAGTTTACTTTAGAACGCATGAAAACCTTTCTTAGACAGAAAGGGGTTGATCTTAGTCTTAAAGAAGAGATGGAAGAACTTATTGAATTGGTTCAGTCTATGCAGCATGAAAATCCTGCCATGAGGCCAACCGATTTAGTGATTGTGAAGACATTAAACCGCGTTATGAGCAATTGCTTAAGACAGAAGAAAGGATTGAAAAAAGAAAAAATAGATAATGACACAAAGGCGATAAATGCATTTTTTGCGGCCATTAAGACCGGTAATTTGCAAGCAGTTCAAGCAACGGATCCGGCATATATAAAATCTTTATTAGACAGATTTTGGTTAGAGGGGCTAATGCCACTAGGGATGGCAATTAAATATGGACAATGGGACATTGCGCAACATTTACTTTCTGTAGGTGGCTCCAGTCAAATTACACAAAAAGATGGCTATGGTTTTAATGGTAGGCCTTTATTGCACTTGGCTATTTTATCTGAACGGGCGGACTTAGTTGAATTGTTGCTAAAAAATGGCGCTGAGGTTAATCAGGTGGATGCAGACGGTAGAACACCACTGCATTGCGCTATTTCAAGACGTTGCAATGTTGATTTAGTGAAAAAACTGCTAGAGAAAGGCGCTGATTTCACTGCGGAAGAGGCTGGCAGAAGAACACCCGTGCAATTAGCAATTGCAAATGCTTGCAGCCTTGAGGTAGTGCAGGTATTGATTGAAGAAAAAGAAAAGCAAGTTAAGACGACTAAAAGATACCGGTTGTTTTTAGCCATGCATTCCGGCTCTGTTGAATTAGTGAAATGCTTCTATGAACCAACAGCGCTTGATTCAATTCTCGATCAAAAGGGCCAAATATGGTTACATTTTGTCGCTAGCTCGGGACATGTTCCTTTGGTAGAATTCTTAATTGATGAAATAAACAAAAGTAACGAGGCCCAGAGAGAAAGGGGAGAAAGACCAAAGTATTCTATTGATGACACAGATTTAGATGGTAACACAGCATTACATTATGCTGCCATGAAGGGACAGCTTAAAATGGCAATTCTTTTGCTTGAGAAGGGTGCAGATGGTACTAAAAAGAATAAGGCTAATCATAAATTTCATGAAATCCAGGAGCCTAATGGACTGACTTTACTGCATATAGCGGTTATAAACGGCGATTTAGATGCGGTAAAACGTTTAGTTGAACAAAAAGCCAATATAGAAACAAAGAATAGACGAGGCTATACACCGCTGCAATATGCGCTCTTGAGGGAGCATGTTGAAGTGGCGCAGTATTTGATTGAAAGCGGTGCGGTTATAGATGAGAAAAATAGTGAAGGCGCCACATTATTGCATTTAGCAGCTGCCAAAGGATTGACTGAAATCGTCAAAATTTTTAATGACAGAAACCTGGATAAGAACGCACGAGATAATAAGTTGCGTACTCCACTCCATGATGCAATCAGGAAGGGGCATGTTGAAGTCGCGAGATATTTGATTGCAAATGGTGCCGATATGAATGCGCTGGATATAAATGGGCAAAAGCCACTAGACTTAGCTACAGCAAAAGAAGTTAAAGACTTATTACTACGGGGCCAAAAAAAATCTTTTTCGGGAGCATTTTTTCCTGATAGCGCTTCACATTTGCATGCGAAGCCTAATCCCAGCCTAAGCCAAGGTAGCGTCCGTAAAAGGGTCTAACTGAGCCTTCTGGCCGCGAAAATGGTATGAACCAAGACTAACGATCGTATACTTTGACAGGGGGCACTAACACGCTCCATATAGAGCGATAATAATTATGTTATTTGTACCTAAACATTAACCCCTTAAGAAAGCCTTAATACTGGGCTGCTACTATATTCCCATGTGATCGTAAAAAATCAGTTGAAGGGAACTAAATTGTCTACTAACTTAGGAATAATAGAAATAGATTGGGAAAAATACTCTCCTTTAATCCTGGGGAAGGAACCCAATGTCAGAAAATTTGCCTGTGAAAAAACACCGCTGGGTGAGGGCAGCTTTGGCAAAGTGTATGAAGGCTATGAAGTAATAGAGGGCAAAATTGATCTGAATAAACCGCTAGCGATTAAAGAATACAAGATGTTTCCAGGCGAAACACAACAAGCAGCACTCAAACGGCTTGATAAAGAGGCTGAACTTCAACGTAAAGAGTATGACACGGAGGTTCTTCCTATAGGAGAAAAGGGCGTAGCCACAGTTATGCCTAGACTTCCGGGTAAGCCCGCGCTCGAACTGATTAAAGAATTTCCTAAATTAACCTTAAGTCAGCGCTTAGAATTAGCTGCTTTGGTAGCACAAACCTATGCGGAATTTCATGCTAGACGTTATCACTGGGTGAAGGGTAAGCTTGAGCTCCGAGAAGGCCTGAGTCACACGGATTTAAAACCAGATAATTTTCTTATAGACATAACCTACGATGAAGAGACAGACCCCGAACATAGACACCCTAAATTCAAATGCCATATCATCGATTTTGGGGATACGGAGATTAAAACACCGGTTACAACTGCACCAGAATGCGTACATGGAGAAATAATTAAAGAACCCGTAGATCATGTGCTAGAAATGGAAACGCATGCCATGGTCTCTATTCTTGCACTCATTTTAGGCGAGACTGTTTTATATAAAAGCGAGAACACCTGGAGTAAAGGCTCTAAGTTTACCTTGAGAGAGATGAGAAATTCTCTTAGGACAGAAGGTAAAGATTTGGGACTCGAAACAGAAATAGAAGAAGTGATTGAAGTGGTTGACTCTATGCGTGCTGAAAATCCAGCCACCAGACCTAGTGATTTGGCTATCGTTAAAGTTTTAAATAAGGCCAGGATTGCTTTTTTACGAAAAGAATTAGGCCAGTCAAATGATATAGATGAGGAAACAAAAAAGGTCGATAAATTTTTTGCTGAGATTAAAGCGGGAAGATTAAAGTCTGTTAAAAAAGAATATAAACGAGCGTTATTGTCTGTTGTGAACCTAGAAGGTTTAACAGCGTTAGGGGTGGCGGTTAAATATGGTCACTATGATATTGCAAAATACCTATTGAAACAATACTCCAAGACTAAAGAGAAAAAGATTGCAGTTAAACAAACTGATGGTAATGGTAGAACTTTGTTACATTTGGCTATCCTGGCTAAACGCGCTGATCTAGTTGCATTATTGCTTGAAAATGGTGCCGATGCTAATCAGCCAGATGCAGACGGTAGAACACCATTGCATTGCGCGCTTGCCATGCGTTGCGATGATAAATTAGTGCAGCTGTTGCTTGAAAGAGGCGCTGATGTTTCTAAAAAAAACCAGCATAAAAAAACACCGTTACAATCGGCCATTACGAACGCTTGTAGCCTTAAAGTAGTAGAAGCCATCCTTAGCCCGCCAGCGTTGATTGAGAAAAGTAGCAAATCTTTTTCTATAAAGAAGATCGGTCTGGCCATTAAGAACTTTTTTAACCCTAAAAAAGAAAAAGTTTTGCTTAAAAAGAGTGAACAGCCTTCTGTTCCTTCCCATTCCAAAATAGAACTATTGCGTTGCGCTGTTTTATCTGGCTCGATTGAACTGGTGCAACATTTCTGGTTCAATGAAGGCTTGACGCAAAATCCTTGGTTGCTTCATCTTGCTGCTCAATCAGGCCATGTTGAAGTGGCAAAATTCTTGCTTAAGAAAGGGGCTAATATCAACGCATTCGATAAGCATGGTTATAGGCCGCTAGAGTATGCAGCTGAGATGGGGCAAGTTGAAATGGCATGCTTCTTGCTTGCGCAGCGCGCGCTGAATCGTGAAAAGAATTGTGGGAAAAAATTTCATGCAATAAGAAACTTTAAGGGCGATGCTTTACTGCATTTGGCAGTTGCTAGCGGCAACGACAGGCTAATAAAACTTCTGATTAAAGAAAAAGCTGATATTAATATAACAGATAACAATAACAGAACACCACTACATTTGGCAGTTGCTAGCGGCAACGACAGGCTAATAAAACTTCTGATTAAAGAAAAAGCTGATATTAATATAATAGATAATAATAAAAGAACACCCTTGCATTTAGCCATTTTGACAGAACAGGTTAATTTGATAGAGTTATTGATTCTAAACGGCGCTGATCTTCGCATGATAGATAATGAAGATTTGAAAAAGTTGCAGCGATACACGGGCATGTTGAGGCGTTTGGATCGAAATGGTATCAAAATAGATCCACTTGATAGTAAGCCACAAATGGTTGAAAGTAGCGCTAAGGTTGAAAACAAACCATTATCCCCAGTCGCGAAGAAGGACATTACACCAGAAGCAACGTTAGCTGAAAACAAACCATTATCCCCAGTCGCGAAGAAGGACATTACACCAGAAGCAACATTAGCTGGAAACATACCATTATCCCCAGTCGCGAAGAAGGATGCTATACCCGTACAACCCGTGGCAAACGTCGTGGATATTACAAGATGTCATCATCGTGGCAAAACATCATCAGTGATCTATAAGAATGAAAACCCTGCCATTAAACCAGCAACTGCGGCATGCAGTAGTACGTTCTTTTATAATGATAGCTCACAGGCTGCGGCTGCTCGCGCAAGAAGGCATAATGCCATCCCTCTTTTCCGCAGAGGATAAATGCAGTGTAAGGTCATAAATTTCATCTAGAAAAAGGAAAGGCTGCTTTGGAATCAAAGCAGCCCAGACAAATTCGGTCTTAAGCCAAGGCAAGGTGGAAGGTAGCACCCGTAAAAGGGTCTAAGTTAGTCTTTTGGCCACTAAAGTGACATGAACCACCGCTGGTGCTGGTGATGGATATCTTCAAAGCGGAACTGACCTTAGCCGTAAAAGAGCAGACCTGGGTGTTATTTGAAAAAACATTAAAACTCATGGCGATACCGCTTAAATCTTTTGCATTGGCAAAAAACGGTAAGTGCCCAGAAATATGTGTGCTATTGTTGCTTTGTGTAACCTTTACAAAAGAAGGCAACGATTGGCTAGGCACAATCTTAATAGCTGCAGGCTTGCTGGTGCTGGTTAAGAAGGTAACGCTAGGATCGCTACCATTGTCGGCTAAAGCCGTGGCACATAAAGCAGTTAAAGCCAGTAAACTCATTAAACGCTTAGACATTGCATGACCTCTCATAAGTTGGTTAAGTATCAAAAGTGTACATATTTTAACCGATTTTGGGGTGTAAAAGCAAGCCTTTTTGGTCTTTTTTAGCACATTATTTTATTTTTATACATAAAACAAGGACTTAGCTTTAATTAAAAGGGCAATAAGCCTAATTTACTTGACTTTAAGACCCGTCTACCTTAATGTTCACCCTGAATAATCTAGCTCTATAGGAGATGTCGTAGTGTCTTTAGAACAATGGCTTAAAAAATTACTGCCCAAACAGGAGCGGTTTTTTGCTATTTTAAGCGAGCAAGTCCGTGTTTTGCGGCGTATGACCCAATACCTGCAAAAATTCTCCGAACCAGGTGCTGCGAATAATGAAGAATTTTATATTCATTGCCATGAAATAGAACAGCAAGGGGATGAATTGGTTAAAGAAATGGCTGGGACTCTGGCCAAAACCTTTGTGACACCCTTAGATAGGGAAGACTTATATCATTTATCGGTATTGACCGAAAATGCGCTGGATGCATGCGATGAAGCGGCGCGACAATTTAAATTATTACCCGCAAAAGAAAAACATGACAATATTACGGTGTTTCTAAACGTACTAGATGAAACAGCGCAATATTTAGTGGGCAGCATAGATGCTTTGGCCAGTAGAAAATTTTCTGTTATCGTCGCCAACGACGAACAAGTCAAGCGTTTAGAAAAAACCGCCGATGGCTATTATCGTGAACAAATTACTGAGTTATTCAATAATTGCCATGACATGAAATTATTGTTTATTGAAAAAGAAATCATTGAGAAGTTGGAAGAAGCCAGCGATCAAATGGCACACTTAAGTACCTTTCTAACGAATTTAGCGGTTAAACATGGTTAGTGTTTTATTTTTTGTTATTGCTGTAGCGCTGATTTTTGATTTTATCAATGGCTTTCATGATACAGCCAATGCTATCGCCACGGTTGTGTCTACGCAAGTATTAAGCTTGCGCCGTGCGGTAATGATGGCGTCATTTTTTAATTTTGTAGGCGCTTTATCGGGAACGGCCGTAGCAACCTTAATTGCCACCGGGCTTGCTGACCCCGCTGCTGTCACACAGCTTGTGATTTTGTGTGCCTTGTTGGCGGCATGTTTGTGGAATTTAATTACCTGGCGTTTAGGGTTGCCTTCTAGTTCCTCACACGCCTTAATCGGTGCCTTAGCGGGCGCAGTAGTAGCACATGCAGGATGGGCTGCTTTTTACTGGCATACGCTGTATAAAAAAGTATTGTTGCCTTTAGTATTATCACCCACGCTAGGTTTTGTATTAGGTTTCTTACTGATGGTGATTCTTCTATGGTTGTTTTTGCCCTTTAGCGCGCGTATAGGCACTACTGTTTCCAAGCGGCTGCAATTGTTATCTTCTGCAGCTATGGCTTTTTCACATGGTTCCAACGATGCACAAAAATCCATGGGTATTATCGCTTTGGCCTTGGTTATATTTGGTCAAACACATTTTTTACCAGCGTGGCTTATTGCGCCTGAACACATCATCCCCAAAGCAGTTATCATTGCTTGTGCTACCGCCATGGCGTTGGGTACTTTAGCAGGCGGTAAGCGTATCATTAAAACAATGGGGCAGCGTATTATTAAAATTACCCCACTGCAAGGTGTTGCTGCCGAAACCTCTGCTGCCATTACTATTTTTGGTGCCAGTCTATTGGGGATCCCTGTGTCTACTACGCATTGTATTAATGCCAGTATTATGGGCGTAGGTGCAACTAAGCGTTTATCAGCAGTGCGTTGGGGTGTGGCTGGAAATATAGTGATTGCGTGGATCTTAACTCTGCCGTGCAGCGCATTGTTGGCATTTTTGTTGTATAAAGTAATTGGTTAATTGCGATAGATTGTTTGCGAGCCGTCGTGTCCAAAATAACTCGGTGAAATATAATTAACCTAGGAAATGAAACATGAAAGGGATGCTTCGCAAAAAAAAAATTGAAGATTTCTCTAGTGACGATCTCCTTGGTTCTAAACATTTAAAGCGTTGCCTGACCGCGCTGGATTTAACTTTACTGGGCATAGGTGCGGTGATCGGTGCCGGTATTTTTATTTTAACCGGCATTGCCGCAGCTACGGAGGCAGGCCCTGCCATTACCCTATCTTTTGTTATCTCCGGTTTAGCTTGTGCATTTTCGGCGTTGTCTTATGCTGAATTGGCTTCAGCCATTGGCGGCTGTGGTAGTGTATATGGTTATGCTTATGTGGGATTTGGCGAAATCTTTGCCTGGATTATAGGCTGGGACTTAATGTTAGAATATGCGGTTGCTTGTGGCGCAGTGGCCATAGGTTGGTCGGCATATTTTAATAAAGTGTTGACTCTTTTTAAATTACAAATCCCACAACAATTTTTAACAAGTCCTCTTGCAGGCGGTATTTTAGATCTACCCGCTTTTCTGATTATGATGACGGTGACCTTACTGCTAGTTTTGGGTATAAAGAATAGCGCTAGAGTGAATGCAACTATCGTTGGGATTAAATTAGTGGCCATCGCTATTTTTATTGCGGTGGCATCGCCGTATGTCAATTTTAATCATTGGATTCCCTTTATGCCTTTTGGGTGGAATGGAGTGATGGCAGGCGCAGGGATGGTTTTTTTTGCTTATATAGGCTTTGATGCGGTGTGTACTGCTGCAGAAGAAGCGATCAATCCTAAACGAGATTTGCCCAAAGGTATTATTGGCTCATTGATTATTTGCACCTCGATTTATGTGTTAGTTGCAGGATTGTTAACTTTAGTGGTGCCTTACAGTAGTTTAAATACCGCCTCGCCGGTGTCGGATGTGCTAATACGTCTAGGGCATGGGTTGGCGGGCAGCCTGATTGCCGTGGGTGCTTTGGCGGGATTAACCACTGTGATGTTAGTGATGTTTTATGGTATGAGTCGAATAACTTATGCCATGGCACGCGATAATTTATTACCTAAATTTTTGACCGAAGTGCATCCAAGATATCATACTCCCGCACGCATTTTATTATTAGCGGGGGTGATTATTGCAGGTGTTGCAGCGATATTACCCATTAAGGATATTGCAGAATTAGTGAATATAGGTACTTTGGCTGCCTTTTTAATGGTGAATAGTGGCGTCATTATGTTGCGTTACAGTCAGCCCAACATGGTACGCCCTTTTCGCACCCCTTTTGGTATTCTGCTTCCCAGTTTGGGCATAGTGTTTTGCATTTATTTAATGATAAGTTTACCGTGGGTCACTTGGCTGCGGTTTGTAGTTTGGTTTGTGTCGGGCTTAATTTTTTATGGGGTGAATTTTTTTCGTAGAAAGTAAAACGTAATGCCTTTCTCCATCCGCGCCCTTTCGGTCGCGGCTCGGAAAATTTCGGCTCGGGATACAGTTTATCACCGAGCTGCGACTGAAAGGGCGCGGAAATTCCCGAGAACTTAATCCACCACTGCCTGCTGAAAGCAGCGTAACGCTTCTTCTTTGTCGCCCAGTTGTAAGGATAATGCGCCTAATACCGCATAGGTTTTAGGCAAAGGACGCACTTGTAGGCTGTGGGTTAAATAGCTGCTGGCTTGTGATAAAGCACCATCGGCCATAGCCAATTGCCCTAAGCATAATAAAATATGCGGTTCTTGGCCTTGTTGTTTTAATAAAGACAACGCAAAATCGATTTGTTTATTGAGACGTTGGCTGTGGATTTGACCGTAGAGTGCAATTAGCTCTGGATCAAACTGTGCTTTTAAAGCATCGCGCACCAATTCTTCAGCTAAATCTGGCATATGGCTGTCCAATAAAAAATGAGCGCAAGGTAATACCCATTCTTTACGGCGTTGTAAAGGCTTAGGCAGTTTTTGCCAGTAGAGTTCAACCTTTTGTTGATCCCCTTGTTTTAATTGCAACAATAATAATTCTAAATATGCTTTTTCGCTCAATTGTTGTAGTTGCGTACTATCGACTATTTTTTGTTTTTTCAATAAGGGTAATAGATCTAATAGATGAGACCAATCAGCCAGACGATAATAAACTTGTTTGAGTAATTTTAACATGTACTTATGTTGCGGCGCTTCTTGCTGAACATGACGTAAAGTCGCTAGGCAATGCTCCCATTGTTCATCGTGATATTGTAATTCAGCTTGCGTTAAGCCCACAGC
The DNA here is from genome assembly GCA_021778015.1 of Pseudomonadota bacterium. Taxonomy (GTDB): domain Bacteria; phylum Pseudomonadota; class Gammaproteobacteria; order UBA1113; family UBA1113; genus VFKP01. Next base: position 26,860 of record JAJYCX010000006.1, read on the forward strand.
AATTTTAGCGCCGGGGGTGGAGTCCAGCGCGTAATGTAAGTATTGATCGCGTCTGTCATAGGCTTCTAAGGCCTGCGCTGCTTTAGCGGCGGCTAAATAATTGACTAAAGGGATTTCATTGAACTTCACCGATTTTATCAATAAACTCTCTGCTTTATCCCAATCGCCTTCGGCCAATGCCAATAAGCCTTGTAAGGTCTGACGATGGCTGCTTTCATAACGGTGTTCATGACGCCACTTTTTAAAAACACGTAAGATTAAACCAGGGCCATTTAATAAACGCAGTAAAATATACAAAGCAATGAATGCGACGATAACAGCAGTAATGCCGAACCACAATGGCATTTCAATAGACCAATGCCCATAGGTGATGGCCATATAGCCGGGTGCTGCGCTGAGCATCAACGCACTCCAGGCTAGGAAGAGAACGATGAGTATAGAACTTAACCAACGTAACATGAAATATTTCCTCTTTTTTCAACAAAAGCCCATATTGGGCGCATCTTGCATGCAACCTGCATCCCAATCTGTGCTTTACGGTACGTGCCGATAGCGGTGTAGTTACTTTTATTTGCCATTGCTGATCAAAGCCTGCTGTATGCGATTGATCAGCGGCGATAACTCAGGGAAGTTGGGTTGCAAATTAGTACTTTCTAATGGTTTTAATTGTTGCAGAATGTTTTGTGCCGTAGCGTTATTGGTATCGTAATGTGCATGTAGCCAGCGCTCAGCATCTTGAATGTTACTTTGAAACAAAGCCGTATTGTGTGCTAGGGCTGCCCATTGTGCTTGAGCTAGGTATAAACAAAGACGGGCATTGAGATAAGCGCGTTCATCGGGGGTAATAAAATGTGGGGCTTCGGCGCCATAATGTTTGACCGTAATAACTTTTTGTAAACCTTGCCACGCATTATTCCATAATTTATTCCAAAAAGAACGCTGTGCGTCTTGTGTTTTAGCGTTATCTTTAGGTTCGGTTTGAGTTAAGGGTAAAGCATTAATGGTGTCTTGTACCGCAGATAATTGACTGACAATTTTTGCAATGTTTAATGCCGGCATGGTCTTTAAGGTGGCCAGCGTTTGTTGCAATGACCCATCTAAGGCTTGTAATTCTGCATCGGTGCTTTGTGTGAGTTCATTGTGAGCTGCTTGTAAATAAATAGAAGCTTTGTTAGCGTCAAATTGATATAACAGTGCATCTTGTGCCAATTGCGCTAGATAGAGCACGTGCGCCAAGGGCAGCGCAGACAATTGTGCGTGTAGCGTAGTTACTTGTGTTTGTAATTGTACCAGGACTTGCTGATTATTTTTATCGTCGACTGTTAAATTTTGTATAGTTCCATTTAGGTTAGCGATAGACTTTTTATTTTGTTTTAGCGTATGTTGCATATCCGATAATTCTTGTGCGCTAGCAGAGAAAGAAGCTTGCCAGGCACTGGCATGATAGTAAAAATAAATGGCCACACTGAGGGATAAGCCTAGCGCAAGCAAGCCTACGAGCAGCGTGAGCCATATCCAGGGACTGGTGCGTTTGTTTGCACTGGGGGTTGTTGCGGGTGTATCAGCCATAATCCTTATCCTAATTAGTGATTCAACGTACTCTACGCGCTTCAAGATGCGAGAACAATACTTTCTACGAACACAACACTAAAACGTTGTCATCCTCGATCGGAGCCTGTACTCGGTACTCCGGGTATCGAGGATGACAAAGCTTTGATTCAAATCTATAGTATTCATCAAGATCTCATATCTTCATTCTCGCCTAAACCCCAAGCGCTTTGAGTATAGCCTCGTCGCTGGCATTATCCGCCACATCAATTTTTCCTTTATGGCCTAATTTGCGCGCTAATGAGCACATTTTATCACTAATGAGCAAAAGATGACAATCGCGCCAATCAGGCTTGTTCATTGGTTGTGCAAAATGCAATAAAAACGCTAAATTTTGTAATCCTTCACTGCTGGTGACGATAAATACGCTGTTTTTGGGAATGTGTATCTGTTTTTCTAAACCTAGGGTGGGGGTAGGGCAACGACGTTCATAGCAATCAAAAATTGTAACGATAGCGCCTTGCTGTTGTAAACTGGGTGCTAGTAAGCCGCGACCGCCCTTACCCTTAAAAATAGCGATTTTTTGCCCTTTTATATTTTTTAAAATAGCTAAATTCAATAATCCCTCGCTGGAATATTCTTTTTCGGGGGTAATTATAGTGTGAAAACCATAATGCATCAGCGCTTTTGCTGTTCCAGGGCCTTGCGCGATGAATTGTGTAGTAGGCCAAATTTCTGGACTTAACGCGCATAATTTCATGGCGTAATGCACGGCGGTAGGACTGACAAACAAGGCGCTATTAAAAAGTGTATTTCTAAAATTGTGAAAATAAGCGATCACGTCAGAATTTTCTGTGATTTCTAATGTAGGAAAGAGTAAGGGTTGAAAGCCTAATGATTGCAAACGCTGTAGCAACGATGAAGCCGTAGTAATGGGTTTAGTAATGACTATATGTTCGATATGATTGACATTCATCGGGCTAGAAACTCATTTTTAAAATGATAATATCGTTAATATATCATATTTTTTATAAAAAGATCGTGAATAATAGTAGATTTTGCTTGCAAAGCATTAATAACTATTGCACAATACACCCTCTTTTTACAATAGTGTAGCTATTGTATGTGTGTAACGGTTTAATTTTTTAAAACCGTTAGTTTAATTTTTTAATTTTGGAGAAGATATCATGCCAAAGAAAGCAACGAAGCATACCGCTAACAGTGGTATTCACAGTTTGCAAAGCGAATGTAAAGCTATTTTGCAAAAATTAACTGCAGCGCATCAAGATTGGGTGAAAAACACCGAGAAAGCGGCTGCTAAAATCAAAGCACAATGGGCCAAAGCCGATCAAATAGTGAAAAAAGCTAAAGCTCAAAAAGCGGCTCTCAAAGGCGCTGGTAAAAAAACGGCTGCGCACAAAAAGCAAGCTGATAAACTAACAATGGCTTTTGTTCAAGCTAAAATCGTAGCACAAGGCTTAAAGAAAGAATTATCTACTTTATTGCCAGAATTGAAGGCAGCAAAAGCGGCATTAAAACGCCATATAGCAGTAGAAAAAGTAGCAGCTAAAAAAATAGTTGCGGCTAAAGTTAAAGCAGTTAAGGCTAAAAAAGCAGCTCCAGCTAAGGCTAAAAAAGCAGCTCCAGTTAAGGCTAAAAAAGCAGCTCCAGCTAAAGCCAAGAAAGTTGCAGGTAAAAGCACGCGTGGCCGTAAGGCGGCAAAGCCTGTAGCGGTTGCTGTAGAGCAAGCTTAGAGATTGACCTCAGTTCGCTTGTAGGGGCGGTTCGTGAGCCGCTCCTACATCATAACTACTCGTGCCTTGTTGGAAGAAAAGAGCATATTGGATAGATTAGAGTATATCTTGTCTTTCCGCGCCCTTTCGGTCGCAGCTCAGTTACAAACGGATGATCCGAGCCGTGACCGAAAGGGCGCGGGCGCGAAGAGTATAACTCACAGCATTTGATTTTTAGGCGAGGCGCCTAGCCCTCGAGCCCCAGGAGTGTAGTACTCTACATGACTGGGGAGAGATGGGTGTAGGCAACAAAGCCTAAAGGTCAAAGGCGAAGAGTATAGTCTATTTATCACAGCCATAGGCGCTGTACAGCCCCACCAACCTCTGACGCGCTGGAGTAGTCCCTATCTCAGGTTCTAGAACATTATCGCCACTGGCGCCCAATTGTGCTAGAATACGGTTGCATTCCTTTTGTCGGTTAGCGTTTCCACTATAATCTATGGCATTGGGATCAGCTTGGCAAGCGCATAATACTAGGGCCATTAAGGCCATGGGTAAGCTGTGTTTTAACATGTTGATATCCTGTGTTAGATTGAGACAATAGGGAACCTATTATATTAGACATAATCTATCGGAGTCAAAGTGAGTCGTAAATTTAGCAAAAAGGACCCCCAACAAACCCATGATGCGGCGGGACAGTACCCTTTCCCCATCCCCAGCCGAGAATATATCCTTAAATACCTCGAAGATGTGGGGACCCCTCTGCAACGTGAGCGTTTGGAAAAAGCCTTCGATATGCAATCGCCAGAAGAACAAGAAGCATTGCGCCGTCGATTGCGAGCTATGTTACGTGATGGTCAGCTATTGCTAAATCGTAAAGAAGAATACGCTATCGTCGATAAATTATCATTGTTAAAAGGTCAGGTGGTGGCACATCGTGATGGTTTTGGCTTTGTGGTGGCCGAGAAAAGTATGCCGGATTTGTTTTTGTCAGAACGAGAAATGCGCAATATTTTTCATGGCGATAAAGTATTGGTGCGTGTTATAGGGGAAGATAGACGCGGTCGTAAAATGGCAAGCGTGGTCGAAGTTTTAGAACGCAATGCTGCGGAGATTGTGGGTCAATATTTGGTTGAAAATGGCGTAGGTTTTGTAGTGCCAGAAAATCGTACTATTTATCAAGACATTTTAATTTTGCCAGAAGATAAGGGTAATGCAAAACCAGGCGAAATTGTTACGGTGGAAGTGATTACCCCTATCAATAGACGTACTGCGCCCGTAGGACGTATTAAAAATATTTTAGGCGAGGCGATGTCTGCGGGCATGGAAATCGAAATTGCTACGCGCGCGCACGGCTTATCTTTTACCTGGCCCGAGGGCGTAGAAGCGGCAGCCAAAAGTTTAGGTAAAACCGTACACCTTAGAGACAAAGAAGATCGTACCGATCTACGGGATCTAAATTTTGTCACTATAGATGGTGAAGATGCCAAGGATTTTGATGATGCCGTATTTTGTAAACAAAAAGGCGATGGTTGGGCGCTTTATGTGGCCATTGCCGATGTAGCGCATTATGTTAAACCAGGCAAACCTTTAGATGAAGAAGCGGCTAAACGTGGCAATTCAGTCTATTTCCCCAGTAAAGTTATTCCTATGTTGCCTGAGGGCTTATCCAATGGTTTGTGTTCATTAAAGCCGAAGGTCGATCGCCTGTGTATGGTCTGCGATATGCGCTTGGATGGAAATGGCGAAATTCTACGTTATCGTTTTTATGAAGCAGTGATCCATTCTCAGGCAAGACTCACTTATACCGAAGCCGCCAGAATTTTAGTCGATAAAGATCCTGTGCTCCGAAAAACATATAAATCGTCGGTACCTTCCTTAGAAAACTTATATGCAGTGTATCAAAAGCTCTATAAAAATCGTCAAAAACGTGGCGCTATTGATTTTGAAATGCCTGAACCGTTTATTGTTTTTAACGAACAAGGCAAAATAGATAAGATCATTGCCAAGTATCGCAATGATGCACATAAGTTGATTGAAGAATGTATGTTGGCAGCTAATGTATGCGCAGCAGATTTTCTATTAAAAAATAAAATGCCGGGTTTGTTTCGTGTGCATGAAGGGCCTAATCCTGAAAAACTGGAAGCCTTGCGCAAATTGTTGGGCGAAAAAGGCTTAGCTTTGTCCGGAGGCGAAAAACCTAAATCCAAAGATTACGCTAAATTAATGAAGCAAATTGAAGGCCGCGCCGATAGCAATGTGCTACAAACCTTATTGCTGCGATCCTTAAGTCAAGCCGTATATCAAGGCGATAATTGTGGGCACTTTGGCTTGGCTTATGATGCTTATACCCATTTTACTTCGCCTATACGTCGTTATCCCGATCTATTAGTGCATAGGGCCATACGCCATATTTTAGAAAAAAAACGGCCCAGTACTTTTCGTTATTCTAAGGCGGAATTACAAACTTTGGCGGAACATTGCTCTGCTACTGAAAGACGTGCCGATGAAGCGACGCGCGATGTAGTGGATTGGCTAAAATGCGAATATATGTCTAGCCGTTTAGGACAAGAGTACGATGGCAAAGTCACCGGTGTGACTTCATTCGGTTTGTTTGTCGCGTTGAATGATGAGTTTATTGAAGGCTTGGTGCATGTAACGTCACTTAAAAATGATTATTATCGCTACGATGCTATACGTCACCAATTAGTTGGAGAAGCAACAAATTCCAGCTACAGTTTGGGAGACAAAGTACGTATACGCGTGATACGAGTTGATTTAAATCAGCGAAAAATAGACTTTGATTTATTACAAACAGAAGATGATCGTCCCAAAAAGAAAAAATCTAAAGCAGCTACAAAAGAAACCCCTAAAAAAGATGCTAAGAAAGAGCCTAAAAAACGTTTCTGGCAAAAATCAAAATCAAAGGCAAAGAAATGAATGTGGTCTATGGTCAGCACAGTGTCAAAGCAGCTCTAAGCGAAGGACGTCTACCGCAAACACTCTACACACATAAAGCAAAGGCCGCTGCTGTGCGTCAATTTTTATTAGATCTAGATTGTAAAGTCCCCGTTAAGATTGTAGAACCCAATGTTTTAGATGAAATGACGGCAGATGCTAATCATCAAGGCTGGGTGGCTGTATATGCGAAAGCGATGAAAATGTATCATGAAGATAAATTGACGGAACTTTTGGCTCAGCAAACCAAACCTTTATTTCTAGTTTTAGATGGCGTGCAAGATCCGCATAATTTAGGTGCGTGCTTACGCAGTGCCGATGCTGCGGGCGTTACCGCAGTCATTATTCCTAAGGACAATGCGGTAGGGTTAACTTCTACGGTGCAAAAAGTAGCGAGTGGGGCTGCAGAAAATGTGATCCTTATTCAAGTCACCAATTTGGCACGTAGTTTGCAAGAATTAAAACAAGCTGGAGTGTGGTTATATGGCTTAAGCGATGATGCAACCACTTCATTGTATAAGATTAACTTAACGGGTTCTATTGCTTTAATATTAGGCGCCGAAGATAAAGGTTTGCGCCGCTTAACCCGCGAAGCCGCCGATGCTTTAGTGTTCTTACCTATGCTAGGCCAAGTTTCCAGTCTCAATGTTTCCGTTGCAACCGGTGTTTGTCTTTATGAAGCATTGCGGCAGAGAAGTAGTTTGTAGATTAAGACACCACCTATAAATTTCTTGTTACTTTTTTTACCTCCAGTATTGTCATTATGTGCAAGCAAAAAAGCTATCTTCAGTTTAAAAAACCGAACGACCATGACTTGCGTAGAAAGCGCGGTTTTATTATTATTCGCATTATGGATATTCATGAAATACACTATTTTCTATATTTATTAAAATAATGAGAGAAATATATGCAAGACAACGTAATAAATGAAAAAATATATGCGAGAAAAGGTGCACTATTATTCGCGATAATGCTTGCCTGTTTTAGCGTACCATTAAACTTTACAGCTGGACCGATGGCGCAACCTTATATAGCAGCGAGCTTGCCAGGTAGTGCCGTTGCGCTGTCGTGGATAACGAATGCATTTTTTCTTAGCTGTGGTAGTACATTGATGGTAGCAGGTGTAATGGCTGATCAATATGGACGTAAAAAGATATTTGGGATAGGCCTGTTGATCTCTACTGTCACCTCATTGCTGATGCCTTTTTCTCCCAGTGTGTGGGTTCTTGACTTATTACGTATACCGCAAGGCATTGCAGCTGCTTGTGCATATGCGGGTGGCATCTCTATTCTTGCTCAAGAATTTGAAGGGCATACTCGAGCAAAAATATTTAGTGTGATAGGCATTACTTTCGGAGCAGGATTAGCTTTCGGGCCAACGATAGCAGCCGTACTCATTACTTATTTTGGTTGGCATGCTGTTTTCTTTGGTAGTACGGTGTTGAGTGTCATTGCGCTGATTGTTTGTCTACTGTGCATGCATGATAGCAAAGATCCAAATGCCAAAGGACTCGATAAGATTGGCGCCACTTTATTTACGCTGATGTTAGCGCTGTTTACTTATGCGGTGATAGAAGCACCCGTTCGCGGTTGGTTAAGTCCCACTGTGATTGTTCTATTATTGGTAGTTGCGCTGCTTTTATGCCTATTTATTTGGGTAGAAAAAAGAATAGTCCATCCAATGCTGGATTTATCTTTGTTCTCCTATCCTGCTTTCGTCGGTGCACAACTACTGCCGCTTGCTGCTGCCTATTGTTACGCGGTGCTGCTAGTCATTCTGCCATTGCGATTCATTGGCATTGAACAAATGAATGCACTTGATGCCGGCATTTTAATGATTTGGTTTTCTGGTTCTTTATTGTTTGTTCCATTTTTAGCGGCAAGTTTAACCAAGTGGATATCTGTCGGTATGCTTTCGGGTGGCGGCATGGTGATTTCCATTATAGGATTGATGATGCTGAATACTCTTCCCATGGGCATGCACGATTGGAGTATGAAATTGGTGCTATTCATCATTGGGTTTGGTGTCGCTGTGCCATGGGGATTGATGGACAACTTAGCCGTGTCTGTGGTTCCTAAAGAGAAAGCAGGGGTGGCGATTGGTATTTTTGGTGCTCTACGCGTGTCATTTGATAGTACTGCTATCGCGATTGTGGGATCGCTATTGGCCCTTTTTATGTCACATAGTTTGACTATTGCAACGAGTGGGTTAAGTGCAACACAGATTGCAGGCGCGACGGCACAATTGGCAGCAGGTGCGATGGAGCACGCTAGCCAACTGCTACCTACGGTGCCACACAATCAGCTTATTTCCGCTTATAACTATGCATTCCATCAATTAATAAACGTATTGATTGTACTGACATCGATCTCAACTGCGCTGATTTTTATTCTGCTTTATCGCACAAAAATTGGTGAAGGCCTGGAGATCGACACGACTCAAAAAACGGCTGAATTATCGGCTTGCATCGAGAAGAATATATGAAAAACTCAGTAATCACACCAAAACTGGTCCACAAAGATTCAGCAGAAGATGTGTTGGTGAGACAACCACGTCCTGCATTGCCATTGCAAATAGAGAAGAGCACGGCGGATCAATGGGTGCAAGCAGGACTGGGTTGTTTATTAGAATTGTACAAACCCCATGAGCAAAATGGTGATCTATTGCGTTTGGCCTTAGCAAATAGTAATCAAGGGTTGACTAGCCTCTTTGATAGGACTATCCCTTTGGATCCAGCATGGGAGCCATATCGTGCATTGCCTTATCAAATTATAGAAGCTGAATTTTCAGCGTCACATGCTGGCGTACTGCAGCAGCTTGAAAATTTTTATGCTAACGCAAACAAAACAGAACACCCTATTGCCGAACTTTTTCGTTCAACCTCTTACAAGATGATTAATCAAGCAGATCATTACTTCTTTTATCGCAAAGATCATGAGCATGTGCCTGGTACTATGTTGATTGAGGCTCAACGCCAAGCGGTTTATACCCATGTGTATACAATGACACAACATGTTCGTGGAGATGTCACTGTTAGTCTCGATAAACTATATTGCAACTTTTATGGTTATGTTGATCTAATGTATCCGCTTGAATTGGTTGTTGATGATATGCAAGAAGAGCGAGATGCGCGCGCCAAAAAAATAACATACCGTGTTGCCCTTTTTCAAAGGAGCAAGCTGATTGCGATCATAGATTCAGTGGTTAACATCATTGACATGAACCAATTCAAGCGTTTTCGCAACCTATTTCTTTATGAAAAAAATGATCACCCGTACGTACCTATTCAAGCCGATAAGGTACAGTGCAGGTTGGTTGATGCAGAGAACAAGGAATACCCCGCTGAGTGTGTCAGCATTTCTCGCGATAGATGCATGACTACCTATCACAACGTAGCGATAGATGATATCCGTAGTATCAAAATCCATAGTAATGGACTTGTATTCTCAAGCGCTATTGAACCCGAAGATAGGTCCCAGAAAAACGCTGTTTGGCGCTTTCCTCACTTAAGCCAGGAGCAGCTAATGGATATGGGCGGGATCATCAAACGCGGATTTATATTGCAAAACTACGAGGTATATCAATGAACCAAACAATCAGCCAGATCATCCAAACTGCCATTGATGCGCAAGCACCCTTGTTACCTGTGCCAATCGATACGTCCCAGGGAGAAGCGACTCCTCTTTTTGGGCCAGGAAGCGTTTTAGATTCATTGGGGTTAGTGACACTCATTTTGAATATAGAAGAAATGGTTGAAATGCAGATGGGCGTTGCTATCACGATCGTCAGCGAGAAAGCGATGTCTGCATACCGTAGCCCCTTTGCTACCATTGGTTCTTTAGCCGAATTCATTACCTCATTAATACAGAAGAAATAACATGCGTAAGCAACTAGTGACATTGATTACAGGCACCCGTAAAGGCATTGGGAAATATCTAGTTAAACACTATTTGCAGCAAGGGCAGCAAGTGGTAGGGTGTAGTCGCGCACCAGTAGATTGGCACTTACCTGGTTACACACATTTCTGTGCTGATGTAGCAGATGAAGAAGCGGTTCGTCGGATCATCACTTTTATTCGTACGACTTATGGACAGCTGGATCATTTGATTAATAACGCGGGTATAGCGAGTATGAATCATTTTCTGCTTACACCGTTAGACACAGCACAAAATGTTTTTCAAACGAATCTGATGGGTTCCTTTCTATTTTGTCGTGAAGCAGCCAAGCTGATGGCGCCTAAGCAGTTTGGCCGTATTGTTAATTTCACGACGGTTGCTACACCGCTTAATTTGGAAGGGGAGGCTATGTATGCCGCTTCTAAAGCAGCCATTCTTTCGATGACCGCGATTGCTGCACGAGAGTTGGCACCACTCGGTATCACAGTTAATGCGATTGGGCCCACGCCCATTGAGACGGATTTAATTCGTTCTGTCCCTAAAGACAGCATGGATCGTTTACTCTCGAGACAAGCCATCAAACGATTTGGCACCTTTGAGGATGTTGCAAACGTCATCGATTTTTTCTTACGCAAAGAAAGTGCATTTGTTACGGGTCAGAATATTTATTTGGGAGGCGTATGAATACGCTCTGTGAATTGTTCAGCCGATTTGAAGCGGCAAAAGAGAAAAAAGCGCTCATAACCTCTAAAGAAGAGATGACATACGGGCAGTTGTTAGCTAAGATTCAGGATGCTGACTTGCTCGCACGAAAATACAGTTGTGTAGGTATAACTGTGTTGCTGGTTGGGGATTATTCTTCATCGACTATTGCCTGTTTGCTCGCATTGTGGCGTTTAGGCAATGTGGTGGCATTGTGCTGCGCGGCCCAGGATGCGCTCGTTAATGAGCGTGCTCATCTTGTTCAAGCAGCGCGAGTAATCAAAATAGGAGAAGGTAATCAAATAGATATTTTTCCTACTGGTATTGAAACTTCCCATCCAATACTGAGCGACATGAACCACCGTAAAGAAGCCGGCTTTGTGATTTTTTCCTCCGGGTCAACGGGGCAGCCAAAAGCAAGCATTCACTCAGCTTACGCCATGCTCGATAAACACGTATTAAAAAAACGATGTTTTACTTCCATTTCCTTTCTTTTGTTTGATCATATCGGTGGATTTAACACGCTGTTCTATGTTCTATTCAATGTAGGAAAGCTTGTTATACCTGCATCGCGGTCACCAGATGTGGTCGCACAAGCGATAGCACAGCATCGCGTGGAGACCATCACGGCGTCGCCTACCTTTCTTAATTTGCTTGTGATGAGCGGCGCATTAATGCGCTATGATTTCAGTAGTCTTAAAGTCATCAACTATGGAACAGAGCCCATGCCAGAGAGTCTGCTAGTGGTGTTAACTCAGCAGCTGCCTTGGGTAAGATTCTCACAAGCGTATGGGCTAAGTGAGACGGGTGTGATGCCCGCTAAATCGGTTTCATCTTTGTCCACTTGGATAACATTTGATAAAGAGCAATGTAATATTCGTATTGTGGATGGCTTGTTGGAAGTGAAGGTAAAGACAAGCATGCTTGGTTACATCAACGCCTCTTCGCCATTTACATCAGATGGTTATTTTAAAACGGGCGATGCAGTGCAGCAAGAAGGCGATCGCTACCGTGTGCTAGGGCGACAATCAGACCTCATCAATGTTGGCGGTGAAAAAGTCTACCCTAACGAAATAGAAAATGTGCTTCGCAATATGCCTGGGGTACTTGAAGTGGCGGTGACGGCATTGGAGAACCCGATCATGGGGCAGGTGGTTGGCGCCGCATTTAAATTGCAGACAACCGAAAAATTAACATCATTTCGTCGTCGTCTCTATGAATTTTGTCATCAAAGATTGCCAGCCTCGTACATACCACGAAAAATCTTGATCACCGATGCCCTATTACATACAGCGAGATCAAAAAAATTAGGGGCGTTCGCTTTGCAATCTACATTGATTAAAGAGGGGGAAATGGTATGAATAGAAATCTGATACGTGCTGAATTGGCTAAGCTACTAGATTTGCCTATTTCTACCATTACAGACGAATTAAAAATTAGCAATGTTGGTGGATGGGACTCGATTGCATGGGTGTCACTGGTTGCATTTTTGATAGGTGAGCTTGATTGCAAAATAGAGATACAAAAGCTCATGACTATTCAAACAGTCGGCGATTTGTGGCCCCTAGTTGAAACAGGCGCGATGATATGAGTTTGTCTTTTGCTGATGTGCAAATACGTGCAGTAACCGCTGCTTTACCTAAAACACGGTTAGAAATGAAAAGTCTTGCCTCCTTATATGGTGAGACTGAAATGAAACGCATTGTTGAAAGTACAGGTATCTCATCTGTGCGTGTTGCTGGGAAGTTAACTACAGGAAACCTATGCACGGCTGCTGCTCGTCATCTGCTTGCCAATGCAAATGTATCAGCAAGTGATATTGATGCGGTTGTCGTAGTGACGCAAACACCAGATGATTTCATGCCCGGCGTGGCTTTGGGCATTCATGCGTCTTTGGGTTTGAGGCGAAGTTGCCTGACCTTTGATCTTAATTTCGGTTGCCCTGGTTTTGTATATGGTCTGTTGCAAGCCGCTATGCTTGTGCGAGCAGGGCATAAAAATGTCCTATTGTGCGCAGGAGATGTCACCACTAAGCTGATTAAGCCGGGAGATAGGCATGTTCAGGCAGTATTTGGTGACGCCGTGGGTGTCGCTTTACTAGGGCCTGGCTCAGAAAAAATCGATTTTTTGTTTGATACGGATGGTGCGGGCAGACCGCATCTTCATACCCCACTCACCTATAATTTGTTTCCTGACAGAGCAGCAACGGCGGGTCATTTATATATGGATGGCAGTGAAGTCATGAAATTTGCACTTTCGCGTGTGCCCAGCATGGTTAGCAAGCTACTTGACCAGTGTGGACTGACTCCAGCAGAAATTGACCTTGCGTTCTTTCATCAGGCCAACATGCTCATGCTTAAATATCTGAGAAAACTAACTGGTTTTACGCCAAATCAATGGGTGGTTGACTTGGCCGAAACAGGGAATACAGGTCCTGCCTCGATTCCATTGCTGATGGCTAGATTGCAAAACATTCATGCCATACGCTTTAACAAAGTGATATTATGTGGATTTGGTATCGGATTATCAGTTGGAGTAGCTATTACTTCTCTGAAAGAGACACAGCGGATTTCACCCATTGAGGTGGAAGTAAGCTAAGAGCATCACATTAACTTAAATAAAGGAGAACTCTATGTTTTTGATTATCAGTAATTATGTAGTCCCTACCACGCAAGTGGATCCGCATCGTGCGCAGCACAGTGGATGGGTTGAGCAATACATCAAGAGCGGTGATTTTATCATGGCAGGACCACGGCGTGGCAAAATCGGTGGTGTAATCGTCAGCAGGTCAATGGATAAAGATAAACTAATGAAGATTTTGGCGGAAGATTCATTTGTCAGTGAAAATCTTGTTGAGATGCAGATTGTTGATTTTGATGCACCATTTACGTCAGATGAACTTAAGAAATTACAAGATATGTAGGTCGTGATAATGAATGATCATAAAGAAGAAGTGGTAATTGTAGGAGCAGGCCCCGTCGGCCTGCTCTTAGGTTGCTGGCTCAGAAAATTAGGCGTAGGCGTGCGCGTGCTAGAAAAGCGTGCAACTCGCTCGACCCAATCCAAAGCGGTATCGATGAATGCCTATTCACTTGCCATTTTGCATGCACTGGGTATATATGACCAGTTCGATGCAGTGGGAAAGCGACTGCAGGATCTTCATCTGTATTGGCAACAAAAGCGCCTCATGCATGTGAATTACAGACGGTTGCCCTCCAAGTACAATTATAGTCTTTGCTTGGTACAACCCAAAACAGAAGCGTTGTTAGAAGCCCATTTTTTAGCATCCGGCGGGATATTACAGCGTGGAGTAGAAGTCGTTCGTCTGCAAGCGGATTCCGATGCTATCCATGTCTATGCACATCATGCTGAAACCGGTAGAGAAGAGCGCCTCACAGCACAATATCTTGTCGGTTGTGATGGCAGCAAAAGTATGGTTCGCGAGCAATTGGGCCTTTCGTTTACCGGCAGAGATCATGGTACCGGATTTATCATGGTGGATGGCACTATTAGTTGGTCTGGCGATGTGAAACGTGTGCACTATTTTGTTAGTGAGGATGCTTTTTTTATTTTGATTCCGTTATCTGATGATAAGCATCGTATCATCATTAGAACACCCAATAATGATAAAGAAAAAATAGTAGGTAATAAGTTAGCCGTTTATCAAGACCTTATTATGAAATATGGGCCATCGGGTCTTATTCTGCACGACATTGTTTGGGAATCGAATACCACTTACCATAACCGCTTAGCTGAACACTACGGCCATGGGCGTGTTCTGCTAGCGGGTGATGCTAGTCATATTTTTAGTTCCATTGGTGGGTTAGGAATGAACACGGGCTTCCAAGATGCACTGGCACTCGCTTGGCGTTTAGCGGGCATTTTAAGAAAACGCTTTCGCGAAACGGTGTTAGCCTCATATGAATTAGAACGTCGTACTTTAACCCAACAATTGATTGATAGCACGAATCAAATGACGGCGCTCATCACACGGGTCAATCGTGATCCAGCATCCTTGCGTGATTGGCTGCCGATTATGGCTAATAGGCAGCGCTTGGCTACATTACCGATGCACTTCTCTGGATTAAATCAGCGTTATGAAAAAGGGGTATTAGTTGAAAATAACGCGGGTTTAGTTGGGCGGCTTATTCCTTATTTTAAATTGACACATCAGGAAAAATATTTATGCAGTTATGACCTTGTTGATGGCTGCTATTTCTATCTGATTTATGGCAGTACCTTGCCTAATGCTGCTTTCTGGGAACAATACAAAGAAGTAGTCAAACTGATCCAGCTTCAAAATCCGGATGAGTGGCAACAGGTGTGTAACTGTCTTGGTTTGCAAACTGAAGAAATGGTGCTTATGCGACCTGATGGTATTGTTGCAGCGAAAGCAGCTATTAACAATGCAAGTAATGTTTTTTCTCTTATTCTTAACCCATTGATAACACGAGTAGATTCCAGTATGAAACCTTTACTTATTTTTGATCTTGACGGAACTTTGGCCGATACGTCACCCGGTTTAGTTGCTGCTTTAAATGCCGTGCTGGCTGACTATAACGAGGCACCCGTTGCACCTGCTTCCGTGCTGCATCTGATTAGCCAAGGCGTAGTTGGCCTCTTGGGAGGAGGCTTTGGTTCTGCTTATGCCACGATGCCAGATGAAAAGAAACAGGCACTTTCTCAAGCATTCGTAGCGTATTACGAACAGAATATGCTGAATGAAATAGCGCTTTATCCTGGCATTGAAACAGCACTGAATGTGCTGAGTGCGCAGGGATTTAAGATGGCTATTTGTTCAAACAAGAATACACTTCTTGTCGCACATATCCTTGAGCATCTGCATATCAGACATCATTTTCTAGCTGTATGTGGCGGTGATTTTTTTATGGGAATAAAAAAGCCAGATCGTCGTCATGTAGAAGGCACCATGAGGGAAGCCGGTTTTGACGAGTCAACAGCGCATGCGATTTTTATCGGCGATGCGATGTCAGATGTAAACGCAGCAAAAAATACGGGGATCCCAAGCGTCTTTCTTACTTACGGCTATGCTGATGTGGCGCCGAATGCTTCGGGGGCGGATGCAGTCGTCCATCATGCTAATGATTTGCCAGCGGTTATTTTAACCTTGTCAAGCTCTCTGGAATCGGAGAAGGCCCTGGCATGACATCCACTGTTCGCCGAGCAGATATTGATGGGCTGAGAGCCATTGCTGTTTTGACCGTGATGCTGTTTCACTTTAATGCGAACTGGTTGCCGGGTGGATTTGTTGGCGTAGATATTTTTTTCGTTATATCGGCGTATCTCATTACAGGTCGTATTACGGCGATGATATATGATCATCGGTTCTCGCTTACTCACTTTTATGTTCGGCGAATAAAACGAATTTTCCCTGCATCTATTCTTGTTTTTATTGTGACCGTGTTTTTAGCCAGTCAATTGAATGGGTTATTGTTACCGGATGCAAGATACGTGCTAGGATTTGTTTTTAATATGCATACCAGTAATTATTTTACTGCGGATGGTAGTGTTAACTTTTTTCTGCATTATTGGTCACTCTCAATAGAGGAGCAATTCTATCTATTTTGGCCGTTATTATTACTACCGTTGTTACTGATGACGAATCAGCGACTCGCGCGTGTTTTGAGACTCTATCCTCTCGTATTAATTCTCTTAATTGCAGTTGTCTGTTTCGCATTGGGCATAAAGTGGAGTATGGATCCCGTTTCTCATGAAAACCTTTATTTCTTGTCCATTCCACGCTTTGGTGAAATGGCTTGTGGCGCATTGATTGCTATTTTGCCACCTATGCGAAATGTGCAATGGGTTTCTCGATTAGGTGTGTATGCAGGTATGGGATTGTTGCTTATTTCATGCTGTTTTCTAGGCGAAAAGCACTATCCTGGCTGGCGTGTTTTACTCCCTTGCGTTGGGGCGTCATTGCTTATTTATTTCAGTATGGCAAATGCAAGCAACCCGACGTGGATTGATTGGCTGTTAACGAGACGCGTACTGGTGTTTATTGGATGCATTTCGTATTCGCTCTACTTATGGCATTGGCCTATCTTTTCTATCACACGCTTTATTGGCGGTGCGACTATACCAACACAGTTTTTCATTCCCTTATTTGCGCTTACTTTTTTGTTGGCTATATTGACCTATCATTTTGTCGAAAAACCGTTTCAACGATCCACATCTAGAGCAACCATAGTGTTTCCTACCTTTACTGTAATGAACGCGCTGGTATTATGCTTGCTGTTTTCACTAACAGGCATTGAGACGTTAGGGATCCCGCCTGTAATAGGCAAGCGTTACACTAATGTGACAGTCAATGGCCAAAATATGCGTTTAACAGATGGCTGGGTCGCTCCTTGTTTTGATCGAACCTTTCCCAATCCAACACGTACCACCGTTGACAACCTATGTGCGTTGGGCGCACCTCATGTCAAACCGACAGTATTACTGGTTGGTGACTCGCATGCCGCAGCGCTAGGGGCACTCATTGATGCCATGGGTAAAAAAGAAGGGTTTCGCGCTACCATGGTCGCTGTGGGGGCCTGCCAGTTGAGTGAGGATGGGATGGCACATAGGGCACCTGCTGTGGTGATGACACCTGAGCGAATTAAAAACTGCGATATGATGCTGCGATTTATTCGCGATAACCATCAATATTACAAAGCAATTTTTGTTGCAAATGCTTTCAATCTTTTTTCGGGTAACTTTAATGTGTTTACCAAGCAGAATGACACCCCCCCTATTTTTAAGCTAGATGCGTTGCGGCGAATTGCAACTAAGACGCCTATTTATTTTTTCTATGACGAGCCAGTGATCGATCGCTCTATCCAAAGATCACCACTATTCGATTATTTAGGTATTCGACTAGGTGCAAACGTCATTCCACATGGAGAAGAGGGAAACGTTGTGATACGCAATCTGATATCAAAAGAACCCAATTTTTACTGGGTCGATTTAAGTGTAGTCTACAATGAGTTTAAGAAAGATCGATTTATGTATAACGGTTGGCCTGTCTATGCTGATACCAATCACTTAAATGGAAACGGGGGGAGGGTATTGGCCAAGCTATTTTTGAGTTCAGCGAGAGTAGGGCCACCGACTAAGGCCTAGCGCATTAGCCATTACAATATTTTTATAAAAAATTTAGCTTTCTAAAGACCATTAACTCAATGCTAGGAGAACAGTATGTTTTTGTTTCGTAACAGCTACAACAATAGAAAGGCCGCATCTTTTTTTAATCAGCATCGATTATTTCAGAGTTCACTGTCACAAGATTTTTCTAATAAAGCAGGTATCTTGCAAAAAAATACGTTGCTAGAACAGAACGGTATGAAAAAATATGACCATACTGGAATAGAAACCGATCATACAAGTCAAAATGAATTATGGTTTCTTTTTAGAGGGGAAACGTTATTTTTACAAACACAGGAAAATAGTGTAACGATACCTACTTCTTCCGCACTCAAACAATTTAATTTACCCTTTGAAGAAAAACAGCACATAGGCAAACATGATAGTAAAAATTGTTTTATTCTAAATCTTCCGAAAACAATGGAGCTACCTGCATTACCTAAGGATATGAATTTTTATCCTTTACGCGAAGCACATGTTTTATTAGCCGAAAAAAGTATCTTTAGCATGCTACTTAAGGCTATTCAGATTTCTTTCTGGGATAAGAAAACCCAATTTTGTGGCTCTTGTGGAACAAAAACGTCATTGGATGGTAAAATGATGGCGAAAGCTTGCAGTGATTGTGGTAGCCTTACTTTTGCTCAGTTTTCTCCCGCTATGTTGGTATTAATTTGGCGTAATGATGAAATCTTATTGGCACGTTCACACACATTTCCACCAGGCCGCTATAATATATTAGCGGGATTTGTTGAGCCAGGAGAAACAGTAGAAGAAACAGTGGTTCGAGAAGTAAAAGAAGAAGTTGGTATTGAAATAAAAAACTTACGTTATGTAGCATCCCAGCCCTGGCCATTTCCAAGCAATTTGATGTTTGGTTTCACGGCAGAACATGCCGCCGGGAACATTTGTATCGATCAAGAAGAATTAGACGATGCTCAATGGTTTTCAATTGATAACTTACCTTCCTTACCACATTCAGTGAGCCTCTCGCGACAAATGGTAGATGCGCATATTGCTTCAAGAAAAAAAATGAATATACAGACTAGTGAATGGCCCCTATTAAAATCAATATCGCCTAAAACTCCTTTCTTGAGAAGGACTACCATCACGGCCCTTGCAGCAACAGGATTATTGATGGCAGGATTTTGGAAACCAATGAAAGATTATGTTCAATCTTATATAGAGGATCAGCCAAAGAATAGGCCATAACGAATTATCCGAAAGAAAAGGTGCAATCCATTGGCATAAGGACTTCATTTGCTTCTGTTGCGATCATAGAGCAGTTAAAATTTGGCGCTATATTTAATACGTCCAATCTTGACTAAGAAAGTTACAGTGCTATAAAATAATAGCATCATTCTTGAATACATTAGGAACTCTTCCCAATGCAGCACTATTTTTCTCTACACCCCTATGTTTTATATTTTTTCCTATTGGGAATGGGTTTCTTATCTGGGTTTATAGATACGATTGCCGGTGGAGGCGGACTCATTAGTGTTCCGGCGCTGATGTATAGCGGTATGCCTGTGACTCTGGCTTTAGGAACCAATAAATTTCAGAGTGTCTTTGGGCTGACCATGGCGGTCTATAAATACCATAGGAGAGGATTTATCAATTTCAAAATGATTTATCGTGGGTTGCTGATGGGGGTACTCGGTGCTGGTTCGGGAGCTGTTTTAGTTAATTATATATCCAATCAGTTTATGAAATATATTATCCCATTCTTATTATTGGGAGTGTTTGTTTTCAATTTGCTGTATAAAGAATTAGGATTAAAACCTGGAAAAAAGCATCTTCCTGAACACCTATTCTTTCCATTATTTGGTTTTATTTTGGGATTTTATGATGCTTTTTTTGGACCTGGAACGGGAAATTTTTGGATTATCGCCATTGTTTTCTTTTTGGGATATACCTTTCTAGAAGCTTCTGGTTATGCGAAAGTTTTAAATCTCAAGAGTAACTTAATTGCGCTGTCTATCTTTCTTTATTATGGTGAGGTGAGTTTCGTTATAGGTATTATCATGGGCATAGGACAACTTGCTGGAAGTTACTTAGGCGCACATATGGTTATTTTAAAAGGGTCAAAATTGGTGCGGCCACTCTTTATGGCGGTGATTTTTGTGAATATTCTAGTATTGTTTTATGATTGGATTAAAGTTTAAGCCGTATATACCCAATACATTTCAAGATGCGAGTTTAATGCTACAAGCAACTACAGACTAGAGTTGTGTCATCCCCTACTTCGTCGAGGATGACAAAGCTTCGATTCAAATCTATAGTATTCATCAAGATCTCGCTTCTTCATTGGCGATGGGTATAGCTCAATCTACCACTACTTGTTCAGCTCTCTTACTCCGCACTGCCCAGGTATACAGCACGAAACCAAGGATCACAAAGGCAGCGCTGGTGTAGGCAATTGGTTTAGAGCTTTGAGCGCTGATCATACTGACCAGAAAACCAGAACTCATAGTTACACTTAAATTGATTAAGGTAGTAACGCCGCCGGCACTGCCAGCCAATTCTTTAAACATGCTCATCGTTAACCCCATACAAGTAGGGTACAGTACGCCATTAGCAAAGAATAAGAAAGCAGTGGGGATAAGTATTGCCCACACATTATGGCTAAAAGAAGTCATTACAACACCGATCAAGGAAAATATTAAGACTAGAGGCATGCCTGTGGATAATATTTTTTGCGGGTCAAAATATTTGACTAAAACGCGACAACAAAATGTCCCCGATAAGAAGACGAGTCCCAAACAAAAAGCGGCGTGACCAAAAAATATAGGGGAATGACCTAACTTTTTCTCAATGAAAAAAGGCCCTAAAGTGTTAAAAATAATAAGGGTAGAATAAAGACAACCCATTAACACGCTGACACTTACGAAAATTTTATCGGGTAACAGAATGGCAAAGTTATTTTTGATGCGCTTTAAACTTAAGCCCATGCGTTTATGTTTATGGTGTGTTTCAGGCAACCATAGAAAACAGGCTATAGCCCCTATAAGACCATAAATAGCGAAAAATAAAAAACAAGCCTGCCAGCCTATATAGACTTGTAAATAACCGCCAATGATGGGTCCAATGATAGGCCCTATGCCCCACATCGTTGCTAACCACGAAGCTGTGCGCAATAAGGCTGCTCCAGTTAATAAATCCGCTATAACTGAACGCGCTAATACACCAAAAGTGCCTATAGCTAAGCCTTGTAATAATCGAGATACTAATAAAACAGAGGGATAAGGATAAAGTGGAGGTATTACACTGACAACAACCAATAAAATAAAACCGCCTAACATAAGACGGCGACGGCCCCAGGTATCCGATAATAGCCCGCTGAAAAAAGTACCACTCATCAACCCCACTAAATAAATAGCGATGAGATCTTTGGCGACCATGGGGGAGATGTGTAAAGCCTGATTAATGGCAGGCAATGAGGGTGCAATTAAATCGATACCCATTCCCACTAAGGGTAAAAAACACAGTAACATCCTAACGACAGCGCGTGTTCCGGCTTCTGAAAGGGGAGTATGAGGGGTTTCAGGGGATGAGGTCATTTTCAACCTTTATTAGAATAATTCTTTGAAGAATAATCTCATTTTGAGAGGGTGGTGTCAAGACTATAAGTAGCCTTAGCCTAGCACTTTGACAGCCCGTATAAAACCAGGTAAAATCGCCTTAATTTTAAAGCATAATCGGGAGTAAACCAATGGCTGTACAACAAACGCGCAAATCGCACTCTAAAACAGGTATGCGTCGCGCCCACGATTTCTTAACAGGCCCAACCTTATCCAGTGATCCGACCACAGGTGAATTGCACCGCCGTCACCACATCACCAAAGAAGGCTATTATCGCGGTAAAAAAGTATTAGAAAACAAAGCCTTAGATATTTCCGACGAAGACTAGGTTAAGACAACTAAAAATTATGTCTACTACTATCACTGTAGCGCTGGATGCCATGGGCGGCGACCACGGCCCGAAGGTCATCGTGCCCGCAGCATTAAGCGCTCTGGACTATTATCCGCAATTGTCCCTCATTCTAGTAGGGGATGAGATTGTATTAAAATCATTACTTATCAAAAAACGCTATGACACTAGCCGCTTGCGTGTACATCATGCCAGTGAACAAGTGGCTATGGATGAACCGCCAGCGCAAGCCTTACGTTACAAAAAAGACTCTTCTATGCGCGTGGCGCTCAATCTAGTTAAAGACGGAATAGCCGGTGCTTGTGTGAGTGCGGGTAATACTGGCGCCTTATTAGCTACGGCGCGGTTTGTGTTAAAAATGCTACCGGGTATAGATCGTCCGGCGCTCATTGGTTTGATGCCTACCACTGTCAATAGTGAAACCATGGTGCGAGTATTAGATTTAGGGGCAAACATCGATTCTACCGCTACACACTTATTACAATTTGCTGCAATGGGACACATCGTCTCGCATGCCATCGATGGCGTGGCTACTCCGCGCATCGCTTTATTGAATATAGGCGAAGAAGAAATTAAAGGCAATGAAGTCATTAAACAAGCAGCACAATTATTTGCTGCGCAATCCTCGCTAAATTACATAGGTTTTGTGGAAGCCAACGATATATTTACCGGTAAAGCAGATGTCATCGTTTGCGATGGTTTTATAGGTAATATTGCTTTAAAAGCTTGTGAAGGGACGGCGCGGATGTTGTTACAAATTTTTAAAGCAGCTATACAAAAAAGTATTTTAGCGCGTTTAGCGATTCCTTTTTTATTACCCGTATTAAACAAAACAAAAAAACAGTTTGACCCAGCACGTTATAATGGCGCCTCCTTTTTAGGATTAAATGGCGTTGTTGTAAAAAGTCATGGTAATGCTAAAGAAGTTGCTTTTCGTATGGCGATTTATCAGGCACTAAGACAAGCCGAGCAAGCTGTGCCGCAACAAATCGCCAGCCGAGTAGAATTGACTTTAGCGAATACATAATTC
Source organism: Pseudomonadota bacterium (assembly GCA_021778015.1). GTDB lineage: Bacteria > Pseudomonadota > Gammaproteobacteria > UBA1113 > UBA1113 > VFKP01. Next base: position 49,802 of record JAJYCX010000006.1, read on the forward strand.
GATTTTTTGAAATGATTTTCGATGCCACGACATACCGAGCCGCGACCGTCAGGGAGCGAGTATTTGAAAAATCCGCTCCCTGACACGGTTGCGGCTCGGTATGCGTCTTTAAGAGGTATAGATTGAGGAATAATAATGAAATACAGCCGCATAGCAGGAACCGGTAGTTATCTGCCGAAAAAAGTTGTCACCAACGAAGAACTCGCTCAAAAAGTAGATACTACCGACGAGTGGATTGTTTCACGCACGGGCATTAGCTCTCGCCATGTATCTAGTCCAGAAGAAACTTCTTCTTATATGGGCTATCACGCAGGCCTACATGCTTTAGAAGCCGCAGGGCTGAGTGCAAATGATCTGGATATGATCATCGTTGCTACAACGACTCCAGACAAAGGCTTGCCCAATACGGCGTGCTTATTGCAAGAACGTTTAGGCATTACCAACATTCCTGCCTTTGATATTACGGTCGCTTGCGCGGGCTTTGTTTATGCATTATCGGTTGCCGATCAATACATACGCGGCGGCATGATGAAAACTATATTAGTAGTAGGGGTTGATGTATTAACCGCGGTCACCAACTGGGACGATCGCAGTACATGTGTGTTATTTGGCGATGGTGCAGGTGCAATTATCTTGCAAGCCGATGACAAGCCGGGGATTTTATCAACGCATCTACATGCCGATGGCCGTCAAAAAGACAGCTTATACATTCCGACTTGGTTGCCAGGACAGCGTAAAGAAGAAGAATTATCTTACATACACATGGATGGCCGAGAAGTATTTCGTTTTGCGGTAAAAGCTTTAGGCCAAGTGGTGGAAGAAGCGTTGGCTGCTAATCACATGTCACAAACAGACATTGATTGGTTTATTCCACATCAAGCCAATTTACGCATCATTACTGCTTTGGCCGAGAAATTAAAATTATCACTCGATAAAGTGGTGATAACAGTGGATCGCCATGCCAACACTTCAGCTGCTTCTGTACCTTTAGCGCTAGATGAAGCAGTGCGTGATGGGCGTATACAACGCGGCCAAACTTTATTATTGGAAGCCATAGGCGGCGGTTTTGTGTGGGGCGCGGCTTTAATTATTTATTAGAGTGTTGTCATCCTCGGCCGAAGGCCGGGGGTCCAGTTTCAAACAGGTTTTAAGATCTTTAATTGGGATATACTATGGAAAAATATGCAATTTTATTTCCGGGTCAAGGCTCACAATCGGTGGGCATGCTAAATGCTTTTGAAGAGAATTATGCTGACGTATTAGGGACTGTATTTCGTTCCGCGTCTAAAGCATTAAACGATGATTTATGGGAAATAATCAGTCGCGATAGTCGCGGCCTTTTAGATCAAACACAATACACGCAACCCGCATTATTGGCCGCATCTTATGTGATGTGGCTTATTTGGCAAAAAACAGCAAAAACAAAACCTAGCTTTTTAGCCGGACACAGTCTAGGTGAATATACGGCATTGGTATGCGCCGAAGCGCTTGCTTTTGAAGATGCAATTGCTTTAGTCGCTTTACGGGGTCGTTTGATGCAACAAGCTGTACCAGAAGGTGTAGGCGCAATGGCCGCCATTGTAGGTTTAAGCGATGAAGCCGTGGCTAATTTGTGTCAACAAGCCAGCAAAGAAGGCGTAGTGAGCCCTGCTAATTATAATGCCATAGGACAAGTGGTTATATCCGGTCATAAGGAAGCGGTGTTATATGCTATAGAAGAAGCTAAAGCTGCAGGTGCTAAAATCGCAAAACTATTGGCTGTGAGCGTACCATCGCATTGCGCGTTGATGAAACCAGCTGCAGAAGCCTTAGGCGATGCTTTAGAGCGTATAGCCATACACGCACCGCGCTATCCTATTATACACAATGCGACTGTAGATATCGTTGAACATCCAGACGATATACGTCAGCGCTTAGTGGAACAAATGTATCAACCTGTGCGTTGGGTGGAAACCGTGCAACGTTTAGTCGCTGAAGGAGTGACTTTGGCCTTGGAATGCGGCCCTGGCAATGTGTTAACCGGTTTAAATAAGCGTATAGACAAGGATCTAAAAAGCTTCACGCTAAAAGATCCTAATTGTTTTAATGACGTAGCAAAGGAGACAAACTAAATGAGTTTAACGGGTAAAACGGCTCTTATTACCGGTGCTAGCCGCGGTATAGGTCATGCAATATTATTGGGTTTAGCCGAAATGGGTGCAACTGTAGTCGGTACTGCTACCAGCGACAAAGGTACTAAGCTTATTACAGATGCTTTAGCTGCAAAAGGATATACCGGTGGTGCTGTGGTTATGGATGTGCGCGATGATAATTCAGTTGCTGCGGCATTGGCGGCGGTAGAAGAAGGGTATGGTGCGCCAGCCATCGTTGTGAACAACGCGGGTGTTACGGCAGATAACTTATTTTTACGAATGAAGATGGAAGAATGGCAAAGTGTATTAGATGCTAATTTAACGGCATTATATCGTGTCACCAAACCTTGTTTGCGTGCTATGTTAAAAGCACATTGGGGCCGCATTATTAACATCAGCTCTGTGGTGGGTGTGTCGGGTAATCCAGGACAAGCGAATTATTGCGCTTCTAAAGCGGGTGTCATTGGCTTTAGCAAATCTTTGGCACAAGAAGTGGCGAGTCGTAACATCACCGTCAATGTGGTTGCACCTGGTTTTATAGGCACAGACATGACCAATGTGTTATCGGAAGAGCAGCAAATACAACTCAAAAAGTCCATTCCCATGCAACGCATCGGTACGCCAGAAGAAATTGCTGCCGCAGTGTGTTTTTTAGCAAGCCCAGGTGCGAGCTATATTACGGGTGAAACTATACAAGTGAATGGCGGCATGTACATGCAGTAATGCGCTATCTGCGGGCTGTTCGCGAGCTGCGAAATATTTATACTTCTGAGTGTGATTAAAACTTAGGGCAGAATCGTTATTACTGCTATGTGCGGTTAAATCCAGGGCGCAGTATTATAGTTTATTGCTGGCCGGGTCCTGTCCCGGCGATACCCCGTCGTGCTCGTGCCTGCGCGCGCCGAGGACCCCCTCGCCGGGACACCCAGCCATAACTACCGCGCTTTGTGTCGAATCAATTCATATCCATTTGGCCTATTGAGGTAATAGCTAGAACTAGGCTGTTGTCATTAGTAGTGAGCTATAACAACTCAGCCTTGGATCTAATCATACTGAAGTATGTGTTTGAGCGTAATAACAGATCAACTTAATAACGCTATAGCTTATTTACAACCGCCTGAAAAACTTCAGCCACTGTAATAGCTTCCATAGATGGGCCTTGAATCAGCGTTAAATCTTTTAAGTTAGGATAAGGCCCTGTGCGGGTTAAACTAGTATAGCCAAATAAGGCAATCAAGGGCACATTGCTGGCACAGGCTACATGCATTAAACCCGTGTCCGGAGATATAAATAGTTTTAAATATTTCATTAAAGAATACAACTGAGGCACCGTGGTTTGATCGATAAAATTAACAATATTCGGTGCGCGTTTTTCTAATTTTCTACCCAACACTTTTTCACTATTGGATCCTGTTATGACCAATTTAATCCGCGGGTTATGGACATGCAGTTTTTGAGCGAGCTCAACGATGTGTTCAAAGGGCCATATTTTAGGATGACTTAATTTTTTCAAAAGAGCAAAGCGTTTTTTAGCAATACTATGGCACCCGATTTGGCACCCTATTAAAATATCTTTTTCTCGATCGATTTTGTGTAATCTAAAAATAGCTTCTACATGAGCATAGTCTTCTGCGTTAGGAAATAAGCGATAATTCTTTTCTACGGGGCAATTGGTTAATGACAGTAATTTTTGCATAAATAATACGGCTTGCTCCGCCTGATGGATCTGCGGATCGTTAGATCCTATGGTGTCTAGTGGAGCGTTTAAAGCGCTTAAATAGTGTTGAGCCTCAGGACCGTTGTGAATGTTGATGCCTCTGTCATAGGAGGGAAGTGTATCCAACTCCGGCCGTACAAAAACATGATGGATGTCTGGATTATTTCTTAAAACCTCGGCAGACAGTTCAGACAAGGCAATGATGTCGATTTTTACAGAAGGGCAAGCTTGTTTAAGCAAATGAATCGCTGGCGTACACATGAGGGTATCGCCCAAGCGCGCGGGCGTGACCATAACCACACTTTTGTTTTCAAACATGACGGCTCCGCTATACGTTTTTATAATTGATTACGTTCTAGAGCGCATATTGTAGCACTTTTATACAGCAAAATAAAGGGTGTGGACCGTTTTATATAGATATGAGTAATTACTATACATTATTTGAGGGCTATGGTATACTCTTTGACGTTATAAAGCATTATTTTATAACTGTATGAAAAATATAATAATTTAGCGAAATATAAATAAAATTGGCGGGGTAAAAAATGTCTGATTCATTCTCTCATATAGCAGAAACACTAGAAGAAACAAAAGACGATGCAACGCATCATATGCACGATATAACGAGTGAGGCTGCTTTGCAGCAGGAGAATGTAAGGGATTTTTTTCTATCACGCTTCCGTGCTGTAATTCTTGACAAAGCAAAAATAATAAATTTTCAGGAGTCTAATCAAGGATATGCACATTGTCCTGGAGAAACAACCTGTATTTCAGCCGGTAAAAAATATAGCTTTTTATCTTCTAATGATGGTAGTGAAAATAGTAATCCAAATAAGGTTGCCCCCCCAACACCGCTACGCTCAAAAATACCTGCAGCAAAAGAGCCTCCCGCAACGCCTCCGCGATGTAATGCGCCGGGCTAAACCTTTAGACTAACTCCGCAATTATGGTATAATAGCCCACTAGAACGAGCCTAAATTGCTCATAAAATGAACAATTTGGCGCTTGTAGCCATCTCTAGATCAATGCGATCTGAGATGATATACTCCCAAAACTGGCGCAATGGCGCCACTAATGGGATTTTTAATGTTAATAATTATGAGGAATCTGTTGGAATGAGTACTATAGAAGATCGCGTGGTGAATATTATTGCTCAGCAATTGGGTGTGGATCGGGAGAATGTAAAACCGGATTCTTCCTTCATCGATGATTTGGGTGCCGATTCTTTGGATACCGTAGAACTGGTCATGGCTTTGGAAGAAGAATTTAATGCCGAAATTCCAGACTCCGATGCAGAGCACATGACAACTGTGCAAAAAGCTATTGATTACATCAAGAAGAACGCTAAAGACGCTTAGAGTCTTTATATTATGTCTATACTCACAGCAGTTGATTTTTAGGTGAAGGCAACAAAGCTTAAGAATCAAATGCGAAGAGTATACTCACAGCAGTTGGTTTTTAGGCGAAGGCAACAAAGCCTAAGAATCAAATGCGAAGAGTACATTGTTATCATCAAATTAATCAGGGGTAGTCGCCATGCGTAGAGTAGTGGTTACAGGTATGGGTATGTTGACTCCATTGGGGTTAAACGTCAAAGACACTTGGGCTGGTATTTTGGCCGGAAAAAGTGGTGCTAGACCCATTGATTTTTTTGATGTATCACAATATACGACGCAGTTTAGCGCCTCGGTGCATGGTTTTGATCCAGAAGTTTACATGAACAGCAAAGAGGCGCGTAAGGTCGATACCTTTGTCCAATTTGCTGTGGCCGCATCACTGCAAGCACTGGAAGATTCTGGTTTAGAAGTGACGGACGCCAATCGCGATCGCATAGGCGTGGCCATAGGCTCTGGCATAGGTGGTTTGCCTTCCATAGAAAAAACCTATGCTACTATACTGAATAGCGGCCCTAGACGTATTTCGCCATTTTTTATTCCGGGCACCATCATCAATATGGCTTCGGGATATATTTCCATTCTAAAGGGCTTGCGAGGTCCTACTATTTCCATCGTTACGGCGTGTACCACCAGTGCACACAATATAGGTCAAGCCATGCGTATGATTGCTTATGGTGATGCCGATGTTATGTTAGCAGGCGGCGCTGAAATGGCTACTTGTCCTACGGGCTTAGGTGGTTTTGCCGCTATGCGTGCTTTATCGACGCGTAACGATGCGCCTGAAAAAGCGAGCAGACCATGGGATAAAGATCGCGATGGTTTTGTTTTGGGCGATGGTGCAGGCGTATTGGTTTTAGAAGAATATGAATATGCTAAAAAACGCGGTGCTAAAATTTACGCTGAATTAGCCGGTTTTGGCATGAGCAGCGATGCCTATCATGTCAGTGCTCCTGATCCAGATGGCAATGGTTTTGTGCGTTGTATGCAAAATGCTTTAAACGATGCTAAATTGCCTTTAGAAGCCGTGGATTATATTAATGCTCATGGTACTTCTACACCGAAGGGTGATGAATTAGAAGCCATGTCCATTAAAAAACTATTTGGTGCGCATGCGTATGAATTAGCAGTCAGTTCCACTAAGTCTATGACAGGACATTTATTAGGTGCTGCCGGTGCGGTAGAAGCTATTTTTTCTATTTTAGCGATACAAGATCAAGTGTTGCCACCGACTATCAACCTAGACAATCCCGATGAAAATTGTGATTTAAATTTTGTAGCGCATCAACCACAAAAACGTGCTGTTAAAGTGGCCTTATCCAACTCCTTTGGTTTTGGCGGTACGAATGGGTCTTTAATTTTTACCACGTTAAAATCGTAGGCACTATGCGCCAAATAGGAACTTTTTCCGAGTCTTGTCATTCTCGGCCGAAGGTCGGGGATCCAGTTTCAATTCAAGTTTTTTCCTGGTTCTCCGGCTGCGGCCTCATGGCCTTGTCGAGGATGACAACATTCTCATCCTCTGCCGGAGGCGAGTTTCTGAATAGGCACAGTGATGTCGCTTAAGCTATTTTGTAAACGCTACGGCTTAATGTTGCTGCTGATTTTAATTTTTATTGTTTTACTCACACGGTCCCTTTATTTTATCTATGGTCCGCTGATCAGCGGCAATACGCCTTTCTATTTCCAGCTCAGTCCCGGACAATCCACTTATGATGTGGCTGCGGCTTTAGAAAAGAATGGTTATTTAAAAGGGTACGATCGTCGTTATTTCTATTGGTTAGCGCGTTTTTCTGGGCAAAGCCATCGCTTGCGCGTGGGGTATTATCTATTTCAGCCCGGCGACTCGGCATATCGTATTTTATATAAATTGTCGCACGGCGAAGGGTATGCACAAAACGTTACCTTGGTTGATGGTTGGACTGCAGATAAAGTATTGCAAGTAGTTATGAGCGACTCGCGCTTGCAACATTCGCCCATATTGCTGTCGCATGAAGCTTTGTGTAATGCCTTAGGTTTGCCTGCAGACGCTTCATTAGAAGGCATGTTTTGGCCCGATAGTTATGCCGTTTATCCGGGATATTCTGATTTACTGCTATTGCAGCGTGCGCATCGTTTGATGGAGAATAACCTACAATTATTATGGGCGGCGCGCGCGCCGAATTTGCCATATCGCTCATCTTACGAAGCCCTGATCCTGGCTTCCTTGGTAGAACAAGAAACGGCATCGACGGTAGAGCGGCATTTAATGGCGGGGGTGTTGATTAATCGGTTAAAATTAAATATGTATTTGCAAATCGATCCTACCGTGGTTTATGCTTTAGGCAGCAGTTATAATGGCCATCTAACGCGCGATAATTTAAAAATCGATAGCCCCTATAATACCTATAAACGTAAAGGTTTACCGCCTACACCTATTGCGCTGCCTGATTTAGACTCTTTAATGGCAGTGTTACATCCTACTATGAGCGATTATCTTTATTTTGTGGCTAGAGGCGATGGTCTACATACATTTTCAGCTACACTGGCAGAGCATAATGCCGCGGTAGCGCAATATCTAAAACAAGGGACAAATAATCAGTGAATAATAAAGTAAAATTTATCAGCATAGAAGGCGGTGAGGGAGCGGGTAAAAGTACAGCCATAAAAACGATACAAAGTTATTTGAATCAGCGCGGAATTGCACATTTAGTCACACGCGAGCCAGGGGGTACACCATTGGCAGAAAAGATTCGGTCATTATTGTTAGACAAAAGTGAAGAAATGCTATTACCGGAAAGCGAGCTACTGCTGTTTTTTGCAGGCCGTTATCAACATGTTGAACATGTGATTAAACCCGCCTTGAAGAAAGGATTGTGGGTTATTAGTGATCGTTTTGTCGATGCCAGTTTCGCTTATCAGGGCGCGGGTCGTGGCATAGCTGAAGATAGAATTACTTATTTAAAAGAGTGGTTACTAGGCAGCTTATCGCCAGATTATACATTATTATTGGATGCGCCGCCTGCGCTGGGTTTAGATCGCATCAAATCACGCGGCGAATTGGATCGAATCGAAGTTGAAAAGATTGATTTCTTTAATCGTATACGCGAATATTATTTAAACTTAGCGGCTAAAGAGATAGCGCGTTTTCACATCATTGACACCAGTCGTTCTTTGAATGATGTGGAACAAAATACGCGCTTGTGGTTGCAGGATATTTGTGGGGTTTAGTCATTATAATAAATCCTACAAACGGATGAATCGAGCCGCGACCATCAGGGAGCGGAAAGCGAAAATACACACTAATCTATCTAGTATATACCTATTCTACCTCAAGATGCGAGAGCAATACTTTCTGCGAGCACAGTACTAAAACGTTGTCATCCTCGACCAGGCCGCGAGGCCGCAGTCGGGGATCCAGGAAAAGCTTGATTTGAAACTGGATTCCCGATCGGAGCCTGTACTCGGTACTCCGGGTATAGATTTTTTTTACTACAAGGTATGGGGCGTTATGAAAAATCCATTGTCCATAGTGTAATAGGCGTTTCCATTCCTTCAAGATAGACTTCACCTACTAGTTTTAAGGGGAAGCTTTCACGATGTTCTAATTCTTTAACCAAATTATCCGTCACTAAAAGTTCAGTATGATGTGTTTTATTCATTTTCTCAATCTTTGCACAAACATTTATTACCCTACCAATCACCGTGGTTTCCATTCTTTCTTCATATCCCACCGTACCCATACGTACTAAACCACAGTTAAGAGCAATACCTATGTTAATTTCTGATTCACCAGCCACTTTTCTAATGGTATTTGATACTTTGGTACTTTCTTAAATTTCAATACCTGCTTGTAAAGCTTGATTACAATTAGTGAAAATAGCCATAATGCCATCGCCCATAAATTTATCTATAAACCCTGAATGCTTTGATATAATGGGCGCTTTTCCTCTAATAAATTCATTTATGAACTCGAATGTTTCTTCTGCAGTTAATTTGCTACTCATAACGGTAAAAGAACGAATATCAATAAACATGATGGCGATATCTCTTTCGGCATTAACCCCCAGTTCTATATGATCTTCTTTAGCGCCAGGTATTATGGCTTCTAAGAATTGACTAGGAACAAAACGATGAAACAATTTAACCTTTTCAATTAATTCTTTATTAAGATGATCCAGTGATTTATTTGCTTTTTCTAATTCAATATTTTTTTCTAGGTATAAATTTGCCATGTTAATATTAGCGTTAGCAACAGCATCGCTAGTGCGACTAAACTCTTTGATTGTGCTACTTCCTATATTGCTAATAATATAAACGAACACAGAACCCAGCAACAATAATAAGCTCAACACTATGTAAAGAATTTCTATATTTTTTGTTGCTGCTAATGGAATAATGGCAAGATAAGATGCTAAGAAGAAGACTGTTAAAAATAATAAATATCTCCAATGATTGTAGGCTGTAGTCCCTTTTAATTTTACTATGAATTTTCTTAAAAAAAGAATACTCATTAATAATATAAATGAGCCTGTCAGTAAAAAGCAGTAAAATAAGATTTCAACCAGTAATGTTATTTTCATGCTCATAACCCTCAAAATACAATCGTTTTAGTGTCTTTTAATCTGGCGGAAACTGACGCCTCGCCGCCTATTTTTATTCTTTCATCAATAAGATCTTCTATATTTATATTGCCATCCGTAGATAATAGGCCACATTTTTCTAAACATGAACTGCAAGCCTCTAGGGAGGCATTCAAATCCAACAAATTTTTTATGTAAAACTCTATAGATTCATGAGTTTTTTCCTGGCAGGATGAGCATATACTTTTTTTTATCAATTCGACTCCACTTGCCGAAAAGAAAATTACCACACTTTGTCCTTGCATAGTAGAATTTAATGCTATTGATAAACCTAATTGAGCTCGATCAATGTCCTTTATTCCAGAACATATAATAACTTGTAGGTCATGTTTTTTATCTTTAGCCATCAGTCTCTTTCTCCTGTTACCTACTTGGGAAATCTTTATTCTTATTAACCATCAAGAAGGTTTCTGTTGTAAAAAATTTTTCGTTATACTATAAAGTTGATTTCTGAACCTACAACTTCTTTAAGGTATGTCTCAACACCGCCATATTCTATATTTTCTATGAGTTCATCTCGTGACATCCCCATGATTCCCATAGTCATTTCACAGGCATATAGCTTAACCCCTAACATTCTTGTGGTTTCAATAAGGTCTGCCAGTGTAACCACATGATTTTTTTTCATCAATACTTTAAAAAACTTTGTTCCCATTCCAAACATATGCATTCTCGACAGGGACGCTTGATCAGGTCCTTTTGGCATCATTACTTTTGCCATTTTCTCTAAAATAGTTGTATCTTTAAATATGGTTTTTCTTTTTAGTAAGTTTAACCCCCAATAGGTGCAATACACTGTAACTTGATATCCCATAGTAATAGCCCCTGCAGCAACAATGAAGGCAACCAATGCTTTATCTAAGTCACCACTCATTAGTAAAATAGTGAATTTATTTTTATTCAAGCGCTCATTTAAATTTTTAACTTCTTTTTCTAACACATCAACTCTTTCAGCCAATTGCATTATCTTATTGGTAGAAGTAACGTCATTGTTCGTCATTTCTTTTCCTTTGTTTATTTTGTTTTTTCTAACACTACTTTTTTAACGGTCCCTTCACAAGAAAGTTCAATTATTTTTTGACCTGCTTGTTCACACCAAGCACGAATATCTGCAGAAAATGCCATATCATCTGCCTCAACGGTTAAAATATCTCCTACATTCATTCCTTTCATACGCTTAAATATTTCAACGATTGGCATGGGGCATCTCATCCCCTTACAATCTAAAAACTCTTGTTTCATTTAATTATATCCTTACATATTTAATTTGATCTTTTATGTTGTTATCAATGTGTTGAGAAGTACTTCTCCTTAGGCTAAGTATAGAGCAAAATTGCGATTTTTTTACGCAATACCTTATTGAACGCCAAAGTTTCAGTGAAATAAGATCTAGAAAAAGTGTTGTTGCATAAAATAGTTAACCGGTAATGGTTATGGCAGGGGTTACTTCTTTTTACTGTTTCAGTTCAACTTAATTCCGTTCAATTTAGCTAAAAGGAAATAAACGAATTTACTATAGGGAGGATATAGAATAGGGTTCAGGGATAACTTACTCTGAACGACAATAGGTTTTAGCTGCGAAAAAGTATCAAAACCTTCTTGCCCGTGGTAACACCCCATGCCACTATGGCCAACACCGCCAAAGGGTAGATCATTCATCATAGAATGAATCATCGTGTCGTTAATGCTGAGCGCTCCAGATAAGGTATTGGTTTTTAGAGCTTGGATTTCCATTTTATCCTCTCCAAAATAATAGATGACTAGAGGGTTAGGGGCATGGTTAATATATTCTATAGCTTCATCGAAAGTGCTATAGCTTAGCACAGCTAATACAGGGCCGAAGATCTCTTCTTGCATAACACGCATAGCAGGGGTGACACCAAACAGAACATAAAACGGCAGTCTTTTGCTTTGTGGATCGTATTCGCCAAAACGAATGACTCTTGCGCCTTGATTTTCCGCATCCGCAACTAAGTCTAATAGACGCTGACATTGTTTCGTGGAGATGATATCGCTGTAATCTTTATTGTGCATTAAATTGGGGTAATAAGTTGCCATACATTTTTGAAGCGCTTCTTTCACCATATCTTCCCAACCAGAAGGGATCAACAAATAATCCGGTGCGATGCAGGTTTGTCCAGCATTCAATAACTTTCCTATAAATAAACGAGCAAAATAATCTTTATTCATTGTTTTAGATAAAACAGTAGGTGATTTGCCACCTAGTTCTAAGGTGATAGGCGTTAAATTATGACTGGCTATTTTCATCACGTTTTGTCCCGCAGCAACAGAGCCTGTCAACAGCAAATGTCCAAAAGGAAGTGCGGCAAAGGCTTCGGCTTTGCTTAAATCGCCTAAGGTTAAATAGATATGCTGATTCAATTCCATTTTATCTAATAATAATAGTAAAGCTGAGGCCAGATTTTTTGAAGATTCAGACAATTTGATCATAACCCTATTGCCCGCGGCTAGAGCATAAATAATAGGGATGAGTGATAACGCAATAGGGTAGTTATAAGGCGCTATAATGCCCACTACGCCTAAAGGTTGCGGTGATAAATAAGCATGAGCCGGTTTTAAGTACCAAGGGGTTTTACGTTTTTTATCTTTCATCCAGGATTTTAGATTTTTTAGGCAGAAGCGAATAGTATCCAGTGCTAAGAACACCTCAAAAAAAGTTTCTGAGTTGGCTCTATGACCATAGTCTAGGTTAACAGCTTCTATTAAATGAGACGCCTCATTTTGAAGGCCTGCCTTTAAAGCCAATAAAACTTTTTGGCGCTCAGAAAATGAGGGGTAAGGCGCAGTTTTGTACGCAGTTTGTAAGGCTTCAAAGTTTGACATTAAATCCATTTTAGTAAATTCTCCTGATTCTAAAACGCCAATTCTATTTAAGTCGCCCTATTAAACACCTATTTTCCATGAGAGCGATGCCCCTGCCTCATATTGACGCATGAACAAGTCAGCTTGTTGATTCGGGTTGAATTGGTTTTGCCCACTAGATGTGGTTTTAGGCACATAGAGGAAATAGGGATTCAATGAAAAACGCTTGTTGAACGCATAGGTTAAGCCTGCAGTATAGTGATTTTGTACTACAGCGGGCGCTATGATATTTATTATATCTTGTACCGACGATGAAGGTATGGGCTGTGTTACATAAGCATAACCTGCTCGCCAAGTCCACTTTTCATTTGTAATCCATTGAACGCCAAATTTGTATACATTTGTATTTTTCCAAGCAAAGCCTGCGCCATTATCTACGCCCAGACATGGAGGACCGCCTGGCGTGCAGTTGTTCGTGCTGTTACCATAAGCATTGACATTTTCATACCATATTCTTTGAATATCGGCGTTAAAAGAGAGACTTTTCTGTGGGCTAATGCTAATTCCGGCTGTTCCAGTAGCAGGGATATCAAGTGTTCCTTGGTCTGGAAGAAAACCTTTGTAGTCGCTAAATGCACTCATGGATATTTTAGGTTGATAGGAAGCGCCCGCAGAGAAAAATGGAGATGGCTTAAATAAAGTGCCTAATTTAAACCCTAGGCCGTAAGAATAATCTGTCCCTTGATTCGAGAGGTCATTGGGGGAAGCGGAAAAAGGAGCGGCTACCAATACCCCTTTTGCACTCAAAGTCTGTACTGTAGGCAATAAGCTTGCGCCAACGGAGAATTCAGGCGTTAATTTCCAAGCGAGTGCCATATTAAGGAATAGCTGCTGCAAATTGACACCCGCACTACCGCCGCCAAATACGCCTGAACCAGGGCCAAAGCTAGAACCAGAAAAGTCATTGCTATAGTTAGTATTCATGCCACCATTCCCGTAAAGCGATATGCCAAAAGCACCACGCTGGTCAGCGAAGGGTCGTGTATATCCTAAGTCGGGCAAGAAAAAATAATTGCTATCGCTCCAATGCGTGCCAGGCGCTACACCAAAGGGCTCAGGATTGACATTGCTGGCATCATAACCGCGTCGAGGGCTAAAAATAGAGAATCCAAAGTCGGCTTGTTGATCTAAAAAAGCAATACCGGCGGGATTGGTTGCGGGCGTGAGAGAATCCAGAGGCATAGCAACGCCTGTACCCCCCATAGATTTGCTGATTTCACCGTAGCCATAATCGGTACTACCTGCGGTGGCAAAACCAAGTTGGCAAACAGCAATGAGAGTGCTGGATAGACTGAGTCTTAGCAAAGTTAATTTTTTGATCTTAGAGACCATTTTTTTACTCCTTTAATTTAGAAATAGGTTCCATTTAAACCGCCATAGCCAACCTTAGTTACAGTCTCGTCATTAAAGCAAGCCGTCAATTACTCTCGCCAAGTCAAATCCAATTCTTTAGCTGCTTTTAGGTCATCCAAACGACGCACGGGCAAATTGTGAGGCGCTTGTTTTACTAAGTCTGGAGAATCTTTTGCTTCTTTCAGAATCGTAATTAAGATATTGATAAAATTATCCAATTCTTCTTTAGATTCGGTCTCAGTAGGTTCAATCAAAAAGCATTCTGGCACTAACAATGGAAAATAAGTCGTAGGTGCGTGCACGCCATAATCCAATAAACGTTTAGCGATATCCTTAGCGCTGACGCCCAAGGTTTTGGCTTCTTTTTTAAAGGTAATGATAAATTCATGGCTAGCGCGTCTATCCGGGAAAGCCAGCGTAAAGCCTGCTTGTTGCAAGCGGGCCATTAAATAGTTAGCATTTAAAGTTGCATATTCTGAAACACGGCACAAACCCTCACGGCCTAATAAGCGCGCGTAAATATTGGCACGTAAAATGATGCCGGCATTACCCATGAACGCAGACAAACGACCTATGCTTTGCGGGCAATCTTTTGTGGTTAGCCATCTATACTGTTTGCCATCATAGCCGACGATAGGCGTAGGCAGGAATGGTTTTAAACGGTCATTGGCCGCCACAGGACCTGAACCCGGACCACCGCCACCATGCGGAGTGGCAAAGGTTTTATGTAAATTGATATGCATGACATCGAAACCCATATCGCCGGGCCTACATTTGCCTAAAATAGCATTTAAATTAGCACCATCGTAATACAATAAACCGCCTGCTGCATGGATGATTTTTGCAATTTCACTGATACGGCGTTCAAATACGCCTAAAGTAGATGGATTGGTCAACATGATACCCGCAGTATGTGGTCCTACGGCAGCACGTAAGGCATCTAAATCCACATCGCCATGTTTATCGGTAGGAATTTCTTTAATACGAAAACCACACATGACAGCCGTGGCTGGATTGGTACCATGCGCTGCATCGGGTACTAGAAATTCAGTACGAGCCGTATCGCCGCGAGATAAATGATAAGCGCGTATCATGGCGACGCCCGCAAATTCACCTTGTGCGCCTGCCATCGGTGTTAAGGACACGGCACTTAAACCCGTGATGTGACTCAATATTTGTTGCAGTTCATAAGCCGATTGTAAATAGCCTTGGCTATGACTGGCTGGCGTGAGTGGATGATGTTGTAAAAATCCCTCTAAACTTGCCAATTGATGCACCCCACGTGGATTGTACTTCATGGTACAAGAACCCAGAGGATAAAATTGCGTGTCTATAGAAAAGTTTTTGCGCGACAATTGTGTGTAATGACGCACGACTTGCAGCTCAGATACTTCTGGAAAAAGAGGTGCCTTGTGTCGCAGTAAATGCGCCGGAATATCGGTTGCTGCGGGTGCAAGACGAGGGGCTTGTAAATGGTTGCGTCGCCCTTTGGCGCTGATTTCAAAAATAAGCATGTTTTCTAATCCTCTACAGTAGTGCTAATAGATGTTATGTTTTGTAAAGCGTGTAGGAACGCATTGACATAAGCATTGATGTCATCAGCAGTTTTAGTTTCGGTGACGCAGATCAATAAGCAATGATCTAATTCAGGCGACAATACACTTAAGTCTAAACCCGCTAAAATATTTTTCTTTAATAAGGCTTGTATCAAGACATCTGCTGTACACGGACATTCTATAACGAACTCATGAAAATAGGGGCTATTAAAACGCAAACGTATGCCAGGTATGGCCGTTAAGGCTGCACACAAGGTTTTGCTATTAGCATGCGAAGCCTTGGCTACATCACTAAGACCGCTAGCACCTAACAAACTCATATAAATTGTTGCCGCAGTAACCGCTAAACCTTGGTTGGTACAAATATTGGAAGTCGCTTTGGCACGGCGTATGTGTTGTTCGCGCGCTTGTAGCGTTAAACTAAAACCAGGTTTGCCATCTTGATCGACTGTTCTGCCGATTAAACGCCCTGGCATTTGTCGTACATAATCCATTTTAGTGCATAGAAAACCGAAATAAGGTCCGCCGCTCGCTAAAGGAATCCCTAAAGGTTGACCTTCGCCACAAACGATGTCGGCACCGCGTTGTCCCCAAGCCCCCGGTTCTTTTAATAAGGCCATGGCGATGGGATTCACTACGGCGATGACTAAGGCTTGATGCTGATGAGCCCAATCGGTGATGGCATCGACTTCTTCTATGCCGCCAAAGAAATTGGGTTGTGCGATAACTACAGCAACGATGTCACCGTTTTCTATTTTAGGCAGCTGTGTTTCTAAGCACCCAGTTTTGTCGTTATAAGGCAGCGTTTCTAGCAATATACCTTGTGGTCGTACTAAAGCTTCAATCGTTTGGCGATAATGTGGGTGTAAATTACCGGCGATCAATATACGCGATTCTTTAGCCGCTGTATTAGTGCGCACTGCCATTAATACTGCTTCCGCTAGTGCAGAAGCACCATCGTATAATGAAGCATTGGAGACTTCTAAACCCATGAGGTGTGCCATCATGGTTTGATATTCATATAACAATTGCAATGTGCCTTGACTGGCTTCGGCTTGATAGGGCGTATAGGCGGTTAAAAATTCGCCGCGACCGGTAATTTGCCACACCGCTGCGGGGATGTGGTGTTCATATGCGCCTGCACCTAAAAAACAAGCTAAACCACCATCGCGCGCGGCACGGTCTTTCATATCGCGGCCCATAGCCATTTCGTTTAAACCAACGTCTAGTGCATTTAAATCGTTAATGCGTAAATTACTGGGGATTTCATCGAATAAATCATCGGTGCTTTTGACACCGATGGTCTTTAACATCGTTTTAACATCATCTTCTGTATGTGGGATAAAGGGCATGGTATTTTACCTATTTGTTTACATTTCTACAGCTGTCGAAAAAAAACTCGTGTTAGGTGCATTAGGGTATATCTCGACCATCCGCTCCCTGACGGTCGCGGCTCAGTTGCAAATGGATAACCCGAGCCGCGACCGTTAGGGAGTGGATGGGGAACGTAGTCACCATTATTCTTCATCTAACATGGCTTCATAATCTGCGGCGGACAATAAGCTTAAGGGCAATTCGCCGACAAGCTTCACTTTAAATAACCAACCTGCACCGTAAGGTTCTTGGTTAATCAATTCAGGTTTGTCGTTTAGATCGGTATTGACTGCAATGACTTCGCCATCTACAGGACTATATACGTCGGCAGCGGCTTTAACCGATTCTACTACCGCCGCATCGTCGCCTACGGCCAATCCTTTCTTAAGCGTCGGTAAATCCACAAACACTAAATCGCCCAATAAGGATTGGGCGTGTTCGGTAATGCCTATAGTGGCGGTGTCATTTTCAATACGCACCCATTCGTGGGTGGTGGTATAACGTAATTCTTGAGGTAGGGTATTCATTATAGCTCCTATGGGTTTTTACTAGAGTTAAAGGGAACGAAAGGGGGTTTGACTATATGGGCTTTATGCGCTTTGTCGCGAATGATCACTTCACATTCTTTGTAATCACCTTTAGGAATGCGCGCGAAGGCAATGGATTGCCCTAAGGTAGGTGCAAAGGAACCGCTGGTGGTCTCACCTTCTAGGCCATCGGCCAATAGAACGCGTTGATGCGAACGCAATATGCCTTTGTCTGCTAATACCAGACCTACCAATTGCTGTGTTACACCGTGTTCTTTCTCGGCCAATAAAGCGCTTTTGCCTATGAATAAACGTTCCGCGGGTTGTAGTGCGATGGTCCAAGCTAAATTGGAACACAAAGGGGAAGTGCTTTCATCCATATCCTGACCATATAAATTATAACCGGCTTCTAAACGCAAGGTGTCTCGTGCGCCTAAACCGCAGGGTTTAAAGCCAGCGGCACACAATTGTTCCCATAAAGCCACAACGCGTTTATTTGGAACAATCAATTCAAACCCATCTTCGCCGGTGTAGCCCGTGCGTGCGATGAACAAGTCGTCGCTGTCCGCACATTGAAAGCGGGCTATGGTGTGTATGGTGTCAGTGATAAAAGGGTCATTTAAAGCCGTTAATAAGGCAATCGTTTCTGGGCCCTGTACAGCGAGAATGGATAAGTCATCGCGACGATGCAAGCCTAGAGCGTAGTGCTTGACGTGTTGCTCCATCCACTGCAAGTCTTTTTGGGCGCTGCCGGCGTTTAAGACGATGCGATAATGTTGTGAGTCTATAAAATAAACAATTAAGTCATCGATGACGGTGCCTTGTTCATTTAGCATACAGCTGTATAAAGCGCTACCGCGATGGGCCATTTTATCTATGTCGTTGGCTAGGATATAGCGCAAATAATCGCGTGCGCCCGCACCCAAGACATCTACCACGACCATATGCGAGACATCGAAAATGCCTGCGTGCCGGCGCACTTGGTGATGTTCTTCTATTTGCGAGCCATAATGTAGCGGCATGTCAAAGCCAGCGAAATCAACCATTTTGGCACCCATGGCTACATGAGTGTCATACAATACAGTACGTTTGCCCATTTTTTGCTCCACCCTTGTATCATTTTATTTGCGCCGGATTATCGCATATTTATGGAGGCGGTGCACCCCATTGAACGCCCCCATACTGTTTCAAGAGTCATTTTTGTAGGGGCGGTTCACAAACCGCCCACTAGAACGATACTCAAATAAGGAGTCATTTCTCCCTAATCGAAAAACCTTCCGTTTTATTTAGGGTGAAATGACAACGAAGAGCAGCTATGTCTTGAACTTCTTGAGTTTCGCTCAAGTTCCTCTTCACTTTCACGGAGCTTATGAATAATTACAGCGATGATGGCTTGAAGATGACCTTGTGGATTTTTTATCGAAATTTCTCCTAATGCACCTAATAAAGGATATATTGCTTTGATTTCGTTTTTATTACATTTTTCTTTCAGCTGTTTTATTTCTGCAAAATGTTGACGACCCCATGTCGTTGTACGTAGGTTTTCACGTGCAAACATTTCTAGACAGTTGTTGCTACCAAGATATATATCGAGCAGGGTTTTTGCTTTACCAAAATTATCTTCTGCAGGAGCGTTATCCCAAGCGCTAGAAAATTCATCGAATAAGGATTGGTTACAAATCAAAGGAGTATCCTTATTTATTAAGGAGCTGACGCGCGCGTCTAAACGAGATTGTTTCTCAGAGTCATTGAATTTTCTGATCTCAGCTATGAGGTCATTGATATTATGGTGGTCTTGAATAAATTGTGGGAGATAAGGCTCTAATTTTTGTTTATCTAAAAAATTGCGTAATAATTCAAAATCATCAGCCGATATAGCGGTTATCGGTTTTTGAGACATAAGAGGCCGGGTTTCTTGGGGCGTATTGAGTTCTATACCTTCTAAAGCCATACGGATCCTGTCCCTACAATTTTGTCTATCAATACGCCCTTTTGGTCGCATAAAGTGGGAGTTAGCATACATGATTTCACCTTCTTTATTTAATTACTGAGCGGTTAGGATAACAAAAATATGTCCATTTTACAAGCAGTGCTGTATTTTTTTAAATCAATTTGAAGTGCAGCGTGACCGGGCCCGGCTAGCTAAGACTATAATGGATACAACCGCGCAATATGAACTTTACGCCAAGGGATAACGTCGTATTTGTTTCAAGGTTTTCATGTCGCCCACATTAAACCATAAGCCGCTGTAATATTCACCGCGCACTAAACCCTGTTGACAAGCCGGACGCCATACATCCATTAAACGAAATGTAGTTTCAGAAACATCTGTAAAGAGTTCGGGACGTAATACACTGATGCCTGCATAATTGAGTTTATTGCAGCCATAGGTAAACACAAAATCATCTTGCAGTGCAAAATCGCCTTGGGTAGTAGGTAGCCTATCATTTAATACTAAATAGGCTAAACCTTTGGGCGCAGATAATTGTTGCAAAGGATAGTCACACCAGATATCGGCACTGATGACTATAAATGGATCGGTACCCAATAAAGGCAAAGCTTTTTTAATGCCACCGCCGGTTTCTAAAGGAGTGTCTTCAACGGAATAAACGACATTTAATCCATAACGTGTGCCATCGCCTACATGTGTTTGGATGAGATGACTCAAATGACTGACATTGATGACGCATTCGCGTATACCGGCTTTAGCGAGATTATGTAAATGATAATCGATGAGGGTATTATCGCCATGCACTTTTAATAAGGGCTTAGGTTGTGTTTTTGTTACAGCATTTAAGCGTCTACCATAACCCGCGGCTAATAACATCGCTTTCATGATGCATAGACTCTTTGAAATACAGGAGCAACGCGGCTTTGCAGAAAAGTATGGAAGTCAGCTAATTCTGCATATTGCGCGCTGATAGTCATGACATAATCCAAAGTGCGTGGAATATAAGTCAAGAAGTTAGGATTGTTATCACGCAATAATTTACGCGCGAAAATAAAAATGGCTTTTAAATGGCGTTGTATGCCCATCCAATCAAACCATGTTTGAAATTGCTGAAAATCTTGAGTGGGTAATAAATTTAAACGCACTGCTTCTTGAAAATAGTAGTCTAGATGTTGTTCTAGTTGTGACTTATCCAGCGTGACATAACAATCGCGTAACAATGAAACCAGATCGTAAGTAATAGGACCTAAGACTGCGTCTTGAAAGTCTAGAATGCCAATTTTGTTTTGAGGCAATACCATTAAATTACGCGAATGATAATCGCGATGCGTAAAATAATAGGGTTGGCTTTCGGCCATGGCGATTAATTGTAAAAAAGTATCGTCCAATAATTGTTGCTCTGTAGTGCTTAAAGATAACTGCAAATAACCTTGCAAAAACCAGTGCGTAAAAAAAGACAATTCTTTACCCATAAACGCAGCATCAAAAGGAGCTAAGTTTTGTGGCGATTCTTGTTGTTGCATGGTGAGTAAATCGTCTAGTGCAGTTTGATAGAGCAGAGGACTGTTATGACCCAAGGCTTCATGCCATAACCAAGTGTCGCCTAAGTCGCTCATTAAGATAAATCCTAGCGCTAAATCTACGTGATATAGCTGTGGTACATTTAAAGCCAATTCTGATAAATGTTTTTGTATGTTTACAAAAGAATGGCTGTCTTCTAACTCGGGGGGTGCGTCCATCGCTATCCAAAGTGTATGGTTGTGTTCAATGCGAAAGTAGCGACGAAAACTGGCATCGCCCGCTAGAGGGGTAATGTGGAACTGCCTTGTCTTTAGGCAATTGTGCAGCCAAGTTTGTAAAGTTTCTAGACGATGATCGGTGGATAATGTGGCCATATTCATTGCTTGCATCACTTTGTTACAAAAAATGGCATTATGTCTAATAACTGCCGCAATGACAAGCGATTGCGCCGCCTTGAATAGTTGCGTATCATGACCGGGCAAAGTATTATCTTTTGGCGGCGGAGTGTGAGCGTGACATTTTTTGCACAAAATAAACGAATAAAGCGTACCTTAGAAGCGGCTTTGCGCTGTGTTTTGCCTATTACGCTCGTTTTTTGCCCAACAGCGCTGCATGCTACAGAAGCCGCAGCGACAACCAGCACCGCTACATTGAATAAAAACGACTATCCGCGTCTCGATTGGTCAGAAATGACATCGATGCAAATAGCATCGCAATTGGGTTTTGTAGACGATACGAATTCCAATCAGGTGTGCCGGGGATATTATGTAGAGCCTTCCTTTACCAGTGTAGATTCCGCATTACAAGCCGATCAAATTCCCATAAACGCCAGTGCTGATGAAACTGAGCTGTCCTTAACGGGGGCCTCAGTGCTGAAGGGCAATGTGGTCTTGGAACAACCCAATCAAATGGTTGGCAGTGATCTTTTATACATCAATCGCGATGCCAACAGCGGTCAAGTGGATAACATACAAGCTTACGGCCATGTATTCCTACGACGTCCAGGCGAATTAGTCATAGGGGATAACGGTACTTTTAATTTAAATGATAAAACTGGGCAAATGGAACAAGTCGTTTATAGGCGCAGTTTGTATGACACTTCCGCTAACATTACCTCTCTAGACGATACCCAATCGAAGGTCACTGGCGTCAACGCTTGGGGCAATGCGGTGCAATTTAACCAAACCAAAGAAGGCCTGATTGTTATCAACCAAGGCACGTACACCACTTGTCCGCCCTTACAACAAGTTTGGTCAGTGAAAGCCAAGCGCATTACTTTAGATCGCGATACGGGCACAGGTACAGCGAGCCAAGCGCGGCTTTATTATAAAGAAATGCCCATAATGTATGTGCCTTACATGAGCTTTCCGATTGATGCGCGACGTAAGTCTGGATTTTTGCTGCCCAACGGGGGGTATTCATCGCAAACGGGTTACGATGTTTCTCTTCCTTACTACATTAACTTGGCACCCAATTATGATATGACCTTTACGCCGGAATATATGTCATCGCGTGGCGTTAATCTGAATGATGATTTTCGTTATTTAACTTCTAATGGCAAGGGCGATTTTCATGGCGCATTTTTGCCCGGGGATCGAGCTTTTTCTCAATTTCAAAGCGATGAGGCAGCGCTGTATGCAAATACGCCACCTGCGGAAGTACCGGCTACACTGAGTCGCCTAGAAAACGACAACGACAATCGTTATTTTGTATCTTGGAAAGACGATCGCCAATATGATCCGCATTGGAGTTCTAATGTATATGTAAACCGTGTCAGTGACGATTATTATTTCCAGAATTTTCCTAGCGATCCAGCACAGACCAGCGATTATCAAATTCATAATACAGGTGATGTGGCGTATAATAGCGATCATTGGTACTTTAAAACCATGATGGAAGGGTATCAAACCTTACACCCTATCAATCAACCTCCTGTGGATAATGCATATGAAAAACTGCCAGAAATAGTTTTAAATGCCAATTACCCACAGGCGGTAGGAGATGTGGATGTGGGCGTGAATAATCAATTTGATTATTTTAATGAAACTAAAACTCCGGGCGCAACGGAATCGCCCGTGGATGGTTCGCGTGCCATTACAATGCCACAGCTGACTTTACCTTTGTATTCTAGCGCAGGTTATTTGAAGCCCAGCGTAGAATTGTCGGCAACGCAATATAGTTTAAGCAATCAAGTAGCGGGTGCAGACAACAGCATCGATAGAGTATTGCCTATTTCTGATGTGGACTCAGGATTGTTTTTTGATAAGCAAGGTTCTTTTTTTGGTCACGCCTATCAACAAACTTTAGAGCCACGTCTTTTCTATCTTTATGTGCCTTATCGCAATCAAGACGATATTCCTTTATTTGATACTACCGTCGAACCATTTACGTATGATCAACTGTTTCGTACCAATCGTTTTACGGGCTACGATCGCATAGGCGATACCAATCAACTCAGCTATGCACTGACTTCGCGCATATTGGATCCTGAGTCCGGCGTAGAAAAGATGCATGTGAGTGTGGGTGAAATTTACTACTTTGAAAATAGACGAGTTAATATCGATCCGAATTCATTGGATGTGGTAACCCTCTACAATAGCGTACCACCAGACAATACTCTATCGCCCATAGCCAGTGAAGCCAGTTATCGCGTGACTCAATATTGGAATTTAAATGGTAATCTGGCATGGAATCCGCAAAGTGGTATTGAACAGGAAGCCTCAAATCCACAGCAAGAAGGGGAAACAAATGCAATTCAGATCCCGCGCGGCTTTAATAATGGTGGTTTGGCGCTGCAGTATAAAAAAGATAATAGCCATATCTTTAATATAGGCTACACTTTTTTGCGCGGGGGCGATCAATTGGTGGATAGTAATGGCACGTTGCTCGCTCAGCCAGGCAGCTCAAAAAACAATTTAAATCAAAGCGATCTGTCTGCCGTATGGCCATTGTCGCCACAATGGAAAACCTTTAGTCGCTGGAATTATAATATTAGTCAAAACCATGACCAAAATTTAATGGGTGGGGTAGAATACGACACCTGTTGCTGGGCTTTTCGTCTGGTGGGGGCGCATGAATTTAATTATTTAGATGCTGAAAATCAAGATAATCCACGCTTTAACAACATGATTTATTTACAATTCGCATTTATAGGCTTGGGCAATGTGAGTACTAATAATGCTGCAGGATTATTGCGTAACAGTATTGCCGGTTACACGGATACTTTTGGTACGCCTTTGTCTACACTTAGAGAAACACCAGCTTAGTCCCTTATTCACAGCATTACCTACGATATGAGATAATAAACAATAATGGAGTATTATTGTTATACACAAGGAGGTAAGTGCTTATGCCTAATGAAGAAATAATATATTTAGAGCTGTATAAAGGAACAGGCTTAGAGTCCCGTATAGAAAAGCATCACTCGGAGACGATATATGGGGGTGAGCTAGAAGCACTATCAAAACGTATTTTAGATTTAAAGGATGCGGATGGAAATCCGGCACTTGTTGAAGATCATCATACAACTTGTTTGACAGAGTTAAGATCCTTGTTGCGTGATCATCCTATGGATGATGCGTCTGTACGTAGTACGGTTCAGGATGTCTTGGACAAATGTGTTCCTCCCTATGTGTTTGGAAAAGACAATAGGCAAGAGATTGCTTCAGGGTACGCAGACCTTATTAGGATGTGTATTGAAAAGATACGCCCATGGTCGGCGTTTTATAAAGCCGAAAAACTGTTGCAAGAATTGCATAGCTCTTACATGGACCCTTTTAAGAGGGATGCGCATTCGAATAGAATCAGTATAACGATATTCGGTGAGGCAAAATGTTATCACATTGATTTAGCCATAGCGATGGAAATACTGTCTCAGGATGAGGAAGGCAATGTAGTTAGAAAAATCCCCACGGGGCAGCGCGTAGTAGCTGCATTTGGTGGAGCACATTGGAAGCCTTATACCTGTTTCCCTAAACCTCCTGGGTCTCTCCAGCCTGGTATGGCACATGTGATTCATACCTGGATGAAACTTATTGTAGGCCCGGAGATATTTGTAGCAGCTCCGACCGTGCCTATCAGTATTTACGGAAGATTACCTATTTCATCGCCATTATCACCTCGATCCTCGTCACCTCGCACCGAACCGACTCAATATGCATTGAGTGGTGATGTGATTGAGGTAGGCTTTACAGTGGATGGTATCTGCTTTAAAGATTATTTAATATTACTGGATACACTTAGAGCTTGGGAGAAAATATTATCGCCCAAAAAGTTTAAAATGGTGATGGAGGATGCTAAAAATGGGTTTAAAGACATTATAGAATATACGAGCCAAATATTTCCAGACATCTTGACAAGGATGTCTGAGGAAGACCGAATTGAATTTTTGCGTCTAGTGAACAAAAACATAGCAAAGGATGCTGATGTTAACCAAGTCCTTCCCGATAGTATAGAGCATAAGAAGATCTTCCCAGACATATTGAAAGGAATGAATGATAAAGATCGATTTGAATGTTTGCGTCTAGTAATCGAAAATTTAGCACAATTCATCGATGTGCTAGGTAATCAAAATCGCGCTAAAGACTCAAGGCAACGAGGATTTTATGAAGCTTTAGAATGGTACCTTAACGAGGGAGGAAGAATAGAAGATGTTTATATATTAATAGGCCTAATTTCAAAATTTCCTAGGCTGAGCAAAGGGCGAACCATGATAGGTCACGCATTGGTTAACAAAACAGCCATGGGGTTATTATTTGATATTAAAAGTACTCGATTTTTATTTGAAAAAATATTTCCTGATATTCCAGCTTTCACCGCTTGTCAATGGGTAAAGGAGTTGCTTACTAAATTAGATCATAAAACAACTAGCGCACTTTTTGTGGCCTTTCTTTTAGTTCCACCTGGCGATGCTAAGTCGGACAATTGGATATTGCAAATCAGATACAACGAAGTTGGCGTAATCTCTTGTCGTATTGTGGCGATTGATCTTGGTTATAGCTTGGCCATGCCTTTTAAGCTTGTGAAGGTTAACGAAGTAGAGAAACTATGTTTAACCATTAAAAATATTTTATTTCTTATTCCGGAGATCTTGAAACGGCCATTACATCCAGATATAGCAGATCAGATATTAAATGTATCTGTGAAACATCAATGGGCAACAGGATTATGTATGTTTGCACTGCAAGACAGTTATGGTATGCACTGGATTAACTTTAATAAGAAGTTAAACGCAATAGATATTCCTGTCGCATTATCGCCACAAACGCTCTTTTTTTTGCAACAACAATGGGAGCAGTTGCAAAGAACGGTGAGAGAAAAGAGAAGTATCACGCATGAAGAGCTTTTTGAAGAACTCTGCCCCGCAGTTTTCGAGTCATATAAAGCGGTGCCCCGGTTGGCAGTGTATCAAGCTACTCTGATAGAGAACACAGTAAGAGAGCATCAAGCAAAGGAAGAACTCAGAGGCAAAAAGGGAACACCACAGGAATTACGAGATAACCAATGGTTCTTGA
This sequence comes from Pseudomonadota bacterium, assembly GCA_021778015.1. Taxonomy (GTDB): domain Bacteria; phylum Pseudomonadota; class Gammaproteobacteria; order UBA1113; family UBA1113; genus VFKP01. The sequence continues at coordinate 76,345 of JAJYCX010000006.1, forward strand.
CGCAAATACAACCAGAGCAAGGATTATCAGCGCAGCAGACGCTAAAGGCCGCTAAGAAGTTAAAAAAAAATCCTCGTTCAATCGTAGAGGAAGAAGCTGTTTTTTGTGATCTTGGTGACCGTCGCGATATGGCCCGGTTAGTAGGGCCAAAAGAAAAGCAAGCAAGCTTATTTGGTAAAGCAAATCGTCAATGCGAAGACAGCGAAGAAGCAACCTTTAAAGCGGTTAATAAAATTTTTTTAGCGGCGGATGGGAAACCTCCAGCAATCCCCAAAAAAGATCTAACAGCAATAACACTTTGCCTAGCTATGTTTCGCCAAGATATCAAGTGGAAGAGGTTGTCTTCTGAAGCAATTTGGGAATATGTGAAAATATTCTGTATTCTGCCGCCACATTTACTTACAGCGCAAATGTGGCAGGACGTTATTCCAAAGGAGGATAAGGACGATAAGGAGTCTTTATTTCAATCCTGGCTTAGAATGGCGATTCTTAGTGGTACTCCTCTGGTTGCATTAAGAATGTTACAGTTAGGTGCAAAGCCCAATGTTGCGGATCCGCATAAAAAAAGAACCGCCATACATGAATTTTGTGATAATTGTCTGTTACAGTACCCTGAAAAAAGTGCGCAATTGATGGCCGAACTTCTGTTCACACACCCTAATTGTGAGCCAGATCATGATAGTATAGAAGGTACTCCTTTGTTGATATTAATAAGAGCTGTGCTGCTCAAGCTAGAGCTAGTTCAGTGGGATAAAACAAAGAAAAATATTTTTATTGACGTACTGGATCATCTAACTAGGCTTGGTATTAACTTCGAAGCTAAAAATGTCGAAAATAAAACAGTGCTGGATGAGATTTTAGAAACGATTTTTAAGAGTAACGATTCAGAAGCTGAGCAAATAATAAAGATTTGGCTATTTACTGAGTTGGTAAACAGAGGCGCTGGAATTCATGCTAATGGTAAGATGTTGTATGAAGCCTATCGTAAATTAGGCAACAAAGATCTTAATGCTGCCATAAATAAGCTTAAAAAGCGCAATCTTAGCTTGGATTGGCAATTCAGCTTAGCTTCTTTAGAGATAGCGCCTGTCAACATTGTTACTGTAAGGGTTTCTCAAAAAGATGAGGATAGGTTTTCTTCAAAGCAAAAAGATTCTGTTCATATAGAAAAGAGCGATGACTGTGATGTTGTACCGGTAGAGAGTGTAACGTCAGGTGAAGTGATGGTATCTAAAAAACTTTACAATCAGATTTCTAAAAATGAAGAACCTGAGGGGTTCAGTTTTGAAATAGACGAAGATAGATGGTGCGTCACTTATCCGCGGGATGTCCGCAATGTAGGGAAAGCAGTAACAGTTGCGTGCGTTGGAAACTTGTTATCTGCAGGCATTGTACCCGAAGAATATTTTCTTATTTTCAACAAAATAAATAAACATGGTTTTGTACGGATTTTCAAAATATATCCTGGCGAGAATTTTGCGAATATTTCAAAAAGAAGAGAAGATATAACAACATCTCCTTTATCTCGAAAGAGCTTCAGGGTTAGCAGCAAAGGGTTCCCCGGACAAACCCATTTTAAATTAACTCCCAATCCTTATAGTCAGGAAAAACCTATTGCTGACGAACAAAAAAAATTCATTTTAGAGCATGACTTTGATAGGAAATCAGTTTCAGCACAAGTGATGATGCACTTAATTTTGGATTGTGATGCCTACCCCGAAGATTTCATTTACGCAGATTCTATTGGATTGGTAAGAATAATAAATGATGACTCTCTTCCTGAACTTCTTGCGGCAGAAGAGAATGAAACAAGTATACTTTGTATTCTATTTTGTTTGTCGGCTGTGCAAGAACAAGTAGTGCACCCTGTAGTCCGTGCAGAAATTCTATCTAAATCACCAGAGTTTTTATTAAACACAGTGCTGCGACAACTTCAAGAACCCCATGAGCGCATTAAAAAGCTATTTGCAAGTAAGGAGGATGCTCAATCATCAAAGGATACCATTTCATTTTTATTGCCAGGCGTTTCTAGTACAGAACTATTTCCTAATGAAGAAGATGCGCAATCCTCAGAGTTGAGGTCTCCATTTTTACTGCCAGGCACTTTCTTTTCAAAATCATTTCTTTGTGGTTTCTTAAGCCGTATGAGTAAACTTCAACAGGAATTACAGCGTAATCCTCAAGCAACCCTTTCTCACTGCATAAATGCAGTAGTTCCTGGAGATGTTAATAATGCTTTTGAGCAATATTCTCAGCCAGAAGAAGCTCCCGCTCGATTTAATGTGTTACTACAGAATAGAAAAGGTGATAAGAAAAGTACAATCAAGAGTATGTTGCGGCCAGAAGATGCAATAGAGATGATAGTAAAAATAAGCAAAGAAAAAGTAAGCATAGAATATTATTTGGAACTATTACGTCAAGGTAAAGTGGGTAGTCTTAAAGAGATAAAAGATAAGGGGAAGCTAGAAGAATTATTTAATCGATTTTTTGGGGATGAGTTTCATGAAATTGAGGTGGAAACTTATAATGTGGCGCTCATAATGTTTATTGGTTTTAAAATTAACTTTCAAAAATTGGTCATACGAAATTACGATATAGCGCATGAAGATTTTAAAAGCCTATTGGCCGCATCCACAAGTCTAACCAATTTACATCTTGCGAATTGCTCAAAACTTTCCGATAAAATATTTCCTATTATTTTTGAAAAATCTGAAAATTTAAGAGGCTTAACACTTCAGAATTTACCAGGAATCATGATGTTCAGCTGGAATGGCCGGTTTAATAAGTTAAAGGAAATAACCATTACGGGGTGCAAAAAATTAACAAAGATTGATTTGAATATTCCCGGGCTGATTGAGGGAAACTTTTCTGACAATGAGGAATTGATAGCCCTTGGTCTTAATAGTGGAAGACTCAGTAGTCTAAATGTTAGCGATTGCCCTAAGTTGACGACTCAGGAGCTTTTAAAGGCCATAAAGTTTGTACAAATTGTGCCACATTTGGATGTAAAGAGATGTACAGAAATAAAACCTTCTTTTCTGCACTATATTAGTGTGTCTGCTCCTGATTTATTCTCTAGAGTTAAACGGGCAGCATTAGAAAAACAAATAGAACAATTGGATAATTGGATGCGTAAAGCAGAGGTAGCGGTGGGAGTAGACAGTTATGAATTTGAAAATATGGAGCTTCTTATTGAGGCAATAGGCTTTCTACTAAAAGAAAATCCGGATCTAACGGCTTTAAAAATTGATTTTAGAAAGGCAAAAGCTGATATTAGAGATAAATTAATTGTGATTCTTGCAAATGGTATCAAAAACAATGAAAATTTACTTAGACTTGAAATTCTTGATAGGCTGAATGGGGCACAATATGTTGAAATAAAAGGAGCGCTATGGCCTAATCGTACTCTTCAAGAGGTTTGGCTCACGCGTGACACATCCGTTATAAACATGAATATACCAGTTTTCCCTGATCTAACCACTTTTTTAGAATGTCACCCTAAACTAACGTCTCTGGAAATAAATAAAAACAACTTGATTAAAAAAGGCCGTGAATTTTTAGATCTAAGGACCCCCCCTATCTGGGATCTTAGCTTTTCTTCCATAACAGAGTCTGACATTCTTGTGATAGCCAGCCTTATTACAGATGACACGATAACAAGAGTCTTAAATTTTTCAGGTGTTTCATTCCCTAAAGGAACTATAGCACGACTTCTTAAGGCTCTAGAGTATAACGAGACTATACAAATGCTAGATTTTCATGCTTGTAGCTTTAGTGAAGAGGATAAAGAACTTTTACGGGGTTGGGTGAAAAGTAACAAAACACTCTGCGTCAATCTTGACTTAACGGACCTTTCAGTAGAAACAAGAAAAAAATCGTTGTCTAGAGATAAGATAGAACTTCTTTCTCTAGTGACAAAACAGTATTTACGGGGGTTGGGCCCTAAAGACAAAAGACAAGTTGGTTTTTCCCCTGATCTATTCAACAGCAATCGATTAAGTTGGTTTCTATCCTGGGAGGAATCGGCACGGTATTTATACGACAGCGCATATAAGCAAGGAGGTGAAGATACTATCTCGTTGCTGACTCCAGTGCATGATTTTTCAGCTAAACTGATTGGAGATGTATTGTTTACATTAGCAGGTCATTCGAAAGCAATATCAGAAGTTCTTTTTCTTCCCGAAGGACGCATTGCCAGTGGATCTTGGGATAACACTATCAAAATATGGGATCTAAATGAAAAGAAATGTCTATATACTTTAGATGGGCATAAGGCTGGAATTACTGCGCTTTTTCTTTTCGAGGATATTATTATTAGCGCTTCTGTAGATAATACCATTAAAATTTGGAGTTTGAATGAGGAGTGTAAAGGATATACTGATTTTACTTTAGGAGAACATGCCACAGTAATGGCGATAATTCAAAATGGGCCAAATCAAATTGTTAGTATTTCTAAAGATGGCACTATTAGAATTTGGGAAGTCCGTAAGTTTCTTGACTCTTTTTGTTCAAGACCTTGTGAATATGAAGAACGATGTATTAATAATAAGGTGTTAGCTCATACAGTCGTAAAGACGCCTAATGAAAAATTGGCCATTGGATACAGCGATTACAGCATTCAAATTTTGGATCTTCAACAAAAAGAATACATTCAGACTTTAAAGAGGCCCGTTGAAAGTCTGGTTGAAGGAGTTTCGGCACTCACCCAGCTTCCCGCCGTAGAGGGTGAAACGTATGGAAAGCTTATTAGCGGTTTGAGTACGGGTGGCATTGAAATATGGGGGTGGGACGAAGAAGAAGGTTATGTTTATATTAATTCTATAAAAGATGCATGTTCTGGTGCTATTTTGACTCTACTTCCGTTGTCTTTCCCAGGAGCGTTTATCAGCAGAGATGCTGAGGGTAATATTAAGGTATGGTGGCCTACAAAGACAGGTTACCGAAACCAACTTTTAATGAGATATTCTGTTCTTGGTACTTCTGTGAATGCAATAACGCAATTACCTACAGGTGAACTGGTCATGGTTTTAGGTTCTGAAATGCAAATTCGTAAAGATATCTTTTCTCAAATTAGACCCTTTCATATTTTTTCTTTAATGGCATGTGTCAAAGATGTTTCGATGACAAAAGTTAAAGACGAGGTTAGTATTACTTTTCACAATATAGAACAATTAGATCAAAAAGTTAAAATGTTACGTGAATTCTTAGATGCGTTACATTACAGCTGTTCTGCCAGAAATTCTCACCTCTATGATATGCAAAGCACTATTGTGGTGGAAGAGCATGTAATTCGTATCCAGTGCAAAGAACTTGTGACTCAAATTTATAACTGCATATTCGCACTATGGAAAGAATCGCATATGCCCACACTTTTTTTAGAAAAATTTGCGTCTGAGGAAGCTACCACTCATTCCATTCAAGAAAGTAGTATTTTGTCACTATCCGGATTGTTTGACTTACATGATGTAACATCATATGACCAAAGGTCATCATCATTTTGGCCTATGTCAAGACAAAGTCCATGTTCGCCATCTGAGTCTTTATCAGGTCTAGACGCAAGTTTTTTACCGCCACCGTCATTACCAGAATACTCAAAGCGATCAAAACTTAGGCCTATGCCGGGACAAGTCTCACTGTCTGCATCACAACGAGCTTCAATCTCGCCATCTTCGTCTGCATCACGAAAAACCACAAAGCCATCATTTTTGCCTGCACTAGAAAAAACCGTAAGAAAAGGACAAAAAAGTATGTCTTTTTTGATTAAGCCACGAGACGGAGATTCTTCTTCGTTATCGCTGTCTTTCTCAGAAGTAGGCAATCAACCTGTAGACGATATTAGCCGCTCAAACTTAAGTCAACAAACATCTGATGAATCCTCCTGTACAGCACTTGATTTTTGCCTAAAGGACAGTTCAAGGAAACCTCCCCAACCGCCAAGTTCACTGCAGGATCCCCCTCTTCTGAATAGATCCGTAACATCCAGTCAGTTTTGGACAAAATCAACTACGCCAGGTACATCTGCGACTAAGCTGGATACGCCTGTGACTAAGCTGGATACGTCTGTGGCTAAGCCGCACTCTGGGTCTTTCATCGGACGGAAGAATAATTAAAACCCGCCCGGGCCTCTAGGTCTATTGGTGGGCGCTGTCTGAAATTGGGCGGTGGATATCAGATCGTTCTTCGAATCGGGAGGAGCTTGTCGTTGTAAATTTTGCTGTAATGCTGTCGGATCGAATACCGTTTCGCCGGCGCGGGTTTTACCTAGGCTTGTCGCCATCAAAGCGGTAAATTGCTCAGGAAAAGCCCTACTGAAGATTTCCATTATGCTTGCAGAAATGGCTAAGCCGCTGGTAATCATGCGCATATAAGAACCTAAAGTGGCCATGGCGGCAATAGTGCCTAAAAATACGGCGAATAACTTATCGGAGGAGATAGAGTCGGGCATATTGCTGATATTGACATAAATGCTGCCGGTTTTATCCGGAAGATTGATGAGAATTTTTTTAGGATTGTCTTGGATTTCTTTTTGTTGCTCTGGGCTTAAATCATTTATATCGTCTATATTCGCCAACTCAACGACGAGCTCTTCCCTGTGTTCTTCATCTAAAAGGTGTCGTTGTTCATGCAGGAAAAAATCTTCTAAAGACTCAATTAAGTCTTTATGTTGTTCTAGCAACATATCTTCCGTAGGCAGAATAAATCCAGCAAAAGGACCTGCTCGACCGTTGTCTCCCGTTAGAATAGCAGACCATAATTCATAAACATATTTGTCGCTGGCAATCCATTCTAAACCTTCTTTGGGCAGTAATTTTTCGGCAACCACCAAAGTATCTAGATGTGCGATAGTGTCACGTGTTTCTTGTTCGAAAGAGTAGCGATAATGGCTAGCATCATACTGAGTCATGGGGCCTGTTTTAGGCTGCCAGCGTTGTTTAAATTCACCATGCGCATCGCACAGTGACACC